>NZ_CP012333.1:5145000-5935000 GCF_001263205.1 Labilithrix luteola
ATGAAGACGCGACAGCGATGGTCGCGATGGACATCATCGGCGGTCGGCAGGCCACGGTGATGGGAGTCGATTCGGGGGGCGCTGGGCGAGCCTGCGGGGGTGGCAGGCATTGCTGCCGTCCTGGAGCACGCACCATTGTTCGAAGGGCTCGACGTCGCAACCATCGTTGCAGGTAGCAACATCACGCCCGAGCAGCTGCGCGCGTGAGGGATTCCCTGAGGGCACGGAGTCGGGCTTTTGTCGAAATCCGACATCTCGCCTATCGGCGGAAGATTGGAGACTTTGTCCTCTACGTAAAAACCGCAGGCGCTTCGACTCTCGAACGCCCTTGCGCTTACGAGCCATTCCCGATGAACCTGAACGATGAGGGGGATCCGGAGGAGGGTTTCGATGAAGATGTTCAAGGCGCTCTTGCTGCTTGCTTTGACGACGGTGGCTTGCACGAGCGAGCTCGGAGACTCGCGTAACGGGACGGACGAAGACTCGCTGGGAACGGCGACGCAGGCCTTGGGCTGCGCGCCCGATATTCATCGCGTGACGCTCAATACGGGCGTGACGCTCTCGTATCTCGAACAAGGCGATCGCGATGGTGAGCCCGTGATCTTCCTTCACGGCTATTCGGACTCCCATCACTCGTTCGACTTGAACCTGCCGCTCTTGCCGAGTCGCTATCACGTCTATGCCCTCGATCAACGAGGCCACGGTGATTCGTCGAAGCCCGCGTGCTGCTACACGCAGGCCGACTTCGCCGGCGACGTGATCGCGTTCATGGATAAGCTCGGTATCCACAAAGCGTCGCTCGTCGGGCACTCGATGGGCTCGCTCATCGCTCACAAGGTGGCTGTCAACGCGCCGAATCGGATCAAGAAGCTGGTCCTCGTCGGCTCGGGGCCCACGCTCGTGGGCAATCCCGGAGCGCTGAGCTTCGCGCCGGACGTCGAGGCACTGACCGATCCGGTCGACCCCGACTTCGTTTACGCGTTCCAGTCGAGCACGTTCTATCGGCCCATTCCGTCGTCGTACTTGGACACGGCGGTTTCGGAGAGCCTGAAACTGCCGGCGACCGTATGGCAACAAGCGCTCAACGGAATGCTCGTCGAAGATCACACGTCCGACCTCCATCGCATCAAGGCCAAGACTCTGATCGTCTGGGGAGATCAGGACGTCTTCTTCGATGCCGCGGCCGAGCAGACGCTCGACACCCAGATCCCCCACTCCAAGCTCGTGGTGTATCCGCAGACCGGTCACGGTTTGCACGCCGAGCAGCCCGCAAAGTTCGTGAAGGACCTGAAGAACTTCCTCGACTGACGTGTAGCGCTTAGGTCGGCTCGCCCCCTCGAGCGTCATCGCGCTCGGGGGGCGGCGAGGATTCTCGCGCCCCTGGACAGGATAGACGTATACGTCTAAATGACGGGCGGTGCCGCTCGACGCTCTAGCGAATCCACTGGTCGTGCCGCTGCTGGGTTTGCTTCTCGAAGCGCCGGCGCATCCCTACGAGCTGACCACCCGCTTGCAGCAGCGATACGGAGCCGAAATGGCGCGGCGGAGCTCGGTCACCACACTCGTGGGGTCACTTGCCGAGGCCGGACTCATCGCTGCGCGACGCGCAGAACGTGTCGACAAGCGCCCTCTTCGCACGCCCTACCGACTGACGGCGAAGGGCACGAGCGAGCTGCGGAGACGCATCGAAGAGCAGGTCCTGAGGAGCCCGGCGGGGTCCACTCAGCTGACGACTTCGCTCGCGTATATCGGGCTGCTGTCACGCGAGATCGCTGCATCGACGCTTCGGACGAGGAGCGCTCGACTCCGCCGAGAGAAGGATGCGCTACCCGAGATGGTCGACGGGATCGCCGAAATTCACATGATCGAAGTCGCCTACTGGCGGACGATGCTCACCGCCGAGATTCGATGGCTCGATACGCTCGAGCGGCGCATTGGCACCGACGACATCGATTGGCCCGGCGCACGAAAAGGGGAGGTCTTGGAGTGACGCTCCGCTATGGGATCTATCCCGGTGGGCGGGCCGGTACCGTTTCGAGCGGGCCCACCGACCCGAACGCGGCGGGCGCGCTCATCGAGCGTCTGGCTGGAAGCGGCTCGTTCCTCGTACGCGAGTACGTTCACTTCCTCGGTCGTGCGCCGGATCCCGGCGTTGCCGCATCCCTCGGCGCGCTCGAGGAGCTTTCCTCGCTCACGTTCCCCGATGCTTGGTACCAGGAGGGCGGTCGGGAACTCGACCTGGTCGTCAGCTACATTCCGCCCCTCGCCGACCTGCCCGGATGGCTTGCGTATCTCGATGCCGTCATCGATCGCTATGGCCACCTCGTGAGCTTCCTCCAGGTAACGCTCGAGCCGAACTTCGCGATACCCCTCATCGACGGCAGCGCACCGGGCGTCCTCGACGCACTCACGAAGGGACTTCCCCATGCTCGGCGGAGGCTTCGCCAGAAGGGGCTGAACCACGTTGCTGTCGGATTCTCCGTTGCGGAGCCTGCCGAGTGGCTCGGCGGTGATGACCCGTTCTGGGCCTATCTCGAGGCGCTGCCCGCCGACGTGTTTGCGGGGCATGTCGACTACGTTGGACTCGGGCTCTATCCCGATGCGTTTTCTCCCGTCGCGCCTGCCGGGCAGCCTGGCGATCTGGCGTCGTTGACGCGAGAGGCCGTCGAGCATCTTCGACGGCGCTCGCTGCCGCGCGCGCACATTCCCGACGACGTGCCTATCCACATTGCCGAAAGCGGCAGTCCGAGCGGGGCGCCCCGAGGCGTGGCAGCGCAAGCCGAGTCCATCGCGACGATGATCGGCGTCATCGAGGCTCTCGAAGTGAGCCACAACGTCACGCACTACGAGCTCTTCAGCCTCCGCGATGCCGACAGCGCCTCGGATCAACCCGTCGCGACGCTAGGGCTCGTCACCACCAGCTACGAGACGAAGCCGGCGTTCGAGACCTACCGGCAAGCGGTGCACCGTTCTCATTGCCCGTAGACCATTCGTGCCGGCCCGAACCTCGCCGGATGATCAACTCGCCTTTCTCGAGCGCATTATCGTGGCGAGCTGTTGATGACTCCGAAGCGGAGTGACACGTGACGCTGCGTGTCGACATCTCGCCCATCGGCGGAAGCTAGAAGAGAGGGGTTCGATGAAGATGTTCAAGGCGCTCTTGCTACTTGCGTTGACGACGGCGGCTTGTTCGGGCGGCCTCGGAGACTTGCGCAGCGGGGGAGATGACGACTCGCTGGGAACGACGACGCAGGCCTTGGGCTGCGCGCCCGATATCCATCAAGTGACGCTCAATACGGGCGTGACACTCTCGTATCTCGAGCAGGGTGATCGGGACGGGGAACCCGTGATCTTCCTTCACGGCTATTCGGACTCCCACCACTCGTTCGATTTGAACCTGCCGCTCTTGCCGAGTCGGTATCACGTCTATGCCCTCGATCAGCGAGGCCACGGTGACTCGTCGAAGCCCGCGTGCTGCTACACGCAGGCCGACTTCGCCGGTGACGTCATCGCCTTCATGGATAAGCTCGGTATCCACAAGGCGTCGCTCGTCGGACACTCGATGGGTTCGCTCATCGCTCACAAGGTGGCGGTCAACGCGCCGAATCGGATCAAGAAGCTGGTCCTCGTCGGCTCGGGTCCCACGCTGGTGGGCAATCCCGGAGCACTGAGCTTCGAGCCGGACGTCGATGCACTCACCGACCCGGTCGACCCCGACTTCGTCTACGCGTTCCAGGCGAGCACGTTCTATCGGCCCATTCCGACGTCCTACTTGGACACGGCGGTTTCGGAGAGCCTGAAGCTGCCGGCGACCGTGTGGCAACAAGCGCTCGACGGAATGCTCGTCGAAGATCACACGTCCGACCTCCATGACATCACCGCCAAGACGCTAATCGTTTGGGGAGATCAGGATGTGTTCTTCGACGCAGCGGCCGAGCAGACGCTCGATACCCAGATCCCTCAGTCCACGCTCGTGGTGTATCCGCAGACCGGTCACGGTCTGCACGCCGAGCAGCCCGCAAAGTTCGTGAAGGACCTGAAGAACTTCCTCGACTGACGTGTAGCGCTTGGATTGGCGGGTGCCCCTCGAGCGTCATTGCGTTCGAGGAGCATGCCAGCGAGGGTGATTACCTGCTCGGACGAGATTCGGGAGGTGCCGGCGCGTCGAGGACTTTGCGCATCGCGCGGAGCAGATCGTGCTCGAGAAATGGCTTCTGGAGGAGCTGCGTGCCCGGCTCGAGAAAGCCGTGATGCACGATGATGTCGTCGTGGTAGCCGGACATGAAGAGGATGCGCGAGATGCCGTGTACCGCGCGCGCCTGGATGGCGAGATCGCGGCCGGACATCTGGGGGAGGATGACGTCGGTGAGCAGGACGTCGATGACGCCGTCGTGCTTAGCCATGACCTCCAGCGCGTCACGGCCGGCGGAGGCCTCGATGGGCGAGTAGCCGTTCGCTTGGAGCATCGCGCAGACGAGGCGCCTCACGCTCGGCGAATCCTCGACGACCAGAACGGTCTCGCCGCGGCCCTTCGGCGCGTCGTCGGCCGGAGCGGGGCGGATGTCTGCGGCGACGCCGTCGCGGACGACCGGCAGATAGATGTCCACCGTGGTTCCCTTGCCGACCTCGCTCGACAGGAGGACATGACCTCCGGCCTGCTCCACCACTCCGTAGACGGTCGAGAGGCCTAGGCCGGTTCCCGTTTCCTTCGTGGTGAAGAACGGCTCGAAGGCACGCGAAGCCACCTCGGGCGGCATGCCGACGCCGGTGTCGATCACGCGAAGGCGCAGGTACGTGCCCGGTTTGACGTCGATGAAGCGAGCGGCGTGGCGTGCATCGACCTCGATCTCCGAGGTCTCGAGGGTCAGGACGCCGCCACCGCACATCGCGTCGCGCGCGTTGACCACGAGGTTCAACACGACCTGCTCGATCTGAGGCAAGCCGATGCGCGCGAGGCCGATGTCGCCGTCGAGCGATAGGCGTAGCTCGATCGTTTCGCCGATGGCTTGCTCGACGAGGATCTCCAGCGAGCGAACGACCGCGTTGAGATCGAGGAGGACCGGCTCGACCACGTCGCGACGGCCCATGAGGAGCAGCTGGCGCGTCAGATCGGCTGCCCGCCGAGCGGCTTCGTAGAGCTCGCTCATCTTGTCGGCCTGATCGGCGTTCGTGAGCTCACGCCTCAGAATCGACGCGTAATTGAGGATGATGGCGAGCAGATTGTTGAAGTCGTGGGCGACGCCGCCGGCGAGGCGCGCCACGTTCTCGAGGCTTCGCGCTTGGATGAGCTGGGCCTCGAGAGCACGTCGGCTCTCTTCGGCGCGCTTTCGCTCGAGGGCGCTGACGAGCAGCTCGCTCGCGATGCGCAGGAGGCCGAAGTCAGCGTCGTGCCAGGTCTTGGTCTCCCGCACCGCATCGAAGCCGACGAAGCCGACGACGGTGCGCTGGTAGATCAGCGGCAGCGCGAGGACGGATTTGACGCCTTGGTCGATGAGCGTCGCTCTCTCCGCATCGGCCTCGGGAGGCAGTGCGAAGATGTCCGGCACGTGAATCAGCTCGCGGTTGCGGATCCTCGCCATCCACCAGGGAAAGACCTCGAGCGGAGCGGCCTGCATCATGTCGATGACGGGGTGGATTCCAGGCGCGCACCACTCGTGCGTGTTGTCCATCGCCATGCCGTCGGACGAGAACCGGAACACGTAGGCGCGATCGACGTGAGCGAACTCGCCGATGGCCCGGAGCGCGTCCTGCACGCCTTCGTCCACGGCGTCGACCGGGAGGCCGACGAGCTGCGTGGACAAGTTCATGATGAGCTCTTCGAAGACCAGTCGCTCGCGGAGCATGGCTTCGGTCCGCTGTCGCGCGGTGACGTCGAGCGTGATCTCCACTGCACCGGTCGGTCGGCCCTCGGCGTCGACGAGCTGCGCGAGGATGCGTTCGAGGCCCTCGCTATCGGCCTGTGGTCGAACGCTGACTACTCCGCCAGCCAGGGCTTGCGCGAGCTGCTCGCGGGAAGGGGACTCGGTCTCTCCAGCGAGCGCTGGTCTCTCAGTCTCGGTGCCGAGACGTGCGTGACCTTGCTTCGCTCCCTGCGCATCCCAAATGCGCACACCTCTGACCAACATCGAAAAGCCCCCTCTTGCTTCATGGGACGCCCCCCGGCACCTGCGGCAGGTCGAGAATACGCCAACCCGTTGCAAAATGCGCCGTCCCATCGACGAGCGGTCCGTAAAACAACACGCCTGCGTCCCAGCCCACCGCCGGCGCCTCGGGCGCGGAGCTCGCTCCGAGATGGCGCGGACGTTTCGCGCTCCTTACTTCTCGGTGCCGTCGTCCGTTCCGGACGATTCGGCTGCCCGTCGAGCGATGACGTCGTCCCACCGGCGGCGCACCGCCCGCGGCCCCGTCGAGGCGTTGGGTTCCTCCACGGAGGGCCGCCCGGCGGTTGCCGCGCCGCGGCCCTCGAGAACGGACGATGACCAACCTCAGGCGAATCGCGGCCGAGCACGACCGCGTTCAGCAAGGCAGCTTTCGACGTGCAGCGATCGTGGCGCCCCGATGCCGCGCGGCATCCGCTCCGAGCCTCCCGGCTCGCGCCCGATGGCTACGTTTAGGGTGCAATGCACGTTTCACGGGTACCTCGGGCGCTTGCATTCATCGTCCCCGCCGTCGGTATATTTGCGAGCTGCGCCAGCGCGGATAACTCGGCGCAGGGACCGACCTGCCCAGTGATTCTTCCGCCGGACACCCAAGCAAACGCACGCGCGGCGTGCACGTTCGGGGCAGGAGCGACGGTCGTCGACACGCTCGGTATCCCCGCCGATATCGCCAAGCAGATCCCGATCAAGAACATCGTGATCCTGATGAAGGAGAATCGGTCGTTCGATCATATGCTCGGCCAGATTCACGATTTGCAGCCCGGCGTGGAGGCGGTTCCCCCTTCGTTCTCGAACCCCGACGCGAACGGGGCGTTGGTCACGCCCTTCCATGCAACGACCACGTGCATTCCATTCGACCCCAACCACCAGTGGGACGCCATGCACGCATGCGTCAACAACGGTGCGATGGATGGATTCGTCAAGAACGCTGCCGGGTCGACGGCGAGCGACGGTCACTTCGTGATGTCGTTCTACGAACAGAGCGATCTGCCTTTTTACTATTGGCTCTCGAGCACGTTCGCCATCAACGACCGTCACTTCGCGTCCGTTCGGAGTGGCACCAGTCCCAACCGCCTCTTTCTCTATCTGGGCACGAACGATGGCGTGAAGGAGACGAACGGCACGTTTCCCAATCCGGCAACCCCCACGATCTTCGATCGTCTCGATCAGGCGGGCGTTCGCTGGGGCGTCTACACCGATGGTGCGCCGCTCGAAGCGGCCCTGCCATGGCTTCCGTCGCACCGGGGCGTCTTCAAGTTTTCGGATTTTCTCTCCGCGCTCGACGCCGGAACGTTGCCGAGCGTGTCCTTCGTCGACGGCTTCCCCTACGTCGAGGACGAGCATCCGATCGCCGACGTGCAAGTCGGTGAGAGGTGGACGCGGAACATCTACGAGCATGCTCGGTCGAGCCCGCTTTGGCCGGGGCTGGCCATGGTGTGGACCTACGACGAAAGTGGGGCGTTCGCCGATCACGTGCCGCCGCCCAACACGGCGTGCGTGGCGCGCCCCGATCACCCGGAGGACGCTCTGTACGTGGAGCTCGGGGTACGCGTGCCGTTCGCGGTGATCTCGCCCTGGGCGAAGCCCCACTTCGTCTCGCACGTCGTGCAGGAGCACACTGCCATCACGCGGTTCATCGAGACCGTATTCGATCTTCCTGCGCTCACGGCACGTGATGCGAATAGCCCTGCGCTGCTCGACATGTTCGACTTCTCGTCGTGCACGGCACCGTTCGCGCAGGCGCCCGAGTCGCCGAAGGGCGGCAGCGGCGGGTGCCTCCCCGCGCTCCCTGGCATCCCCAAGCTCCCTCTTTGACCTGAAGTCGCTCGCCGCGTTGCGCGCGCACGACGACGAGACCGTGTCGCCGAGTGAGTGGTCAGCTCGATGTTCATGCGGCACTCGGCGTGGGGAGCGACCGAAGGCAGAGTAGGCGGGGTACGACGACCTCCCTCCAATTTTCCAGTAGCCCATTGTTGGGCTGGGAGCCCGCCTTAGGCTGGCTCGCTGGGCGACTACCGAGCTGACTCGGTGTCCGAGCTTGGAGGGGGGGCAGTCATGCCAGCGAAGCATGTGACGGTGCGTTCCTTTGGCGTTGTCGCGTCGATCAGCGCGGTCATCTACGCGTGTGGCTCATCGGGAGATCCAAGCGTTTTTCCGGCGAACACGCCTGATATCGAAGAAGCGGGCACGGGGGGGCCTCCGGGCGCGTTCGCGGTGGACGCCGACACGGCGCCAGGCACCGCGTGCAAGAAGCTCACGTGCGACGATGCGAAGGCCAACTGCGGTCCGATCGGCGACGGCTGCGGAGGCATCGTCGACTGCGGTACGTGTACCGACGGAAAGACGTGCGGCGGCGGCGGGACACCGAGCCAGTGCGGTATCCCCGCGTGCACGAAGCTCACGTGCGCAGACCTTGGTCAGAACTGCGGTGCGGCCGGCGACGGTTGCGGCGGCACCATCGCGTCGTGCGGAACGTGCGGCGCGGGCGAGTTCTGCGGTGGCGGCGGAGCGAGCAAGTGCGGAACGAACCTCGGAGGCGCGGACGGCGGCGCGGATGGCGGTGTTGTCTGCACGCCGATCACGTGCGCCGACGTCGGCGCGAACTGCGGTCCCGTCGCGGACGGTTGCGGAAATCTCATTCAGTGCGGAACCTGCAACGCAGCGGCGGGCGAGACCTGCGGAGGCGCGGGCGTTCCGAGTCAGTGTGGCAAGGCCTGCGTGCCTCTGACGGCGTGTCCCGCGGGCCTCAACTGCGGACCAATCGCGGATGGTTGCGGCGGCATCGTGAGCTGCGGAACGACCTGCCCTACCGGTCAGATCTGCGGTGGTGGCGGCGTCGCGAACGTCTGCGGGAACAACGGCGGTCCGCCGTGCACCGGCCTTTGCCAGCAACAGACGACGTGTCCCGGCGGCGGCACGACGAGCATCAGCGGAACTGTCTTCGCGCCGAACGGTACGCTGCCGATCTACGGCGCGCTCGTCTACGTCCCGAACGGAGCGGTCAACGCGTTTACCCCGGGCGTCACGTGCGAGCAGTGCGGCGGGGCCTCCGGCAATGCGCTCGTCACCGCGACGACCGGACCGGACGGCAAGTTCTTCCTCGCGAACGTGCCGGTCAGCAGCACCGATCCGGGCAAGGTGAACGACATCCCCGTCGTCATCCAGCTAGGCCGCTGGCGCAAGCAGTTCACCGTTCAGACGACGGCGTGCGGGAACACCCTGGTCGCTGCAGGCCAATCGAGCCTGCCAAGGAATCAGTCCGAGGGCGACATCCCGCTCACCGCGATCGTGACCGGCAACGTCGACGCGCTCGAGTGCGTCTTCCGCAAGATCGGGATCGACGATAGCGAGTTCACCAATCCGTCCGGCACCGGCCGCATCCGCCTCTACCAGGACAACGGCGCCGTCATCTCGAAGGTCAGCCTCAGCTGCAGTTCGGACGGCTCGACGTGCAACAGCATCGGCGACGCCTGCGGACCAAAGAAGAACAGGGGAACCTGCGTCGGGAGCGGCATCGGCACGCCTCCGGCCACGGACCTCTACAACACGCAAGCCGAGCTCGACAAATACGACATGACGATATTCGCCTGCCGAGGAAGCGAGGCGAACAAGCCCGTCTCGGCGAGGACGAACCTCCTCAACTACGCCAACAAGGGCGGCCGCGTGTACGCGACGCACTTCAGCTACGTGTGGCTCTACAACAAGTTCTCGACCACGGTTCCGAACCCGCCGCCCTGGGGCGCAGCCGGCGCGCCGTTCCCGTGGGCAACGACCGCCGACTGGACCCCGGCGAACGGCGCCCAGTGGACGACCGCGACCGCGTCGCTCGATACCTCCTTCCCGAAGGGCGTCGCCTTCGCGCAGTGGCTGAATCAACCGTCGGTCGGCGGCCTGCTGGCCCCGCTGCCTGCGACCATGCCGCCGTACGTGCCCGCGCCCCAGATCAGCATCGCCGAGGCGCGCCACGATGTCGACGATCCGGTCTTCTCCGGCGGTCAGGGCTGGCTTCGAACGACGGCCGGAGTCACGCCGAACGTCGCGAGCGTCCAGCACTACACCTTCAACACCGACATCACGAAGCCGCCGGCGCAGCAGTGCGGGCGCGTTCTCTACAGCGACTTCCACGTCACGGCGAACAGCGCGACGCAGGACGCGGTCTTCCCGTCCGAGTGCAACAGCAACGCGATGAGCGCACAGGAGAAGGTTCTCGCCTTCATGCTGTTCGACCTCGCATCCTGCATCAACACCGTCCCGCAGCCGCCCCCGCCAACCTGCACGCCGAAGACCTGCGCGGCCCAGGGGATCGAGTGCGGCCAGGCCGGTGACGGTTGCGGCAACGTCATCACCTGCCCGGACTGCACGGGAGGCATGACGTGCGGTGGCGGTGGCGTGCCCAGCAAGTGCGGTGCGCCCAATTGCACTCCGAAGGTCTGCGCTCCCAACCAGTGTGGGAAGATCGCCGACGGCTGTGGAAGCTCTCTCGACTGTCCTCCGTGCGCGCCCGGCCAGGTCTGCGGCGCAGGCGGGGCGAACATGTGCGGTGTCGGCACGTGCAACGCGACGAGCTGTCCGACTCCGGCCGCTGGCTCGGCGTGCGGTCCGGTCGGCGATAGCTGCGGCGGCCTCAACACCTGCGCGTGCCCGCCCGGAATGCCCTGCGTGAACGGCAAGTGCGGGGCGCCTCCGTGCACCCCACGGACGTGCGAGCAGGCCGGAGCGCAGTGCGGTGACGTCGCCGACGGTTGCGGTGGGATCACCCACTGCCCGCCGTGCCTCGCGCCCCAGACCTGCGGTGGTGGCGGTACGGCGAACGTCTGCGGCGGCATCGTCGTGAACTAGGCGTGAACGAGGAATGGGGAGAGGACCGCGTCAGCCGACGTGCTTCGGCTGCGCGGTCCTCGAGGTCGTCCGCGACGTGTTCGACGTACTGCGGCTTGTCGACTACGGGACGAAGAGCACCTCCGGGTACGCGGGCGACGGCGCATCAAGCAGATGGCCGCGGTGACGCAAGTGGAGATCGAAGAACGCCCGCGGGTAGGCGCGCTGGATGGCCACCACGCGCTCGGCCTCGATCGAGCCGACGTCGGACTCGATGTCCTCGTCGCTCGGGTTCAGCAGCGGCAGGAGTGGAGAATAGTACAGCTGGAAGTCTCCAAATGTGAGGTGGCCCGCCGACGGTATGTACAGATCGCGGCGCCAGCCGCTCAAGTGAGACCAGAAAGAAGCGACGCGCGGCTGGAGACTTCGATGACCGCGAGGGCTGCTCACGCGCATGAACGGTCGATCCAAGCCGGCATCGATGACTGGGCCAAAGACGCCTCCATCCAGGCTGAGTCCGGCCTTGATCCGCGAATCGGCAAACATCGCGGAGCTCGTCGTGGCGCCACCGAGGGAGTGACCGAACATGCCGATCTTGCGCAAGTCGAACGCGTGACGAAGACCGGCCGGCAGCGCCCTCCGTTCGACGTCCGGATTGCCGCCTCTGGCGATGACCTCCAACTGATCGAGCACGAATTGGACGTCTGCCACACGCACGTCGACCGACGCCGCGTACACGTGATCGTCCCCGGGCCCTGTCGCGTTCACTTCGACGCGGCCATCAGGGAACTCGACCTCCGCCGCCTCGTGGGTATGGTCGATGGTGACCACCAGATATCCACGGCTGGCGAGCTCCTCGACGACCAATGTGTTGAACGAGCGAAGGCCGTTGAAGCCGTGCGAGTACAGCACGACGGGCAGCCGATCGTCGTCGCCTCGATCGACGGGCGCCCCCTCGTGGCCGTGCGACGCCGGTAGGACGACCGCATCCTGCGGCAGGCCGTAATCGCTCTTGAACTGCGCAGCGGCGCCCGGAGTAAGCAGCGGCGCGATGGGGTAATGACGCGCGTGCTTCGCTGGATACCAGAGGCTGATCATCAGCTCTCGTATCGGAGTATGCACCCAGGGGTCCGGCCGTGACCGATCGACGAGGTGCAACGAGACTACACCTACCGGAGAAGGGCCGGTCGGCGGGGGAAGAGTGAGCTCGATCGGCGTCGCGGGCGCCAGCGACAACGACGCTGCCGTCGTGGTCGACGGAGGGTCCTCCGCGGCGGCTACCTGACAGCCGCTGGCTCCGCAAAGAAGAAACAATGTTGCTAGTTGTTTAATGTTCATTCGTGAAACTCATTTGGATTTGCGCATGTGATGTGCGCTTTTGTAATGTTCGCGCAGCAATGGTGATGACAGTCGTTGTGAATCAATGCGTCGTCGTTGACGAGTGATGACTTGAAGCCGCTTTCGTGCGCGCAACGACTCTGCTTATGGCGCAAAGTGATTACGGACACGGGACGACCGCGCACACCGCTCTCTTCGTGCACGAACCGCCATGCGGCTTCAAATTGCCCTACACGCCAATCGGAGCGACATTCCGCGCCCGGAGAGCAAGGTCCGCGCCCGGGCGCTTTTGATGTGATCGACCGGTTCTTCGAGTCATCGGCCGCGCAACGTCGCAGGGATGGTCACGACTCGTATGTGAACCGGCGTTCTCTTTTCTCTGTCTCTCGGAAATCTGCTGGTTCACCACCAACGGAGAGTTGGCGCTGGACGTCCGGACCTGCCTACGGTTGCCTATTCGCCCGAATCATGCCGGTCGGGTCAGGGCTTCGGGGCGGACAGCGCGGCGTCTTTGGCCCGGAGCTCGGTCATCACGCCGTCCCAACCGCGTGTCTGGAGGACGGGACGCACGATGTCGTCACGGACGAGCGTCAGGATCGAGCCCGCGAGCAACATGACGTCGAAAACCCGCCACTGCCCTCTCTTCTTGAGGACGTATTCGAGCTTCAGCTCCTGCGTCTTGGGGGGCTGCTTGATGAACTCGGTGGACTTGAGGTGCGCGTCGGTGCCCACGACCTCGGCCTGCTCGTAGGTGATGGACGAGACCTGTTTGAAGTGGTCGCGCACCTTCGGGAACATGGTCGCCCCGAAGACGCGCCCGTACCGTTGAAGGAACTCGTCTCGCTGGGCGGGGGTCGCCTTCGGCCAGTCCGCGCCAAAGATGAACTCGGCTTGGCTCTGGAAGTCGATCAACCGCCGCGCGTCATCGTCGCGGCCCTCGCGGACGGCCGCGACGAGCTGCTTCACGACTCGTTCGACTTGATCCGACTCGTCTCTGGTCTTGTCCTTGTCCTTCGGGCCCTCCTTCTTCTGGGCCGAAGCCGAGAGCGGAACACCAAAGAGCAACGACCCAAGACCGACGACGAACGTACGACGAGCGATCATCCCACGCGTCTCCACCCCGAAGCTAGCACGGCGTTCGGGCGGGTCAGGGACAGCGCCGGCTCCTTTCACCCGCGGGGAGAAGTCCTTTTGCAACTTCCGACGCATGCGCTCGGGCACCGCGGTACAAGTCTGGGGTGACCATGCGAAGGGCAATACCGATGGGGAACGGTTCATGATCGCGGGCGGCTGTCTGTGCGGAGCCGTGCGCTACGAGCTACGAGGCGCGTCGACCAGTGTCACCTATTGCCACTGCTCGATGTGTCGACGATGGCACGGCCACCTGGGCGCCTACGCAGCAGTGGATCGCGCGGACTTCGTGCTCACCGAGCAGCGATGTCTGAAATGGTACGTCTCTTCACCGACCGTCCGTCGTGGCTTTTGTGCCGAGTGCGGCTCGAGCCTCTTCTTCGACCAGGCCGATCTCCCCAAGATTGCCTTCTGCGTCGGAACGCTGGACGAGCCGACGAACCTTCAATCGAAGGCCCATATCTTCGTCGCCAGCAAAGGCGACTACTACGCGGTCGCGGACGACGGCTTGCTACGATTCGACGATTCGCCTTGATCCGCGGGCTGCCCCGTTGCCGAGCTCACGACGCGCCCGCCGTGAATCACGAGCAGGCGCTGGGGATGAGCGGCGATTGCCTCGGGGACACTGCTTGCTGCGATCGCGACCAGATCGGCGCGGCAGCCTGGCTTCAAGCCGTAATCGGTGAGTCCGAGCGCGGCGGCCGCGGAGTCGGTGACGAGGGAAGATGCGTACTTCAGATCGTCGTCGGTCATCAGCTCGGCTTGGAGTCCGAGGATGGTCGCGCGTTCGAGCATGTCCCCGGTTCCGTACGGCCACCAGGCGTCTTGGATGTTGTCGGAGCCGGCGAAGACCCGGACGCCGTGTTCGCGTAGCACCCGTAGCGGCGGCATGGATCGGCTGGGGCCGTTCGTCATGATGGCGACGCCGGCTCCCGCGAGAGCGGCTGCCGTGCGATTGAGCTCGTCGTGGTCGATTTGTCCGAGCGCGTAGGCATGGCTGACGGTCACCTTGCCACCGAGCCCCAACGCCTTCGTCCGCTCGGCGATGGCCTGCAGTTGACGAGCGCCGAACTCGCCGCCGTCGTGAAGGTGGATGTCGATCCCAACGTTGTGCCAGTCGGCGAGTCCGAAGACGACATCGAGCTGACCGTCGACGTCACCGTCGAATCCGGCCGGGTCGAGTCCGCCGATCAGATCGGCCCCTTCCGAGAGCGCGGCATCGAGCAGATCGGCGACGCCCCGAGCGGTGACGACTCCGCTTTGCGGAAATGCGACCAGCTGAATACCGAGCCGACCACGAAGAGCCTCACGCACCTCGAGCAGCTCGTGCAGACCATCGAGCTTCGTTTCCGGATCGATGTCGACATGCGAGCGGATGTGACCCGTGCCGAGGGACACCATGCGGTGGGCGAGGGCGGTCGCTCGATCGGTGACCGATACGCCGATGCTCTTGCGCATGGCTCGCTCGTCCGCGATGCGCTCGCGAAGTGAGCCCGCCCGGCGGTGGGGCTGCCAAGTTACTCCGAAGAACGTCTTGTCGAGATGGCAATGACCGTCGACCAGGGCAGGGAGCAGCAAGGCGCCGTCGAGCGGAATCGTTTCCTCTTTTGCAGAATCACTCGTTTCGGTATTCGGTTGGTGATCGCAAATCGATTCGATACGCCCGTCGCGGAGCAGGATGTCTGCGCGGCGACCATCGGGCAGCGTTGCGTTCGTCAACCTCACGGCGGGGTCCTCCATCAGCGAGCCCCTGCGGCGACGAGCATCTTGGCAATCGCATCTTGCTTGCGCTCGCGGGCGTGCTGGAGCGGCGTGATGCCATTTCCGTCGGCCAGATTGACGTCGGCGCCGCCATCAATCAGAAGGCGCACGATCGCCTGGTGAGGTGGCCCGCCGTTGCTCAGCAGGATCGCCTCGAGCAAGCCGGTCCAGCCCAGCCGATTGACGTGGTTCGGCTCGACACCCGCTTGCAGCAAGGTCTTCACGACCTCCACGTGGCCGCGTTCGCAGGCAGGAATCAGCGCGGTGCCGCCGAAGCGGTTCGTGCTCTTCAGATCTGCGCCGTGACTCAAGGTCATGCGCAGGATTTCGAGACTCCCTTGGGCTCCAGACAGCAAGTAGGCGCTGTCGAGCATGCGGTTCTGGAGGTTGACGTTCGCTCCGGCCTCGATGAGGACGCGCGCAGCTTCGACCCGGTTGCTGGAGGTCGCCAGCAGCAGCGGCGTGTTACCCCCAGCGTCCTGCGCGTCGATCGGCGCTCCCTGGCGTAGCAGCTCGGAGACCGTGGTCGCGTCGCCCTTCTGCGCGGCTCGCAAGAGCGCCTCGGGCGTTGCGCCGTCGCCTGCCGTGCCGGCGTCCCCTGCAGTGCTGCCGTTCCCGGCTCCGGAGGAGCTCGCGCAGGCCATCGTGAAAAGCGTCATGACCATGACCCACCAAACGTTCGAGAGGACCATCGCTCGACCTCCTGACGAAGAACCTACGGCCCGATCAGTTCATCGTGAAACGAAATGGTAGAATGGTTACCAGTGGCAAATCGAATGGCTGGCGGCGCGGGGTACCCGTTCGCGCCTTCGCTCGAGCGCACCGGAATGATGGACCTCTCCCTGCTCCGAAGCTTCGTCGTCGTCGTCGAAACGGGGAACTTCACCCGAGCTGGCGAGCGCCTCCACCTCACCCAGTCGACCGTCAGTCAGCAGATCATTCGCCTCGAGCAGAGCTTGGGGTGCCAACTTCTGAACCGCGACCAGCGTCAGGTCTTGCCCACGGAAGAGGGCGAGCGCTTGCTTGGCTACGCGCAGCGACTCCTCCGCTTGGCCGACGAGGCGTCCGCTGCGCTGGGCCCCGCCGGTAGCGATGGGGTCGTGCGTCTTGGAGTACCGGAAGATCTGGGCGCTGATGCGCTCGTCCCATTGCTCGCGACCTTCGCCGCGGAGCGGCCACGCCTGCGCCTGGAGGTGGAGAGTGGTTTGAGCCACCACGTGCTCCGCTTGTACCGAAACGGCGAGCTCGATCTGCTCTTGGTCAAGCAGTGGGCCGCCGACGCCGATGCCCACGCCTGCTGGCCCGAGCCACTCTCCTGGATCGACAGCGCCGCGCAGCCGGTCACCAAGCGATCGGACAAGGCGAAGGAGCCGCTGCCGCTCGTCGCGTTCCCCATGGGAGCGCTGTATCGAGAGGAGATGATCCACGCCCTCGAGAGTTGCGGGCGTGCCTGGCGAATCAGCTACTCCAGTACGAGCCTCGCCAGCCTCTGCGCGGCCGTCGGCGCCGGCCTTGGCGTCAGCTTGCTTCCCGCGGGGAGCGTCCAGCCCGGCCATCGCGTGCTGGGCGAGGACGAGGGCTTCCCCGTCGTCGCCGGGTTGAAGCTCGTGCTCTACGCCCGCTCCGATCTCGGCGCCGCCGCCAGGAGCCTGCGCGACAAACTCTCCGAGCTGGCGGCCGAACGCGCCGCGTCCACGTCACGCAAACGAAGCGGCGGTGTCCGAGCTTCACGGACGAGACGCCCTCGTTCTCGACCCTCGGGGCTAGACGGGTGACTTCCCCTCCGCCAGGGCTGCGAGAACGGCGTCGGTGTCGAGCCCTGGCTCCTCGAGGAAGCGACCGGTGACACCCTGCTCGAACTGGGCCGCGCTGCGAGCTCCTACGAAGCGATCTCGCGACGACACCGGGCCACGGAAGACGGAGAATCCTGCGTCGCTCACGTCGAGCCACAAGAGTCCGTCGACGGTCGTGGTTCCGCCGACGCCGAGCTGCGTGTCGGAGATCTGCGCGAGCTGCGTCGCGTGCAGATTGCCGGTCACGATGAGTACGGTATGCAGGTCCGACGCGGTGAATACGAGCGGCCCCGCAACGTTCAACGACCCGTCGATGACGAAGACGCCATTGCCCTGAGCATAGGTCGCGAATCCCTTCTCGACGTGGACGTCGCCACGGTGAACGAGCACCTTCGGCTTCTTGCCGAAGAGATCGGTGACGCTCAGGTCGGCGCTGTCGAGAAACGCCTTGACCGTCGCTTGCACGCCGCCGTCCGCTCCTGTCCACGGGCAGAGGTCGTCAATCGAGGCTCCCATGTGGCGCCGATAGGAGAAACGGGCGCGAACGGACCTGTCGTGCGGGCCATAGAGGAGTGTGAGTGTGCAGCCATGCTCGTGATCGGCGCGGAAGACGATGCGATGTCCACTGCTGCTGACTTCGGCGAGATGGTGTCCGATCGCCTCGAGGTCCGACACGATCGCCGACAACCCGGCCTTCGGATCGGAGGCGCTTCGCATTCGAGCGAGAAGCTCTTGGTCGAGTTGCTCGGCGAGCTCGTTGGCGTCGGCGGCATTGTCGAAGGCCTCGTTGCTGTATCGCGCATCGATCGACATGCTCGATGGATACCGCCGATACCCAGCGCCGTCGAGTCTCGGTGTGGCGCAGAGCGGACATCCCTTGCACACCGCGAGTCATGCGGTGACGACGTGAATAGATCCGTGGTCGACGCGGGGTCGAACGTGTCGCCGTGAATCGCATGCTCGAGGTCTTCGAGCGCACGGCCGAGGGCCGGAGCAAGTGCGGCGGCACGCGGCGTCGGTACGATGCCTCGGCCACTCTTGATGACCAGCGGATCGTTTAGGGCGAGACGAAGCCGCGCGAGCGAGTTGCTAATCGCGGAGGGCGTCAGGTGGAGCCGTCGCGCCGCTCGCACGACGCTCCGCCCCTCGAGCACGGACTCGCACCACGAGCAGATTGAGATCGATTTGGGTCAAGCTCACGATCCGTGAGCATAGACCTCACGGATCATCACTGGTTGGGTTTGGTCGCCCGGACTACGTTTCTCGTGGTGAGGAATCACGGATGTATTCCCCATCGATGATATTTCGATGAAGCCACTGACCGTCATCAATTGCCTCCGGATCAAACCTGGAAAGATGGATGAGTTCATCGACGCACAACGGAGATTCGCCGCGTCTCTGCCGGACTACGGCCTCATCGGAGGTCGCATGTATCGAAGTCTCGACGGGGAATCGGCTGTCCTCGTCAGCGTCTTTCGGTCGAAGAGCGCGCAAGAGGAGATCCAGCAGCGCCCCGCCTTCAAAGAGCATTTGCAGACGCTGAGGGCGTTCGTGGAGTCGTCGAGCCCCTCTCTCTACGAGGAGGCGTACACGACGGGTGACTTCTCGGGAGTCGAATCCCAATGAATTGCCGGTCTTTCGTATCCATCGCCGCCATTGTCTGTTCGTCCGCCGCATGCGCATGCGCAGGTGCCGGACGGGCGAGCGAGCCGCTCGTTGCGCAGGAGTCCAGCGTGCCCCGCTCGACGAAGACTCACTCCCAGGCGCTCACGATTGATTGGCAATCGAACCCGAATACGGAGGTTCGCATCGACTCTTTCTCGGTGCCGGCAGAGTCTCGAGCCGAGTTCGAAGTGAAGCTGCACGAAAACATCGCGCTTTTGCAGAAGCAGCCGGGCTTCCAGGGGCACGCTGTCTTCGAGAAGACCAGCGGACCGACGACCTTCAACATCGTGACGGTCGCCGTCTGGCAGAGCCCGGAGGCGATGAAGAACGCCGGCGAGAAGGTTCGGGAACACTACCGAAGCACTGGCTTCGACATGCAGGCGACGATCGCGCGCTGGGGCGTCAGCGCTTCCGTCGGCAGCTATCACGCTCCGCCTTCGTTGCAGTGACGATTCGCCGATGACGTCGACGCGAGGAAAGGTGGTGACGGGCTTCGCGCTCGTCGCGTGTTCACTGACGAACGCATGCCACGAGGGGACGAACCGGAGCAGCGTCAGCCCAGCGAGCGCGATGGTGCAAACCTGGCGCGGCAAGTGGAACTACGTGCAGCCGAACGTGGAGGACGACACGAACGTCGGTCACCTCGAGTGCCCCGACGGATTTTCGCTCGCGCTCCCTCAGATCGGCTGGATGGATCTCACCCAAACGGACGGCCGTCTTTCCGCAACGACGGACCAAGGTTGTACGTGGACGTTCGCGCTGCAAAATGGTCGCGCAGAGCTGAGCCCGGCGTCGCAGACCTGCTTCAACCGTGTCATCGGATCGAGCTACACGCTGGCTCGGTGATCATCACGAAGGTCGCCGAGCATCGTATCCAGGCCGTCACCGCCGACGGCTGCTTCTGGACACTCTCGGTCAACGGAAACACTGCCGAGCTCTCGTCGGCGCCGCAGACGTGCAAGACGGGGACAACTTCGTTCTCGCGACAGGCAAGCTCTCGAAGCGCTCGCGAACGCGGTGAACGCCACGCGAGATCGTCAGCGTTCGGATTGCCCCGAGATTCCGTCGAGCTTCGCGATCATCGTTGCCGAGAGCTGCAGCTTCGCGGCCGCGAGGTTCTCTCGGAGGTGCTCGACCGACGACGTGCCAGGAATGGGGAGGATGTTCGGCGAGCGCTCGAGGAGCCACGCGAGCGCGACCTGCATCGGCGTCGCGTTCAACTCGACGGCGACCTCGTTCAGCACCGATGACTGCACCGGTGAGAAGCCACCCAGTGGAAAGAATGGCACATAGGCCACGCCGTCCTTTGCCAGCTCGGCGAGCAGCGGGTCATCCGTGCGATTGGCCACGTTGTACAGGTTTTGTACGCACACGATCTCCGTCATGGCCCGTGCTTCTTCGTATTGCGAGAAGGTGACGTTGCTGAGACCGACGTGGCGGACAAGACCCTGGCGTTTGAGATCGAGCAAGGCGGCGAGCCGCTCCGCGATCGAATCCTCGTTTGGGCCCTGCGAGGTGCCGCACCGAAGGTTCACGATCTCGAGGGCGTCGAGACCGAGATTCTTCAGGTTGTCGTGGACCGAGGAGGTCAGATCGCTCGCCGAGTAGGCAGGATGCCAGGACTTGTCGTCGCCGCGACGAAAGCCGACCTTCGTGATCACGACGAGACCGTCGGGGTAGGGATGCAGGGCTTTCTTGATGATCTGGTTGGTGACGTGTGGACCGTAGATGTCGCTCGTGTCGATATGATTGACGCCTGAGGTGACCGCCTCGCGCAGGACGGCGATCGCCGCATCGACGTCGCGCGGTGGACCGAAGACCCCCGGGCCGGCGAGCTGCATTGCGCCGTAGCCGAGGCGGTTGACCTTGATGGAGGTGCCGGGAAACGTGAACTCGCCGCCGAGCGGCATCGTTCGTGTGCTGGACATGGCCTGAACGTACGGCACGGCGAGAATCGAACCAGTGAATAGTATAGATAGGACTCATGAACCTGGTTCATACGAGGAACCTCGACCTCAATTTGGTCCCCGTGCTCATTGCGGTGGCCGACACCGGCTCGGTCACCGAGGCCGCCAAGCGTCTTTACCTCACGCAATCAGCGACCAGCGCAGCGCTCGGTCGCCTGAAGTCGGCCATCGGCGAAGCGATTGTGGTCCGTCATGGTCGTGGTGTCGCGCTCACGGAGCGTGGCGCACGCCTGGTCGCCGAAGCTCGCCCGCTCCTCGATGCTCTCCTGCAGACCGCGCTCCAGCCCGCGCGTTTCGACGCCAAGACGTCGGAACGTACGATCCGGATTGGAGTCGCTGACATCGTCGACGAGTGGCTCCTCCCTCGGCTGCTCCGCTTTCTCGAGACCGAAGCACCGCGCATGCGCGTCGTGTCGAGCACGGTCCAGTTTCGTACGGTGGGCGAAGCCCTCTCCACCCGCCGCATCGACATCGCCGTCACCAAAGCCGGCGAGCTTCCCGCGTCAATCGTGCGTCGTCCGCTCCTGCGTACGCATTTCGTCTGCGTCTTCGACCCACGCTTCGTCCGCCTGGGCACGCGGCCGACCGAGCGAACCTACCTCGCGCAAGACCACATCATCGTCTCGTACAACGGCGACCTTCGCGGCATCGTCGAGGATACGTTCGGCCGCGAACGTCGTGTGCGCTGCTCGGTGGCGAGCTTCGCCAGCATCGGCGCCATCGTCGACGGAAGTCGCCTCGTCGCGACCATTCCGAACACCGTGGCCTCACAGATCCTCACGGTCCGACCACACCTCCGAATCGCGAAGTTCCCATTCGCTCGTCGCGATAGCTCGGTCGACCTCCTCTGGCCGACCGCCCTCGACGTCGACCCCGCATGCCGCTTCGTGCGCGACGCGATCGTCGGCCTGGCCAGCGAGGTGCAAGCGCGTCGTCCGCTCTAACGAAGGGCAATGCCGGTCCCTTCGCGGAGGCCTTCGGCGCTGGGCCCCTGGGCTTGCTGTCGTCGTTGCCATTCGCATTTCTTTCGGTCGATCGCGAGGAGGGTGCCTACCCTCGTTGCTTCGGACGTTCGCTGGGAGAAGTCGGCCGGTCCAGAGAACGGCGTGCTCCCATCGCCTCGGAGCGAGGGACCCTTACGAAGACTGCGGATCCGCGCTTCGACATGGGCGCGACCGAACACACGCTCGGCAGCGTCACGGTTGTGCGCTCGGCAAAGGACGCGGAGGTTATCGGCCTCGCCGCTGCCGCCCAGCGCCCGGGGCGTCACGTGGTCGATTTCGAGAAACGAGCGCGCTGGACACCGTTCGCCGTTCTCGCCGACGAACGAACATTGCATGCCGTCACGCTCGAACGCTTCCCGGCGACCGGCGGGTCATCCGAGCGATTGGCCACGTTGTACTGATCTTGATGACCGCGGTTCGGCGCTATCGGTCGTCGCTGCTCATCTTGGTCTACACGGCGGGGGCGAAGCGTCGTACCGAGCGGCGCGGAGGCACGATGAAGCGCTCGAACTCAAGAGCGATGAACCGATCACTGCATCGTGCGGTATTGTGAATTCAGTTTTCTGGAAGCAGGGCATTTGCCGCTTGCGAATGTATGTTCTGTGATTAGGTTTTCAGGCTCCGAGCTCGCCGGGGCGAGGGGACGAGGGAGGGGCCTATGAGCGAACGGGATCAGGTCGAGGGCCAGCCGCTCTCCGGGCAGGCGTGGCGTCAGACCGTGGGCGAATGGCTGTGCGGAGAGGTTCGCGGTGGAGGAGAGCCGACGGTCGACGAGGCGAGAGGCTGCGTCCGTACGGATGTGGCGCCGAGACTGCTCGCAAACCTGTCGAATGAAGAGATTCTCCTCGATCTGAAGTCGTTCGTCGGCGCGGAGCGGCAGACCCTCGCGAGGGTGATCGTCTATCTCGTCGAGATCGAAGAGCGCCGGATCCATCTCGAGCTCGGATGTTCGTCGATGTTCGACCTTTGCACACGCAGGCTCGGCTTCAGCGAGGGAGAAGCCTTTCGGCGGCTCACGGCGGCGCGTCTCGTTCGACGTTTCCCAGTGCTGCTACATGCCATTGCCTCGGGACGAATCCATCTCTCGAGTCTCGTGCTTCTGCGTGACCTTTTGACGGAAGCGAATGTCGACGAGCTCATCGCCTCCGCGAGCGGTAAGACGAAACGAGAGGTCGAGGAGCTCGTGGCGCGAATGGCGCCGAAGCCCGACGTCCGAGCGTCGATTCGGAAACTGCCGGAGCGCCGGCCGTCTTCCTCGGCCGCCTCGTCTCGAGAAGTGTTCACGACGGCTTCCCACACGCCAAGCCGCGTGCCGCCACCGCAGCTAACGGCCATCGCGGAGCGGCGCTACAAAGTACAACTCACGGCTGACGAGGTTCTTCGCGACAAGCTGGAGCTCGCGCGCGCTCTCATGAGTCACCAGAATCCGAGCGGGGATCTCGGGGTCATCGTCGAGCGAGCCGTCGACCTGCTCATCGAGAAACTCTCGAAACAGAAACTGGGGACGACCTCGCGAGCGCGCCTTCGCAAGCCGTCGGCTAAGCACGGATATGTGACGCGTGCGGCCCGGCGGGAAGCCTTCGAGCGTGACGGTATGCAATGTTCGTTCGTCGGCGAAGACGGCAAACGGTGTCCGGCGCGCTCGTTTCTCGAACTCGACCACGTGACGCCACGGGCGCTCGGCGGCAGCGGGGAGGCCGAGAACCTCCGCGTCCTATGCCGAGCGCACAACCGTGACGCTGCCGAGCGCGTGTTCGGTCGCGCACACTTCGAAGCCCGGATCCGGACGTCCCGAGAGCGCTCTTCGCGAAGGGCAGATCGCAGCGCACCGTCCGCCGGACCGGCGGACTTCTCCCGGCGAAAGTTCGAAGCAACCACCACCACGGCGTCGCCGTCACCCATCGGGGGCCTCGCTCTCGAGGCGAGCCACGTCGCGCCTGAGCAGACGCGAGACGACGACGCGCGGAAGCACGTGCGCGCCGCGCTGCTGACGCTGGGCTTCCGTGGCGCCGAAGCCGACCGCGCCCTCTTCGTGATCGACCGCAAGGAGTGCGATGAGCCGTGGCGACGCCCGATGGAGACACTCGTTCGTGAAGCCCTCGGCATCCTCACATGAGTCGTTCATGAGAACGTCGCTGACTTGCGCTCGCCGCCTTGGCGCCGTCAAAAGCGGTCTCGTGCGAATCGAGAGTCGAGCCGCCACGCGCAACGTCGACTCGGGAGGGCCGGGGGCAAGGCAACGATGCACGCGATGAGTCCGCAGGGCGCCGATGCTCTACTCTTTATCCTCTCGAATCTTCCGCCCTTGCGCCCTTCCTGTGAGATTCCCTCTCATCTGCCGTCCAACGACGCTCGTTATCAGAGCACTTTCAGGTGCGTGCGGGCTGGGCCGCGCCCACGCAGTGATCGTAGATCTGCTGGGCGAGCTTCTTTACGAGTGGGCTGCCGTCGCTTTTGACGAGGAGGGAGAGGCCCGGCAGGAGCTGGACGACGTCCCACTTCACGCTCGCATAGCTTGGTGGCGTCTCCGGTTCGGCGAACGTCGTTGCGACCGTTCTAGCCATCGCCGGTCGTTCGACACCAAGTGCCGTCGCGGCGGGGCCGCTCGTGAGTTTTGCGAGTGCGTAGCTCTCGATCTCCTCCGCGGCCATGTGTGCGAGGCGTGTCTTGATGGCATCGAGCGAGAGGTGCTCGTCGCGCTGCATGTGCCGAATCGAGAGCGCTCGAAGCAGTGCGGGGCGCTGGTAGCGCGTCGCCGTGCCGTAGAACGTCGGGCTCGGAAGAAGTCCCTTCTGCAGGTAGTAGCGAATCGTCCGCGGCGTGACGCCGACCAGCGTTGCCAGCTCGGAGATGAGCCAACCCTCTTGAGGCGGTGGGCCGCGGCGGCGCCGGCGTCGAAAGTCGGGACGGCGATATCGACGAACCATCCGCGAAGAGTAGCCAAGCAGCTGCTCTCGGGCGAGGCCGTCGAGACAGTGACTGGCTTGGCAGTGGCTCCGTCTTGCCCGTCGGTGCGGCTTTGATGCAGGTCACCTGCCTCCGTCACGACAGCAATGCGCGATAACTGTCGAGTCGCTGCCTTCGTCCCGTCAGTGATCCGGCAAGAATGGCAAGTGGAGGCATCCGTCCATACACGGATGTGATGACGGAAGCAGCCCACCTGCTCCCGTCATGACATCACTGCGTCGACGGAGGCAGGTGACCTGCTCCCGTCCAAACAGCGCTGCGCGGACGGAGGCAGGTGACCTGCTCCCGTCCAAACAGCGATGAGCCGTGGAGGGCAGGTATCCTGCTCTCGTCGAAATAGTGACGAGCTCCGCAGGGCAAAGCCACTGCTCTCGTCGAAACAGTGACGCACTTTGGAGATCTTGTTCGCCTACGCCCTGAGGAGCGAGCACGCGGGAGGCTAGCCAAGCACCGCGGACGTCCGATCACAGCGACGTTCCATCCCAGTCGGGAGTGCTCCCGAGCTCGACTGTCGCGTCAGGCTGATGCCTTGCATCTTCTCGAGGGCAGTGAAGAAGATGCCGCATGCATCGATGAAGCTCGCGTCGATTGGGGGTTGTCTTCTCATGTGGTCAGGGGCGGCCCGCGCGGCGACACCCCGGAGCTGTCACGGTTCTTTCGACCCGTTCAACGAGTTGACGTGGGACCCACGTACTCCGGACGTGGACGACCTGTTGACGGTCAACGACGCTACCCAGGTCGGCCGTCTGGAACTGAATCTACAACACGGTACCGCGTCGACCTGCTCATCGCCGAAGACTGCTCCTCCGGTGGTGGACGTCTCGACACCGTTCCCTTACCGAGCGCATACGTTCAAGAACCGGTCGACGTCAGCGGCGTGCGTTGGGGTCGTCGTATTCTCCCAGAATGACGTAGGTCCTCACGGTCGCGTTCCGCCGCATCACAGCACCGCGTACCTCGGCTCGTTCGAGCCAACCGACGTCCAGAAAAACTATCTCGGTGATGACGGCCATGGCGGCGGTACGTATTCCACCCCACTCCCGTACTCGTTCATGGTGCCCCCGCTCGCAGACTTCGTCGTGGTCGTGAGCTCGGACTGGAGCATTCCACAAATGCTCGACCCCACGCGATTTGGCTATCGTCCCTTCGACTCGGCAGTTCACTACCTTCTTTACGTCGGCGGGTGTGGGGAACTCGTGGCAACGGGCCCAACGCCTGCATCGGGGCCGACGTCGGGCGAGACGAGCATCACGGTCAAAGGTCCGGGCTTCGAGGGGACGTCACCAGCGAACGTCACCAGCGGCGAGCCGAATGCGGATCGTGGTAGCGCCGCGATCACCGCGGCCGCGTCTGAGAGGGACAGCACGGACGGGGCACCCGTATCGAGCTCGGCAGCGGCAGGTTGCGAAGTGACCAACGGCACGTCCACGTCGATGACGCCGTTCGTGCTCACTCTTGGCGCTCTTGCGACCCTTCGCCGAAGGCGAAGCGTCCAAGCCCAGATTCAGAAGTGACCCGAGGCGACCTCGATCACGCCCTCGATTTGCGCCTCGCGCTCGTCGAGCGTTGTCGGGTGCTCCACGCGCTCGTAGAGCACCCGCCACGCGCGCGGGCGCGAATCTTCGCCGATGTCGACGTCGACGATGGCAGGTTCTCCTCGCGCGAACGGTCGATCGTCGGACGCGTTGACCGACGCGGGGCTCTCGGCGCGCTTCGTCTTCCGCCCGAGGAAGGCCTCGACGGTGCGTCCCTCGAGCTCGACGACGAGGCGCAGACGCCGGAAGAGATCGCCCGTCGGGAAGGCGTGTCCCACGCGCTCCGGCGTGAACGTGAACGTCACGCGGCGTTCGATGTGGGTCGCGGTCACGCGCGCTGCGCTTCGCACGAAGGTCGCATCACGTGAAGCATCGAAGCGATGGCTCGCGTGCGCGCGCCCACTCTTCGAGACGCGGGGCATGTGGCACGCGCTGCAGGTGACGTCGGCCGCGCGCGATGCTCGGTGCTCGGTGGCGGTGAGCTGAAGCTTCTCGGAGCTCTGCGGGAACGTGAATTCGTGGCAGGAAGCACACTCGGCCGTTCGTGTCGTCTCGGCCGCTTTGCCCGCGTGGGCGTCACCGACGGCGCCATGCGAAGACGCCATCGTGTGACACGTGACGCACGCCACGCCGAGCGCGTGCCTGGGGCTCGGTCCTGGATCCTCGGCGTTCGCCTCGGGCGCGTGGCAGGCCGTGCAGAAAGCCATCGGCTCGAGCGCGAACGCGCGTTGATACACGGGATCGGCGTGGGCCTGATGGTGGAGCGAGGCACGCCATTCCTCGGCGATCTCCAGGTGGCACCCTTCGCACGCGACGTTTCGCGCGACCACGTCGGCACTCTGTGGTGGCGGGTCGGCCGACGTCGCTCGCCCGACGACGACCGGGCGCCCGGAGCACGCCGCGAGCGTCATGAGCGCGCCGGTGAACCCGACCATCACCACGACGAGCCGACATGCGGAGAGCGTTGGCAAGAACAACACGAGGACCTTACGCTCTCTCCATGCGCATCGCACCGTCCAACGGGCTCACGCGGCTTGCCCTTGTCTTCACGCTTTCGACCTTGTCCACGCTTGCTTGTCGGACGGCCGTCGTCGACGAGCCACCGAAGGCCGCGGCGGTCGAGAAAGGACCGCCCGCACCGAGCGCCCACGTGACGGGCGAGCTGGCGATCGGCGATGCGCCTGCTCCGGCGACGAGCATCGATGCGGGGCCATCGAAGTGGGGGCGGCGCCCCGATGCGACGCCCCTCGTGATCGGCGCCCCATGTCCCACGGCCGAGGCCGCTCCGTCCCAGCGCCCGTCGCCCGCGCCTGCGGTGAGCCCGTGCGGGACGAAGGCTCGGGTCTCGGTCGTCACCGACCCAACCACCGTTTCGCTCGCGCGAAGCGCGCCGTGCAAGCTCATCCCCGTGGGCAAGGGCGGGAAAGAGACGTCGGGCACGAACATCGTGAGCGCCTGCGTGAGCGACGGGAAGCTCTATGTCCAGAGCGCCTGTGTGGTGTGTCGCATGATCGACGCGGGATGGAGCGCGATTGCGCTCATCGGCGAGATGACGCGCGAGCAGGCGCTCGCCTACCAGCAGAGTCTCGGCCTGCCCGCCAAGGATCCGCTCATCACCCAGGAAGGCTGGACGAAGGCCCTCGCGGACGCGCGCGCGTGACGCTCTGACCAAGCTCGACCGACGCCTCCGGACTTTTCGAGGTGTCCGGTCGAAGGCTGTCACGTTCGGGCCCCCCTCACTCGTCTTTGGGGCGACGAGCGATGGAGGTGTGGCATGAGTGAGCGAATCGTGATTCTGGGCGCTGGCTACGCAGGGATGCTCGCGGCGCTTCGTGCGTCGCGGCGGGCGCGGGGCCGCGCGGAGATGGTGCTGGTCAACGCGGACGACCATTTCGTCGAGCGCATTCGCCTCCATCAGCACGCGATGGGGGAGTCGCTTCGACGCTGGTCGATCGCGTCTCTCCTCGCCGGAACCGGCGTTCGCTTCGAGCATGCGCGCGTTCAACGAATCGATCCGGAGCGCCGCATCGTCGCGCTGGAGGGGGGCGCCCTCCCGTACGATCGCCTGGTCCTCGCTCTCGGAAGCCGGACGGAGGTCGAGCGCACGCCGGGCGTTCGCGAGCACGCGTTCACACTCGACGCCAACGAGGTGCACACGCGCGGCGCCACGGCTCTCGCGAAAGCGATCTCCCAGCTCGCAGTCACCGCGGGCGGAGAGCGTCCGCACGTCGTCGTGTGCGGCGGCGGCTTGTGCGGAGTGGAGGTCGTGACGGAGCTCGTCGAGCGCTTCCCGACGATCCGCGCGTCGCTCGTGACTGCGAGCGGTGTCGGCACCGGGATGTCACCAAAGGGGGCAAGGTACGTGCGCGCTGCCCTTGCCCGGCGAGGGATCGACGTCCTCGAGAACATCCCCGTACGCAGCGTGCACGACCGCGTGCTCGAGATGGGGAACGGCAGTCGGGTCGGCTTCGACGTGTGCGTGTGGACAGGAGGGTTCGTCGTCCCGCCCTTGGCGCGTGACGCTGGCCTCTCCGTCAACGAGCGCGGGCAGGTCTTCGTCGACGCGTGCCTCCGCTCCGTCTCGCATCCTCGCATTTATGCGGCGGGGGACATGGCTATGCAATCGGACCCGCCTGGCGCCCCGCTGTACATGTCCTGCAAGGCCGCCTGTCCGATGGGGCTCCGCGTTGGCGACAACGTCGCCGCCGCCGCGCTCGGTCGCGAGGAGCGCCCGTTCGCCTTCATCTCGAGCGGGCTGCCCATCAGTCTCGGCCGCGCGGACGGCGTCCTCGACACGCGCCGGAACGACGGGACCCTACGGAACCTGCCCGTCACGGGACGCCTCGGGGCGTGGGTGAAGGAGGCCATCACCGGCTCGGTGATCACGCTGTTTCAGGCGGAGCGATGGTTCTCCGGTCTGGGCTCGGCGCGGCCGGTGGACTCCTCTCGCGCGCTCCCCACGCGAACGCCGAAGCAGCTGAGCGCGTAGAATCGGAGGCGAACGTGCACGCGATGAATCGGACCGACTCGTTCCAATCCTACCGCCCGCTCCTCTTCGCGATCGGCTACCGGATGCTGGGTTCGGCGGCCGAAGCGGAAGACGTCCTCCAGGACGCCTGGCTTCGTTGGGAAGCGGCCGATCCGGCAGAGATCGAATCGGAGAAGGCATGGCTCTCCACCGTCGTCACTCGCCTCTGCCTCGACAGGCTCAAGTCGGCGCGGATGACGCGCGAGCAGTACGTGGGGCCGTGGCTACCGGAGCCCGTGAAGACCGAGGTGCGCATCGATCCGGATTCGATCTCGATGGCCTTTCTCGTCCTGCTCGAGCGCCTCACGCCGGTCGAGCGGGCAGCGTTTCTTCTCCACGAGGTGTTCGAGTACAGCCATGGGGAGGTCGCCGCGATGCTCGGCGAGCAAGAGGCGACCTGTCGCCAGTTCTTCCACCGCGCGCAGGCGCGCATTCGTGAGGGCCGCCCGCGCTTCTCCCCATCGCGGGCCGATCACGAGCGGCTGCTGCGGACGTTCGCCGAAGCGTTGATGAAGGGGGATCTCGATGTCCTCGAAAAGACGCTCTCCGAGGACGCGACGCTTTGGGCCGACAGTGGCGGCAAGGTCCGGGCGGCCGCGCGTCGTCCTGTGCACGGGGCTCACGCGATAGCGCTCTTCTTCGCCGGTGTCGTGCGGAAGTTCCCGCACGGGCCCGATCAGAGCTTCGAGATCCTCGACGTCAACGGATGGCCGGCGGTGGTCGGTCGCTCCAACGGCATCGCGAACCTGGTGCTCAGCATCGAGACCGACGGCGAGAAGATCACCGCCGTGCGCAACGTGGTGAACCCGGAGAAGCTCAGGCGCGTCTAGGCCCCGCTTCATGCTAACTCTCGTCGCCTGCGCATCGTCCACGCCGCCCCCGGAGAACAAGGCGACGGCGAACGAAGCGGCCGGTGTCGATGTCGTTGAGTGCCGTGGTGCGGGGCGATAGCCGAAAAGGAAGGCAGCTACCGCCCGGCGACATCGCATCGCCGTGATGCCGGCACTAACATTGCGCCATGAAACACGAGCATGCCCCGCTGAGCTTCCGCATCGCCACCCGCGCCGACATTCCCGCGCTGGTGCCGCTGGTGACCGGCGCCTACCGCGGGGACTCGAGCCGCCAGGGCTGGACCACCGAGGCGGACATGCTCGACGGCGCGCGCATCGACCCGGAGGTCCTGCGTCAGGACATCGAACGCGACGGCAGTCGGATCCTGCTCGCCGAGCGCGATGGCGTCCTGCTCGGCTGCGCCCACGTGGCCATCGAGGATGGCGCCGGGTACTTCGGCATGTTTGCGGTGCGTCCGGATCTGCAAGGCGGCGGGATGGGCAAGGCGCTGCTGGCCGAGGCCGAGCGCGTCGCCCGCGACGACTGGTCGATGCCGACCATGCGCATGACGGTGATCGACATCCGCGAGGAGCTGATCGCCTTCTACGAGCGGCGCGGCTATGTCCGCACGGGCCTCAAGAAGCCCTTCCCGTATGGCGACGAGCGCTTCGGCATCCCGACCCGTCAGGACCTGCGCTTCGAGGTCCTGGAAAAGCCGCTGACCGCGGGGTGATGCATCAACCGGCACGCTCGTCGGTCCATGAATCATAGTCGCCAGCTCGCAACCCGCGTCAGGCGAAGAAGCGCCTCACCTCGCTGCAAATCCAGGCCGACTCTCCGAGCACCTGGAAGTGCGTGAGCCCAGCGAGCTCGACGTATCGGCTCGAGGCGATCGACGAGGCGGCTGCTCTTACCGCGTTACGTCCCAAGCAATGCTCCCCTGCATAGAGCAAGCAGGGCACGTCGATCGTGTGCACCGCGTCGGCCAGGCTCTCCCAGCATCCTTCCGCTTCACGCAGCGCAATCAACGCGCCTGTGTTTGCCTGCAAGAGGCGCTCGGCCATGGCCGGGGGGAGATCCATCATCCGTCGCCAGAGATCGCGCCATGCCGGGCCGCCCTTTCGGAGTGAATCGATGACGAGGTCGTCCTCGATACGCACCTCCGAGGCGAACTCGAACCCGCCGAGCACGAGACCGGCGAGCCTTTGCGGGTGCCGGCTTGCCAGGCTCAGCACGATCTTCGCGCCCAGCGAGTAGCCCCCGACGATGGCTTTCTCGATGGCCAAGTGATTCATGACCGCGATCACGTCGGAAGCCAGCAGGTCGAGGCGATAGTCGTCGGGGTTGGTCGAGCCGTCGCTGGTTCCATGCCCACGCGGCTCGATGGCAATCAAGCGGAAGGCATCCTTCAGTGCCTCGACGTAGCCCAGATCGACCCAGTCGAGCACGGTCATCCCGAATCCGAAGACAAGCACGAGCGGCGGAAGGTCGTGCTCACCACCAAGCTCTTCGTAGTGGATCCGCAGACCACCATTGTCGGCATAGGGCATGGCGTCGTTCTACACGTGGACTCGAGCGACTCAAGGGAGCACTCGAGGTGCTCGGAGCGCGGTGGCCGACGCGGAGCAGGCTGGTATCCTCGTGCGGGATGCTCGATTTTCGGTCCTACGGCCCCGCCACGGCCCTCCACGCCCACGACTTCGTGCAGGTCGTGATGCCGTCACGCGGGGTGCTGGAGATCGAGGTGAACGGTCGAGGCGGCCGTGTCGATGCACGCCACATCGCGGTGATTCCTGCGGGGGTCGCGCACGCCTTCGAGGCCACCGGCCGCAACAGCTTCATCGTGCTGGACGCGGTGCAGGCGACGAACGCCCCCGACCTCAGCCGCTTGGGTGATCGCGTGTTCATCCCTCTCATGCCCAGCCTGAGAGCTCTGACGACGTGGTTGCAGACGATGCACGCGCCGGAGAGCGTCACCGCGATCGACTCCGCCTTGGCCGATGCGTGGTCGTCCCTGGCGCTTGCGACTCTGGCTTCACACCCGGCCAACGGGGGCACGTCGCTCCGTGCGCGCCGCGATCCTCGCGCCGAGCGCGTGTGGCGAGCGATCAATCAGCGGTTCGCCGAGCCGCTCACGATCGATGCGCTTGCTGCCGAGGAGGGCGTGAGCGGACGTCACCTCGCGGCACTGTTCCGGGCCACCTATGGCACCACCGTTCACGCACGGCTTGCGGAGGTTCGGGTGCAGTACGCGGTCTCGCTGCTCGAGACGACGTCGCTGCCGATCATCGAGGTGGCGGCGCGTTCCGGCTACTACGACCAGAGCTCCCTCACGCGCCACCTCAGAGCCGCGCTAGGTACGACGCCCGGCGCCCTGCGCCGCCATCGGCGCTAGAGCTTCCGGTTTCGCCAAAGCGTCTCCGTCTTCGCCAAGACGGCACCCTCCTTCGTCTGCAGAGTGTCTGGCTCGATGGACTCGAAAGGAGATGGCACGATGGATGAGAGCTCGAGCAAACAGCCTGAGACGATCACCTGGTCGGAGTTCGAGAAGGTCGTCATCGTCGCGGGGACGGTGACGCGCGTCGAAGCGTTCCCCGAGGCGCGCAAGCCCGCGTGGAAGGTCTGGGTGGACTTCGGGCCCTACGGTGAGAAGAAGACCAGCGCGCAGATCGCCCATCTCTATCGGGCGGACGATCTCATCGGCCGCCAAATCGTCGGCGTCATCAACTTCCCAGAAAAGCAGATCGGTCCGTTCCGCTCGCAGTTCCTGTTGACCGGGTTTCCGACGGAGGCGGGCGTGGTCATCACGACGCCCGAGCGCCCCGTGCCCAACGGCACGCGGCTTGGCTGAACGCGGCCGGCACTTCGCACGACGTCCGCTTCGGGGGACGTGCTCAGGATGATCCGTGCGCTCCGGCTGACTCCGCCTTTCGCTTCTTGAAGCAGACGGCCTCCCAAGAGCGCTGCGACGCAAGGTGTTCGGCGACGTGCTGCACGAACGCGCGGGTCTTCACCGAGTTGCGCCGGGTCTGCGGGTACAGCGCGTAGATCGCGACGTTCGATTTTCGTGGGTTCGCGTCGAAGCCGGAGAGGACGCACGCGAGCCGTCCGTCGGCCACGTGCTGGGCGACGAGCCAGGTCGGAAGCAGCGCGACGCCCGCACCGTCCATGGCGGCCTCGAGAAGCATCTCGGAGCTGTTGGCGCGGAGTGTCCCTTGAACGCGTACGCGCGTGTCCGTTCCTCCGTGTGCGAAGTGCCAAGACGTCGTGCGTGAGTCCATGCCCGGAGCGCTCGCTTCGTACGAGAAGAGCAGACAACGGTGTCGCGCGAGATCTCGGGGATGCTTGGGGCGGCCATGGGCCGCGAAGTAGGCCGGCGCCGCGCAGACCACGCGCTGGTGTGGCGCGAGCTTCCTCGCGATCAACGAGCCGCTCTCAGGGCGTCCGATGCGAATCGCGATGTCGATCCCGGCCTCGAGGATGTCCACGACCGCGTCCGTGAGCACGAGTTCGAGCTCGACCTCTGGACACTTGCGCATGAACGACGTGACGACGCGCGAGAGATGCAGCCTGCCGAAGGCGACCGGCGCGGTCACTCGCAGGCGCCCGCGGGGGGTCGCGTCGAGACCGCTCACCATACGAGTCGCGGCATCGAGCTCCTCGAGCACGCGTGTCACTTGCTCGTACAGGACCTGCCCGGCTTCGGTCGGCGTCACCGATCGCGTCGAGCGGACCAGGAGCTTCACGCCGAGCTTGTCCTCCAGCCAGTTCAGCTGGCGCGTCACGGACGAAACTGCGGAGAGGCCGGCGCTGCGAGCTGCGCCCGAAAATCCCCCTGCTTCGACGACGCGGGCGAATGCCCGGAGCGCTTCGAGTTGATCCACGAGCCGCCTCCGTCTTTGCGTGCGACGCAAAGATAATAGACAGAATGGACACATTATCAACAGTCGACCCAAGCCACACGATGGTGGGCGGAGGTCGAACCCGTGAACAATGTCCCCGTCGAAGTCACGTCGGACTTCATCTGTCCGTGGTGCTACGTGGCGGAACACCGCCTTGCGGAGGCCGCGAAGCAAGTCGCAGGCACCCACGAAGTCTCGATAAAATTCCTGCCGTTCGAGCTGAACCCGACGATGCGCGTCGAGGGGATGGACCGGAAGGCCTACCGGAGCGGCAAGTTCGGTTCTTGGGAGCGCTCGCTGGCGATGGACGCTCACCTCGCCGAAGTCGGTAAAGCCGAGGGACTCGCGTTCAACTACGATCGCGTGCTCGTAACGCCAAACACGCGACGCGCGCACCGCCTGGTGGGGTGGGCTCAGGAGCGAGGTGACGCCTCGCGTCTGGTTCACCAGCTATTCTACGCCTACTTCACCGAGGGGCGTGACATCGGCTCTCTCGCTGTGTTGGCCGACGTCGCCGCGGACGCTGGCCTCCCTCGTCGCGAAGCCGAAACGTGGCTGTCGAGTGAAGGCGGCGTGCGCGAGGTTCTGGAGCTCGAGACGAAGTCCCTCGCGTCGGGCACGCATGCGGTTCCTCGCATCCGCATCGGTTCCTTCGTCGCCGAAGGTGCGGTCGCCGTCTCGCGTCTGGTCGATGCGATCAAGGCCGTCCGCTCCGAGGATGCCCCTCGAGCGACAGTCGGGCGTGGGACAGGGAGGCAATCGTGAAGCGGAGAGCCATCATCATCGGCGGATCGCTCGGCGGGCTTTTCGCGGCCGTGCTCCTTCGAGAAGCGGGGTGGACGGTGGACGTCTACGAGCGCTCGCCCGGAGATCTCGAGAGCCGTGGAGGGGGCATCGTCCTCCAGCCGGACGTCGTCGAGGTCTTCAGGCGCATCGGCGTCGATGCGACGAAGCTGCGCGGCGTCGTCGCAAGAGAGCGGGTCTACCTCTCGCGCGATGGCGGGGTCGCGTCTCTGATGAGGTCACCGCAGACGCAGACTTCCTGGTCCGCCCTGTATAGCGCGCTCCGGGAGGCGTTCCCGAAGGAGCACTACCACGCCGGCGAAACGCTCGTCTCCATCGAGCAAGATGCGAGCGCCGTCATCGCTCACTTCGAAGATGGTCGGAGTTCGGAGCGCGCGGAGCTGCTCGTTGGAGCGGATGGCGCAGGGTCCACGGTTCGCCAGCTCATGCTCCCGGACATCGAGGTGCGTTACGCCGGATACGTTGCCTTTCGCGGCCTCGTTCCCGAAGGTGAACTGCCAGCGAAGGCGCGCGAGGTCCTGTCGGAGCGGTTCGCGTTCTTCGAGTTTCCGGGATCGCATATCCTCTCGTATCTCGTGGGGGGCGACGATCACTCGACGGATCGTGGTGCGCGCCGCTTCAACTGGGTTTGGTACCGGAACATGGCTCCCTCTCGGCTCGAGGAAGTGATGACCGATCGAGATGGCCGCGTCCGCGAGCGTTCGGTCCCTCCCGGACATCTCGCGCCAAAGCTCGAACGCGAGCTCCGCGCCGCGGCAGACGACGAGCTCGCATGGCCGTTCCGCGATCTCGTCCACGCAACGCGAGACCCCTTCGTCCAACCGATCCTCGACCTTGTGGTTCCTCGAATGGTTTTCGGTCGAGTCGTCCTACTCGGCGATGCCGCGTTCGTGCCCCGCCCGCATACAGCCGCCAGTACGTTGAAGGCGGCGGCGAACGCCCTCATGTTGGTGGACGCACTCACGCCGCCCGCGACCGACCTCGCGACCGCGCTTGCGAGCTGGGAGCCTCGCCAGCTTCTCCTCGGGCAAGAGCTCGCGCTGCGTGGCAAGATGCTCGGCGACCGCTCACAGTTCCCGAACGGCCGATGACATCGAACGCCCAGCCGTGATCGCGGCACGCCGTGACCGCCATCGAGTTCAGCGCCGCGCGACGAGCACGACGTTGCGAACCGCCATCGGCGAATACGCCTCGCCGGGATCGAGCACGGGCACGAGGCGTACGTCCAATCTCTCCGCACGCGCTGCGCGCTCGATCCGCTGAAGCTCGCCGTTGCCGCCGAGCGTGCCGATGACATTGAACGCCAGCCCGCCGCCAGGACGTAAGGTGCGGCGAACGTCGGCGAAGAACGCGCGGCTGGCGAACGGCGCGGCAAGCACCGAGCCGTCGTATGCGTCGACGATGATCGCGTCCCACGTGCTGCTTGGCGAGCGCCGAAGGAACGATGCTCCGTCGTCGATCGTGATCGAGATGTTTGGTATGGCGTCGAGCCCGAACCAGCGACGTGCGAGTGTGACGACGCGCTCGTCGGACTCCACAACGTCGAGCGTCGCTCCCGGATAGACCCGCGCGAATTGGCGGATGCTTACGCCGCCTCCGCTGCCGATGAACAGAAAGCGACGTTGACTCGAGGCTCGCACCGCCGCGAGATGCAGGAGATCGACGTAGAACCAACCCGAACGTTCGGGCTCGTCGATTGCGGCGCGCGACCAGACGAGGTTTCCGCGTTCATCGCAGGCGACCATTTCCCGGTATCCCGCGCGGTCGCGCACCACGATTTCGGGGCTCTTGTCGGCGAGGCGCTCGTGGACGCGCTCTCCGCGAATCCAGCTTGCGAGTCGCTCGGTGCCGGTGGAGCGCGGCGTCGGCAGTGGATGCCCGCACCAAGGCAGCCGAAACGACGCGCGTGCGATGGCGAGGCTCGGGAGGAGGGCTTCGACGAGAGCGAGCTGCTCGTCGGAGAACGTCGAGCCACAGCGACCAAGCATCAGACCGCCGATCGGGATGCCGCGCACCGCGAGGAACGCAATGAGCGAATGGCGTCCACCGATCGGTGCCGCGAAGTCGCGATGGTAGCGAAGGGCACGGACGTGTTGCTCACCAAGAACCTGCGTATCGACCGCGACGCCTCTCCTCGCGAGAGCCGTTGCTTTGATGGGCGCGATCTCGTCGTCGTAGTCGCCGCGTGCAATGGCGGCGCCTAGCTTCCCGTCGATGCCGATGATCGTCGGCGGCTCTCCTTTGACGGCGAAGAGGGCTGCGTCGAACCCGACGCTACGACCGAGAAGGTCGAGCACGGCTCGGTCGAACGTCGCTTCGTCGGGAACTTCGTTCGCGAGCGCAATCGGGTCGAAGGGCATCCCTGTGGGACAATCGGCGCTGCTCTTGGTTCCCGAGTCAGCGACGTTCGTTGAGGCGCTCTCGCCCGACCCCGGCTACCGGCTGACCTCTGGCGCCGACGATCGAGCTTCGTGACATCGCGATTCGCGAGTCTGTCGTATCCTTCTCGCCCTCGATGAGCGATCTCCGCCCTGGCATCGTCACCTGGCAACGTTCGGCCGAATCCACGTCGAACCACCACGTCTTCGACTCCGCCCATCCGCGCATCCACCAGGCGCGACAGGAGATCTTCGAGGACGGGACGTGCAGCCTGCCTATCTTCTTCGACGCCGACGGGCGGGAGGTCGCGACCAACGGGACACCGGCGCCCGAACGTCCCGCTCATGTACCGGCGTTCTCTGCGCTGATCACCAACGGAAGGAGGAAAGGCGTCTGGGAGCATGGGCGGATGAAGCTCGCCGACGGTCCGTCGCCTCGCGTCGGCATGTGGACGTTCTTCTTCCCCGATGGCGCGCGGGAGCTGGTCGATTACGGCGAACCGAGCGACGTGCTGCCGTGCAAGAAGTACGACGCATCAGGCGTGCTCCGCGTCGAGGGGGCGTACAAGGCGATGGAAGGCCGGCACGCGGGCGGCGGCCACTGGAGTGGACCTCTCATCGGCGTGTGGCGTTTCTTCGACGAACGAGGTGAGCTCGTGACGGAGCGAGACCTCACCCACCACCGCGTCGATGCGCTCGACGACGACGAGCTTCTGACGTTCGCCCGGACTCGTCACGACGTGCCCGATGGCGCGACCTACGTCGGGCATGGACGCATTTCGACCCGTACGGACCTCGATCATTGGGGGCTGGCGCGTGCGGACGGAGTCACGTTCCGGCTCACGACCTTCACGGACGGACGGAAGAAGGCCGAAGCACAGCTCGGCACCGACGGCGCGCTGCCCGGTCCGTGGTCGTTCTGGGATCCCAACGGCAAGCTCCTCGCCCGGATCGAGTTCAGGTCGTTTCCTCCGGAGGAGGACGGAGAAGAGGAGGAGGTCGCCGCGCGCTGGCAGATGTTCGCCGAGGACGGCGCCGTGCTCGAAGAAGTGTTCCTGCCGCTCTACGAGCAGATGGAAAACGTCCGCGACGTCGTGCTCCTCGACGAGGAGAAGCTCGCGATGCTTCACCTGCTGTCGACCATCGTTCGCCTACCGCGGACCGAGTACTACGCGATGGCGAAGGACATCCCCTGGACCGAGCTCTCGGACCCGTCGATGTTCGCCTGGTACGCGTTTCACGAATCCAAGTACCACGTGGCTCATCTCCTGAATGCACTCGTCGCCGACGCCCCCGAGATCCGCGACGGGGCGCTCCGCGTTTTGTCGACCGATACGGTTCACCAGGGGACGATCTACGAATCGAGCGCGAGGCTTACGCCGATGCTGCTGCACGTCGCGAGCGACGGGCGCGCCGCCCGGAGCGCGATCCTTGCGCTCCTCGCAAGGTACGCCGATGCTCTACCGCCGCCGTCCGACAACGAAGCTCCGTGGCTCGACCCGATGCGAAAGGCATTTCGGGATCGAGCCGTCGAGCTCGGCCGACTCGCGAACGATCCCGACGAGGCGGTCCGCAAGCAGGCGCTTCGGCTCCTTGCCTCGAGAACGCTCAGCGCCGGTTGACCGGCGATGTTGGGCAGACGCGGGAGTCAGTAGCGATCGGCGTCGCTCTTCGGCGCGTATGGCGTTGCGGGATAAGAAACTCCTCGAATCGTCGTGCCGCCGTACGCAACACGCCCGACGAATTCGAGAAATGCCGCCGGAAACGCGAGCTGTGGCTTGCTTGCTTCGTCGAGCTGCTGGCGTTGCAGGTCGGTCAGGCGAAGATCGAGCGCTTTCAGATTCTGCTCCAGCTGGCCGATCGTGCGCGCACCCACGACCGGCGAGGCGACCGCCCGGCGCCCGCAAAGCCACGCCAGCGCCACTTGAGCGACCGTGGCATCGAGCTCGGATGCAATCCGCTCTGCGCACTCGATCACGTCGAACGTGCGATCGTCGGACAGCGCCGGCAGCGCAAACGCGCCGCGATCAGGCGCATGATTGCCCTTGTCTCGACGAGCGTACTTGCCAGTGAGAACACCGTTCTTCAGCGGTGACCACGGCATCACTCCCAAGCCAAGCTCGTCGGCCATGGCCAAGAACTCCCCCTCCACGGTCCGTTCGAGGAGCGAGTACTCGATTTGCAACGCGACGAGCGGCGAGAGACCTCGAAGCTGTGCCGTCACCTGGGCTTCGGCGACCTTCCAGGCGGGCGTGTCGGAAAAGCCGATGTAGCGAATCTTCCCCGCACGCACGAGATCATCGAGCGTGCGCATCGTTTCATCGATCGGCGTGAACTTGTCCCACGCGTGCATCCAATAGAGATCGACGTAATCCGTTTCCAGTCGCCGCAGCGATTCGTCGAGCTGCGCATGGATGGCCTTGCGGCTCGTTCCACCTGCGTTGGGATCGCCGGGAAAGAGACTGCCGAAGAACTTCGTCGCGAGAACGAGTCGCTGTCGCTTTCGAGGACCGTGCCCCAGATGCTCGCCGATGATCTTCTCCGAGCGACCTCGCGTGTAAAGGTTCGCGGTGTCGATGAAGTTTCCGCCTCGATCGATGTACGCATCCATGATGCGCTGCGAGTCGGCGACGGACGAACCCCAATCGTCCTGACCGAACGTCATCGCGCCGAGGCAAAATGGGCTAACCCGAAGGCCCGAGTGTCCAAGGGTCACGTAGTCGTCGATGGGCATTGGCGTGTCCTCCGTGAACGAGGAAGGTACGCGCGCCGCACGCCGCCGAATTGGAAGAAACGGTCACTCCGTCGAATTGACCAACGCACGGAACGTACGCGGTGTTGTTCCCGTGCGCTCTCGGAAGTCCGCAATCATGTGCGCTTGGTCGTAATACCCGCTTCGAGCGGCGAGATCGGCGAAGTTCGAGAAACCGGCCGCTTCGAGCGCATCGGTTGCCCGACGGAAGCGCAGAAGGCTTGCATACGCCTTCGGCGTCATGCCGACGTGGTCGAGGAACTGTCTCCGCAATTGGCGCGGGCTGATGCCCAAGTGGTCCGCGAGTTCGCTGACGCGCTCACACGCTCCACGTTCGAGACGTGCCGTCGCGGCGTCTACCAGCGCGCTCGTCGACGGCGTTGTACGGACCAGGCCCAGGCGTGCGACAAGCATCTCTTCGAGGACGCGAAGCCGATCCTTCATCCTCGACGCGCCCATCATGCGTTCGCCGAGTCTCTCGCCATCCTTTCCCCAGAGAGCGTCGACCGCGACCGTTCGATCCGTCAGCTCGTCCAGCGGAACACCCAGAAGCTCTCGGCCTCGCCCCGCGCGAAGGCGTACGCCGAGGGCCCACCGAAGACGAGCGCGCGGCATTTGAGCGGCTCGCGTTTGTGGACCTTTGACTTCGATGCGCAGGCGCCGCGCGTCTTTCGACGACGACACGACGAAGGTGGCCGTGCCTTGCGGAAGAAGGAGTGCCGGAGCCTCGACGCCTTCGTACGAAACGCCGCAAATCTCGGTCAGGTACGCCGCCGCCTCGGGGCGAGGTGCAACCTCGACGTACGCGACGGCTTCGGGCGGCATGTGGTTCGATGATGCAGCGCGAGGCGCTTTTACGCAACCGACGGGCGGCCGGTCGGTACGGTGTTGGCCTTTCAAGCTTCGGAATGCCTGAGCGGAGTCGAGGTTCCGGAGCTACTCATGTCTAAAAGGGACTTGGACAGCCGAACGGAAATGTCGCATGCGCGCTCGCGCCGTAAGTTCTTATATGCGGTTGGTGGTGCCGGAATCGTGTCAGCTGCGGGGCTGGCATTGATGGGCGCCCGGCGGAGTGCCACCAAGAACGACGGAAGGAGGAGCCAGATGGAGAGCCCGATCGAGGTTGTGCGCAGATTCTGTGCGGCGTGGTCCAACAACATCGGGGCCGCCGAGCTGGCCGCGTTTTTCACCGACGACGCCGTCTACCACAATATTCCGCTGGCGCCGGTCACCGGCAGGGACGCCATCGCGAACAACATCGCCACGTTCATCCGCCCTGGCGCGCCAGGCATCGAGAGCATCGAGTTCCGCGTCATCAATATCGCAGCGAATGGTCCGGTCGTGATGACCGAGCGGGTGGACGCCTTCAAGCTGCCTCACAAGTCCTTCGAGCTGCCGGTCATGGGAGTCTTCGAGGTCAGAAACGGCAAGATCAGCGCCTGGCGCGACTATTTCGACATGAACCAGTTCACCAGCCGGATGGGATGAGCCCGGACATCGATCCTTATCGGGCACGATCGTTCAGGCCAGTTCGAGGGCTTCTCGCTTCGACGCCCGCGATCGGGAAGAACACCGTGCGAGCGTGCGGAATCGTTGAACCGTGGCCGCACGCAAGAATGGTTTTCACGGGATCCAGGAATCCTGGGGGAGGGGGACCTGCCCATGGTGTTTCCGAGCACGGGCTCCGTCTCGTAGCTCACGAGTGCGGTGCCGGTGGCTGCGTTGCGCGCCACCGGTATCCCGCACCATGTCCGCTCGGGGAACGTGGCTATCGTCGGCGATTACCGACAGCGCTAATGGACGCAGAGCACCGTCGCCAGCGTGATGACGACACATGTACACGTCCTCGAACGTCCGCGTGCTGCGACGGGCCGGCAGTCTCGTGAAGGTCATCTTCAGACCTCTTCGACCCGGAGCGCGCATCGCCTTGATCGAGGCGCGACCCCGGACCGGCCGAGGACTTCAGTCCTCGACGAGGGCCTGCCACTTCGTCATCCGTCGCTTCATGTCGATTGTCTCGCCGTTCGCCGAGAAGGTTCCGTCGCCGCGATGATGAAACTCACCGAGGCCACGCTTCGATTCGGCGAGCCACACGCGCGTCGCCTCGAGAAGCCACAGATTGTAATCGGCGACGAGTCGATCATCGGCGACGCGACACTCGATGTTGGCGAAGCATTCGCCAACGAGCGGGGGAGCGACGGTGATTGCCGGAAGCGGCGTAAAGCCGAAGCGCTTCCACTTGTCGACGTCTCGACCGGACACATTACCGACGTCGACGACACGCGTGGCGAGATCGATTGACGGGATCGCGATCACGCACTCTCGCGTCTCGCGCAGCGCGTCGTAGCTGTAGTCCCAAGGACCGACCACGAGCGCGAGAATCGGCGGGTCGTGCACCACCGACATGTTGAAGCCGTTGGTCATCAGGTTCGGACGCCCACCCCGCGACGTCGAGACCATGATGACCGGTCCCGGCTCGATCAACCGATGTACTCGGTCGAGGGGGAACTCGGAGAAGCCCGCCGCGGCGACGATATCCGACTTCGCATTCGATGCTCGTCTGGCGGGCGACTGAACACGCGCGGTCTTCGGGGTATGAGGATGGTCGGTCATGGTGAGGCTGCTCCTTCATAAACAACAGGTCGAGTTGGAAGCCGAGTTGCCGGGAGAGCGCCTTCGTGCGTTTGACGAAGGCGCTCGCGTGTTGGGGCGACTACGCTGCCGACTCGGCCTTCACTTTGGGTAGGGAAGGGAATGGAGCGCGCCGGAAGCGGTAACCCGCGTGGTAGAGGACGCCGTCTTTGAACTCACCGAAGGCCCAAAAGCCCAGATCATCCAGATAGTCGATGCGGTTGCCGTGAATCCAATACTGACCCTGATAGGCGCTTGCGCGATCTCCGCGCGCCTCGTCGTAGCGTCCGTTGGAAAGGAGCTCTTGACGGACGAAGTCGTTCTCGTCGATCCACATGCCTACGAACGCAGAAGCGTCGGCCGCCTTGCCCGCCGCGACTGCCGGCGGCTTCGCGGACAACTCTGAATCGGCGAGCGGGCGACCGCGCCAGAGGGTGACCTTGCCGTCCTGAATGAGAATGTCTACGTGCTGGCCGCGGTTCGCAACGGCGCCGGTCGGGGTGTCCTTGGCGTCGGCGATGCGGACCACGACGATGTCGGCGCGTTTGCCGGGCGTCAGCGAGCCGGACCGCTGGGGTGAAGTAAAGTCGGTCGCCGCCGGGAGGACCACCATCCCCTCGCAATCGATCACGATCGACTTGTCGTCGGCAGCCGCGGTGAGCAGACCTGGGCCGACGCCGACGATGACGGACCCGACGATGAGTACGTCGGCGCGTTCCCAGTCGCCGAGCATCGGGTCGACCGCGACCACGGCACCACCCGTCAGCAGGATGGGACGCGAGGGGGCGCCGCTCGAGCTGGTCAGTGCTTCCAATGCCTCCATGTCGAGCATCTCACGGCGCGTCGTCGTCGTTGACTCGCGCGCGTCGAGGTGGGGGCGCTCCGCGGCGAGCCCACCGGACGCGGGATGGAGGTGAGCCTCGGTGACGTCAATCGACGGCTTGGACTGCAAATGGAAGGTCCGAGTATCGACGTCCTTCGAGCAAAGTGTGGGGACATCTTTCATGAACTGCTGCACGTACGGAGTCTGCATATGCGCATCGAAGGCGGCCTCATCGCGCCAGTCTTCGTAGACGAACCAGAGATCTGGCTGGTCCGCGGAGCGGAGGATGCCGTAGCGGACGCATCCAGGTTCCGTTCGCGTTGGCTCCACAAGTGCGAGGAGCCGTGCGCCGAGCGCGTCCTCCCCTCCAGGCTTGGCCGTGAAGAATGCGGTCTTGGTCAGTGTCGAGCTCATGTCGTGATTCCTTTCTTCAGTCCGTTGTCGATCGGTGGGGGGCGGACATTCGCGCGGACGGGCCGCCCCCTTCGACCCGTCGCCTTCGGATGTCTCAACCGATGGGAACACTCATGCCGCCATCGGCCATGACGACCGACCCGACGATGAAGCTCGCCCGATCCGACGCAAGGAACGCAGCGATCTCGGCGATCTCCTTCGCGTCCGCGGCACGGCCAATCGGAGCCTTCTTGCCATGGTCGGCAAGAAACGCTCGCCCATCCTCCATGAAGTGATTGAGAAGATTGGTGACGACGTCACCGACACCAATCGCGTTTACCCGAATCCCGTGTTCGATGGCTTCCAGCGCCTGGGTTCGCGTGAGCTGCGCCAACGCCCCCTTGGAAGCCGTGTATGCCGAAATGCCCTTGAAGGCGAAGTAGGACGCGTACGACGCGATGTTGACGATGGCGCCCGACTTGTTGGGGACCATGGCCTTCATCGCTTCGCGCGAATGGAGGAACGCTCCGGTGACGTTCGTTTCCATTTGCCAGTTCCAGTCCTGGCGCGTCATCTCGACGATCGGCTTGTAGATGATGCGCCCGGCGTTGTTGACGAGGATGTCGAGCTTTCCGAACGAGCGAACGGCGAGGGAGACCGCCTTTTCGGCCGTACCATCGACGGTGACGTCGGCGACGAGCGGAATGAGGCCGTCGCGAGCCAGCTCCTCGACCTTCGGGTCGATATCCTCGGCCACGACCTTCGCGCCACGCTCATGGAGCAGCTCGGCGATGGCGCGTCCGATCCCGCTCGCCGCGCCGGTAACGAGAGCAGCTTTTCCTTCGACTTCATTCACCATGGTGTTCATTTGATTTCTCCTTTGATCCATTTGGCTTTTTAAAATACGTCGCATCGAGGCACGCGCTCGACGAGCACGAGCGTGTCGAGCAGCGTTTCGCTGCACGCGATGACGTCCGGCGTCTGACCGCGAGCGGTGTTTCAGCAATCGGAAGCGATCGTGGAGGGGCCGCGAAGGACAAGCACGGCGTCGACGTCCAGCTGACGCTGGTGTAGCCGTCAGCCTCGCGCCATCCACGAGGGGCGTGCGGCCGGCCTCGTCCCCGAGCTATGTGTTGGCGGCCGCGAGCTCGGGCGCGAGCTGTCGGAGGAGCCCGTAGAAGTCGAAGTAAGAGTCCGCACGGACGATCTTGCCGTCCTTGAGGCGATAGACGTCACAGAAGCTCACCGCCATCGCCCGTCCGCTCGGCTCCAGCTTTCCGGCCGGTGAGTTGAAGACTCCGCGATGCGTGCCGCGACCGATGCCCTGAGCGACCACGTGGTCACCGAGTGCGACGAGGCTGCGAACCTCGCATGTCGCGTCCGGGAAGATGTCGAACCAGGCCTTCCACGGATCGATGATCGCCGTCTCGCCCCGCGTGGTGAAGTTGAACGGGACGTCGAGCCATTCGCTGCTCGAGTCGCCGAATGCGGCGATGGTCGGGAGGTCCTTCGCGTTGACGGCGTTGTACAGCTTTCGGATCAGAGACGTGTTGGTCTCGGTGTTCATGATGACCTCTCTCCGTGGCGGTTGGGCCACGTTGTTTCGTTCACACCGAGAACGTAGGCGCGGTCACTGATGCGCGCAGCTTCTCAATTATTGATGGTCTCGTTAGGTTTCATTTGTAATGTCACGCCGCACGCAGATTTCAGCGGCGACGTCGCGGGCGCGTCCGTTCGCGAAGGAAGTCGACGAGCGCCTTCAGCTTCGGAGGCGTCTGGGCGCGGCTCGGGTAATAGAGAAAGAATCCCGGGAATGGGGGGCAGAACTTCTCGAGCGTGATCGTGAGCTCGCCCCTGTCGATGTACGGCCGAAAGGTGTCCTCCAGGCCGATCGTGAGTCCCACGCCGCTCAGCGCGAGTCGCAGCATGAGGCCCATCTCGTTCGTGTTCACGCGAGCATCGAGAGCGACGCTGAACTCCTTCCCGCCATCGACGAACTCCCACTGATAAGGCGCCGGCGTCGTGTAGACGCGCCAGCCGATACACGCGTGTGTGTGGAGGTCTCTCGGGTGCTTCGGCTTTCCATGTGCAGCGAAGTACGCCGGAGACCCGACGACGATCTGCCTCTGCTGGGGTGAGACCGGGATGGCCACCATGTCTTGTGCGACCACCTCTCCGAGCTGGACACCCGCGTCGAAGCCCTCGCGGACGATGTCCGTATTGCTGTCGTCGACGGCGACGTCCAGCTTGACGTCGGGATACTCCGCGAGGAACTCCGCCAGAAGGTTCGTCGAGAGAAAACTCTCGGCGACGGATGACACGTTGAGCCGCAGCGTGCCGGCAGGTCGAGCGCGAAGCGCGTGAAGTGACTCGAGCGCCGCGCGCACATCCGCGAACGCCGGACGGATGCCGCCAAAGAGCTGCTCCCCTGCCTCTGTGAGCGCGACACTTCGTGTTGTCCGCGCGAAGAGCTGAAGGTTGAGCCGCGTTTCGAGCTGCCGCACCGTCTGGCTCACGGCGGAGGCCGTGACGCCGAGCTGTTCGCCTGCACGGCGAAAGCTGCGCGTCTCCGCCACCGCCAGGAAAGCAGCGAGTCCACCGAGGTCATCTTGCATTGCTTAAGTACGCTAATGAACCCATCGAGGATTGACAACTCGCGCGGAGCAGTCTTGGGCCGTAGGTTCCTTCTCGTGAGCCCCAACAAGACAGGAGCGGCTATGAACACGACGAACGACACGACGAGTGCGAAGACCATGCAACCGAACGCGCGGGCCGATCAGGAGCGCTACGTCGGCATGTGGGTCACGGAGGACGGCCACATCCGGCACGAGCTCTTGCCTGGGGGCCGCTACGACGAGGCGCGCGGCTCGCGCCACAGCGCCTATCGCGGCCGCTACACCTTGACCGGAGACCACATCGACTACGTCGATGACACGGGCTTCACGGCCGACGGCGACTTCGTCGACGGCGTGCTCCACCACGCAGGAATGGTCCTACGAAAGGAAGGATGAAGCTCGCCGAGAACGCACCCCGCACGGAAGGAGAATGAGTATGGTCCCGACGAACGAGAAGGTCGTCGCGATCGCTCCGAGCGTCGTCGAGACGGAGCTGGCCGACATAGGCCCGGCGCCCACTCCCCAGTCAATCCGCCATTGCGCTCTGTCGCCGGTATGGGCGTTTGCGATGGAGTGTCCGAGCTTCATGGCGACCAACCTGCGCGTGGCGCAGGCCATGGATCGACGCGCTACTTTCGTTGGCGAAAGGCGCACGTGAGGGACTGGGCCGACTTACGTGCGATCGTCGGACAGCGCCGGAAGCGCTCACGCGCCGTGCCTGTGCCTCAGGCGTCGCGCACGGCGTCTGCGACGAGCTGTCGGAAGTACACTGCTCCCGCGTCGGCGTCGGTTCGCTCGTGCCACATCATCGAGATCCCGATCGAGGGCAGCGGAAACGTCGTCCGCACGATTTTGAGCGGGAAGGCCGCGCATAGGATCTTGGCCAGTCGGTTCGGGATGGCAGCGACGCAGTCCGTGCGCGTAGCCATCATCGCGGCGCTGGTGAAATACGGCACCGTGACTGCGACGCGTCGCACGAGCCCGACGCTCTTCCAATGGTTCTCGGCCGCGCGATGGGCAAACCCCCGCTTCCCCAGCACGAGCTCGATGTCGACGTGTGCAAGCTCGTTGAAGAGCTTCGGCGTGAGGGTGCTGCGGACCTTGGGGTGATCGCGACGAACGACGAGCCACACGACCTCGTCGAAAAGGTGCTGGCCGTGATGGCCGCTTCCCACCATCCCAGACGGGGCGAACACGATGTCGATCTCGCCGGTCGCGAGGCCATCGCTCGCGGTGAAGAGGTCCAAGCTCACCATGCGCAAATTCGCTCGCGGGAGCCGCTCCGCGAACATGGCGGCGATGCGCGGCCCCTCGCTCGTCTGATGGCTGTCCCCCACGGCGATGGTGAACGTGCGCGTGCTCTCGTGCGGGACGAACGCACGGCCGCGCCCGATCGCCGTCTGGATTTGCGCGATTCCCTGCGCGAGAAGGGGGGCGAGCTCCAAGGCGCGCGGGGTCGCAACGAGCCCGCGTCCGTGTCGGACGACCAGCGGATCGCCGAGCTCGCTACGGAGCCGCCCGAGCGCATTGCTCACCGCCGATTGCGTCACGTTCAATCGCTTCGCCGCGCGGGTCGCGCTCTGCTCCTCGAGCACCGCGTGAAGAACGACGAGCAGGTTCAGATCGAGTGCCGCAAGATTCATAGCCGTGATGAAAGTTATCATGACTCATGATTGGTAAAAATGCATCGCGAGCACCACTCTCGTCGCACCCGAAACACGTCTGCGGCTGGCCAAAAGGAGTCATTTCATGTCGACGAATCACAATCATCGTCCCTCGGTCGTTCTGGTTCACGGCGGCTTCGTCGACGGCTCTGGCTGGGAGGGCGTGTACCGCCTCCTCCGCGCCGACGGATATGACGTCACGATCGTGCAGAACCCGACGCTCTCCCTCGCGGACGATGTCGCGGTTACCAAGCGTGTCCTGGATCAGAAGAGCGGACCGATCGTCTTGGTCGGTCACTCGTACGGCGGCGTGGTCATCACGGAAGCCGGCAACCATCCGAAGGTGGCGGCGCTCGCGTACATCGCCGCGTTCGCGCCCGACAAGGGCGAGTCCGTCCAGACGCTCATTGCCAATCCCCCGCCGGGCGCCCCGGTGCCGCCGATCCTTCCGCCCCAGGCCGGGTTCTTGCTCCTCGATCGCGCGAAGTTCGCTGACTCGTTCGCGGCGGATGTCCGACCGGATCAGGCCGCCTTCATGGCCGACTCGCAGGTACCGTGGGGCGTCGAGGCGCTCGCCGGAGCGGTGAGCTCGCCGGCGTGGAAGACGAAGCCGAGCTTCTACCTCGTCGCGACGAGCGACAGGATGATCCCGCCGCCCGCGCAGCGGTCGATGGCGAAGCGCGCGGGCGCCACGGTGGTCGAGACGGAAGGTAGCCACGCCGTCTACGTCTCGAAACCGAACGCTGTTGCATCCATCATCGAGCAGGCCGCGGCAGCCGCCTCTGCTGCGACGAGGTAAGCCCGCTCCCCGCGTGCGTTGAGACTCATCGCTGCCCTGGCGGGGTGCCCAAACCGAGACTTGAAAGCATGACAACCGAAAGCAAATGCCCTTTCCCTCGCTCCCTCGGCGGCGGCACCTCGAACCGCGATTGGTGGCCGAACCAGCTGCGGCTCGACCTTCTTCATCAGCATTCCTCCAAATCCAATCCAATGGGCGAGAGGTTCGACTACGCCAACGAGTTTCGGAGTCTCGACTTCGCGGCGCTGAAGGAGGACCTCGCGGCACTCATGACGGACTCGCAGGATTGGTGGCCGGCGGACTTCGGTCACTACGGCCCCTTGTTCATTCGCATGGCGTGGCACAGCGCCGGCACCTACCGCATCGGCGACGGGCGCGGTGGCGGCGGTCGCGGCCAGCAGCGTTTCGCGCCGCTCAACAGCTGGCCGGACAACGGGAACCTGGACAAAGCGCGCCGCCTACTCTGGCCAATCAAGCAGAAGTACGGTCGCAAGATCTCCTGGGCCGACCTGTTCATCCTCGCCGGTAACGTTGCTCTCGAGACGATGGGCTTCGAGACCTTCGGCTTCGCCGGTGGTCGCGAGGACGTGTGGGAGCCCGATGAAGATGTCTATTGGGGCACCGAGAAGACGTGGCTCGGTGGCGACAAGCGGTACTCCGGCGAGCGGGACCTCGAGAACCCGCTTGCGGCGGTGCAGATGGGCCTCATCTACGTCAATCCGGAAGGCCCGAACGGCTACCCTGATCCGGTCGCGGCCGCCAAGGACGTTCGCGAGACCTTCGCGCGCATGGCGATGAACGACGAGGAGACCGTCGCGCTGATCGCTGGCGGCCACACGTTCGGCAAGACGCACGGTGCGGGCCCGGCATCGCACGTGGCGGCCGATCCGGAGTCGGCGGACCTCGAGGCGCAAGGTCTGGGCTGGAAAAATGATCTTGGCGCGGGCAAGGGCGGTGACGCGATCACGAGTGGACTCGAAGTCACGTGGAGCACGACGCCGACGAAGTGGAGCAATGACTTCTTCGAGCACTTGTTCGGCTACGAATGGGAGCTCACGAAGAGCCCGGCCGGCGCGCATCAGTGGAAGCCGAAGGGCGCCGAGGGAGCCGGCACGGTGCCGGACGCGCACGACGCATCGAAGCGCATCGCGCCGTCGATGTTGACGACCGACCTCTCGCTGCGCTTCGACCCGGCGTACGAGAAGATCTCGCGTCGCTTCATGGAGCATCCGGACCAGTTCGCCGACGCGTTTGCGCGCGCCTGGTTCAAGCTCACCCACCGCGACATGGGCCCCCGCGCGCGCTATCTCGGCCCCGAGGTCCCTGCCGAAGATCTGATCTGGCAGGACCCGATCCCGAAGGTCGATCATGCGCTCGTCGACGAGGCGGACATCGCTTCCCTCAAGCGGATGCTTCTCGCGTCGGGCTTGTCGGTCTCGCAGCTCGTCTCGACGGCGTGGGCGTCGGCCTCGACGTTCCGCGGCTCCGACAAGCGCGGGGGCGCGAACGGCGCGCGCATCCGCCTTGCGCCGCAAAAGGACTGGGCCGTGAATCAGCCCGAGCAACTGGCCAGAGTGCTCCAGACGCTCGAGGGCATCCAGCGCGAGTTCAATGGCGCAGCGACCGGTGGCAGGAGGCTCTCGCTCGCCGACTTGATCGTCCTCGGCGGCGCGGTCGGCATCGAGGAAGCGGCGAAGAACGCCGGTCATGCAGTGACGGTGCCGTTCGTCCCGGGGCGGACGGACGCTTCGCCGGAGCAGACCGACGTCGTGTCCTTTGCCGTGCTGGAGCCGGTGGCGGACGGGTTCCGAAACTACGAGAAGGCCAAGTACGCCGTCCCAGCAGAAGCGCTCCTCGTCGACAAGGCGCAGCTCCTGACGTTGACCGCGCCCGAGATGACGGTGCTCGTGGGCGGTCTGCGGGTCTTGGGGGCCAACGCCGGTTCATCGAAGCGCGGCGTCTTCACGAAGAAACCGGCAGCCCTCACGAATGACTTCTTCAAAAACCTGCTCGACATGAACACGGAGTGGAAGGCGGTCTCGGACGCGAAGGATGTGTTCGAAGGGCGCGACCGCACGACCGGCGAGACGAAGTGGACCGCTACGCGCGTCGACCTGATTTTTGGCTCGAACGCGCAGCTGCGCGCGCTCGCAGAGGTCTACGGAAGCTCGGACGGCCAAGAGACGTTCGTCCGTGACTTCGTGGCCGCCTGGACGAAGGTGATGAACCTCGACCGCTTCGATCTCGTCGAACTCGATCTCGTCTCATTGGCAGGCTAGGTGGGGTCGAAACCGAGGTCTTTCGAGGCGTCGGAGAGCCGGTCGAGAAAGACGCGCACGCGAGGCGGGGATTGCCGGGTCGGAAGCAACGCGTGAAGCGTTAGCTTCCGCGAGCGCCAGTCCGGGCAAACGAGCTGAAGGCGTCCGGCGGCGATGTCATCGCGAACGACATGGAGAGGGAGGAGACCGAACCCCGCTCCAGCCACGAGCAGATCCCGGAGAGCAAGCACCGTGTTCGCGGCGACGGTGACCTTTAGGGTCGCCTGCATCTGCTTGGCACTACGAGTCGAACGAAATGTCCATGCCGCCCGGACCGGCAAGCCCGAGTGAACGACCCACGGTGCTCCGGAGAGCCGATCCGGTGTTTGAACCTCACCCCACTGATCGACCACCGTTGGGCTCGCCACGACGACCTCTGGCTCCGTCCCCAGACGCCGAATGACGTAACTCGATGGAGCTACGCTCCCAAGCCGAACCGCCACGTCGAACCGCTCCTTGATCAGGTCGTGCACCCGATCGTCGAACGAGAGGTCAATTCTCAGTGCGGGATGTTGGCGGGTCAGGGCCGCGGCAATCGGCGCGAGCATCGCCGAGAGCGACGGATCCAGCGGCACCGTCACGCGGAGAACTCCTGTGGGGGCATCACGATGCCCTTGGACGACGTGCTCGAGCGTGCGAACCGCGCCGAGCACCTCTCTCGCTGCTTCGAGCACTTGCTCGCCGACCTGGGTGAGACGAAGTCGACGAGTGCTTCGCTCCATCAGTCGTACGCCGCAGCGTTCTTCGAGCGTGCGTACATGGAGACTCACGACGCTCTTCGCCAGTCCCAGCTCACGGGCTGCTGTCGTGAACGAACCCGCTTCGGCGACCGCCACGAAGACGGGGAGCAACGGCAAATCGCGGGGGGAAAGCATTGTGCTGTTGTATCGAACATTGCGTTCGATTGGGCGCTTATTGTTCGTTCGCGTGGGTGAGGCCATCCTCCGTTCATGAAACGCACGCTGCTTCTTTCTGGATGGCTAGCTCTCGCCGCCCTCGTTGGGTGCGGAGGGTCGTCCGTCCAAGAAAATGCGAATACGCCGGAGAGCGCTATGACGACCACGAACGCGACCATGAAGCAGGAGGTCCGTGACCTCTTGAAGTCAATCGAGACGGGCGAGAGCGGCCCCGCCAGCATCATCGACTCGCACAAGTACATCCAGCACAACCTCGGCGTGAAGGATGGCTTGGCGGGCTTCGGCGAGTTGCTCGCGCAGCTTCCGAAGGGCTCTGCGCGAGTCAATACTGTCCGCGTTTTTCAGGACGGCGACTTCGTGTTCGCGCACACGGATTACGACTTCTTCGGTCCGAAGATTGGATTCGATATCTTCCGTTTCGAGCAGGGAAAGATCGTCGAGCATTGGGACAATCTTCAAGAGAAGCCGGGCAGCCCGAATCCGAGTGGCCACTCGATGACCGACGGCCCCACGGCGGCGGAAGAACTCGAGAAGACAGAGACGAACAAGGCGCTCGTTCGTTCGTTCGTCGACGACATCCTCGTGAACGGCAAGATGGATAAGCTCACGGGGTACTTCGACGGAGACAAATACGTCCAGCACAACCCGCAGATCGCCGACGGGCTTTCCGGCCTCGGAGCGGCACTCAAGGCCATGGCCGCGAAGGGCATCACGATGAAGTACGACCGCATTCATCGCGTGCTAGGGGAGGGAAGCTTCGTTCTCGTCGTAAGCGAGGGCACCTTCGCTGGAAAACCGAGCTCCTTCTACGACCTGTTCCGCGTGGCGAACGGGAGGATCGCGGAGCACTGGGACACGATCGAAACGATCTCGCCCAGAGAGACTTGGAAGAACGCCAACGGCAAATTCTGAGCGGTCGGCTTTCTCATCGTGCGCCGCGGAGCAGGGGATCGAGCGGCACGTCCACTTCCGTAAGCTTTGCGTGGACGACCGTCTACATCGAAGACGAAGCGGGGGGCGCTGCGGTTTGTCGAAGTGCCACCGTCGCCGCGACCGGAGCTCGAGGCGATGCACGCGCGCATCTGCCAACGTGTCTTTCCGAGCGAATCCCTCGCGCAAGCCGTGGTGCACCGTCCAGTGATGCTGGACTACGCTGGACAATTGCGTGACCAGGCCGCCGTCGAGTGACGGCGGCTCGCGTCATCGCGTTCGTTCCGGCCGAAAGGTGGCACAGGGCGGGGCGGTGGCCCACCAAGTGCTGCATTTTGTCATGGAAGCGATTGACCGGGATGAGCTGTAGACGTGATGCTTCTGTACGGCCCTCCTGGAAAGAGGAAGCGCACGGGCTTCGAAGGAGCACGGGATGATGAGGCGGCGGACTCGGAATGGGAGCTGGCGGACGAGATCGTTGGGGGCGGCGATCACTCTCGTCATCGCGAGCGTTGGGGTGTTTGCGTGCAGTGACGACGATCCGGGATCCGCGGCCGCTCGCACGGACGACGGCGACGGCGGGGACGGGGACGGCGCTTCTCACCCGGTCGTCGCGACCAAACTCACCCGCCCGAGTCGCGGAGCGGGGCTCGACGTCTCGGAGGACGACACCGTGCTCGTCGCCGTGAACCGTGACGTCGGGACCGTCAGCGTCTTCGCGATCGAGTACCCCGAGGGGGCACCGCCCACCCTGAAAAAGACGGCGGAGGTGCCGACCTGCGCCGAGCCCTGGCAAGTGGCGCTTGCACCGAGCGGCGATCGCGCGTTCGTCGTCTGTCGGAAGGACCAGAAGGTGGTCCGGGTCGACAACCTCAGGTCGGCGCCGGCAAAGGGGCCCGAGGTGGCCGTCGGCTCGGAGCCGACCGGAATCGCGCTCACCCCGAAGGCGACCGCCGCGTGGGTGACGAACTGGATGGACGGTACGGTGAGCGAGATCGACCCCGAGACGATGACAGTGCAAAGCACGGTCGATCTGAACGGCGCGCTCGTCGGGACCGGTGTGCTCGGTCAGAATGCCGTCGCGCGACCCGCGCTCGCGCACCCGCGCTCGCTCGTCATCACGAACAACAAGGATGACATCGAGATCGACGAGTCGATCTTCGTCACCGAGTATTTCGCGCAGCAGAAGGAGCCGCTCGCGGCGGACGGATCGAACGCCGACATCGCGCGGCAAGGGCTCGTCTACCGCATCCGACTCCAGGACAAGAGTGTTTCGACGATCCCGCTTCCGCCGATCGCGGACATCGGCATCCACGACGTGACCGACGGCGTCGCGGGCTGCTATCCGAATCAGCTCCAGGCGATCGACTCGACCGGAAGCTTCGTGCACGTCCTTTCGATCTGCGCGTCGCCCAAGGGCAAGATGGGCGATTTCAGTGGGCCGGCGAAGGCGTCATGCTCGGACGATTCGACCTGCCCGGGGGCCCAGGCGGGCTCGTGCAGTGCGGGTACGTGCCAGACGAACTGCACGACGGCGGCGCAATGCGGCCTCGGGGGCGAGTGCGTCAACAACACGTGCAAGCTGAATCTCTGGAACGCAAAGTCGGTGCAGACCCCGGCGGTCAGCGTCATCGACGTGGGGGCGAACAAGGTCATCGCCTCCGTTCCTCTGAACAGCGAGTTCGACAAGCTCTACGCCGCGAAGGGCATCCCGGATACGTCTGAGCGCCGCTTCCCCCTCAATCCCTCGGACCTCGCGTTCGTGCCGGGGACGCTGACGGCGTACATGCCGGCGAAGGGTGCGGACGCGGTCTTCCGCGTCGACTTCAATGCGACGTACGAGACGAAGGCGGTCGATTCGGTCGGCTCCGCCGATCGGCCGTTCATCCAGCTCGATCTCGGCACGCTCGACGCGGCCAAGCAAGGCAAGCTGCCGATCGCGATCGCGATCGCGCATCGGGCCAAGGTCGATTCTCCGAGCCGGTTCGGCTTCGTCTTGAACGAGGCGACCCGAAACGTCTCGGTCCTGGACCTGAAGACCGATAGCCTTGCCGGCCTGCCCGATCAGGCGGCGGTCGTGTCCTCGAGCCCGATGCCGACGACGACGGAGGATCAGGCGAAGCTCGAGGGCAAGCGCCTCTTCGGCACCGGGCTCGGCCGCTGGTCTTTCCAGGGACAGGGCTGGGGCGCATGCGAGTCGTGTCACGTCGACGGACTGTCCGATCAGGTGACGTGGTTTCACCTGCGTGGCGCGCGGCAGACACCCAGCCTCGATCAGACGGTGAACAAGAAGAACCCGTCCGACATCCGCTTCCACAACTGGCAAGCGAACGCGGACGAGATCGAAGATCACGAGTACGGAGCGCTTCGGGTCACGCTTGGTGGCGTGGGCGCGGTGGTCAAGAGCTTCGATCTGACGCTCGACGCCCGCATTGCGGCTGACGCGCACGGGCAGGCCGGGCTGAACGGATCGATGGCGGCGGCCGCGAATCCGCAGAGCCCGTCGACCCTCGTCGGAGAGGTCTGCGTCCTCGACGACTGGAGCAGGGTCAGCACGTTCATCAAGTCGATTCGTACGCCTCGAAAGCCGTCGAACCTCGATCCGGCGACGGTCTCCACGGGGCAGACCTTGTTCGAGGAAGGCAAATGCCAGGGGTGCCACGGCGGCGACAAGTGGACGCTATCGCGTGTGTTCTACACGCCCGATGCGAACCTTGCTTCGCCGACGAACGTGAACAAGGCCTTGAAGTCCCGCTCATGGTCGGCGGCCGAGAGCAGCGGGTTTCCCCCCGCGCTCTTGCCGGTCGACGCTGGCAATGCTGCCCTCCAGACGATGCGATACAGCGGCGGGAACCCGGCAGCGCTCGATCAAATGGTCTGCCTCCTCAGGCCCGTCGGCACCTTCAACGTGGCCGAGCCGGGCGTCGGCGTCTCCGAGCTTCGCCGCGACATGGCCACGCCGGCGCAGGGGAACGAGGCCTCGGGCACGGGCTTCAACGTGCCGAGCCTTCTCGGAATGGGAGTCAATGCCCCCTACTTCCACGCTGGCAACGCCCGGACGCTCGAGGCTGCCCTGTCCGACACCTTCTTGGCTCACCACGGTGCGCTGAACGGGACCTTCCTCAAAGGCGCCGATGCCGCGACCAAGCGTGCGGCGCTCGTCGAGTTCCTTCTCTCGATCGACGAGGAGACGACTGCCATGAAGGTGCCTGCCCTAGGCCCGAATGGGGGCGATTTCTGCTCGGCCCCTTGAGGGAAATGTCGGATTCGACACGTCGCGGCAGCAAGCACCCGATCCGAGGACAGAGTAGGCGGAGAGCATCCATGCTCCTTTAAAAACGACGTCGCCTCGGTTGCGCGATGCCGCAGAGCCTGCTGAGATCAAGAACCCAACCGCGAGAGTGGTCGAAGATGGAAGATCGCAGCGCCCGCCTGAAGATGGATCTCTTGAAGAAAGAGAAACCCGAAGAGAGCGTTCGTAGTGGTGTCATCGACAGCGGCATCGTCCAAGCAAAGGACGGCCAACAGCTCGTCGGTGGGATCACGCCCGGAGCGATCCTCGACGGCAAATATCTGGTCGGGGAGCTGATCGGCTCGGGAGCGTTCGGTCTCGTGTATGAGGCGACGAACCTCGAGCTCGACGAGAAAGTCGCGCTCAAGGTGATGCGCCCGGAGGTCGCTGTCGACAACAAGATGGTCGCGCGCTTCGCTCGCGAAGCGAAGGCTGCGGCGGCGATCCGGAGCGAGTACGTCGCGACCGTCTACGACGTCGGCACCGGCAGAGATGGTCTGCCGTACATCGTGATGGAGTACCTCGCCGGCAAGCACCTCGGCGCGATCGTCGAGGAGTCGGGGCCGATGCAGCCGCGCGCGGCGGTCGAGTACGCGCTGCAGCTCTGCGAGGCCCTCGCCGTTGCGCATTCGAAGCGGATCGTCCATCGCGACATCAAGCCGGAGAACCTTTTCCTCGCCGAGCGTGCGGGTGGGATGCCGATCATCAAGGTGCTCGACTTCGGTATCTCGAAGGCGGCGCTGACCGGATCGATCTTCGGGAACGAGCTCCCGATCGTCCAGACCGTCAACCTGATGGGAACGCCGCTCTATATGTCGCCGGAGCAGGTCCGCTGCACGGACGTCGTCGACATGCGTTCGGACATCTGGTCGTTCGGCATGGTTCTCTACGAGATCCTCACTGGGACGACGGCGTTCGAAGGAGCGTCGATCCCGCAGATCTGCGCCGCGATCCTGGAGACGCAGCCGAAGCCGATCGAGGTGTATCGTCACGATCTGCCGTCCGGTCTCGTCGAGGTCGTCAGTCGCTGCCTCGAGAAGGACGTGAATCGGCGGTACCAGAACGTCGCCGAGCTGGCGCTCGCGCTGATGCCGTTCGGGCCGAAGCGTTCGCGCTTGAACGTCGAGCGCGCGGTTGCCGTCCTTCAAGGAGCGGGTCAGGTCGATCCCGCGCTGAAAGTCGACAGCGTCCCGCCGCCGCCATCGTCCGACTTGTACCCGCCGGTGTCGATTCCGCGCCCCGCGCCGCTCGGCTTGAGCGTCCGCCTCTCCGAAGGCTCCGACACGCTTCCCGCGAACGTCGTCGCCGCTCCATCGGTGAACGATCCTTCGATCACGGCCAACATTCGAAAGGACGGACGGCGTTCGCGCGCCTCGATCGTCGTGGCCATCGCGGTCGTCCTGGTCGGGGTCACCGGCGCGGCAGCGGTGTTCCTTCACCGAAGCCCCGCGCCTGCGCCTGCGCCTGCGCGAGCCGAGGCCACGACGGCATCCGCTGCTCCTGCCGGTACGGTTGCAACCGAGCCGACGACGGCGACGGCGACGGCGACGGCGACGCCCGAGCCGGGGACGCCCGAACCGACGGCAACGGGAACGGGAACGACGGCCACGGCCAAGAATGCGCCCGCACCGCAGGTGCGTGCCGTTGCCGGTCATCCGCGCGCGTCGACGCCGGCAGCGAAGACCGCGGCAGCCGTCGCGACGCCGACAGCAGCGCCGGCCGCGCCGCCCGCACCGCAGAGCGCGGCACCGGCACCGGCACCGGCGGCGCCTACGGAGACGAGCAAAGGCAGGACGTTCCGACGCGAGCTGTGAGACGCGAGCTGACCGCGAGCTGACCCATCGCGATGCCCATCGTATCGTGATGATTGACGAGGAGCTCTCTCCGAGCTCCGTTGAGGCTTGATGCGAGCTAGAGCTCTTGGCTTTTGGGGATTGTGGGGGCCGTGGTGGGAGTGATTGCGTGCTCGACGACGTCGGGCACGATCCCGCACGTCGAGGACGTCGACGCCGCTGGCGCCAACGATGCCGACGAGATTCCGTGCGAGCCTCGGCATGTGCTCGAGACGGTCTGCCAGCAATGCCACTCGCTGCCGACGCAGAACGGCGCGCCATTCCCACTCGTGAATCGCTCGGACGTTCTCGCCGAACGTTCGAAGAGCGTCACGCGTGAGCTGATGATAGCTCAGCTCGAATCCGGACGGATGCCTCTCCGTCCCGTGACGATCGAGGATGGCGATCGCGAAATACTCCTCGACTGGTTGCGGGCCGGAGCGCCGAGCGTGTCCCCGCGAGCGTGCACGACGAGTCCGAACACACCCGACTCGGGGCGCCTGGATTCCAGCAGCGATGCACGCGCCGACGCCGACGTCGTGGTCGATTCGGGCGCCGACGCATCGTCGGATGCCCCGGACGAGTGAGTGACCAGCCCGTTTTTTGCGGGCGGTAAGTTGTTGCAGCGCAGGGGAGGGAACGTCGATGATGACACCCACCATGCGACCGAGCGACAAGACGAAGATCTGCGCTGGCGCCGTTCTGCTCGCCCTGACCACCGCCACCGTGGCTGCCCACGCAGACGAGGCCCGGACGGCCGACGTGGCGGCGAACGACGAGCGAATGGCGGAGGCGCGCCGGCAGTTCGAGGCGGGCGTGAGCCTGCTCGACGATCCCGACGGCGCCAAATACGAAGAGGCCCATCACGCGTTCAAGAAGGCGTACGAGCTCTCGCGCTCGCCGAAGGTCCTCGGGAACATCGGCTTCTGCGCGATGCATCTCGAGCGCGACGGCGAAGCGATCGACGCATACTCGGCGTATCTGCGCGAGGTCCCCGAAATTGAAGACCGCGAGCGGGCGCAGATCCAGCGCGATCTCGTCACGCTGACGTCGACGGTAGGGCGTCTCCGGGTCGTCGTGAAGTCGACCGGGAATGCCTTCTCTCTGCTCGACCGTCGGACCCAGACGCGGGGTGACGCGATCGAAAACGCCTACGCCTTCGAGGGAACCGAGACGACGATCCGTCTTCGTTCTGGGCGACACACGTTCAAGGTGAAGGGGCCGGAAGGCGAGTCGATACCGTTCGACGTGACGGTCGAGCCGGGCTCGATGGTTTCGCACGACTTCACGTTCGCGCCGCCGACGCAACCGCGGCCCGATTCATCGAGTGCGAGCGTGGTCGGCAAGTCCCCCTCGCTAGCCGGTCCGGTGATCCTCGGAGTGGCGGGCCTCGCGGCGATCGGTACGGGCGTGGTGACGGGGCTCATGGCGCGCAGCAAGACGAGCGAGATCGAGCGGAATTGCCCGAGCGATCTTTGCCCGAGCACGTACGACCTCGCTTCCGAGCGCTCGTCGGCCAAGACGTTTGGCACGGTCGCCGACGTGTCCCTGATCGGCGGCGGGGTCCTGCTCGCCGGAGCCGCGATTTGGTACGTGCTCTTGCCGAAGGGGGATTCTCCCAAGACAAGCGGGAAGGCGCCGACCTGGATCTCGAGCGCGATGTGCACGCGCGATGGCTGTGGGCTGCACCTTCAGCGAGGCTTCTGATGTACCGGTTCGGCTCTCTTCTTTCGATCGCCCTTCTTTCCGTCACGTTGCCTTCGTGCACGGCGGCCCTGGACCTCGAGCGGTTCCACCAATCCGAGCGTACGGCGTCCGCCTCGATGGCTCAGTTCTACGACGTTCGCTTCTCGGCGAGGAGCATGACGTCGCACTTGGGCGAGTACTTCGAGATTCGCGTGGTCGATCGCGCTGATCGCGTCCAGGCGAAGGCGGTCTGCACTCACCTCGCGCAGCCGGATTTCTCGCTTTACATGAAGGGCGTCGTGCCGAAGACGAACCCTCCCTACCGGCTCGACTTCTGGGCGGACCACAACAACTCCGGCAAGTACGACGGGATCGAGGGAGGCATCAACGAGAAGGATCACGCGTGGCGGCGTGTCCTCGCCGACCCGCTGCCGGAGGACGTTCGCTTCATCGACAATCGCTACGAGGTGAACTTCCTCCACGACACGGCGTTCGTCGACATCTTCACCGACCTCACGGGAAAGAAGATCTCGGGTGAGGACACCTTGTTGCCGTTCAACCTGAACATCGTCGGCGCGACGGCATACGTCGGGAAGGTGATCGAGGTGCGGGTGGTCGAGAAGGAGAGCGGCCGTCTCGTCGGGCTTCACCGGCAGGGTAGCGCGGTCGACACGTACCCCGCGCAAATCCTCGGCATCCTCGACGAGCAGACGCCCTATGAGGTCTCGACTTACGTCGACGCGAACGGCGACGGGAAGTTCAGCGCCGGCGATCCCTCGTGGAAGGTCGACCTCGTCTCGACCTCGAACGGCATCGCGAGCGACTTCGATCTGAAGTCGCTCCCGCAGACTCCGATCGAGACGGGCGACCCCTGAGGCTTCGAGGGAGCATGCGCCGATGAGGCGCGCTATCCCTATGCGGATGTGACTGCAATTCCATCCAATGTCCCCGCTCTCTCGGAGCTAACTACTCGGATTTCCACCGAAAAGTCCGCTTGGATGAGCTTGGGTGACACGGATTGGAAATTTGTTGTGTGATTCTCGATACTTGTGAGTCGCGTGGATGGTTTTTCATACATGCGCGAGCGCGTAAGGTTCGAGAAGGATTGCGATCTCATCCGTGGAACGGGGCGTGCGTAACAAGACCCCATGCGGCTCAAGAACGGCTCGGTTTTCTCGATCACGGCTGCCATTCTCGTCGGTGCGTGCTCGGCTTACGTGCCGGACGGGGAGGAGAGCACCGACACCAACGCGTCCGCCGTCCGTGGCGACGATGACGACCAGGGGGAGCGCGGTCGTGATCAGAGGGTCCACGCGCAGGTGATCGCGACGGGCATCCCGGGGGCTGGCGCGGTCTGCCAGGTCGCGCCCTTCCGTCGGAGCAGCCCCATTCACGATCGAGCGGACTTTGCGGCGTTCACCGTTCCCGGCGCCGTCCTCAACAAGGATCGTCTGCTCGTCGCGAGCACGTCGAACTTCGGCGCTCCGCTCGGCCGGCCCGACCAGTACGCAGGTACGGTCTTGTCGATCGATCCTTCGGGGAGCTCCGTCGCCGTCCCTGGAGGCTTCGCCGTTGCCGGCGATCAGGCCTCCGCGGTCGGCGGCCGGGTGCAGGTCTACGCCTCCAACAACAGCTCGTTCCTCAACAGCCGCTATGAGCCGCAGGCTGTGACCCCGAACGAGGTGACCGTCAGTCTTCCCACCGGCATCTCGATCAACAACGGCAACGGCCGGCCGTGGATCTCCAACGCGCCGACGGGCGCCAACGGTGACGGTACGATCACGGTCGTCGATCCGAACGGTGCACCGCTCGCTGGCGCGCCGTTCCCGACCGCGGGCGGTGTCTTTTCCGGCAACGTGACGAACCGCAATGCGCAATCGACGCATGGCCTGACGTCGGGCGCGATCGGAACCGCGATCATCACCAAGTCGTCCGACGGTGGCGGAAAAGCAGTGTTTGCTGCCGTCGAAGCCGACGGAAGCATCGTTCAAGTCCACGTCGCCAAGGGCGTCGATGGCCTGGTCCCGGCGGGCACGATCTCGCCGCTGTCCCAGCTCACACCGAGCCGCGCCAACTCGAACGACAAGCGCGTCGTCGCGCGAGCGGGGCTTGCGTTCAACTGGGCACCGAACCGCGTGCTCTACGTGGCCGATCCGCAGAAGAACCGCGTTGTCGCCTTCGACATCACCGACGACGGGACGCTCTTCAAGGCCTCGGCGCCGAGGTCCCTCGACCGCCGTGGCAGGGATTGCGACGACGACACGTTCGACATCCCGATCGACGTCGCCCCGACCGTCCCCGAGGTGGCCTCCGAGAACTTCTCGAGCAACACGACGCTCGCGGTCGGCGCCGACCTCTATGTCCTGAACCGTGGCAACAACAGCATCGTCCGGATCACGCAGGACGGCCGGTTCGTCGCCAAGCGATCGATCGTCGTCGACGGGTATCCGGGATTCCGCGCGAACGGTCTCGGCGTGTCGCCCGACGGCAAGACGATCTGGGTAACCGGGCAGACTTCGAACACGGACGGCATCGTCGTCAAGCTCGATGGCTTCGGCTCGGGTCCGATCATGGCGGACCTGATGAAGAAGGCCGCGGCGGCGGGCGCGACTTCGACCGAGGCGCTCGGTGATTTCTTCTTCACCAAGAACTTCTCGATCGCGGAGGGCGTCGGTCCGCTCTTCAACGCGACCAGCTGCGACGGTTGCCACGGTGAGCCGTTCGTCGGCGGCATGAGCAGCTCGATTTTCGACACGTTCTTCAGCGGCGCCAAGGGCGGTCCGGTCACGCGCTCGCACTCGATTACGGAGCTCGGCGGTCACTGCGGTCTCAAGACGGGGCTGCCGGCGAAGGCGACCAGCTCGTCCCGGCGAAGCACGATGACGCTTCGCAGCACGAGCCTCATCGACTTCGTCCTCCCGACCGAGATCCTGAAGAATCAGGCTCTCCAGCCGGCGGCCGTGCGCGGTCGTCCGAACATCCTCCCCGACGGTCGCATCGGCCGCTTCGGATGGAAGGCGAACGTCGCCACGCTGATCGAGTTCATGGGGGATGCGTTCCGCAACGAGCAAGGCCTCACGAACGGTCTCGTTCGCGAGGACCAGATCGACGGTTGTGGCGCGAACAAGCAAAACCCCGAGCTCGACGCCGTTCCGCTCGTGACGACGGCGGCCTTCCTGTCGACGATCGACGCGCCCGCGCCGACCGCGGCCTGCCTCACCTCCCCGGGAGCGACCGTCTTCAAGAACACGGGCTGCTCCAGTTGCCACACTGCGTCGTTCCCGGGCCCGGGGTTCACGGCGTACCTCTACTCCGACCTCCTGCTCCACGACATGGGGCCGGCCCTCGCGGACGGCTTCGTGCAGGGCTCGGCCACCGGCAGCGAGTTCCGCACGATGACCCTCGTGAAGCTGTCGGAGCGCTCGCAGTTCCTCCACGACGGGCGCGCCGCTACGCCCGCGGACGCGATCCGCGCCCACGGCGGCCAAGGCGCAGCTAGCGCCGCGGCCTTCGGTGCGCTCAGCTCTGCGGACCGCGACGCGCTCCTCTCGTTCCTCGGCTGCCTCTGAGCCTCCGAGTCGAGACAGCGCGGCGGCGCGCCGATTTCCATCATGGACCCTGCGGAGACGATGCCGTACCTTTGACTCTGCAGTCGCGATGCGAGACCGGCAGAACAGGAGCGACGTCGTCGCGCGTGCCAATCCCGAACGAACGGCCCTGACACCGACTCCACCACCGGAGTCGGTACCGGACATGGCCTCGCCCCCTCCGTCGTCGAAGGGAGCGGCGACGTGGCGTCGAAAGACCGACATGATCATCGGGCACAGCGCGGCCATCCGCGGTGTGCTCGATGCACTCGATCGTGTCGCGCCTTCCTCGGCGTCGGTCTCGGTCACGGGGGAGAGCGGGACGGGCAAGGAGCTCGTCGCCCGTGCGCTCCACTACTCGAGCCCGCGTGCGGGGGCGCGGTTCATCGCGCTCAACTGCGCGGCGATCCCGGAGTCGCTCTTCGAAGCGGAGCTGTTCGGGTACATGCGCGGCGCGTTTACCGGCGCGGTCGCCAACCGGGTGGGTGCCTACGAGGCTGCGCACAACGGCACGCTTTTCCTCGACGAGATCGGCGAGATGCCGCGGACGTTGCAGCCGAAGTTGCTTCGAGCGCTCGAGCGCGGCGAGGTCACTCCGCTTGGTTCGAACGAATCGCGCAAGGTCGCCGTGCGCGTCGTCACCGCGACCAACCGCAACCTCGAAGAAGAGGTGCGCAAGGGCAACTTCCGGCAGGACCTCTATTACCGACTTCGCGTCTGCCAGATCCATATCCATCCTCTCCGCGAACGGCTCGAGGACATCGTTCCGCTCGTCGCCCATCACCTCTCCATCATCGCCGAGCGCGAACATCGCCCGACGCCCGCGCGCCTCAGCGCCGGCGCCATCCACGCGCTGCTTGCCTACAGCTTCCCCGGCAACGTGCGTGAGCTCATCAACGTGCTCGAGGCCGCGGTGCTTCGCGCCCCGGCGAACGTCATCGAAGCCGAACATCTGCAGCTCGGGAATGGCTTTGGCTCGGACGCCGACGATGCGCCGATCCTCGCGTATCGCGACGCCAAAGCGCGTTTCGAGGCGGACTACTACGCCCGTGTCATGCGCATCGCGCGTGGGAACATCTCCCTCGCGTCGAAGCTCGCGCAGAAGACACGCAAGGAGATCTACGACGCGCTCCGTCGCGCCGGCCTCGAGGCGGACGCCTACCGCGACGACGAGATTCCTCAAGAGGGCTGAGGGCGGGCGACGCTCAGATCGCCAGAGTCCAGTGCGCGATGGCGCGCCCGGCGGCGATCTCCTGGAAGTTCACTCCGCGGGCCGTGCCGTTTTGCCCGCGAACGGTCCAGCGCCATGCGATGCGCTCGCCCTCGCAGACGATTTCGTCGACGGTGCCCTCGAGAGGACCGCCGAGCCTCGTCCGCACCGCTGCGGCCCGCTCGGCGAACGCGGCAGGGTCGAGTGCGCCGCCAAGCAGGGGATCGAGCGGCGTTCCGTCGCAAACGGACTGTAGCCAGCGGACGGCGAATGCATCGAGATCGGTTCGGCTCATCGCGCTAGCATCGCTTGCGTGACGAGGGGAGGGACATCCCGAGGATGGGGGAGGCTCTCGCCGCGAGCGAATCGTGCTCGGGAGGCCGTGCGTGAACTCTGTCGGCGCGGCCTCGACGCCGATACCTTCCGTCGACTGCTGCGAGCGCGTCTCTTCGCGTTGGTGCCGTTCGATGCGTATTGTGTGAACACGGCGGATCCACACACGCTCGACGTGACGAGCTCGATTGGCGACGGCCTCGACGCCGCCGAAGCATCGCGTCTCTTCGCGATCGAGCATGCGCGAACGGACGTGAACATCCTCGCCGACCTCGCGCGGGCGCGCATCAACGTCGCGACGATCGGTGCGCATCCCGAACGTAGCGAGCGTATGCGTGCCATCTTTCTTCCGCGTGGTTACGTCGATGAGCTCCGCGCCGCGCTCGTCGAGCATGGGCGATGCTGGGGGTACCTCCACCTGTTCCGCACCACGAGGTTCACGCCCGCCGAGAAGCGGATCATCGCGTCGCTCGTGAAGGATGTCGCCGTCGCGCTCCGAAGCGCGGGCGCGCATACGCCGAATGGGGCGGCCGGGCCGGTGGCGCCAGGCGTGCTGACGTTCGGGCGTGACGGGATGCTCCGGAAGACGACGTCGACCGCGCACACACTCCTCGACGCGATCCCCGTCGACGAGCGGCACGGCGGTCCACCCCACGCGATCGTGTCGCTGGCGGCGGCGGCGAACGCACGCGGCGTGACCGTCGAATCGGCCGTCGCTTCGCGTCGTGGTCCTCTCCGACTCGTCGCGCTCGCTGAAGTCGAAGGAGCGGTGGTGATCGTCGACGCTGCGCGCCGCGCTCAGATCGTCGACGCCATTCTCACGCAACACCGCCTCTCGTCACGCGAGCAAGAGGTTTGTCGCGCAATCCTTCGCGGGTTGTCGGACAAGGAGATCGCGACGACGCTCGTTGTCGGCATCGAAACGGTCAAAGCTCACACGCGTGCAGCGTTCGCGAAGCTCTCGGTGAGCGGCCGCGGCGGCCTGCTCGCGAAGCTTGGTGTGTGATCGCTCACGTTCACTCAGGACGGGGGAGTCCGAGTCGTTGAACGAGGTTCACGCCACTGAAGAGCGTGCCGATGATGTCGGCATTGCCGTTCGGTTTCCACGCTTCGACGGCGTCGCTGTCGTTGGAACGAATGGCGAGCGCCAGCTTCGGTCGAGCGTCGTCGCCCCTTCGATAGAACGGATCGCTCTCGACGAGCCCGTCGGCCACGAGCGCCACTGCCGCCGCGTGATCGCCTTGGTGATAGAGTGCCGCGGCACGGAGCGCGCGCCAATCGTGGGCGAAACGCTCGCGCGTGTAGGCGTCGGGTTCGCCTTCTTCCAGGCGCGCCGCGATGTCATGGGTGGCCTCGTAGCGTCGCTGTGCGAGCGCCATCTCCGCGATGGGCATCGCCCGCGCGGACGCGTTGAGGTTCTGGAGCTTCTCCGCGGTGAGGGGCAGGGTCATCGCTTCGCGCATCGCGGCGATGGCCTCGTCGGTGTGATGAAGCATCCAATGCGTCAGCGCTACGTCCGTCCGTCTCCGATAGCTCGGCGCGGTCGCCGCCCAATGTTCGAGGTCGCGAAGGCCATCCGTTCGGGCGTCGGCGGCGTCGACGAGTGCCAAGGCGATGCGAGGTTCGGACAGCTGCGGCGCACGCGCGACCGAGTCTGCGAGGAGCGCTCGCGCTGCCTGACGGTCTCGAAACCGAAACGCGAACTCGACGCGCAAGAAATGATTGGCGAGCACCTCTGGCTCTTTCGTGAGCCTTCGCGCGTAAACGGTCATCGCGTGATCGATGAACGCGTCCATCGATATCTTGCGATCAACCGGTAGGGTGACGTGCGTCGCTTTGGGCTCGGCGCCGCCGCCCCGCTGGACCGTGAACGTCCAGCTCGACGTCGACGAGTGTTCGCCCGCGTCCGCGTCGAGCCGCCTCAACGCGTAGTACGGACCATCGCGTCCAGCCGAGAGCCAGCCCCCGTCGGGGCCGATGTTCGCCGCGATCGGTTTGAGCGCTAGCGCCGAATCGGGGAGCCAGGCGAGCCCGAGTCCCTCGAGGGGCGCATCGAGACTCTGTGCGAGAACCGCCAGATCTTCCGCAACGGCCGACGAGTTGGCGAGAGTCTCGCGTTCGCGTTTGCTGACGAACGCGAGCGCGATGCACGCAGCGACGGCAGCCAGGATGACGAGGCTCGTCTTTCGTCGCATGGCGCCTCGATGCTACCAGCTCCTCTACGTGTACCCCATGGCGCCGAGGTCGATGGCGACGTTCATCGGGTTCGTCGGATCGAAGCGGACGGCCAGTGTCCCTCCCGGCCGCACGCTGCTCATCGCATACCGCGGGATGACGGCAAATACCTCGGCGAGGAAGGGACTCGCCGCATCGCGATAGCCAGGCTGCCTGCCGGGGTGGACCTCGACGACGAGGACGAGGTTCATTTCCGATTTGTTGCCGAACTGCACGCCCGGCGGCGGCCCCATTCGGATCACACGCGCCTCTGCCGGGACACCGCTCGCGAGGAGCGCGCGATTCCGCGCATCCAGAGCCCCGCGCTTCATGCCGTGTCGTACGGCCAGGACGACGAAGCCGACGGTCACGCCGAGCGGCAACCCCACGGCAACGAGCACGAAGAGGATCCCAAAGGCGTCCATCGCCCGCAACTATAGCGCAGGACTTGTTCGATGGAGACGGCCGCCCGCTCTCCCTGCGGTGGGCCGCCAACGTGCAAGCTCGTGAAAACGCCGCTAAATCCGCTGACGGCGGCTCACCCCGAAGCCGACACCGTCGTCAACGCACGGTGATACCGCTCCACCCACGCTCGTCCGAGATGCGCCTCGAGTCCCTCCGCGAGCGGTGTGGATCCGACGGTGCGCACGACGTTCCCGACCAGGATCAGCTCGCGCTCGTCGGCCACGGCACGCGTGACCAACGCTTCTACGTGGTCATCGTCCGCGCGCGCCAGCATCGCCATTGCGCGCAGACTCACGTCTTCGCACGTGGCGCATGCGTCTTCGGTGCGCGCCGCTTCGCGCGGATCGTCTGCATTGCGGCGCAAGAGAACGATCGGATCGCCTGCCCATGACTGGGCGAGATCGAAGCTGTCGAGACGCTTCGCCCGGCATACGAGGAACGCGAGCGCCATGGCGGCGTTCGCGCAGGTCGGCCCCATCACGTCGCCGCTCACGCAGAACGCACCCGGCGTCAGCAGCTCCGCCTTGCGCGTGTTCACGATCACGAGCTCGTGCCCGCGTGCGAACGCCGCTCGCGCGATGGGTGCATCGGTGGGAGCTACCGGCGGAGCGCTCGTGCAGGCCCCCGGTATCGGTTCCCAGCCGCGGGAGATCCCGCGAATCGCACCAAGCACGGCGGCATCGAGCGATGCGAAGTAGCTGTTCGCCTCGTAGAACCGCTGCTCTTTCCCCACGGGAAGCGGTGCTTCTTCGAACGGCGGATCGGGCGTCTCCTGGTCCCCGACGACGAGGAAGGGGTCCTGCGCCCACGTCCCCGCGAACGGCAGTTCCGCAGTGAACGATGCGCGGCACGCGAGCAGGACGACGGCGCGCGCCTCGAACTCACCCGGTAGACCGTGAATCTTGTTTCTGTACTCTCCGAGCCCTGCTTCGAAATACTGACGCTTCGCCGGGTTCGACACGAGAAAGTACTCACCCATGCGGGGAGAAAAGCACGCTGCGTCGATCGCTGCACGCGCCTAAACAAGAGCGACGTTCAATGCACGGTCACTTCCACCTTCGTGATCGGGCGGCTGCCCGATCCGCCGGCGTAGCCGTAGCTTGCGCAGTAGCCCATTCCCCAGACGGTGACGGAGAACGGCCCATCGCTCTTCGCCTCACGGCGGCCGGCTCCGCATGTGCCGCTTGCCGAGTTGAACCCCTTCGTCAGATCGACCCAGGCGTATTCGTATTCGCCGGCCGAGCCGAGCGGGCGGAAGCTATTTACCTCGCCGAGGCAATCGAGCTCGACCGGCATGAAGCCCTTCGCCGTCTTCCGCCGTACGAGCGTCAGTGACGTCTCCGGGTAGACATAATCGGCAAAGAACACGTAGCGATCGAGGTACTGATCGGTCGGCACGACGTTCACGAAGTCGGGATCTCCGTCGTTCGGAGCGGATGCGCCGCTGTTGAAGAGCGCCCCCGTCATCATCACGGACGTATAGAAGGGGTGGTCGGCGTCCTGGCTCTTCACCACGAGGAGCTGGTCGGTCGTGAACGATACGACCTCGCCTGCGCGAAGGGTCGCAGGGGCCTCGCGTGGCCTCTCCGGATCGTAGGAGAGGACGGTGCCGTCGACGGCTCCGACGATGCGGTACGGCACGACCTCGCGCCGTTCGAACTGACCTCCGAACCGGTCACGGTACGGGACGAGCGCGTACTCGGAACCCCATTGCGACAGTGGCGGGATCTGCTGCTGGAGGATATCGCACGCCTGAACGGGCCCGGGGACGAGCGTGCACCTGCTTCCACCGAAGACGCCGATAGGCTTGGTCGACTCGATCGGGCTTCCGGTGAGCTCCTCGGGCTGGGTGATCTGGAGGACCTGCCCGCGTGCGAGCTTCCAGACGGCGGTCTTCCCGGCGGCGACCCCGACGACATTCGCGCCGTCGTAGATGTCGGCCGTTGGCCGCATGCGCACCTCGGTGTCGTCCGACGAGGCGACGATTTGGAGTGTCGGAGCTCCGATCGGTTCGCCGAAGCGGTCGCGGGTCATCGGCCAGCCGTTCACGGCGACGTAGTTCGTGGTCCACGACGACGAGGGCAAGAGGAGCGTCGCCGTAGGGAAGAACGCCTTCGCTCCGCCATACGGAAAGATCGAGTAGGCGCTGACGGGAGCGGTCGTCTTGATCGAGAACGCCTTCGTAACCGTGGTCCCGTGATCGATCGGGTCGCCGTTGAACGCTCCGACGATCCCCTCGGGACACGCGCTCTGTGCGGGGTGGCTCTCCGAAAGGAACACGAGCGCGACCTGCCCCGGCGGGAGCGGGCCGTCGAGCTTCGTGTACTTTACGTCCGTCCCGTTCATCTCCGCCGTGAAGAGCGACTGACTCAGATCGAGCGGCGCGGCGCCATATTCGGCCGTGATGGTCACGGGAAGATCCCACGTGTTCGCGACCATCGCTGCGAAGCATGATCCGGCGCCATAGGTGGGGTCGTCCGGGGGGAGTGTGAAGAAGGAGCAGCCGGCGGATCCCTTGGCGACCTCCGCGGCGATACACGGGTCGACGCACGCCCCCTTCGCACACCCCTTCTCCGGCCCGCACTCTTCGACGACCGCCTCGGTGCACCCGTCGACCACCCGCTTCAGGTCACGCGAGCAGCGCAGGCCTTGGCAAGAAGGCGGCGGGTCGACGACGCCGGCATCCGAGCCGAGCCGATCTGGCTGCTCTTCGGTGAAAGAACGGCCCTCGCTCGTGCACGAGGCCGACGCGCCGACGATGGCGCACACCGAAACGAACGCGACGCTGAAACTCAAGCGGGTCATGACAACTCTCTTCGATCGTTCAGTCGAACTTGACGGTGACGGGAGCGGGGTGGCGCTCCTTGTCTCGCGTGCCCTGGCCGAGCTCACCGAACTGGTTGCTGCCCCAGCACTGCACGCTTCCGCCCTGGACGAGTGCACACGTTGCGGCGTTGCTCGCGACGACGTGAACGGCGTGCTCGGTGAACGCTGTGGCCTTGGTCAAGAGCGGCGACTTGGGCGAAGGTCCTGCGTCGGCGGCGCCCGTTCCGAGCTGTCCAAACTGGTCGCTCCCGCAGCACTCGATGGTGCCGTCGGTCAGCCGCACGCAGGTGCTGCCGTAGTTGACGCTGACCTGCTGCGCCGGGGCCTCGCCGCTCGTTCGGATCTCGAGCGGGCTCATGATGGAGTCCGTGCTCCCCGAGCAGGCCATGACGCCACTGAGGCCCCAGCAGTAAAGCCGACCATCGGCGACGGCGCAGAGGTTGTCCCTGACTCCCGAAGCGCTGCTCACGTTCTCGAAACCAGCCACGGCGACAGGTATCGGACCTGGATACGCGACCGCCTGCTTCGAGGTTCCCCACGTGAGCAGCCGACCGTCCTCGGTGATGGCGTAGCCGGCCCCGGACTGCTGACGGACACTGCCGCCCCCGGCGCGCCGGATCTTCTCCTTGGCGAGCTCCGTCACCTGGCCAGGGCCAAGGTAATTCGGCCCCTCGCCCCTACGGCCGAGCACGTCCTCGGCGTTGTCGCCCCACGACCAGAGCTCTCCGGTGGACTTCTTGACGAACACCGCCCCCATCTTGCCGACGTCGACTCGTGTGACGCCGTCGAGCACGCCGCCGTCGAACGCGACGAGCGCGGGGGCGTGAGGCCCGTAATCGGACGTCGGCGGATCGAGGCCCAGCTCGTTCGCAGAGTTCGAGCCCCAGCACGTCACGGTGCCGTTGGTCAGGCGTGCACACGTCGTCATGTCCCCTGTGCTGATCTGCTCGACGCCGGAAAGCCCCATCGACATCGGGGTCGGCTGCGCTGGATCCGGGGCGCCGCCCGCGTCGAAGATGCCGAGCGCGCGATACGCATATCCCCAACAGCGGACAGTCTTGTCGTCGAGGAGCGCGCAGAAGTGATTGGCGCCTCCCACGAGCTGTGTGACGCACGGTTTCGCAGTGCAGACCACGGGCTCGTCGCTCGCATCGACCGGCACGCGTACGTCGGGCACGCCGGCGTCGCCAGCGTCATCGATCGGCGTTGCGGCTTCGGGATGGCTCGACTGCGAGTCTTCGCTGGCGTCGAGCGTCTCCGTGAAGGCTCGCCCCGACTCGTCGTCGCTACAGGCGAGGAACAGGCTCGCCGACGCGAGTGGCGCAAGGGCGATGAAGAAGAATCGTTCTCGGCGGTTCATGAAACCTGCGCCCTCACGTCAGAGGTTGGTGGGATCGCTCTTGGCGACTTTGTGGAGTGCGATCTCGTCGCCGACGATCCAGAGATCGGTGCTCGACGAACCCCACATCCCGTAGAACGAGGTCATCAAGGGGAGCTTGTCGAGCCTGGTCTTGACGTACGTGAAGCTCGTCCCGTTCCAGTGTCGGAGCTGGCCCTTGTCGCCTGCGAGGTAGACGTCGTTCGGCGTCTTTCCCCAGACCGCGCGATTGAACCAGACGCCCTTGCAGTCGTAGCCGCTGCACGACCCGAACGTCGTGTCGGTCCAGCTGTAGCCGGAGCCGTCGGCCTTCCGCGTGCCGACGAAGAGGATGTCGGTGATGAGGCCGTACGCCGGGGGCTCGTACGTCGTCGGCGACCGGCTGCCCATCATCCAGACGCTGCCCTCCGTGATCGAACCGCCGCCGGAGAACTCGCTGCCGTGGTGGACAGCGGTGATGCCGACGAAGTCCGGGAGCCCGTCCTCGCTCCACGTACCGTCAGGAGCTCTGTGCAGAGCGAACGCACGCGTGCCGTTGCATTGGGGATACCCGCACGTGGAGAACTCGTTGGCGCCGAGCCACACGTCCGAGGCGCTCGAGCCCCAGACCTTGCGAAACGCTGCTGGGCGCGACGAGATCGGATCGATCTCCCAGCCATCGCCCTCCGCGCTCGGTCCCCGGTAGTGGAGGACCTTTCCGTCCAGCTTGTCCTGCGTATGACCGACGGCCCAGACGTCGTTCGCGCTCGAGCCCCAGATCGAGACGATCGGCTCGCTCCGCACCTTCGTCCAGGTGATCGCCGCCGAGGACGGGCCCGTCCCGTGGAAGAGTCCGCCGTCACCTCCGACCCAGATGTCCGTCGCGCTGCTTCCCCAGATGGCGTTGAGGCGTAGCGGGATCCTGGAATGTTCTGTCCAGGCGGTGCCGTCCCAGCGAAGGATCAGGCCGTCGGCGTTGTAGAGGAGCGGGTCGGCCCAGCCGACGGCCCAGATCACGCCGTCGCCGGCGCTCCAGACGTCCCTCAGGAACGACTTGGGAGGCAGCGTTGTGTAGCAAACCGCGTCCTCGGAGCACGTGCGCGGAGGTACCGCCGCATCGATGCCTGCGTCGGCATCGGGGACAGAAGCGTCCTCTCCGCCCTTGGGGATCGAGGGCGCGTCGGGTGCGCTCGCGTCGGGCTGTCCGTCGTCGTTGGTAACGTTCGTGTCGTCGCCGGTCGAGCAAGCGATCGCTGGCGCGGCGAGGGCAGAGGCGAGGAGCGCGCTGAAGAGGATCCGACGGTTCGTGATGGCAGTCATCGTCAATTGGCCTTCGTCGTCATCGGGGCTTTGCTCCCGTGAAGTGGAGAGCGATGGCTTCGCCCACGACCCACACGTCCTTCGGACCGCTGCCCCACACACTGTAGAGGCGCGGCTTCGGTCCGAGCGGCAAGGTCGCGGTAGCGAGGCTCCACGCCGTACCGTCCCAGTGCAGGATTGTCCCTTCATCGCCGACGGCCCACGCGTCGGTCGGGCTCGTGCCCCACACCGCTCGCAGGGTCTTCGTCGTGGGAGACTCCACGATCTCCCAGCGGTCGGTGCCGTCGTTCGACCAGTGGCGGATGGTGCCGCCCTCGCCGACGATCCACACGTCCGACGCGCTGCTTCCCCAGATCCCGTTGAGCTCGACGGTCGTGAGCGTCGTCCTGATGGTGTCCCACTGCTCGGCGCCGCCGCCGCCGCCGACGGGGCCCTTCGAACGGCGGAGGCCGCCTTCTTTTCCGACGACCCAGATATCGTTCGCGCTCGTTCCCCAGACGGCGTTGACGCTGTAGCACGGCTGCACCGTGCAGAACGTCGACGCGGCCTCCCAGGGATACGCTCCGCCGTCTTTCGGTGCGACCTCCGGGTGGTGACGCCAGAGGCTGTTCGGAGGCGACGTGAACGTGGCTGGACCCGCGACGAAGAGCTCGCCCGTGGGGGCCGCCCAGACCTTCGTCAGCGTATATCCCTGGCCGTTGTGGGGGTTGTTCTGATCGACGGGCGCCTCGAGGGTGAAGGTGGCGCTGTCGTTCTGAAAGCCCGTACTATGGAGGACGACGTTCATCGCCGAGACGACGAACACGTCGTTCGCGGAGCGGCCGCCCACGCCGCGAATCGTGTCTTTGCGCCCGAGGGGGATGCCCTTCCACGCCGAGCCATCCCAGTGGACGACCGTGCCGCCCGAGCCTACCGCCCACACGTCCTTGGCCGACGAGCCCCATACGCCGTGCAGCGCGTAGCGGTCATCGACGCCGGTGGGCACGGCGCAGAAGTCGGCCTCGGCGCAGGTGAGCTCGTGGGTCGTGCAGTTCGCGTCGCCGTCACAGCCGGCGTCCGTCGCCGATGCATCCGCGCCCGCGTCGAGGTCCGCTTGCGCGTCGGGGACAGGATGGCTCGGCTCGGGCGCCTCCGTTCCTGCGTCCGACGCGGCGCAACTCGCGACCGCCGAGGTGAGAATGAGAAGGCCGACGAGGCCCGAGCTCGTCAAGAGGCTCTTCTTCGACGGAGCGATCATTGCGGCACCTCGATCCCTGCATCGCACTCCTTCATCGCGCACTGGCCTTCGACGCAGGGCTGACCAGCTTGCGTGTCACAACGGTTCCCGCACGCGCCGCAGTGGCCGTCACTGACCATGAGGTTGGTCTCGCAGCCGTTCTTCGGGTTTCCGTCGCAGTCGCCCCAGCCCGGCAAGCAGCTGTTCTCGCAGTCACCCTTCCGACACGTCGCGGCGGTATTGCGTCCGAAGGTGGTGCACTTGTTGAAACAGGTCCCGCAGTTGTTCGGATCGTTGAGCAGGTCGAAGCAGCCGAGGTCGTAGGTCGCGGAGCTTCCACACCGGGTCTCCTGCGGGTTCTCGCAGGTGCATGACGCATGCGGCGCGAGCTGGCGGTGGTCGCAAATCTGATCTCCCGTACACTTCTTCCCGCACGCACCGCAGTTGTTCGGGTCGATCAGTGAGGGATCATTGCTCGGCCCGATGTAGACCTCGCAGCCGTTCTTCGGGTCCTTGTCGCAGTCCACCCATTTCTCGGCGCCCCAGTCCGCGCACTTCGGCTGACCGCACTGGCCCTTGACGCAGCCGTAGACCATGTTGTTCGCCAGCTCGGGGGCATCCGGCGGTGGTTCGCAGTAGTTGTCGCACTCTCCACAGTTGAAGTCGTCGTTCTGGAGGTCGACGATCATCCCCCAGCATTCCGCCTGTCCGGGAGGGAGTCCGCACTTGCCGTCGATACACTCCACGCCGTCCGCGCACTTGTTCCCGCACGTGCCGCAGTTGTTCGGATCGGTGGAGATGTTGATCTCGCATCCGTCTTCGAAGACGCTATTGCAGTCTGCATAGTTCCAGAACTTGCCGCCGGCGAGCTTCTTGGTGCACGCCGTCTCGCACGTTCCGTTCACGCAGGTGGACGTCAAGTTCAGATAGCCGAACGAGTCCGGACACACCTTCCCGCAGGCCCCGCAGTTGTTCGAGTCGTTCGAGAGGTTCGTGCTGCACCGGTAGCCGGCACCGCAGGTATCGAACGGCGCCGGGCACTCCGTGGCGATGCAGAGCAGCGGAGTCTTCGTGACGTCGGGGCTGGCGTCCCCTGCGTCGTCGCCGGAGGGCGTGAACGTGGGCGGCGGCGGCGTGCTGCCGTCCGGCTGTTCGAACGCGATGGGCTCGTGACTGACCGCGCACGCCGAGATGATCCCAGCGAGCGCGAGCCCGCTGAGAAGAATGCCGTTGGCTCGATGCATATCGTCGTTTCCTTCTTCGAATCAGGGACGGGCGGCGGCGGGCGGCCCGTTCAGCAAGGAGTCGATGCGGCGGGCAGCGGAGGTGTCGGGGAAGCGGCCTGCGAACGCCTTGCCGCGCGCGCGCGCTTCGCTCGTCCGCCCGAGACGCTGCAAGGCGTCGACGGCAATGACCTCGCGTTGGGCAACGAGCTGCCCATCGGGGAAGTCTTGCGCGTGCCGATCGACGTCGCGCAGTGCGGCCTTGGGATCGGTTCCCAGCGCGATGCGCGCGTGGTCGAGGAGAGCCAGCTCGGCGGCGAGTCTGTCGTTCGGTGCGCGAGGAGGCGCCGCCTTGTGCGAGTCGACGAGCTTCGGTGCGCTCGGCGCGCTCTCGATTGCGGCCGGGAGGCTGTCGACGCTGACGGTCGGTGCGGCTTCTGCTGGAGCACGCGCCGGAGCTGCCGGCGTGAGTGCCACCTCGACAGGCGCGGGCGGCGAGGGCGGCTCGGGGGTCTCGAGTCGCGCGAGCGGTTGATTCCCGTCCCTCGCGTCTCTCAGACCATAGGTAGCGAGGGGCGCCACGACCAGCGCGACGAGCGCCGCGATCTTCAGAACTCCGGTGCCCGTAGGCTTGGGGGCAGGTGGCGCCTTCGCCAGCTCGGTGATCCGTCGTTCGCCTCGAGCGATCTGCTCGGCGCTCATCTCCGGTGCGCGCAAGAGATCGAGGAGCCGTCCCTCGGGGGCGCCCGCATCGGCATAGCGCGGAGGTGCTTCGGTCGGATCTTTCATGTCGATTTCTCTTTGACGAGGTCGAGGAGCTGCAGTCGTCGAACAGCCCGCTCGAACTCCTGACGCGCGGCGTGCAGGCGCGAGAACACCGTGCCTCGCTCGATTCCGAGGATCTCGGCGATGTCCTCCGTGGACATGCGGTCCACCTCGTACATCAGGAACGTGATGCGCTTTTCGAAGGACATCTCCGCGAGGATGGACTCGAGGCGAACCTTCGCTTGGGCGCGCGCAGCGGCTTCTTCGGGGCTCACGTCATCGACGTGCAGCGGCTCGGCAGCGCTCTGAGCGACCGCCGCGTGGCGCGCTTGCAGGCTACGCCGATGGTTGGAAGCGATGCCCCGGCAGATGACGAATAGCCACGTCCGGAGGCTGGCTCGGTTGCTGTCGAACTCCGACAGTCGCCGATGCACCGTGATGAAGACGTCTTGAAGTACGTCTTCGAGATCTTCCGAGCGAACACCGAGTCGCGAGAGGGAGCCCCACACGAAGGCGCGGTGTTGTCGATAAAGCTCGACAATATCGGGCACAGGGACCTCGCCAGCATGGCTTACGGAGGTCCCGTGGGCGAGCGTGGCGTTCACGATATGTCTTAGTCGGCAGCCCCGACCCCGCTTCGAAAATACTTACGAGGGGCCCGTCAAAAACCGGCGCCGACTTCCACGCTCGCAAGCCCGACCACACTCGATGCCGTAAAAACCGCTCGATTCGTCCCGAGCACGTCGAACTGGTAGCGCGGGATGGGCACGAGCACGTCGCCCCCCACCGAGAGGACGAGTGGTCCGACCGACCGCGCGTACCGCACGCCGATGGAGGGGCCTGCAAAACGCTTCGGGCCCGGCGCGATCGGCTGAAGCTCTTGGACGACCACGTGTGTGCTTCCAACGACGGCGTGAGCGCACCCGCCGAGCCGGTTTGGCCCGGCCATGAACAAATCGAGGCAGGCGCCTGCGCGCAGGAGAGTCGAGCCGAGAGAGAACCGTGGATCGTTCGCGGAGATCTCGGGGAAATGGGTCATGCCCACCGACAACGACAGGGGCCCGCCGAAATGAACGATGCCCGCCACGTCGACGCCAGCGGCCACGCGTGGGAGCAGACCGGCGGCGCCCACCACGCCAACGGACGCCGAGGCGCCACGTCGAGACGGTACGGTCGGCGCCGCAACGGCCGCGTCCGGGGAACCGGCGTCTCGCCGAGAAACCGAAGGTGGGGTGGCATCCGCTTGGCTCGCGCTCGCGCTCTCGGTCGAGGCATCCAGCTCATCGTGAGCAAGCGCGGGAGCAGCATCGCCGGATAGGGAGGGCGGCGAGGCGGCGACGGCGGCGGCTTCGATGTCGAGCGCGATCGAGAGCGCCGCGGCCTCGCCGACGGCTGAGCAGTCGTCGATGCTACTCTCGAGCTGCCGCGTCGGACTCGATTGCTCGCTGTCGACGCGAAGGGTGATGACGTAGCGGCCTCGCGTGTGAGTGACGTTGCCGACGACCAAGCGCGAGGCCTCGTCGGAAAAGGGATCGTAACCGAGGCGCGCCACGACGCTCTTCATCAGCGCCTCGCGCGTGGCGCACGAGGCGGTGTCCGTGCCGCGGGTCCAGACGAGCCGCACCTTCTCGTGCGTGGACGAGGGCTCGTGCTGCGCCAGGGACACGAGCGTGATCGAGCCTGTCGCAAGGGCGCTCAGATACGCGATGGCGCGCGCGAACGCACGACGCCGCCGGACGCCGATGCGAACTGAGCGCGCTCGCGTTCGGTCGTCCCGCATCGCCAAGAGCGTGAGCGAAAGGGGCGAGCCAGTGCAAGGCGAAAGAAGCACGAGCCGCGACGGAGGAGCTGTGGCCCTCCGCGCATGGGAATAAGGCTGCGCTTGTGTCGGCTAGATGAGAGCGCGGCGCCGGCGCAGCGAATCAGAAGACTGCGTGAGTCGAGGATCTCTACCGTGTGCGCGGCCGATCACCGGACGAACGCCACCCACCACGGCGTTCGCTTCTGAACCGGATGCATCGCGTGCCAAAGATCGGCCGGGAGAAAGAGCGTGTGCCCGCAGTATTGGCAATCGACGAGGCGTGGGGTGTCGTCCGTGAGCTTCAGGTTCGCGCCGCAGTCGGAACACGCGAAGCTCACCGTGCGCGTCTGCGGTGGAGGCGGCACGTGAATCGGCGCGTAAAATTGCTGGAGGTCCGGATACTCCTGCCTCAGCCACGGAGGCGCCGGAAAGCTTGGCGTCGCAAACGCGCACCCATTGCATGGTGTTGGCCCTTCGGTGCCAAGCGGCCGAAGGTCGAGACGAAGCGGGCTTCGACACTGGATGCAGCTCGGGTGCTCGGGGCTGAAGCGCGCGTAGATCGGGAGCTCGCTCGTGATCGCGCCACCGAGGGCGAGCGAGACCGCGTTCTTGCTGGGAATGGCGCCATGAAGACGAAAGAAGAGCCCTGACCAGAACGATCTTGGAATCTGGGTCGTGCTCCTGCACGCCTTGCAATGGATCTCGGAATGAAGGCCCGAGACGATGATGGCGCTTCCGCACTCGGGACAATCCGTACGAACGTAGATCCCGGCGGTGACGACGTTCGAGCCGCTCTCCGACTTTGAGAACCACGACATGGGCTGGGAGTATACGCCGCCGCCGGATCCGACGGGTCGATACGTCCCAGCGTTCGGCCGCCACCGACGAAATCCTGAAGTCAGCCCGCTTTGCGCAGGCCGACGTATTCGAGCTCCGCGAGGATCCCGACGACGGCGGCCTGTGCGAGGACGAATGCATAGCCGAGCGCAGAGGGCGACGTCGCAAAGAGCACGACGGCGCTCCCGACGACCCACCCCACGTTCCCTGCGATGACGAACCCTACGCCTGCACGCGGCATTGCCGGACGCGTCGCGATCCGTCCCATCAAGACCGCAATCGGAAACAGCGAGACGCCCGACCAGAAGAGAAGGTCGCTCGGGAGACCTAGCAATCCCGCAAGCGGGCGCGTAGCCGCCGTCAGAAGCGCGCCCATCCCTGCACACGTCGCGGCATCGACCGCGAGCACGCGACGAAGCGTAGAGCCTTGGGGGGAAATTGCGATTGGTGCGAACGTCGTCATGGCAGATCTCCTTGCTGAAGTCTGCGGAGATCCTGGCATCCACCCGCCGCCCAAGCGATTACCTGCGAGGTAGTATCGCCACTCGGACCGAGTTGCGGTCAAAGTCTGCGACCGAGCAGCGAGCCGCCCGTGGCATCCACGTAGGTGCCGGTGACCCAACGCAGTTCGGGCGACGCGCCTCCGTTACGATGAGCCTCCGAGGGGAAGGAGCGCCAACGCTAGGCGGCGTGGACGCGGCCGAGGCGCTGCTGTCGAGCGGGCGATCGCCTGCCCCGGCGACTTCCGCCACGGCGATCTGGAGGAGCTGCCCTTCGCCGACGAAACCTTCGACGTGGAGACCGGCTTCAGTTCTATGTGGTGTGCAACTTCCCTCGCTCGACGAGTACTTTTTCGCTAGCGCTAGTAGGGCTTCCGCGACTTCGCTCGCTGCTCGAAGATGGTCAAGGTGCGTTCGAACGCCTCGTCGTCCACTCGCGGCTCGCGGAAAGGATGCCCGGAGCAGGATGACGAGCAGCGCTCGGAGTGGCCCCCGGATCGGCGTCACGTTGACCACGCCCACGTCAAGCCCTTCGATGACGAGTGCCGGGTCGACCACGTGAGTGACCTGCCAGCCGAGCTGCTCGACGCGAGCGCGGATGACATCCGCCGCTCTCGTCATCGCCTGAGCGTACTCGATCGTGCGGAGACGCCGGGATTCGCTCTTGGTGTACGGGCCCACCAGCACCCAGCAAGCGCCCTCTCTCCCTATCGCACCTTTCCATCTTCCCCTCGAGGGTAATTCCGGCGAGGCCCTCGATGTGAGACGGTCAGGACATCGTGAGTCGTGCATTTGCGGGGGAGGCCACGTGACGCGTGCTTTTGCTTTCGGGGCGCTCTTTGCGCTCGTGGTGGTGGGGACGGCATGCGCCGGCGCCGTCGATGAGGTGACGGGCGGTTTGGACGCCGAGGCTGATGGACGAGCCGAGGCGAGTTCACCCGAGGAGGTTCGAACCGATGCGTCGCCCGCAGAAGCGTCGGTTGACGGCGCGGTCGACGTCGATGGATCCGACGCGTCTGCGGACACCTCTGGCGATGCGAGCGATCGCGATGACGGTGGCGACGTTCCCGCCCCGTGTGCGGGATCGCTCGCGCATTGTGGGGCGGAATGTGTCGACGTCCAAACCGATCCTCGCAATTGCAGCGCTTGCGGAAACGCGTGTACCGCCGGCGGCACCTGCGCGCAGGGGAGCTGTGTTCTCGTCTGTCCGGCCGGGACGTCCGCCTGCGACGGGACGTGTGTCGCCCTCGCCTCGGACTCCTGGCACTGTGGGGATTGCGCGACCCAGTGTGGACCTGCAGCGTTCTGCCAGAACGGCCAGTGTCATGCGCTGACGCCTGACGGTGGCGTTTGCGAGGCCCCCTCGCGCCTCTGCAACGGCCGCTGCGTCGATACGTCGACGGACAGCACGAACTGCGGGGCGTGCAACGCCCTTTGCGGCACCGGTCGCATCTGCCGGGCGGGCACCTGTCAATGTCCGGAGGGAAGAAGCGCCTGCAGCGGGACGTGCGTCGATCTCGCGACGGATGTTCTCAACTGCGGGACCTGCGGTTCGACGTGCGGGATGTTTCGAGCGTGCGAGGGCGGCGCGTGCGTTTGTGCTCCTGGCACGACCTCGTGCAACGGGAAATGCTCGGACATCACCATCGATGCCGACAACTGCGGCGGTTGCGGCAATTCGTGTGGCCCTGGCAAGGTCTGCACGGCGGGCCTATGTCGAGGTGCGGTCTCGAACTGGCCCATGTTCGGTGGGAATGCGCAGCACACGGGGACGAGCACGACGGAGACAGCACACCCTCCCGCCATCCGACGATGGTCACGGCGGATTCGTCCGCTCAATGGGTGGGGAGGTGTTCACGGCGTTGCAGTTCTCGGTGAACGCATCGTCGTGAGTGCGGATGGAAGCTTCGACTCGGCACGGCCCGTCAGCGTGCTCCATGCCTCGGACGGAACCGAGCTCTGGACGCATGACTTCGGCTCCGTCTTCAGCGTCGGATGGCCGGCGGCGGTCGATGGAGTTGTCTACGTTCAGCAAAACAAGGGCGCCGGCATCGGACCGTCGGCACTCTGGGCGTTCGATATCACGAATGGGAATACGAAATGGAGCGCCCCGTTCGGCTCCCAGTGGGAAAACTTCTATCCGCCCACCATCGCCGATGGCTCTGTGTTCATTGACGGTGGTTATTACGGTGGGCTCTACGGATTCTCCGCAGTGGACGGAGCCCAGCGATTCTTCGAAAACACGTTGGCGCAGTACGACGAATGGAGCCCTGCGTATGACGACGGCGTCGTCTACACGCTCGTCGGAGAGGTATTCACCGCCCATGATCCCGCGACGGGCAAGAAGCTGTGGTCCGTCACTGCTCCGCGCATGTGGAGGGGATGGAGCATGGAAACGAGCGCCGTCCTCGCAGGGGGCGCGCCTTCCTCGTCGCCGCACCGAACTTCATGGCGGTCGATCTCTCCACGCAGGCCGTGGCGTGGAGCCTTGGTACGGACTATGGCTCGACGCCAGCGGTTCAGGGGAGCGTCGTCTACGCTATTCAGAATGGCACGCTTCGCGCTCACGACGTGACCACAGGCAACCTGCAGTGGTCCTTCGCGGCCGACGGCGCACTCCGCTACCCGCCGGCGATCGCGGCCGGCTACGTCTACGTCGCGAGCGACTCGCACGTCTATGCCGTGTCCCTCGATACTCACGAGAGCGTCTGGCAAACCGATGTCGGAGGTTGGCTGTCGATTGGCGCCGGCCGCCTTTTCGTCGCGTCCGCGAATGGCGTCCTCACGGCGTTCGTCTTGTCCCCCTAGCGACGACCGGCTTCATCAACGACAAAGAGCGAGCAAGTGGCGGGGAGGCGGCGGTCCGTCCGCCTCCTCCGTGTCTCGTCAAAGTCTGCGACCGAGCAGCGAGCCGCCCGTGGCATCCACGTAGGTGCCGGTCACCCAACGCCCGTCGGACGACGCGAGAAACGCTGCCACGTCGGCGATGTCGTCAGGTTGGCCGACGCGTCCAAGCGCGATTCCGCGCGCCAGATCACGTCGCACTTCGGGATCACTGAGCGATGGATTCATGTCGGTCTGGACATAACCGGGGGCGAGAGAGTTGACGGTGATGCCCCGCGGGCCGAGCTGCCACGCCATCGCGAGGGTGAAGTTGTCCAGCGCTCCCTTCGTCAGCGCATAGGCAACCGCTTCCGGGTAAGCGAGGCGCGAGACGCCCGACGAGAGGTTGATGATGCGCCCGCCGTCTCGCAGACGCCCCACCGCTTTCTGCACGAGGAAGAATGGCGTCTTGACGTTCACCGCGATCAGCTCGTCGAACGCGGACTCGCTCGTCGCTTGGAGCTCCATGGGCGGCGCGATGCCGGCGTTGTTGACGAGGATGTCGAAGGCCTCGGAACCGGTGCGCTCGCGCAGCATCGTATCGAGCCCTTGATAGAACGTGGCGACCGCGCCCGGCTTGCCGAACTCTGCTTGCACCGCGAACGCCCTGCCACCTCCTTCCTCGATCACCCGCACCACCTCGCTCGCCGCCGCACGATCTCGACCGTAATGCACGGCCACCAGCGCCCCTTCGCGCGCCAACCGGTAGGCGATCGCCCGACCGATCCCACGGCTTCCTCCCGTAACGACCGCGACCTTGCCTTCCAACCCACGGGTCATGTTCGCAACACTCCTTCTCGGGCTCGAAGCCCTCTCGCCGCGACTCCTTCGCGACGTCCTCTGAGTAGCCCTCGCGGACTTGGTTGCGTACCGACGATGCGGGGACAACACTTGTGCGCAACGCGCACGAATCGGAGAGCAACGCATGGACCTGCTCGGCGACATCTCGGTCTTCGTACGGACCATCGACACGGGCTCCTTCACGGCTGCGGCCCGGACACTCGGCGTCACGCCGTCCGCCGTGAGCCGACGCATCGCGCATCTCGAGAGCGAGCTCGGCACGAGGTTGATTCAGCGCTCGACCCGAAGCCTTCGTGTGACCGAAGACGGTGTGGCCTTCTACGAACGGTGCACGCGACTGCTGAATGACTTCGAAGCGGCCAAGCACTCCCTGGTCCGCGCGCGCACGGCCCCGCGTGGCATCCTGCGGGTCGATGTGCCGGTCCTTCTCGGTCGCCGGATCATCGCGCCAGCCATGCCGCGCTTTCTCGCGCGCTACCCCCAGCTACGGGTCGATCTCTCGCTCAGCGACGTCTTCATCGATCCGGTCGTCGCGGGCGTCGATCTGATCGTACGCATCGGGAGCAAACCGTCCTCGGGCCTCGTCGGCCGTCGACTCGGCGTCGCGCATTCGGTGATCTGCGGGGCCCCCTCGCTACTGCGCGAACGCGGTCACCCAACGAGCATCGACGATCTCGCGCGCTTTCCATGCGTCGGCAACCTGCGCGACGGCAAACCCGAGCCATGGCCTCTGCGTGGCCCCGACGGTCCTTGCGAGGTGCCGATCTCCGGCCCCTTTCACGCCGACGACAGCGACGTCCAACTCGATGCCGCGGTGCGCGGCGTCGGGCTCGTCCGGGGGCTCGATATCCTGGTCTCCAACGAGCTACGGGCCGGCACGCTGGAGGAGGTGCTGCCGGAGCTACGATTCCTGCAGAGGCCGATCGATGCGCTCTACCCCTCGGGACGCTCCGTCTCTGCGAAAGTGCGAGCCTATGTCGATTTTTTGGTCGAGCTCTTTCACGACGTTGCCGTTCCTGTCCCACGACGTTCCGGCGACGGAGAGCAAAGCCCGCGACCACGCTCTCGGTAGCCGGTGAACGATGGAGCCTGGCGTTCAGTGCCCAGATGCCCCCCCTGAATCGCTTGCCGCGCTATCAGGCGACCTTGGCATGAACGGTGGGCGTGGCCTCGTTGCGGACCGCGCGGAGTGTCGAATCCTGCATCGACGCCGCGAGAACAAGGCCGGTCATCGTGAGCTTCATGCGCTGCGCATCGACGTGCCCTTCGGCATGCAAACGCGAAACGACCTCGCGGACGTCCGCACGGCGCACACCGACTTCGCATGCGAGCTCGTCGAGCCGAACGAGACGGCCGCGCGCTTGCGCGCCTGCGAGGTGACGGAGCACATGCGCGGCGATGGCTTTGCGGTCGAGAACGTACATGGATTCCTCCTGTAGCCAGGGGAGCTGCGGATTGTTCCATGGGAATAAAGCATCTCTCGAGACGAGGACAAATTTGTTGCTGAAGAAAGTTGTGGGGCGTCCCCTCGAAGCCCGCAGGTCGTTGCCGAAGGCAATTCGACAACCATCCGCTCCTCCAACGCCTCGTTTGTCATCGCCACGGCACTGAGCGTTGCATTCTTCGGCAGTGTTGCGTGTCGCTGCCTGATTGGTCGCTCGTTCGTGCACGACTAGCGTCTCGGTGGCCTTCGCCGCTCGTGAAACCAGATGCGTAGCTGGTCCATACGTTGCTGCTGTGCGGATGAAGCGCGCGCAACGCAGGTGCTCCGCTCGTCGCTCCCCGGTGGCGCCCCCCAACGAAACTCGGCGCAGTCGTTCGGATTGTATGCGACCTCCAAGTCCACCTTCCGCCCGAGCACCGCGGCGAGTGACAAGGGGAACCTAGAGCCATCCGTGCGTGGGTACGAAATCGTGCGCGAAGACAGCTCCCGCTCGAGGAGTGCTCCAAGTTCACTCTTCACGTCCGTCGCCGACTTGCCAGCGGGCATCGTGAAGCGCTGCGGACGTCGCTCGACCTCGTCGGGAAATCCAGTGACGAAGTCCATGGCGACGAGGAGCCGAAGATCACGCGATGGGGTGGAGTAGTCCTCCCAGGTGCCCGTGGTCTCGAAGAGGTCCTCGAGGGACGGCATGACCGCCGGCGCAGGGCCTGTCGCGAGCCATTGTCGTCCACTGTCGACCGAGTCCACCCGCGTGCGAACTTGCTCCTCGAGGGCGCCGACGATCTCCACGGCCTCGCGTTCCGGGTCGAGCGGTCTGGGCGCGAGCACGTCATCCATGGCGTCGAAGAACCCGACCGTGCTCAGCCTCGCTTGTTGACCTGACAGGTCTCCGTAATCGGCATTCGTTCGAATCGCATCGTCCCCCCATCGAACGAGCTTGTTGCCCATTCGTGACAGCGGACGAAAGCGTTTCCAGCCTGGACCACCGAGCGCAGGATTGTCCGAGTAGAGGAAGTTCCCGCGCCAGAATCTCTTGCGAGCCACCGTTCCGTCGGGCTGGGCGTCGACGGCGAACAGCACGCCTGCGCGCTTGGCGTTCTGCGGCAGACGTTTGGCGAGCACGAACACGTGACCGTAAGGATCCGCGTAAATCGTTCCCGGTCGAAGGCTCTCCCACGTGAGCGCAACCGGATAGTAATCGGAGTTCTCGTCGTCGAGCGCGATCCGCGCCGATCCCGAGTGCGCGCGTGTGGCGAGGGTCACGCGAAGAAACGCCCCGAAGTTCTGGCTCGCCGTTGCCTTCGGGTCGTACGTCGGTGGCCGCTGCTCGTTCGTCTCGATGTTGGTCGTGCACTTGGGCGGAGTGTTCGCGGTGCCTCGACCACACTCCGAAACGCCGAAGGGAAGACGCAACTTGAACGAGAAATAGGCCCTGAGAAAATAGGGGAGATCCGCACAATCTGGGCGAATGTCCGGTGCATCGACCGAGTCTTCGCCAGCTCCGAGATAGTCGAAGAGGAGATTTCGTTTCCGATCACGGAGGACGTCTTGGAGAGCGGGCCACGTTGGCATCGACTCCTCGGGAGCATCGAAGAGTGTCTCGATCCATGCGGAGTACACGTTCTCGAGATCGTGGGACCAAGCCGTCGTCGTCGGCCAGAGCTCGTGATTCGCCGGAGTCGGTGCGCGCTCCTGAGAGGGCGAAGGAGTGACCGTTCGCGAAGCGACGCTCTCGCCGCGGCATTGACGCCGAACGAGCCTTGCGGTGTAGGAGGCCTCGCGCGACGACGGAATCTCCGCAATCCAGAAGTAGGGTGGGCCACCGTGACGAAGATTGCTCCTCGCGCTCGTGTCGCTCCCGCCGTCGCTCGAGGCGCTCGTGCTCTCGACGACGAGCTCGGCGTCGAGCGGCTTGTCGGTTACCGCGAGGACGCGAAACGAGGAGCCGGCGACCGGCACCTCGGGGGATACGAAGAGATGAACGTTCGACGTCGGCACACAACGTGACGGCGCGCTGAACGGAGCAGACGTGACGGTCATCGGCATCGCCTTGGTAGAGGCGTCGCTCGCGCCCGTGCCGACGACGACGGCGGCTAAGGTCGCGACGACGGCGACGCCGAGCGCGAGTCTGAAGAGCGCCGCAGCGGACTGCATGATCACACTGGTATGCATCGAACCGCGGCACGTCACCTCTCCCCGCGACGCCCCGCGATGTCGATGTCTGCTCGCGCTTCACGCCAAGCGACGAGGCGTCACGGCGGCCACCGCTCGAAGTCGCCCATGGCGCCACGGTCGTTTTGCCCCGTGCATCCGTCCGACGCATTTCGCCGGAGGGCTATCGAAGTTGCATCTTTCACGATGATTCGTAATTACCGCAGAGGCGTTACGCTTGAGTCGAGGACGAGCTGTGCGCGTACGCCTGCCGCGTGACGAGAGAGCGAGATCGTCGGTACCAACCGTGCTTGATGGTCACGCGATAGGAGGGAACACCTTGAACACCTCTCACATTGCTCGAACTGCGCTCATCACGCTTCCCCTTCTCCTCTTGTCGAATGCGGCCCTGGCCGATTCCGAAGACAAGAAGAAGACGGGAGCGGCGGAGTCTGGAACGCCTGCCGAAGAGCAGAATGCGGAGGTGCAAGAGCCTTCCGTCCCACCGACGACGATCGTCGTCGTTCCTGCGCCAACGCCGCCTCCGGCACCGGCACCGGCACCGGCTCCCGGTCCTGCGGTCGGCACGACGCAGACGACCGCCGCGGTCGTCACGCCTGCCAACGAAGCCGAACAACAGCTCGCGACGAGGCCTCCCCCCGTCGGCAACCGCGTGACCCTCGAACCGTTGGTTGGATATGGCACCAACAACTACAACTTGGGTGTCGGCGGCCGCCTCGGGTACACCTTGCCGGTGGTGCCGATTTACCTGGGCGGTTCGTTCATGTGGTACTCCGGCGACATCGATCATGGGCAGAACGCGTTCGGCTCCACGGAGTCGAAGAGCAACTTCTATTACCCGTCCGCCGAAGTCGGATATGACATCGGACTCGGACGGTACCGCAACATCCTCATCCGACCGTATGGCGCCGCCGCCATTCTCTTCGAGCGTGAGCGCGTCTCGTCGGACAACGTCGCCGTGCACGACACCCGGAATCAGTTCATGGTCTACCCGGGTTTGACGGCGCGCTACCGCATGCCGGAGGGGCCGCTCTACGTGGGCGCCGACACGCGTTTGCTCGTTCCGACCCTACACGGACATCCGTCGTATCAGGTCTTCTTCGTGACCGGCTTGAGCCTGTAGCGTGATCCTTCGCGGATCCACGATGAAGCGCCGGCGGGAGGACGGCACCAACAGGGGCGCCGTCCTCCCGTCTTTCCCGTCGTCGATACATCGCGCCACCAGATGCCGACGATTCCAATTCAGTCTGAGGTTCCGACTCGCAGCATCGGGCCGTGACGTGGAACTCGCAGACTTCAGGGCGCACCGCCCCCCCGGGGTCGCAACCTCCCCCGAGTGGGCAATGCGCCGGTTGCTGGAGCTTCGGGGCGTCGACCACCGCCGCCGCGCGCAACGGTCTCCGTAGGGCTTCTGATTGGCGAGCGAAGGCGAGTCGCGCTTCTTCCCTACGACTCGCTAACGCATGCGATACCAGCTTCGTACGGCTGCCGCTGCCGTTGCCGGCCTCTTCGCTGTCGACAGTGACGCGAGCCGCACGAGCGCGTGTCGGCGGCGGAACGTATCGCCTGAGAGGGCACGCCACGATCCGGTTCACCGGGGGCGGTTGCCGCGGCGCCGGCTGGCCCTCGTCAGCCCGCTCCCAGGACTCGTTCGAGCTTCAGGAGCTTCAGGACCATCAGTGGCTGACCATGCGCGCGCACGATGACGACGGAGCCGCCCTGCGCCTTGATGCGCTTCCAGAGCGACACGATGGCGGCCACTCCGCAGCTGTCGAGCAGCGAAACCTCGTCGAAGTCGACGGTGACCTGATGCGGGTGGCCGGCGGCGACCGCCTGTAGCACCGGGCCGATGGCGCCGACCGTCCGCGCATCGAGCGCGCCGTGGATCCGGACGCGCTCTTCCCCGTCAGCCACGGTCGTTCGGTCGACCGGGGCCGTTTGCATGTCCTCTAGAACGGGCCTCGGCGCGCCCTCTCGATCGGTTTGCATGCTGGCGACGGCCCGAACGGCGGTCTTCTGCGCCGATTCCTGGTGCCTGTCATCCGTGCCGGTGACCGCGCGGGCGGCGGTGTCAGCTTCGACTAGGATCTCTATAGGCCTCATGGCAACTCCCCTCGAGCTTGCCGATGCAAGCTCGTGGCCACTGCCGACCTTTCGTCGATCGCCTGTCACCGAGCGCCGCGCGCTTGCGGGCAGCATTGGACGCTTCGCGGGTCGAGGGCCGTAGCGATGATAGCTCGCTGTCACGCGTGCAAGATGGCGCGCGTTCAGACACGAGCGAACCAGCGCTCGTACCACGCCGAAAGATTGATGAGACTCCACAGATCGAAGGAGTTGTCTGCCTTGCCGTCGCGGTGCGCGCTCCAGAGTCCCATGACGTAGTCGAAGTCGATGATACCCAGCCTTCTCAGTGAGGAGGTGCGCAGGACCTCTTCGGCCCATGGCCCGAGCTCGTTTCTTAGCCACTCCGGCAGAGGGACGCGGAACCCCTGCTTCTTGCGCTCGAGGAGGTCCTTGGGAAGCCACGCGGCCGCGGCGTCTTTCAAGACGATCTTCGTGCGACCGTCGGCCATCTTGAGCGACGCAGGGAGCGAGAGCACGTACTCCGAAAGCTCGTAGTCCAAGAACGGCGCCCGTGCCTCGAGGGAGTGGGCCATCGAAAACTTGTCGACGCGCATGAGAAGCAGCTCGGGGAGCCGGTTGCGCAGCTCGACGTACGACATCTGTTGCAGAAAGTCAGCGTCCGGCCGGCGCCCCAAGATCTCTCGGTAGTATCGATTCACTCTGTCGGCCGACTTGGACTTCATGAGGGAGCGCCCCTTGCGCGTGAAAAGGCGCTCCTTCTCGGTGTCCCAGAAGACGACGTCGAGGCCCATGTAGAGCGGCTCGTCGTAGGCGGCGCGGCGGAGAACGTCGACGCGCCCTGCCGGGGCCCGAGCGAACCGCGCGCCGAAGTAGATCGCGCGGCGCAGGGCATGGGGGAGGCGCTTGAGTGTCGTCCAGCGGCCATCGTGCGCCCTCGTGAGGCGCTCGAAATCGGAATAGCCCCCAAACACCTCGTCGCTGCCTTCTCCGACCAGGACGACCTTGACGCCAGCCTCCTTCGCGGCCCGCGAAACGAAGTGCATCGGCAGGCACGCCGGGTCGCCGAGTGGCTCGTCCTGGTGGAGGACCATCTCGGGAAGGTAGGCCCGCGCTTCGTCGCTCGTGACCGGTACTTCGGTGTGTTTGCAGCCAAACATCGAGGTCACTCGTCGCGCCCAGGGCACATCATGAAAGTTCTCGGCTTCGCCGTAACCGGTGAAGTCGACCGTGAAGGTTCGCAGCGGCTCTGACGTCAGTTCGCTCATGAGCGCAACGTTGGTCGACGAGTCGACCCCACCACTCAGAAAGGCTCCGATCGGCACGTCAGCCATCAGCCGCTTGCGGACCGCCTGTTTGAGCAAGTGCCGGACGCGCTCTACCGCTTCGCCGGAATCGCTTCGTTCCGGCCATGGATGTGCATCGAGAGGAGACCAGTAGCGCTCGATCTTCAGGTTGCCGTCCTTGTCGCAAACCATGAAGTGAGCGGCAGGAAGCTTGCGGATCCCCTGAAAGAGGGTCAGCGGCTCGGGAACGTTCGAGAACGTCAAGTACGCGTCGAGCGCCTCGAGATCGAGCTGCCGTGGCACCTCCGGGTGCTCGAGAATGGCTTTGATCTCGGAAGCGAAGAGGAGCTTGCCCCCAAAGGCCGCGTAGTAGAGGGGCTTCTTCCCCATGCGGTCGCGCGCGAGCACCATCCTCTCCCTGGGCCCGTCCCACAAAGCGAAGGCAAACATGCCGTCGATGAGCTCGAACATGCCGAGTTGCCGCTCTTCGTAGAGGTGCAACATGACCTCGGTATCGCTGCGAGACCGGAACTGGTGGCGTTCGTCGAGGCGGTGCTCGCGGTGGACCTCCGCGTGGTTGTAGATCTCGCCGTTGAAGGTGAGCCAGATGGACGCATCCTCGTTCGACATCGGCTGATGCCCCGCGGGGCTCAGGTCGACGATGCTCAGGCGTCGATGACCGAGGATGACCCGTCCGCCTTCGTCATGCCAAAGCCCGGCATTGTCTGGACCGCGATGCGCAATGCGATCCCGCATTTTCACGACGCGGGCGATTTCGCGCGCGAGCGCATCGGGCCCCACGCGGTCGTGTGCTGCTGAACCGAACTTGAACTGCCCAGCAATCCCACACATTGGCGGCCCCCCTAGCAGCGGCTCATTTGCCGACCGCCCGTTGCAAAAGGATTCGCTCGTAGAGCTCCTGATAATCTCGGCGCATGCGGTCCGCCGTGTAGCGCGCGATCGCCGCGCTGCGGCCCCGCGCACCGCAGGCTCGCCCGAGCTCGCGGTCTCGCTGAAGAGCCGCGAGCTTGGCACGGAGCAGGGCTTCGTCGCCCGTCGGCACCAGAAATCCTGTCCTGCCCTCCTCGACCACCGTCGCAATGCCCCCCACCGCCGTGGAGACGACGGGGAGTCCAGTGGCCATTGCCTCGGGAATCACGAGCGGCAAGCCCTCGGTCAACGACGAGAGCGCGAAGACATCGAGGGCGTTCAGCAGAGCAGGGACGTCCGGGCGCGCCCCGAGGAGGTGAACACGGCGTTCGACCCGTAGCTCGATGGCGAGTGCGGAAAGCGACTCCGCGAGCGGTCCGTCGCCGATGAGGAGGATGTGACCATCGGGTTCGAGGAGAGGCGCAATCGCCCGAAGCAGGAGGCTCTGGTTCTTCTCCACCGCGAGCCGGCCAACCGTGCCGACGACCCAGGCGCTGCGGTCGATCCCCAGCGCCGCGCGTGTGGCGTCGCGCGCGGCCGGATCGGGGCGAAAGCGTTCGAGGTCGATGCCATTCGCAATGACGCGGAGCTTCGACTCGGCGACCTCGTTGCGCTTCCGCGCCACTTCGGCGGTTTCGGGCGATACGGCGACGAACGCGTCGACGAGCCTTCCTGCAAGGCGATTGGCCATCAGGCGGCGCCCGCCGCGGGGGTTGGCCCCGTGCTTGGTGTGAACGCAGGCAATCCTCGCCAGCGCGGCGGCAGGAGCTCCGTAGAGCAGGGCAGCTGGATTGTGGGTGTGGACCAGATCGAAGCGACCTCGCATCCACAAGCCCACACGCACAGCGAGCGCAACATCCACCCCAGCGCGCTTCTCGAACGTCTCTACGGCGACCCCCGCGGCGCGAAAGTCTTTGGCAAGCAGCCCTTCGGGAAGGGGAGCGAGAGAGAGAGCCGTGACCTCCCAGCCGGCGCTCTTCTGGTAGGAAGCGAGGTCGAGGGCGACCCGCTCTTGGCCTCCGAGGTGGAGCGACGACAGGACGTGTGCGACACGCACGGAGCCGTGCCGCGAGACCATCGACTTCAAAGAGCCTCGTCGAAGAAGGGCTGCGCCATCAGTGGCCATCAGTGGGAGGTATTGATCATGACGGCGACATCGTCGGAGATCGCATTGGCTATCGCGAGATCGGCCTTTCCGTCGCCATTGAAGTCTACTGCTGTAATGCAATAGGGAGTCTGGCCCGGGGAATCTGGATGAATGGGGTCGCGAAAGCGGCCATCGCCTTTGCCCAGGAGAAGGCTCAAGGTGTTTGTCTGAAAGTTGGTCGTGACGAGATCGGGGACGCCGTCTTTGTTCAGGTCGACGACCGCAACCGAGTACGGGCCCGTGCCTGCCCCGGTCGGCGACACGACGGCCGCCCGGAAGGTTCCGTCGCCCTTGCCGAGGAGAACGCTGACCGAGTCCCCGCCTCGATCGGCCAGCACCACGTCGCGCACGCCGTCCACATTGATGTCTGCGGTGATCGCGAAGTAGGGGCCTATAGCTCCCGCCGGGTAGCTCACGTCGGTTCGGAAGGTGCCGTCACCGTTACCGAGGTAAACGTGCACGCTCGACTGACCAAACAGAGCGGCGGCGATGTCGTCCTTCGAGTCACCGTTGAAGTCGCCGACGGCGACAGAGAAGGGCTGCGAACCTTTGCCGCCTGGAGTCAGCGTCGAAGGCGCGGACATCGTGCCGTCGGCACTGCCGAGGAAGACGCTCAGGCTATCGAGGCTGGGGTTCGTGGCCACGATGTCCGGGGTGCCGTCCCCGTTGAAATCGCCCACGCCGAGGTTCGCCGTCTCTGAACCTTTGCCGCCGGCGGGGTAATGGACGGGCGGAGCGAAGCCTCCGTGACCGTCACCCAGGAGGATCGTGATGTCATCCCCGTGAAAGTTGGATGTCGCGAGATCGACCTTGCCGTCTCGATTGAAGTCGGTGGCCACGAGGCCTGTCGGATACTCCCCCGTGGGACTCTCCGAGGCTGTCTTCGTGAACGTTCCGTCGGCCTTTCCGAGAAACGTGGTGATGGTGCTGCCAAGCTCGTTGGCTACTGCCAGGTCGGTTGTCCCGTCACCGTCGAAGTCGGCCGACACCAGGAAGTAAGGTTTGAAACTCGCGGGATAGGAAACGACCGGCGCAAAAGAGATCGTCGCGTACTCCTGGTGGCAGACGCCTCCCGTGCAGATCTTGTCGAAGCAGTCTTCGTTCCTGATGCAGATCGAGCCTCCTGCACACGGGTGGCAGGTGCGTCCTCCACAATCGACATCCGTCTCGTCGCCGTCCTTCGAACCGTTCTCGCAAGGTAGCGCCGTGCACTTCCCATTCGCACAGTGATCGACCTCGCAGTCGCTATCCTCGTTGCAGCTCTGACCAAGCTTGCACCTTGGACACGTACCCCCGCAGTCGACGTCGACTTCGTCACCGTCACGAACGAGGTCCGTGCAGCTCGGCTCCATGGTCGGTTGAGCCGGTTGATCGCTGGGTTCCTTGAGGTAGACCGCGCAAGCCATCAGCGTGGCGGGGATGACTCCTCGTGCCCAGACCGTCCACCGGGGCATTCTAGGTGAGCCAGCGGTCGTGCCACATATTCAGGACCATGGCCGTCCACAGCTTCGTGCTGTGGTCACGCTCCCGCCGCTTGTGACGCTCGAGCAGGTTGGCGAGATGATCGCGCCGCAAGATTCCCGCCTTCGTGAAGCCGGTCTCGAGGAGTATGGGCCTTGCCCACTCGGCCAGGCGCCCCACGAAGAGCTCTTGTACCGGCGTGCGGAACCCTTGCTTGGGTCGATAGATGATCTCTTTCGGGAGCACACCGTTGATGGATTTCTTGAAGAAATACTTCACCCAACCATCTTTGAACTTCAACGATGCCGGCACGTTGTAGACCCAATGAGCATAGTCCGGAGAGGTGTACGGACACCGCGATTCGAGTCCAAATGTTGCTGAGAGCAAATCCAATTTGGACAGCATTAGGTTGCCGAAATAGTTGTCCTGCATCATGGCGTAGACCATGTGATTCAGGTAGTCGCGCTTTCCGTGGGCACTGGCGTCTACACGCTTACGGTTCTGGAGAACGACCTCTGACGCGGGGTGATCGCTGGTCCGACGCAGGAAGTCGGCGGACACGATGTTCGGCAGATCGACCTGGGGCCACGCGATCTCGTAGCTCCAGAAGTACTCGCCACCGTCGGCAGCTCGGCGCAGCACGTCCGTGCGCTTGGGACTGAGCAGGGGCGCGAGCAAAGCCGCCGCACGCCGAACAGGCGCCGGCAAGCGCATCAGCTTTGCCCATCGCTTGTCGTGCCCATCGCGAATCTCCACCATCCCCCCGTGGCCACAACAGAGCTCGTCGTTGGCTTCGCCCGTAACGACGACGCGGATGCCTTCGTCCTTTGCCATCCGGAGCGCGTGGAAGAGGAAGACGCTCGAGGGCTCAGAGACGAGGTCGTCCTGGGCATCGATGGTCTGCGGGAGGATCTTCAGAAACTCGTCTGTCGTGAGGAGCGCCTCGTGGTGCTTCGTGCCGGCGAGCTTGGCCACCTGGCGGGCATAGTGGAGGTCGTTGTATTTCGTGTCGCCTTCGAACTCCGACAGGCCGACGGTGAAGGTATGGATCCGGTCGTGGCCCTGCCGCGCGAGCAGGCTCACATTTGCGCTCGAGTCGTTGCCCCCCGAGAGCAGCGCGCCGATCGGCCCGGAGACGCCGCGACGACGGACGGCCTCTTCGTGGAGCGCGCGTGTTTTCTCGACGTAGTAGTCCTCGTCGTTCCGCTCGTCGACGGGCGCATCGAGAAGGTCCCAGAAGCGGCGCTCGTTGACGACGCCGCTGGCGGAGATCTCCACGACCGAACCTGCCGTGACTCTGCGAATCTCGTCGAACAGCGTTCGGGGCCAGGAACGTTCAGGAACGTGAGGTAGTGCGCCACTCCGACCTCGTCGAAGCGACGTGGCACGGCGGGATGCTGAAGGAGAGACTTGAGCTCGGAGGAGAAGATGACTCCGTCGGGGGAGCTGAAGTAGTAGAGGAAGCGAGCTCCGAGCGGATCGCGCGCCAGCGAGAGCTTTGCGCGCGTCCGATCCCAGATGGCGAGGGCGAATTGTGCATCGAGGCCGCGCCATGCGTCGGCGCCGCTCCTTGCGAACCTCGCAAGGAGCTCGGATACCCCCTGGCCCTTTCCGTCGAAGACGTGGCCATCGCACGTCATCGCGAGTCGCCCCTCGGAGTGCTGGATGCCGGGCGATTGCTCGTCGGGCTGGGTCTTCAGCCATCGGAACCCGAGCAGCGCCGCCCCGTCGGGATCGCGCCAGGTCGACGCGTCGTCCGGCGCTCGCGCCGTAAGCAACTCGAGCATGGCACCGAGCGCCCGCTCCGCGTCGGGTCGGCGCGCGTGGTTTCCGGTCATTCCGCAGATGGCTGACATGCGATCCTTTGCTCACTTCGTAGCGTCGTCATAGAGGTCCTGGTAGGCGAGCGCTGTGGCCTTGATCGCATGACGACGCCGCGCATCTCGGGCAGCATTTCGACCCAGGCTCCGCCGCAACTCGGGATCGCGGGCCAGGCGGACGAGGGCGTCCGCCATCTCGCTAGGCGATTCTGGGGGCACGAGGAGGCCACTCGCATTGTCGGCAACGAGCGATGGAATTTCGTTGACCCGCGTAGACACGATGGCGACTCCCGCCGCCTTTGCTTCGAGTAACGCCACGCCATACGGCTCGAACTTGGACGCGAGGACGAAGGCATCGAGGGATCGGATCAGGAGAGGCACCGCCGTCCAGTGCCCGAGGAGGGTCAGGCGATCGGTGATGCCGAGCTCGGCGCTGAGTGACTCGATGGACGTGCGGAGCGGGCCGTCTCCAGCAAGCACCATGCGCAAGCGTGGTTCTCGTTGCGAAGCAAGCGCGAAGGCGCGCAGTTGCGTCGGGTAGTCTTTCTGCTCGATGAGCCTGCCCACGCTGCCGACGAGGACGGTGTCGGCCGTCGCTCCGAGCCGCGCACGCATCGCCGCGCGCTCCTCGGCGCTGACTGCGTCATACGCAGCCACGTCGACGCCGTAGCTGATGACCCTCAGCTTCTCCAGGAGTGCTTCGTGCCCGATCCATCGAAGGGGACCGGACGCCTCGGACGTGAAGCGGCAAAAACGCTCCCCCAGCCCACGGGAAACCGCGACTACGAAGCGCGTGAGGCGCGCTACCACCTGGTTGCGCCAAGCGTTGCGCGTGCCGCGATTGACCAAGTCCTGCGGCAGAAACCGATACTTCCGGTCGGGAACCTGGCAAGCGAACGCACTCAGTGAGCCGATCGTCGCACGCACTCCGCCGAGGCGAGCTGCCAGGCCTGCGTAGAGCATCGGACGCGGATTGACGGAATGAACGACCTGCACGTCGTGCCGTCGAATGATGGCGCCGAGGGATCCTACGGTGGAAACCCGTAGACCCGCGCCGACCGTCAACTGCTCCAGAGGTACGCGAAGGTCCATCAGTCGATCCCGGAGCGCCGATTGCTCGTCACTGAGGGTGCAGAACACGGGCTCGAAGCGAGCGGCGTCGAGGTTGAGCGCGAGGTCGATGATGCCCTTGGTGCGCCCGCTCAGTCCGAGCGAGTCCAGAACGTAGAGGACCTTCCGCGGCGCGCCTTCCCCTGCCATGAACCCCCCACCGTTCTTTTGGCGTTCGGCGCGGCAGTCGCGCGCTTTGAGCGATTGAGCGATTGAGCGATTGAGCGACTGAGCGACAGTGCAGAGTGTTGCTGCGCTGTGCAGTTGACAGTCGACTGTAGCGCCATCGCTCCACCCGGCAATGCGATCGCGTGCGCCCAATCATTGCGTGACGTCGGAGGTCGCGTGCAGGCTCTATATTCGTGATCGGCGCAGCTACCGACCGGAGGGCCATGGCTAGGGTGTGTCTCGTCGCGTTCTGCGGAGCGCTCGTCGCAATGCCGGCGACCGCCACGGCGCAGGACGTCGTGTACGAGCGGCTGCGCGTGCAGGGCGGGTTCACCCATGAGGATCGGGGCGCGCAAGCGAGCCTCGATGATGTTTGGCTTGGAGCGACGCCCGAGCTCGCGGCGGTGTTTGCCAGGCCGCGAACCTTCAGCCAGCTGACGTACACCCTGACCGGCATGATTCACACGGAGCTTCCAGCCGAGATCGCAAACCGACTGACGCTGGGCGTGTCCCACGAGATCTCGAAGACGACGCTGGTCTTCGCTTCGGCCGAGGCCTTCCAGACATCGCTCCGCAATCTCCTCACTTCGCGCCCCGCGGCGGCTACGGAGCTTGCGGCTCTCGCCGCCCCCGAAGGTACGTTTCTCGGCGTGCGCGCCACGGAAGGTCTGTCTTGGGAGGCAGGCCCCCGCGTTCGTATCGGGCAAGGTCTCGACGCCGCGATGGTGACCTCCATCGATTCCGGCCCCACGAAGAACTACCTTGCGAACGCCTCGTTCAGCGCCGACCGCGTGTGGCAGTTCGATGCGTTGGGCGTCGAAGCACGGGGAGGCTACGCGTCGAATCAGGTGACGACGCGCATCAACCAGAAGCTCGTGACGACTTCGCTAGGCCCGCGTTGGCGCCATGACTTCAACGCCCGGCTGAGCACCTTCGTGACAGTCGGTGGAATGCTCATCCTGAGTCCGGACCCTGGTACGGGCATCGTTCTCGCTTCGACCGCTCGCGGATCGCTGCTCTACGCCCTTAGCAGTGCCCGACTCGATCTGAGCGCGGCGAGCGGTGCTGAGCCCAACATCCTCACGGGCCAAATTCTACGCACCCATTCGGTGAGCCTGCGCGCATGGTTCCCCATCTCCGAGAGACACCGGGTGTTTTGCAGCGCCTCCATTGCCTACCTCCGCGGGGGGCCTGTCCGTGTGCGCCGCTTCGATCTCTCGGGTGATTTCCAAGGGGTGCTGGCTGACGCGGACCTCAACTGGCTAGCGACGGACTCTCTCCAGCTCTTTGCGCGGTACCAGTTTTTCGATCAGATTGCTGACGACCCCACTCCGCTCTCCAACCCCTCCGTCGTTCGCAATACAGCGATCGTCGGCATTCAATTCTTCTCTCAGCCGCCCGACCGAACCCTCCGCTTCCGCGAGCCGCAGCGTGTGGATCGGAGCGACACCACGTCACCGGCGCCCTGAGTCTTCGACGACGGATACGCATGCGCGCGCCCACGCTCTACAATCTGCATCTTCTCCGCGTGATCGCGGCGCTGAGCGTCGTCTATTTCCATACGACCTCGACCGCCGGGCTCGGGCTGCGCTGGGATGTCGGCAGTCGTGGCGTCGACGTGTTCTTCGTGATCAGTGGTTTCATCATCGCGTACATCGGTACGGTCAAGCCCGAGCAGTTTTTCCGGCGTCGCCTCATCCGCGTGGTGCCGTTCTACTGGGCGGCGACGCTGTGCGTCTTCGCGATGGTCGCCGCGGCACCACGCCTGTTCCGCAGCGCGACGTCGAACGTTCCCCATCTCGTGGCTTCGCTGCTGTTCGTCCCCCACCTGGCCCCGAACGGCGAGACGATGCCGACGCTCTTGCTCGGCTGGTCGCTCAACTTCGAGGTGTTCTTCTACCTGCTCTTCGCACTTGCGCTGCGGATCTCTCCGAAGTGGTCGCCGGCGATCTGCGTCGGCTGGATCGTCGCGTTCGTGCTCGCGATCCACGGCGCGGCGACGGAAAATACGCTCCTGACCTTCTACGCTCGGCCGATCGTCCTCGAGTTTTGCTACGGCATAGGCGTCTTCTATCTGTTCCGCTGGTGCACCGCCCACGCGCCACGGCTCGCCCGCCACACCGTTCTCAAGTGGCTCTTGCTCTTCGTGCTCGTCGGGAGCTTCGTGGCGCTCAACGTGCTCGAGAGGTACTACCGCGACGCGATCCCGCGCTACCTGATTGCCGGTATTCCATCGTTCTTCATCGTGATCAGCGCGCTGCTTCTCGAGCGGATTTACGGCCTGGAGACGAACAACCGCCTCATTCATCTGCTCGGCGAGTCGTCGTACATCATCTACTTGGTCCACCCGTACGTCGTCTTCACCGTGCTTCGCGTCGTCGTGAAGGACGCCGGCTCGTACTCGCCGCCGGCGCTGTGCGTGCTGATCGTCGGGCTGCTCGCGTTCACCAGCGCGATCGCCATCGGCATCCACGTCTGGTTCGAGAAGCCGGTCATGGCGTTCTTGCGCGCGAGGCTCAGCTCCCCCGCGTGATCGCCGACCAGTTCGACTACTGAACCGCAACCAGCCAGAGCTGGGCTCCTTGAACCGGCGTCGACGTCCACGTGACGTCGTAGGTGCCGGCAGCGGACACCGTCTTGGTCGCCACGGCGCACTGCACGAGCGCACCGGACTCGAGGATGGAGTCGATCACGACGAATCCGTTGTTCGCGGTCGCCGTCTTCTCTCCCTCGACGCCGGCATCGCCCCACCAGAACGCGACCAGCGTCGCCGGCCCCGTGGTCGTGACGCCGAGGCTCGTGATGGGATTTCCCCCCGCCACCTGGTTCCACTTGAAATCCCCGACGGTCCCGCCATTGACGACCTCGACGGCGGCGATCGTGAGCTCGTCGTCCGCCTTCGTCTTCGTGCTGAGGACGTGCCCGCTTCCCCCGATGGCGCCGGTGAGCGCGTAGAGCGCGGTTCCGGACGACGGCCACTGGGCGTAGGCGTGCGTCGCGCCGAGCTGCGGATAGGGAAGGGGATTCTTGTTGTCCCTCGGTCGCGCAAACGCGCTGATGGCGCCGCGACCGACGCTGACGACGATCGTGCTTCGTCCTCCCGTCGCGGTGACCATCGCGGGGGTCGACACGACGGAGAGCGCGCTCGGCGAGCGGTAGCGCTGGAACGCGAGCGCGTGGGCACCGAGCGCAGGCGGCAGACCTGCGTTGACGTTCGATGGAGGTGATGGGGCTTTGCACGCGACGACCGCCGCGACAGCGAACAAGCCTACGAAGAAGAGGCGGCTGCTCACCCGCGCACCCTATGCACGGGGCGCGGCGCTGGCGAGTGCTCGACGCCTCGATCAGCGCCGGCGTTCCATCCACACGCAGACCGTCTCTACGAGCTGCGCCTGCGCGTCGCGCTCGGTGAACGTGTGGTTGGCGCCCGGGAAATACGCGACCTCGATGCGGCCGCGCAGCTCGGGGAACAGCTCGAAAAGTTGATTCGTAGCGTTGTAGCGCTCGCCGAGTGCCCCGGAGAACACCATGAGGATCGCGACGCCACGCTCGACGAGCGCACCGAGCCGCGCCCGGTACTCCGCGATGGCGGGCATCCCGCGGCCGCCGGTCACCGCGTCGTCCTCGCCCGCGGCGCGCCCGCGAGCAGCGTCGACGCGCGCGCGTAGGCGCCGCGCGAGAGTCGCCCCGCCCCACGTCAGAACGGCGCGCGCTGTGCCCAATCCGCGCACGCGCGCGGCCAGCTTCCGAGCGCGCGACCGCGCCGTGGGGTAGGCCGGCGGGTCGAGGAGCACGAGACCGACGACGCGCTCGTCGACGGCGGCGGTAGCGAGCGCGTTGTCCGACCCCGAGCACAGCCCGAACAGTACGAAGCGGCGTTCACCGTCGGCCGCGAGCCGATCCATCGCCGAGCGCGTGTCGACGACCGCGCTCTCGCGGAACGAGAGCGCGCCGGGGACCGGACGGCTGTCACCGATCCCGGAGAGATCGAGTCGCAGCGATGTCATGCCGCGCGCGGCCAGTCGGCGCGCGAGGATGACGTGCAAACGGTGTGGCCCCACGCGGTGGATCACACCCGCGTTCAGGAGCAGCACGGCCGGCGTGGCAAGGTCGCCTGCCACGCGGGGAGGGGCGCTGGGCCGCGCCAGCACGCCGACGAGATGACCGTCAGCACCGAGTTGCAGCGCCTGCTCTTTCACCACATCGGAATCGATCCGGAGACCGACTTTGGGCCGCGTTGCTGTCATGACGACGTCGAGCTTAGGCTCGTTCGCACCGCGTTTGAAAGTGCTCCACTTCGGCCCGAGCCTTCGCCCGCTCTTTGGGGCGCTGCACTCGCCTCGGCGGATGCGCGCGCGTAGCGCGTCGATACTTCTCTGCAACCCGTTTGGCGAAGAGGCGATGCGTGCACATCGCATATATCGTGTTCTTGCCACTCGGCTCGAACGCAGTGGCTACGTCGTGATGCGCTTCGACTACGGGGGCACCGGCGACTCGATGGGTGACGGTGCCGACGTCACCGTCCAGAGCTGCCTCGCCGACGTGGCCCTGGCCGCCGACGAGCTGCGCGCTGCGAGCGGCGCCAGCAAGGTCGTCGCGATCGGTCTTCGCCTCGGCGGGACACTCGCGGCGCTCGCGACCTCGCGCTGCGCGCTGCGCCTCCGTCACCTGGTGATGTGGGATCCGGTCTTCGAAGGCCGCGCGTATCTTGCCGAGCTCGCTGCCATGCACCGCAGGTATATGCGGGAGGAGATCGGGGAGCATTGGGAGGACCGCTCGCCTGTGTCAGCCGAAGGTGCGCCATCCGAGGTGCTCGGTGCGCCGATCAGCGCTGCGTTTGCCTCCGAGCTCGGCGCGATCGATCTCGGCGCCACGGAGCTGCGCTCGGACCACGTGACGGTCGTCGGGACGAGCGGCGCGACGGCGGCCAGCGCGGGCTTGCGAGAGCGGCTGCCCGAGTCACCATCGGTCCGCTGGCTCGAGCTGCCGCATAGCGCTGCGTGGAACTCCGACGCCGCGCTCAATGCTGCGGTCGTACCCATGGACGTCGTGCAGGCGATCGTCACACGTGTGGAAGAGGTGAGCCCGTGAGCTTCCGTACCGACGCAACGGTCCACGCTCTCTTTCGCGAGCAGGCCGCGGCCCATCGCCAGCGCCCGGCGCTGGTGTGGGACGGCGGCGCGATGACCTACGGCGAGCTCGATCGCCGCTCTGACGTGCTCGCCGTCCGTCTGATCCAAGCAGGCGTTGCCCCCGATGTTCCCGTCGCGCTTGCGCTCGAACGCTCGCCCGACGCGGTGGTCGCGGCGCTGGCCATCCTCAAGGCCGGCGGGGCGTACCTGCCGCTCGACCCCGGTCACCCCCGCGATCGACTCGCCTTCGTGCTCGCCGACGCCGCGGCGCCGGCGCTGTTGACACGCCGCGCGCACGCCGCGTCGCTCGGCGCATTGGCCGCGCACACGATCTTCGTCGACGAGGAGCACGCCAGGCAGGGAGCGCCTCACGTCGCCGTGGCCCCGCGCGCCGTCGCCACGGACCTCGCCTACGTGATGTACACGTCGGGCTCGACGGGGATGCCGAAGGGCGTGCAGATCGAGCACACGTCGATCGTGAGGCTCGTCGGTCAGGTCGACTACGTCCGCCTCGACACCGATACCTGCTTCTTGCACGCGGCGCCGCTCGGTTTCGACGCCTCGACGCTCGAGCTGTGGGGACCGCTGCTTCATGGCGGCCGAGTCGCCCTCTACCTCGAACCGATCCCCACGGGGCGCGGGCTGGCGCGCGCGATCGCCAAGCACGGGATCACCACGGCCTGGCTGACCGCAGCGTTGTTCAACGCCGTCATCGACGACGATCCGCTCCACCTGCAGGGACTTCGCCAGCTCTTCACGGGGGGCGAGGCGCTCTCACCGTCGCACGTGCGCCGCGCGCTCGCGGCGCTGCCCGACACCGAGCTGATCAATGGATACGGCCCCACCGAGTGCACCACGTTCACGACGACGTTCTCGATCCCTCGCGACACGCCGGAAGGTGCCCGATCGATCCCGATCGGACGACCGATCGCCGACACCGATGTCCACGTGCTGGACGCCGCCGGAGCACGCGTTGCGCTGGGCGATGTCGGGGAGCTGTACGTCGGCGGTCGCGGTGTCGCGCGTGGCTACCTCCGCAGGCCCGAGCTCGACGCCGAGCGTTTCGTTGCCGACCCGTTCGGCGGTGGCGGCCGCCTCTACCGCACGGGCGATCTCGTGCGCTGGCGTGATGACGGGACGCTCGACTTCGTCGGTCGCGCCGACCAACAGGTCAAGATCCGTGGCTTCCGTATCGAGCTCGGAGAGATCGAGGCGCGTCTCGGCGCGTTGCCCGAGGTCCTCGCGTGCGCTGTCGCGGCGCGGGACGACGGCAACGGAGCCAAGCGTCTGGTCGCATACGTGGTGCCCCGGGGCGAGGCGCCTACGCCGCTCGCGCTGCGGGCCGCGCTCGCGAAGGTCTTGCCCGACTTCATGGTGCCGGCGGTCTTCATGACCCTTCCGGCCTTGCCACTCACCGCCAACGGCAAGCTCGATCGCGCTGCGCTGCCAGCGCCGGAGCGCCGCCGGCCGCAGCTGGCGCAGCCCATGCGCGCCCCCAAGGGCCCCCAAGAGGAGCTCATCTGCCGTGTCTTCGCCGGCGCGCTCGGCCTCGACGAGGTCGGCGTGCTCGACGGGTTCTTCGAGCTGGGCGGCGACTCCCTGTCGGCGGTGCGTACCATCGCGCAGCTCCGCGAGGCAGGGCTACCCGACGTCTCCGTGGCGACGTTCTTCGCGGCCGCCACCCCTGCCGGCCTCGCGCGCGCCATCGCCGATGGGAGCGCGAATGGCGCTGCGGAGCCGGCGGTCGCACGCGATGTTCGGTGTACTCCGCTCACCCCCCGTGAGCCGATCGCCATCATCGGGATGGCGGGGCGTTTCCCTGGCGCCGCAGACATCGAGGCGTTCTGGGCCAACCTGTGCGGCGGTATCGAATCGATTCGCACCTTCGCGAAGGACGACCTCGATCCCAGCGTTTCCGCGACCCTCTACGGCGATCCGGCCTATGTGCCGGCGCGTGGCGTGCTCGACGGTGTCGAGCTCTTCGACGCAGCGTTCTTCGGCATCTCGCCGCTCGAAGCGCAGCTCATGGACCCGCAGCACCGCCACTTCCTCGAGGTGTCATGGCAAGCCCTCGAGCACTCCGGCTACGTACCCGAGCGCGTGCCGGGACCGGTCGGTGTGTACGGTGGCATGTACAACGCGACCTACTACCAGCGGCATCTTGCACATCGTCCCGACGTCACCGGCCGGCTCAGCGACCTGGCCGTGATGCTGGGCAACGAGAAGGACTACGTCACCAGTCGCGTCGCTCACCGTCTCGGCCTCAGCGGACCGGCGGTCGCCGTGCATACCGCCTGCTCGACGTCGCTGGTGGCCACCGCGATGGCGATGGATAGCCTGCGCAACGGCGGCTGCGATGTCGCGCTCGCCGGCGGCGTCGCGATCACGTGTCCTCCGCGCAGCGGCTACCTCTATCAAGAGGGCTCGATGGCGTCACCCGACGGACGCACCCGTGCGTTCGACGCCAAGGCGGCGGGCACCGTGTTCTCCGACGGCGTCGCGGTGCTCGTCTTGCGTCGGCTCACCGACGCGATCGCTGACGGTGACACCATCTACGCTGTCCTTCTCGGCGCAGCGGTGAACAACGACGGTAGCGAGCGAGCGAGCTTCACCGCACCGAGCCCGGTCGGTCAGGCGACGGTGATCGCCGCGGCCCACGACGCTGCGGGTATCGACGCGCGCACTCTCTCCTATATCGAGGCTCACGGCACTGCCACGCCGCTTGGTGATCCGATCGAGATCGAAGGTCTGACGCGCGCCTTCCGGCGTCACACCGACGACCGAGGCTTCTGTTCGATCGGGTCGCTGAAGAGCAACGTCGGCCACATGGTGATCGCCGCCGGCGCTGCCAGCGTGATCAAGACGGCGCTCGCGCTCTCACGACGCACGCTGCCGCCGTCGGTCGGCTTCGAGACTCCGAATCCGGCGATCGACTTCGCGCGCAGCCCGTTCCGGGTGCACACCACGCTCGGTCCGTGGCCCGAGCCCGAGCGAGGCGGACGCCGCCGCGCCGGGGTCAGCTCGTTCGGCTTCGGCGGCACGAACGCCCATGTCGTGCTCGAGGAGGCGCCTGCCACGCCTCCCGCGGTTGCGTCGTTGCGTCCTGTCCAGCTCATAACGCTGTCCGCACGTAGCGCGCCGGCCCTGGCCGACGCGAGCTCGCGACTCGCCACATACCTCGCGGGCGAAGAGACGGCTGCACTCGCCGATGTCGCCCACACGCTGCACGTCGGACGTCGCGACTTCGCCCACCGGCGCTTCGTCGTCGCCGCGACCTGTGCGGAGGCGGCGCGTCTGCTGAACGAGCCCGACGCCGCTCGCGCCGGCGCGCGCGAGGTCGGCGCGGAGCTTCCCGAGATCGCGTTCCTCTGTCCCGGGCAGGGGTCGCAGTATGCCGGAATGGGCCGCGGTCTGTACGAGACAGAACCCGCGTTCCGCGCCGCCTACGACGAATGCGCCGACATCCTCGAGGGCCTCACCGGAGTCGATCCACGCCCGCAGTTCTTCGGCGACGACGCCGTAGCGCTGCTCGCGACCAGCTTGACGCAGCCGGCGATCTTCTCGCTCGAATACGCACTGGCGCGACTCTGGATGAGCTGGGGCGTGAGGCCAACGGCCTTGATCGGTCACAGCGTCGGCGAGCTGGTGTGCGCGGCGCTGGCGGGGGTCATGCCGCTGGCGAGCGCCGCCGGTTTCGTACTCGAGCGCGGACGGCGAATGCAGGAGCTGCCCGCCGGCGCGATGCTGTCCGTCCGTATGAGCGCCGCGGCGCTCCTGCCGCGTCTCCCGGCCGGCGTCGAGCTCGCTGCCGAGAACGCTCCCGAGCTGTGTGCGGTGGCGGGCTCGATCGACGCCATCGCGAAGCTCGAGGCCGAGCTTGCCGGGATCGATGTGCCGGCGCGGCTCCTGGTGACGTCGCACGCGTTCCATTCGGCGATGATGGATCCCGTCATCGAGCCGCTGCGTGCACGGCTCGAGCAGGTCGAGCTGCGCGCGCCGAGAATCCCGATCCTGTCGACCGTCTCCGCGGACTGGCTCAGCGACGAACAGGCGCTCGACCCGCGTTACTGGGCCACGCACCTTCGGAAGCCGGTGCGCTTTGCTCCCGCGGTAGCGCGCCTTCTCGACGACCCGAAGCGCGTGCTCGTCGAGATCGGCCCGCGCGCCTCGCTCTCGGCGCTGGCCCGTCAGGCCGTGACCGGCAAGCGTGCGCGACCCGTGGCCGTCCCGAGCCTCGCGGACGCGGCCGAGCGTGAGTCCGAAGCCGTTACCGCAGCGCTCGGTCAACTCTGGACGCTCGGTGTGGCGATCGATTGGGCGGCGGTCCACGCCGGCGAGAGCCGCCGCCGCGTGCCGTTGCCGACGTATCCGTTCGAACGCCTGCGCCACTGGGTCGACGCCCCCCCCTCCACCTCCTCGTCTGCCTCACGCACCGCGCACGCAGAGCCCAATCCGCTACCTGTCGAAGCAACCGTGATGCCCACAACGCTGCAGTCACGGCCGTCTTCTGCGTATACGCATGAAGCGAGGAAGGCGCGCCTGCTCGGCCAGGTCCACCAAGCCGTGGAGGACGTCTCGGGCCTCGACGTGGCCGGCGCTGATCCCGGATCGCCGTGGCTCGAGCTAGGCCTCGACTCATTGACGCTCACCCAGCTCGCGCGGCAGGTGCAGCAGTCCTTCGGCGTGAAGCTCACGTTCCGCGACGTGATGGAGCGTTACCCGTCGGTCGCGAGCCTCGTGGCGATGCTCGATGAGCAGCTGCCACCGGATGAGTCCGTCGCGGCGCCCCCTTCGGTTGCGGCACCGGCGCTCGCCTCGCCGCCGGGCGTGCATCTCGCCGGCGAGCAACCCGCCTACGTCTGTCAAGTCATCGACGCTCAGCTTCAGATAATGGCGCAGCAGCTCGCGGTCCTCGGCGGCGCACCGATCGCGGCGATGGCGTCCGCGCCTGCCGCCGCCGTCGCCCCGCCCTCGGTCGCGGCAAAGGCCGCGCGCAACGAGGACGAGCCCGCGGCGGGACCGATCACGTACGACGTCAAGAAGGCCTTCGGCGCGATCGCGCGCATCCACACCCGGGCCGACGAGCTCACGGCGCAGCAGCGCGCGCGCCTCGACGCATTCATCGCACGCTACACGGCGCGCACCGCCCGTTCCAAGGCGTACACCGCCGAGCACCGTGGCCATATGGCCGATCCACGTGTCGTGAACGGCTTCCGGCCGCTCACCAAGGAGCTTACTTACCAGCTCGTCATCGAGCGTTCGCGCGGCAGCCGTCTCTGGGACATCGACGGCAACGAGTACATCGACGTGCTGTCCGGCTTCGGGATGAACATGTTCGGCTGGCAGCCGGACTTCCTCCGCGAGGCGGTCCACGCCCAGGTCGAAGCCGGGTACGAGATCGGACCCCAACACGTCCTGGCCGGCGAGGTCGCGAAGCTCTTCTGCGAGGTCACCGGCGCCGATCGCGCCGCGTTCTGCAATACCGGCTCCGAGGCGGTGATGGGCGCGATGCGCGTGGCTCGCACCGTCACGGGCCGGAGCACCGTCGCCATCTTCACCGGCTCGTACCACGGCATCTTCGACGAGGTGATCGTCCGCGGGACGCGCAAGCTGAAGTCCATCCCCGCCGCGCCGGGCATCCTTCCCGAGTCGTCGCAGAACATGCTCGTGCTCGACTACGGCACGCCCGAGTCGCTCGCGATCCTCAGGGAGCGCATCGGCACCCTGGCGGCGATCGTCACCGAGCCTGTGCAGAGCCGTCGACCCGACTTCCGCCCCGTCCCGTTCCTCCGCGAGCTGCGCGCTCTCACCGAGGCTTCGGGTACCGCGCTGATCTTCGACGAGGTCATCACCGGCTTCCGCTCGCATCCGCGCGGCGCGCAGGGACTGTTCGGCATCGACGCCGACCTCGCTTCGTATGGCAAGGTGGTGGGAGGCGGCTTCTCGATCGGCGTCATCGCCGGCAAGCGACGCTTCATGGACGCGCTCGACGGCGGCCACTGGGAGTATGGCGACGCGTCGATCCCTACCGTCGGCGTTACGTACTTCGCGGGCACCTTCGTTCGTCACCCTCTGGCCCTCGCAGCCGCGAAGGCCGCGCTCACTCACATGCGCGATGCCGGTCCGGCCCTTCAGGAGCGTCTGACCGCCCGCACCGCCGGGATGGCCGAAGAGATCAACGGCGTGCTCGCCGAGCTGGGCGCGCCGCTCGCGCTGAAGACGTTTGCCTCGCTCTGGCGCCACACGTTTACCGAGGAGGTGCCCTACGGCGACCTCTTCTACGCGATGCTGCGCGATCGCGGCATCCATGTCCTCGACAACTTCCCTTGCTTCCTGACCACCGCCCATAGCGACGACGATCTGCGAGCCATCGTCCGCGCGTACCGCGAAGCGGCGGCCGAGATGCAGGCGGCGGGCTTCTTCCCGTCGGCGCGTCCCGCGGTCAGCGTTCCGGAGACGGTGGCGCCCGGCGTCTCCCGCACGGTCCCGTCCACCGAACCGCAGCGCGAGATCTGGCTCGCCGCCCGCCTCGGTCCCGAGGCCTCGCTGGCGTACAACGAGTCGATTTCCCTCAACCTGCGCGGTGAGCTCGATGTCGGCGCGCTGCGCCAGGCCGTGCGGGCGTTGCCGGCGCGTCACGACGCGCTGCGCTCGACTTTCGCCGGCGATGGTCTCACCGTGAGCATCGCCATCGAGCCGCCGCCGCTCGACGTTCCACTGCATGATCTCGCCGGAGTGAGCGACACCGAGCGCGACGCGACCTTCGCTGCGATCTGCGAGCGCCACGTGTCGGAGCCGTTCGATCTCGAGCACGGGCCGCTCGTGCGCGCGGAGCTCGTTCGCCTGGCTGCGGATCACCATGTGCTCGTGTTCACCGGACACCACATCGTGCTCGATGGCTGGTCGTTCTGGGTCATCGTCAAGGACCTCGCCGCGCTCTATGCGCAGCACACCGGCGCGCGCGCCGCATCGCTCTCGGCGGCGCCGTCGTTCGCCGATTACGCCGTCGAGCAGGCTGCCGGCGCGGATAGCCCGGAAGTCCGGGCCAACGAGCGCTGGTGGACCGAGCAGTTCAGCGGTGCGGTGCCGGGGCTCGAGCTTCCGACCGACCGCCCGCGCCCGATCGTGCGGACGCAGACGGCCGGCCGCCACGATCATGTCTTGTCGTCCGACCTCGTCGCGGCCGTGAAGAAGCTCGGCGCGCAGCATGGTGCGAGCCTCTTCGCAACGCTGCTGGCCGGCTTCGACGCACTCCTCTTCCGGCTCACCGGTCAGTCCGACGTGGTCGTCGGCATCCCCGCCGCGGGGCAGTCCGCGAGCGGTCAGGACGGCCTCGTTGGCCACTGCGTGAGCATGTTGCCGCTCCGCGCCCGCATGACGCGGACGCAGCCGTTCACCGAGCTCCTCGCGGCGGCTCGAGGGACGATGCTCGACGCCTACGATCACCAGGAGATCACCCTTGGGCGCGTCCTCCAGGTGCTCCCCATCGCCCGCGACCCAGGTCGCCTGCCGCTCATCAGCGTGATTTTCAACATCGACCAGGCGCTGACCAGCGAGAGCCACAGCATCCCCGGCCTCGCCCTCGAGCTGGCTTCGAACGCGCGCCGCTACGAGACCTTCGAGCTCTTCATCAACGCCGTCGACTGTGGACCGGCGGGCATGAGGCTCGAGTGCCAGTACAACGCAGGCCTCTTCGACGAGGCTACGATCGCGCGTTGGCTCGCCTCCTTCGAATCGCTCCTCCGGAGCGCGGTCAACGAGCCGGCGTTGCCCCTGGGCCGCTTGGCGGTCGTCTCGCCCGAGGAGCGCCGCACCCTCGCGAGGTGGAACCAGACCGAGGCGCCGTATCCGCGCGAGGCGCGGATCGAAGAGCTGATCGCGGCCTCGGCGCGCCGCGTCCCCGAGCGCGTCGCCGTCCGGACGGGCGCGGCCGCGCTCACGTACGGCGAGCTTGCGGTTCGCGCCGAGGCCGTATCCTCGGCGCTAAGAACGATGGGCATCGGGAGCGGCGATCGCGTTGGTCTCATGACCGAGCGCAACATTCATCTGCTCCCCGCGTTGGTGGGCACCCTCGGCGCAGGCGCGACCTACGTTCCCCTGGACCCAGGCTTTCCTGCCGATCGTCTGGCCTTCATGATCGAGGACGCGCGGGTCGCCGTGATCGTCACCACGCGCACCGTCGCTACGCGTATGGCAGGCGCCGTCGGCAGGACGCCGCTGCTGTGCCTCGACGAGCCGCTCCCCGACGCGGAATCCGGCGCCGCGCCGCCACCACGCGCCGCCGACGATGCCTACGTCATCTACACCTCCGGCTCGACCGGCAAGCCCAAGGGCGTGCGGCTCCAGCACCGAAACGTCGTGAACTTCCTGCACGGCATCGCGCGCGAGCCCGGCTTGCGCGAGGACGACGTCCTGCTCGCTGTGACGACGCTCTCCTTCGACATCGCGGTGCTCGAGCTGGTCTTGCCGCTCGTCGTCGGCGCCGAGGTGATCCTCGCCCAGCGCGACGAAGTCGTCGACGGCGGCGCGCTCCGTCGCCTCATCGAGACCCACCGCGTCACGGTGATGCAAGCCACGCCTACCACCTGGCGCCTCTTGCTCGATGCCGGTTGGCGCGGCGGCAGCACGTTCCGCGCGCTGTGTGGCGGCGAGGCGCTTCCGCGAGATCTCGCGGTGGCGCTTCAGCCGATCGTCGGCGAGCTGTGGAACATGTACGGCCCCACCGAGACGACGGTCTGGTCGACCGTGCATCTAGTCACGAACGGAGTCACGAACGCCAGCGGTCCGATTCTCATCGGCCACCCGATCGCGAACACCACCGTCCACATCCTCGACGAGGACCGCCAGCCGGTGCCGATCGGCGTGGTCGGCGAACTCTACATCGGCGGCGATGGCGTCGCCCGCGGCTATCTCGATCGCCCAGAGCTCACCGCCGAGCGCTTCGTGTCGGATCCGTTTCGCGTCGATCCCGATGCTCGAATGTACCGCACCGGCGACCTCGGCCGCTTTCGCAACGGCGGCCAGCTCGAGTGCCTTGGTCGCACCGACTTCCAGGTCAAGCTTCGCGGCTACCGCATCGAGCTCGGCGAGATCGAGGCGGCGCTCACCGGCCACCCCGGGATCCTTCAGGCGGTGGTCACCACGCGCGAAGATCGGCCCGGCGACGTGCGACTCATCGCGTATATCGTGCCGCGCGAGGGCGCGCCGGCGGACGATGCGCTGCGCATTCACCTGACGCAGACGCTGCCCGACTACATGGTGCCGCAGCGCTTCGTCACGCTCACTGCACTGCCGCTCACGCCGAGCGGCAAGGTCGATCGCAAGGCGCTCCCCGCGCCCGGCGGCGCCGCAACGGCCGGGCGGGCGCAAGGGCCGGCCGTCCTTCCTCGGACCCCCACGGAGGAGCGCGTCGCGCGCGCCTTTGCCGAGACCCTTGCTCTGCCGCGCCTCGATGTACACGACGACTTCTTCGCGCTGGGCGGACACTCGCTGCTCGCCGCGCAGATGACCGCGCGCCTCGGCCGTGAGCTCGGTCGCACCGTGCCCATGGGGGTTGCCTTCGAGCATCCCACCGTCGCGCGCCTGGCGGCGTGGCTCGATGGTGCGACCGCTCACGAGGCAGCGCTGCGCGTCCCACGCCGCGACGATGCGGGTCCGGCGCCGCTCTCGCTGATGCAGCAGCGCGTCTGGTACCTCGAGCAGCTGCAGCTCGGGCGTACCGTCTTCCACGTGCCGTCGGCGCACCGACTGCGTGGTGCCATCGACGAAGGCGCCTTCGGGCGCGCCTTCGACGAGATGGTCCGCCGCCACGACGTGCTCCGCACCGTCATCGCCGTGGTCGGCGATGCGCCGGCGCAGCGCGTGCTGCCGAGCGTCCCCGTCATGCTGTGGCCGGCCGAAGAGCTCTCCGCGATGGGGCCCGAGGAGCGGGAGCGCGAGCTTACCCGCCGCCTCGAGGACGAGATCGCGCGGCCGTTCGATCTCTCGCGTGGCCCGCTCTTTCGCGCCCGCATGTACCGCCTCGCAGCCGACGATCATGTCCTGTTCTTCATGCCGCACCACATGATCTGGGACGGCTGGTCGTTCGACATCTTCTACGAGGAGATGGCGGCGCTCTACGGCGCGTACCAGCGCGGAGAGGAGCCGGCGAGGCCGGCGCCGGCCGTCAGCTACGGCGACTTCGCGGCCTGGCATCGCGAATGGATGGCTGGCCCCGAGCTCGCACGGCAGATCGGGTTCTGGCGCGACCACCTTGCCGGCGCGCCCGACAGGCTCGATCTGCCGGAGGACTTCCCGCGGCCGTCTAGGCAGAGCGGCGAAGGCGCCACCGCGTGGCTCTCGCTGCGCCCGGAGCTGACGAACGGCTTGCGCGAGGTAGGCCTTCGCGAAGGCGCGACACTCTTCATGACGCTGCTCAGCGCATGGGCGCTGCTCCTCTATCGCGTCACCGGCCAGCGCGAGGTCCTCGTCGGGACTCCGGTTCGCGGGCGCAACCAGCCCGAGCTGGAGAACGTCATGGGCTTCTTCGTCAACGCCCTGCCGCTGCGGCTGCACGTGGATCCGGAGCGCAGCTTTCTCGAGCTGATGCGCGACGTACGGACCGAGGTGATCGACGTCTTCGGATACCAGGACGTGCCGTTCGAGCATCTCGTGCGGGTCCTCGACGTGCCACGCGACGAGAGCCGCTTTCCGATCTACCAGGCGTTCTTCTCGTACCAGGACGCGCGCCACCGCCCGGGAACCTGGGGGAACCTCGTACAGAAGAACGTGCCCGTCTTCCAGCCGTCTGCAGCGCAGGACGTGGCGCTGTGGTTTTTGGACGGTGTCGACGGCCTGGTCGGTGGCCTGAACTACAACACCGACATCATCGAGCCGGCCACCGCCGGTCTTCTCCGCGCGCGCTACCTCGCGCTGGTCGAGGCGATCGTCCGCGATCCGACGGCCCCCGTGCGCACGATGCTTGCGGTGCCCGAGGCCGAGCACGCGGAGCTCACGCGGCTCAGTGCAGGGAGCGCCGCGGTACCCGTCTCGCCTTCGGCGCCGAGCCTCGCCGCGCTGCTCGTTCCTTCCGTGGCGATACACGGCGAGCGCATCGCGGTGCGCTACTGCGGTCAGAGCATGACGTACGCCGAGCTCGGCCGGCGCGCCGCTCGCGTGACCGCGGCGCTCCGTGACGGCGGCATCGGCCGCGGCGACGTGATCGCGCTCCACTTCGAGCGATCACCGGCCATGCTCGCCGCGCTCCTCGGGGTCGCGGCCGCAGGTGCCACCTACCTGCCTCTCGATCCACATTTTCCTGCGGACCGCCTGCGCTTCATGCTGGCGGATGCTCGTGCACGCCTCGTACTCGCAGACGGCGACGCAGGAGAGCTCGGGCTCGATCCCGAGCGCGTGCTACGCGTGGACGCCGGCCTCACCGGCCTCGCCGGCCTCGCCGGCAAAGGCGGCACCGGCCTCGACGCTGGCCCTGCCGGTCCTGACGACGCCGCCTATCTCATCTACACCTCGGGGTCGACGGGCCGGCCCAAGGGCGTGCTCGTTCCGCACCGCGCGGTCGTGAGCTTCCTCGACGCGATGCGCGTCGCTCCCGGCCTCGCGACCCGCGATCGCTTGGCCGCGGTCACCACCTTGTCGTTCGACATCGCGGTCCTCGAGCTCCTCCTGCCGCTCACGGTCGGCGCCGAGATCGTCCTCGCTACGCGCGAGGAGGCGACGGATGGCGATGCCCTTCGCAAGCTGCTCGATGACACGAACGCCACCACCATGCAGGCGACACCGGCGACGTGGCGTCTGCTGCTCGAAGCGGGATGGCGCGGCGGATCGGGCTTCAAGGCCCTGTGCGGCGGCGAGGCGCTGCCCGCGGATCTCGCCGAAGCTCTCCTCGAGCGCACCGGTCAGCTTTGGAACATGTACGGTCCGACCGAGACCACCGTCTGGTCGACGTGTAGCCACATCGAAGCTGGCCAGGGCACGATCACCATCGGCAAGCCCATCGCGGGCACGAGTGCGTGGGTGCTCGACGAGATGGGTAAGCCAGCGCCCATTGGCGTTCCTGGGGAGCTCTATCTGGGCGGCTCGGGGGTGGCGCTTGGCTACCACGATCGCCCCGAGCTCACAGCCGAGCGCTTCGTGGTCGATCCGTTCTCGACCGACCCGGCCGCGCGCCTCTACCGCACCGGCGATCTCGCGCGCTGGCGCAGCGATGGCAGGCTCCAGCACCTCGGGCGCACCGACTTCCAGGTGAAGATCCGCGGCTACCGCATCGAGCTCGGCGAGATCGAGGTGGCGCTCGCGCACCATCCCGCGATCGCCGAGGTGGTGGTCGTCGCGCGGCCGGGACCTGGCGGGGTAGAGCGCTTGGTCGCGTATTTCGTCGCACGGCCCGGTCACACTGTGCCCGCCGACAGCGCGCTTCGCACTGCGCTGCGTGAGAGCTTGCCCGACTACATGGTTCCGGCCGTGTTCGTCGCCCTTTCGCGGCTGCCGCTCACGCCGAACGGCAAGATCGATCGCCGCGCGCTGCCCGATGTTGCAACGTCCGGTGCTGACGGCGCTCTCGCCGGACGCGGCGCACCGCGCACGGCCTCGGAGCAGACGGTCGCTGCCGTCTGGCGCGAGCTACTCGGTGTCGAGCGCATTGATGTGCTCGACAACTTCCTCGACCTCGGCGGCCACTCGCTGCTCGTCATGCGCGCCGTGGCCGTGCTCGAAGCCCGCACCGGCAAGCGCGTGAGCCCGCGTGCGTTCATTTTCCAGACTCTCGAGCAGCTGGCGCGTGACTATGAGGAGCCCACGCCGGATCCGCGTTCGGCGGGTGGCGGTTCGCAAACCGTCTCCGCGAAAGCCGCGAAGGCCGCGAAGTCAGGCAGCGGCGGACTGCTACGGCGTGTTCTGTCGGTACTGACCAGCAAGGTGTGAGCGTCTACTTCGTCGCGACGTCGTCGCGTACGAGCTCTCGCCGTCGTAGACCGGCATCTTGTTGAGGATCGCGTGGCGCGGCCGTGAGCCGAACGCCGACACTCGGGATACGCCAACCGTTCTTGGATATGCGCGCGGCTACGTCGATGAACCCCACGGTCGCATCTTAACAGAAAAGGGCGCCGCTGCTCCTGGTGGTTATGCTCCTGCGCGCGATGGCTGCGTCCATTCACCTCGAGCCCGCCGCCGCCTTCGAAGCGTGGAAGATTCAGGCGGTCACCCACCAGCTCGTGGACCACCCGCTGTTGCAGCTCGACGCACTCGTCGCGCTCGGCAAGCGGCTGGAGAGCCGTCGGTTGGTGCGGACCCACAGCGACGACGCGACCGCCGGCTCGAGCTTCGCGGACGCGCCGCTGCTCCACCCCAACGCGAAGAGCGCCGAGGAGACGCTCGCGGGCATCGCCGAGGCCAGAGCATGGATGTCGCTGCTCAACGTCCAGGCCGACCCGATCTACCGCCGGCTCGTCGACGAGGTGCTCGATGCGGTCCGCCCGGCGGTGGAGGCCCACGATCCGGGCATGTGCTATCGCGCCGGCTGGATCTTCGTGTCATCGCCCGGCGCGGTGACTCCGTTCCACATCGATCACGAGCACAACCTCATCATGCAGATCCGCGGCAAGAAGCGCCTCTACGTCTGGGATCCGTTCGACCGCGAGGTGGTCTCGGAAGAGGCGCAGGAGCTGTTTCACGACCAGCACTCCCGCGAGCTCGTGACGTGGAACGAGGCCTTCCGCGGCCGCGCCCGCGTCTTCGACCTGGTCCCGGGCCTGGGCGGCTACATGCCTTCGACCTCGCCACACATGGTCGAGAACGGCGACGAGCCGTCGATCACCATTAGCTTCACCTACTACACGGATTCGACGCGCCAGCGCGAGCTGCTCTACCGCGGTAACGCGCGCCTGCGGCGGCTCGGCGTACGCCCGCGCGCCATCGGCGCCTCGCCGGCGCGCGACAAGATCGCGACCGCCCTTCTCTTGGGATATGCCACCGCCCGCGCCGCCGTACGCCGCGCCTTCGGGCGGGGAGTCCGCGACAACTCGCAGCGATACGCACCGGCCTGAGCTCACCAGGCGGCGCGGCGCGACACTCGGCTAAGCGCGAGCCGGAAGCGAAGCTGCCGTGCGGTCTCATCGATGTTCATGTTCATGCGCTTGACGTCGAAGGGATTCATCGCGTCGGGCCGATTCACTCCTCCGTAGTTCGAGAAGGCGATTCGATAACCTTCATCCTTGGCGCACCGAATGGTCGTCGCCGAGAACGTGGTGACGCTTCCGACCGGGTAGGCGAGGACGTCGGAGGTCAGGTTCCGCGCCTTCAGTTGCTCCCGCGATTCGCGGCATTCTGCACGCTGCTGCTCCGCCGTCATGGCGGCGAGGATTCCGTGGCTATGCGTGTGCGAGCCGATCGACATGCCCGCGTCCTTCATTTCCTGCGCCTCCTGCCAGGACATGAACTGCCGGTCTTCCGCTTCGTCAGGTACCCGCAGCTCGCACGCCTCTTCGACGGCCGCCAGAAAGCAGGAGAGATCGGCGTTGCTTCGCGTGTACAGGCGCAAGATGGTCTGGATCGCCAGGTCTGGGGCGTCGCGATCGACTTCGACGGCGACGCGTTTCGGATATTCGAGCTTCAGCGTGGAGCGCCGAGACTTCCGGATGACGTAGGCGACCTGGTCCCACCAAGAAAGCCGCCGGCTATCCATGTAGTGGGTGGATACGAAGAACGTCGCCGAGAGGCCGTGGGACTTCAGGATCGGAAAGGCGTGGTCGTAGTTGTCGCGATACCCGTCGTCGAAGGTAACGGCTACGCGGAAGTGCCGTAGCTTGGTTGGATTGAGGATCACGTCGGTGAGCTCGTCGGCAGTGACAACCGAGTGACGCCGCTTGAGCATCCCCATCTGCTCGTCGAACTCCTCGGGCGTCGCTTCGATCACCGCCTTGTCGTAACGGTGGCCGTCCGGCGACAGGACGCGATGGTAGACGAGCACGGCGAGCGCCGGCCGCGCGCCTGCGCGCTCGAGGAGCTGCAGCAGGCCCGCGCGCGACGCAACGGAGGTTGCGAGCCCCCTTCGATTCATCCCACTAGCGTAGGGCAGCAACGCGGCGGATGCCTTCCAACACACCAACGCGCGGCTGCCACCCGAGGAGCGTGAGCGCGCGATCGCTCTCACAATGAAGGCGCGCGAGCGCCGACTTCAGCCGGTAGAGCGCGATGGGGGAGGGGCGACCGAGCGCACCGAGGGGCACCTCACTGAGCTTCCCGAGCGCAAAGACCACGGTGCGAGGTACCTTGATCACAGCGGCGCCACCGCCCGCGAGGCCGAGGACGTCGGCCTGTGTGAGCTGCGCATCATCGATGACGTGAATGATCTCGCCGTGCGTGAGCTTCGTCGTCATCGCTGCCAGGATCGCATCGACGACGTCGTCGATGTAGACGAGCGGCAGCTCGAGCTTCCCGTCGCCGAGAATGAGCCACGTTCCGCCGGCCCGTCGCGCGACGGCACCGTTGACGATCGGAATGCCGCCGCCGAAGATCTGGCCGGGCCGGAGGATCACGCACGGTAGTCCGGCCTTGGCCGCCTCCGTGACCTTGCGCTCGGCCTCGAGCTTCGCTCGGGTGTACGCGCCCCGTTCCCCAGCGCGGGGCTCCAGCGCAGCGGTCTCGGCGACGACGGGGAGCCCGCTCGAGCCCGCCCAGTCGACGACCGACATCGACGAGATATGAACGAGCTGTTCGACCCCGTGCTTTTTGCACGCATCGATCACGTTCTGGGTGCCCATCACCGTCCCGCCGAGGTGCTCGGGCCAGCCTCCCTTCATCGACGCGCCGGCGTGGATGACTGTCGTTGCTCCGGCAAGGGCGCGGTCGACCGCAGCACGATCACCGAGGTTGCCGAAGCAGTACTCCACGCCCGCGATAGGTCGCTCGGGGATGCGGCGCACGAAGAGGCGGACCCTCTTGCCCTCCCCGACCAGGCGCTTCACCAGCGCCGAGCCGAGCGAGCCAGAGGCGCCGGTGACGACGATAGGGATCGCGGCCGATGTCGAAAACGTGGCGAGCCGCGCGGCGTGGTCCGCCTCGGCGGCGCGGGCCACCTGCTCGACGAACGGGATGATCGCGACCGCTTCTTCGGCGCTGACCGGCGGCGGCGTTCCCACGTCGAGACTGCGGTAGAACGCGGCCACGAGGTCTCGCAGGCCCTGATAGGCACGGACGTCCTTGCGCACGAATTTCCACACGCCGATCGGCACGTCGATGAGCGGCTGGATGGAATCGGTGAACGCATTGACGAGACGCTCCGCAGCCTTGGGCAGCGGGGTCGAGCTGCGTTTGCCGTGGAACATCGCGAAGAGGTCGACGCGCAGCACGGCCTTCGTGCCGTGGATGATCATCTGACTCTGCATCGGCCTGACGTTCCAGGTCAGCTGGAACTGTCCGAGTCCGCGCTTGCAGCGCACGAGGGTGCGCCATTCGTCGAACGCGAGGTTGGGGTCACCGCCCAGGCTTCGCCACTCGCCCGAGACCGCCTCGATGGGGCCGAGCAGCGCCTGCAGCAGGTACATGCAGTGGACGCCCAGATCGCGATACGCGTAGCCAGCGCTGCGGTACCACGGCGGGAGCGGCCCGCCTTCGTAGGGCGGGTACTCGGAGCCGCGGAGGATGTCGACCGAGACCACCTCACCTAGCTTGCCTGCCCGCACCGCGTCGAGCGCGCGCTTGACCTGCGGGTCGAAGAGGAGCGAGTGGTTCACGCAGACGGTGAGCCCCTTGCGCATCGCGAGCTCGGCGATCCTTTTGCCCTCGGCCTCGTCTTCCGAGATCGGCTTCTCGACGAGGACGTGGCATCCGCGCTCGAGCGCCGCGAGCGCAACGGGAACATGCGCCGACGGAGGGGTGAGGACATGGATGACGTTCGCGCCGGCCTTGTCGACCAGCGCGTCGAGGGACGGATACGCGTTCGTCTGCAGCCTCTTCGCGGTCGCCTCGGCGCGTGCCGGGTCGAGGTCCGTGACGCCTACGAGCTCGACGAGCCCAGGTAGCGCGTTGACCGCGTGGATATGAAACTCGCTGATGCTACCGGCTCCGACGATGCCGGCCCGAAAGCGTGCGCTCGTCATCTTCTCTTCTCGCTTCTCGCTCCACGTTTCGTCTTAGCAGCGCCGTCGACGATGTGAGCGATGGAAGCCACCCGATTCGGCCAAGTCTCGGCGGCCATCGATGTCGAACGCTCTCGCCTCTTCGCCGCAGAGTCTTCGGCGAGCGCTCGCTCGATCGCAGCGACGTACTCATCGCCGGTCTCCGCGATCGCGCAGCAGTGCGCGTAGCGGCGAACCTCGGGGACCGCGGTGGACACCACCGGCAGCCCCGCCGAAAGGTACTCGCGCAGCTTGATGGGGTTGACGAACTTCATGCGCTCGTCGATGCGGTAGGGAATGATGCCGACGTCCATGCCCTTGCAGTACGCGGGGAGCAGGTCGTGCGGCTTCCTGCCCAGCAGGTGAACGTTGGCGAGGCCGGCGATCGCGCCGACGTCGTCGAGCTGCTGGCCGATGAGCGCGATGCTCCACGACGGTCGCGCGCGCGCGACATGGGCGACGAGATCGAGGTCGACCCAGTCTCGCAGTGTGCCGTAGAAGCCGATGACCGGCCTGGGCAGCGCGGCGATGTCCGCGGGGACGACGGTTGCGTCGTCGAGCGCGCCGGCAAAGAGCGCGTGATCCACGCCGTGGGGCGCGAGATACGTTGCTGCATTGAGCGGGCGCTTCGCCTCCGCGAGCTCACTGTTGATGGCGAAGACGCAGTCGACCTTCGCGAGCAATGCGCTCTCCGCCCTCACCGTCTCGTCGCGATCGAGGTGCGCGAACATCGACCACTCGTCGACGCAGTAGTACACCGCGAGCGACTCACCGAGGAGCCCTACGTAGTCCGCGACGTTGGGCAGGAACGTCCAAAGGTGGAAGTCCTCGAGGCCGAGTCGCCATCGCAGGCCGGCGATCGTGGCGCGGAGGATCGCTTGGTTTACGCGTCGCGCCGCTGCACTGTGCGGCAACGGAAGCACCACCGGCGAAAACACCCAGAGATCGTTCTCGACGTTGATGGGGCCGCGCGTCACCTCGCCGAGCTTGCGGCGGATCTTGCCGAGATCCCGGTCGCTCGAGAGCTTCGGCGTTCGCGTCCCGATCGAGTTGAGCCAGAGCACGCGGCGCGTCCTGGCGAGCTCGCGGAGCACGTGATGGTTCGATGTCGGGTCTTCGTGCCAGTCCTTGGCAAATGCGATGATTCCGGGGCGCGTCAATGGACGAAGAAAACTAATCACGCACGCCTCCGGTCGCGTGACCTTGTCGCCTCTTGAAAGTCTCCTTACGTCTCCTGCGTGCTTGGGCCTCTTCGCAGGCAGCTCAGGGCCGTCGTCAAGGACGCCGTCTACCGCGCCATTCCGCGTTCTCGCCTAGTCCAGCGAGGGCGAACGGACCGTCGCCAGATCGCGCTCACGTTCGACGACGGGCCAGACGAGCTCACGAATGCGTATCTCGATCGCCTCGATGAGCTGGACGTGCGCGCCACGTTCTTCCTGGTGGGCAAGTCGTGCGAGCGACGGCCAGAGCTCGCGCGCGAGTACGTGCGACGCGGTCATCAGGTGGCGAGCCACGGCTACGATCACTCGCACTTCACACGTCTGCCCTGGCGCGAGCTTCGAGAGCAGCTCCGACGAACCGAAGCGGTGCTAGGGCTGCGTTCGACGGCGCGGCGTTGGATCCGTCCGCCGTACGGCAACGTCGATGCGCGCGTTCTTGCGCAGCTGCTCGCTGGTGGCAACGTGCTGGCGATGTGGTCGCTCGACTCGCACGACTACGAGATCCGCGACGCTGCCGAGGTTGCGACGCGCTGTGCGGCGCGTCAGGTGTCGGCCGGTGAAGTCATTCTCCTCCACGAGGGGCAGACGTGGACACTCGAGGCGCTTCCTCGCATCGTTGGAGATCTGCGCGACGCCGGCTACGAGCTCGTCACCATGGCGAAGATGTTCGAGGTCTAGGTCGTGTCCCTAGTGACTCGCTCAGGAACGGGCTCGCTGCGGGTCCTCGTCATTACGAAGATCTTCCCGAACGCTGCGGAGCCGGCGTCGGCCCCGTTCAACCGGCAACAGATCGGCGCGCTCGCAAGACGGTGTCAGGTCGACGTTCTCGGCACGATCCCGTGGCATCCCGGAGCGGGGCTCCTTGCGGGGCGGACGAGCGCGGGGCGCCTCACGAAGGTCCCGGACCGCGAGGTGATCGACGGGATGGACGTTCGGCATCCGCGCACGCTGTTCGTGCCGCGCATCGGTCATGGGCTGTGGGCACCTCTGTACTTCGCGTCGCTTGCGCCGCTCGTGCTCTCGTATCGCGGCAAGGTCGATGTGCTGCTGGGCACGTGGGCCTACCCCGATGGCGCCGCCGCCGTGGCTCTTTCGCGGCTCCTCGGTGTGCCCGCGGTGGTGAAGCTTCACGGGAGCGACATGAACATGATCGCCAAGCTCCCGGGGCCGAGGCGGCTGCTCCGCCTCGCGCTACCCCAGGCGGCCCACGTCGTCGCCGTGAGCCGTGCGCTCGCCGAGGAGGCGTGTGCGCTGGGGGTGCCCGCCGATCGCGTCTCGGTGGTGATGAACGGAGTCGACGCCGAGCTCTTTCACCTTCGCGATCGCGGCGCCGCCCGCCGCGAGCTCGGGCTCGCCGAGAGCGCGCGGATCGTTCTCTTCGTAGGGAATCTCAAGGAGTCGAAGGGAGTGCTCGACCTCGCAGCCGCCTTCGAGCGGATCGCGGGCGCCCATCCCAGTATCCATCTCGCGATCGTCGGTGGTGGCGAGGCGAAGGCCGCGCTCGTCGCGCTGGCCGCGCGCTGGCCGGGACGTGTCATGCTCGCGGGGGCGAGGCCGCTCCGCGAGGTGCCGATCTGGATGGCGGCGTGCGATGTGCTTTCGCTGCCGAGCTGGGCAGAGGGCACGCCCAACGTGGTCCTCGAGGCGCTCGCTTCCGGGCGGCGCGTGATTGCCTCGGCGGTGGGCGGAATTCCGGACCTGATCACGGCTCCGGCGCTCGGTGAAGTCGTCGCCGCGCGCGACGTCGACGCGCTCGCGGCGGCGCTCGGTCGCGCCGCCATGCTCGACTACGATCCGGCAGCCGTCGCGGCGCTCGGGGCGCGCGGGAGCTGGGCGGACAGCGCCGAACGGCTGCTCGATGTGCTCGATCGCGCGAAAGGGCCGGCCACTCGGGCGGCTCTCTAGCTTCCAGCGATGTCCCAAACACGGCACCCCGCGAGCCATATTCGCGAAGCGCTCGCTCACGGCTCGGGGGTCGGGGCGACCGCTGTGCGGCGGAGGCGCTGACCCGCCCTTCGCACGATCGCGGCCTGCAGTTCGGGAACCCCCGTCATGAGGAGCGCCGCGAACACGGCCGCGCTTCCGAGCGCGAGGAGGAAGAAGACCCGGTAGGTCGAGATCGGGACGAACACGAGCCCAGAGACCAGAGCGAGGTAGGTCAGCCCGAGGCGCACGGCGCGCGCATGCATCCGGTAATACGCGCCCGGCGTCAGCCCGAGGTCGTCCTTGAGGAGAAGCGGAAATGCGACCCCGCGGAAGAAGGCAAGGGGGATGGCCGTGCCGAGCGCCACGCCGAAGACGCCGAGCGGCTTCACGAGGACGACGCTCAGCCCGAGGTTGGTGATCGCTTCGGCGACGGTAAGGATGGTGAGGCCGCGCAGCTTCCCGCGTCCTAGGAGGAACGCCGAGCTCGGTCCGCTGAGGAGCGCGATGTAATACCCGGGCACGACGATGAGAAGGATCTGACCGCTCGTCGTGACCCATGGTTTGTGGAGCCAGAGCACGAGGAACTGCGGGCCGAGCACGGCGATGTTGACGAGGACGAACGAAGCCACGAGTCCGGTCACGAAGCTGGAGATGCGGAGCAGGTCGACGTTGCTCTTCTTGTCGCCGCTCTCTGCGAGCCCAGAAAAGCGAGGCATGAGCACGGCCGCGATCGTGCCGATCGCCATGAAGGAGACGCTCGCGAGGCGGGTTCCGACGCCGAAGATCGAGATGCTGATCGGGCTCTCGGGAAGGAGATAGCCGATGACGCCGGCGTCGAGCTGGAAGCGCACGACGTCGGCGACCATGATGAGCGTGACCGCCGCGCCCATGGTGACGAGCTTCCGCACCATGGCGCGATCGGCGCGGAGCGGATTGAGCTGGCGCACTGCGGGGGAGATGTAGAGCGCGGCGAAGGCCGACACGGCGGCGCGCGTGCTCGTCTCGCCGAGCGTCAGCAGCGCCAGCACCTCATAGGACAGCTCGCGCCGGTACGCGAAGTAGACGACGAGTCCGAGCTTGAACACCGAGTAGGTGCAGATCTCGGCGGTGTCGTGGATCCAGTGCATCGAGCGCATGCGGAGCGCCGCTACGAAAGGCCGCGACCCGAGCTCGAACACCATCGCGGCGCCCAGCGTCACGATGGTGAACGTGTGGCCGCTCGCGATGGTAGGGAAGAAATGCGGTAGGACGCGGGTCAGCGCGAGGGTCGTCAGGAGCGCGGTCGCCGCGAGGCACGTGAAGATCGCCGCGGACGTGTTCATGACGTTGGCGAGGTCGCCCGCGTCGCCGCGTCCCTCCGCGCCCGCGCCGTATTTCACGGTTCCCGCGGAGGTACCCAGGTCCAGCAGGCGCAGGTAACTGATGAACGAATTGATGAGGAGCCACCCGCCGTAGGCCGAGTCGCCGAGCCCGAAAAGGATCGCCGGGGTGACCAGGAAGGACCCTGCCGTGGCGACCGCGGTGCTGATCTGCGAAACGACGACGTTCGCGATCGTCCTCCGTCGCGAAGGGGGCTTCAGCTTTGCGGGCGGCGTGGACACACTCGACACGATGTGGCCCGTTGCTATCGGATGCCAGGAGGGAATGACGAGATGAAGGCGCCATCCACAGACGGCAAAGCTGCCGCGCCACTGCGGTGGGCTCGTGCTCGGCGCGTTCTGTTCTGGGCGATCGTCGTCGAGCTCGCGTGCTTCGCATTCTTCCTTGCGATCCTGGGGATCGGCGAGCGATCGCGCGTCGCGCTGCTGGCGCTCTACGCGCCTCGCCAACCGGTCCTCGTCGCGACGGTGCTGGCGGCGGTCGTCGCGCCGCTCACGAAGCGCCGGCTTCTCGTCGGTCTCCAAGGCGTTGCCTGTCTCATCGCGCTGTTTCCGGTGATGGGGCTCCATCTCGGCGGCGCCCGCGCGTCCGAGTTTCCTGTCCGCCTCGCGAGCTACAACGTCTTCTTCGGCAGGCTCGGCCGCCCCGCGCTGCTCGACGAGATCGGTGCCATGCAGGCGGATATCATTCTTCTCCAGGCCACGTACTCCTCGATGGGCGAGCGCGTGAAGGCGAGATTTCCGGATCGCTCGACCCACGAGTGCGACGACTTTCTCCTCATCACGCGCTACCCGATCGTGAAGGTGGAGGAGCCCCCGCCGCTCGCCGACGGAACGCCTGCCAAGTTCGTCGGCTACGTGCTCGAGACCGACGCCGGACCACTTCGCGTGTTCAACGTCCATCCTTTCTCGCCGCGGCAAGCGCTGTTCGATGACGATCAGACCAACGACAACATCCGGCATCGGGAGGAGCAGATCGCGGCCGTCATGGCTGCCGTACGTCGCGACGACATTCCGTTCGTGATCGCCGGTGACACCAACCTCCCAGGACTGAGTGCGACGGGCCGCCGCTACCTCGGCGATCTCCACGATGCCTTCGACGACGTCGGCTTCGGCTTCGGCTACACGTTTCCGGCGAAGCGCCCCTGGATGCGCATCGATCGTGCCTTCGCGTCGGACCGCATCCACTTCGTCGATGCCCGCGTCGGAAAGCAGGGCGCGTCGGACCATCGGGCACTGTTCGTCGAATTCGAGATCGACTCGCATCGCTGACGGCGTGCGCTGGTTATGCTGAGCGCCGAACGCGATGGGCCTCCTCAAGAAGCTTCGCAGCAAGCACTTCGATCGATGGCTGCCAGGCTGGGCTCGGCACGTCGCATGGCGATCGCTCACACGGCGCTACGACGGTCCACGGCATCTCATCTTCGCGCTGTGCGACCACTACGAGCCCCTGTGGGGGCGCGCGGACGAGGAGAGGGGCAAAGGGCGCGTCCGCGCCTGGCAGGAGGGATATCCTCGCCTCGTCGATCGCTATCGCGACGCCGACGGCTTCAGGCCGCGACATTCGTTCTTTTTTCCCGGCGAGCAGTACCGCCCGCACTCTCTCGATGCTCTCGCCGGCCTCGCGCGCAAAGGCCTCGGGGAGGTCGAGGTGCATCTCCATCACGACGGCGACACGGCTGCGACGCTCGAGCCTCAGCTGCTCGAAGCGCTCGCGAACTACGCGAAGCACGGCCATCTCGCGCGCGATGCCGATGGCCGTCTCCGCTACGCCTTCATCCACGGCAACTGGGCGCTCGCGAACGCACGGACCGACGGCCGATGGTGCGGAGTGGACGACGAGGTACCGCTTCTCTTCAGGACGGGCTGTTTCGCTGATTTTACTTTCCCATCGGCGCCCGATCAGTGCCAACCCAACATCGTGAACCGGATCTACTGGCCGGCCGGCGATCTCTCTTCCAAGCGCTGCTACGAGTCCGGAGAGCCGGCGCGGGTCGGCCACGTGAAAGACGATCGCATCCTGCTCGTGCAAGGCCCGCTCGCGTTGTCGCGGCGTCGGGATCGTCTCGGGATACGCATCGAGAGCGCAGAGGTCCGCGCCAACGATCCGGCCACGCCCGAGCGCGCGCGGACCTGGCTCGAGCAGGCCATCCACGTCGAGGGGCGGCCGGAGTGGGTCTTCGTGAAGCTCCACACGCACGGCGCGCCCGAGGCGGAGGCCGCTTCACTCCTCGGCAAGGGGGGGGACGCGCTGCATCGCATTCTCACGACGCAGTACAACGACGGCAAGACGTGGCAGCTCCACTACGTGACCGCGCGCGAGATGTACAACATCGCCATTGCCGCGATGGAGGGGCGTTCGGGCAACCCGAACGATTGCCGCGATCACGTTCTCCCTCCGCCGCCCGCCGCGACGGCGTGAGCGGCCCAGTCGGGTTTGAGTGCGTACTGCACCAAACCGACACCGAATCCGACTCCGTGGGAGAGATGGAGGACTGGAAAGATCGCAGCCACCGCCGGAGCGAGCGTCCAGCCGTGACGCCGCGACACGCGGAGGGCCTCCACCGCGACGAGCGCGCCATAGGCCCCGAAGGCGAGCGGCGCGCGCCGGCGCCACGAGGGCTTCAGGAGTAGCGCTCCTCCCGCCGTGACCATCAAGAAGGGGATGGCCGGGCGCGGAGTCGGGAAGGTCTTGTGCTTGAGAAGCGTACGGGCGCGTCCTTGTCCGTACCTGAAGTACTGGCGCGAGAGGCTGCGGAAGGAGTCGCGCGGGTAGTAGTGCACCACGATTTTCTTGCTGAGATAGATCTTGCCTCCCCCCGCGAGGATGCGCTGGTTCAGCTCGGCGTCCTCGTTCGTGATCGCCATCGGGTCGTAGCCGCCGGCCGCTTCGAACACGCGCTTCCGGAACGCGCCGAGGAACACGGTGTCGACGAAGCCCTCGGCGTCCGCGTTGCGATAGCGCGCTCCGCCCACCGCGACGGGGCTGTCGAGCGCCGCGCAAAGCGCACGCTGGAACCAGGTCTTGGGCCGAGCGCGCTGCGCCCCGCCGACGTTGGCGGCGCCGGTCGCTTCGAGGACGGCGATGCACTGTCGCACGTAGTCGGTCGCGTACCGCGCGTGGACATCCATGCGAATGATGATCTCGCCGCGGGCCTCGGCGATCACCGCGTTCATGGCCGCTGCCTGCAGCCTGCGAGGATTGTCGATGACGCGAACGCGAGGAGCGCCTGGCCACTGCGAGACGATGCGGCCTATGATCTCCCGAGTGCCGTCGGTGCTCATGCCGTCGCCGATGAGCACCTCGATGCTTGCCGGCGGATAGTCCTGCGCGAAGATGTCAGCGAGGCACGCCTCGATGTGGCGTTCCTCGTTGAAGCACGGAATCGCGATGGTCACGACCGGTCCGCTCGACACGTTGTCCATTCATCGCGACGTTAACCATGGGAGGCTCACGTCGATGGATGTCTACGGCCATCTCTTTCGTGGGGTGCTCTTCCCGCTGTGGGAAGGGGTGATTCGACGCCGCCCCACGCTCGGCAAGCTCCGCTCGCTCCAGCAGACCGAGTGGCTCTCCACCGAGAGGCTCATCGAGCTTCAGCTGAGCGAACTGCGCGGCCTCGTCGATCACGCGGATCGGCACGTTCCCTACTATCGGGAACGCTTTGCTGCGGCCGGGGTCGACGTCCGAGAGCTGCGAACGATGAACGACGTGCTGCGACTCCCGCTTCTGACTCGAGAAGACGCGCAGTCGTCCGAAGCGACGCGGCGATCGACGAGCGCTCCGGTCGTCGAGATCCGCAAATCCACGAGCGGCACCCTCGGTCTTCCCCTTTCGTTCGGCTACGAGCGCGCCTCCGAAGACTGGCGGCAGGCGGTTCGGCTGCGAAGTTACGCATGGGCGGGCTATCGGCCGGGGATGCGCACCTTCCACTTCTGGGGACCCGGCGCGCGGCAGGAGGGCTGGCGGAAAGCGAAGGTCGACATCGATCACTCGCTACGGCGGGACCGCTATGTCGATTGTTCCGTGCGTTCGGCCGAGCGATTGGACGAGGCGATCGCGGAGCTGAAGCGCTTTCGGCCGCAGACGATCATCTGCTTCTCGTCGGCAGGCGCCGACCTCGCACGCCGCGTGGTCGAGACGGGGGCGCGGTCGTGGGGCACGATTCCCGTCCTGTGCGGAGCCGAGGCGCTCGTGCCTTCGGATCGGAAGGTGATGGAGGAGGCGTTCGGTCCCGCCGTCTTCGAGACCTATGGCTCGCGCGAGGTGATGCTCATGGGCGCGGAATGCGCGGAGCACGATGGGCTTCACATTCCGATGGAGAACGTCATCGTCGAGGTCGTCGTGCGTGAAGGCGGAACGGTTCGCCATGCCGCTCCTGGTGAGGTGGGGGAGATTGCGGTCACGGATCTGCACAATCGAGCGATGCCGTTCATCCGGTACCTCAACGGTGATCGTGCCGTGGCTGGCGATGATGCGCCCTGTGCTTGCGGTCGCGGCCTTCGTCGTCTGCGCGCCATCGAGGGGCGCGTCGCGGCGATGCTGAGGGATGGGAGCGGCGCTCCCGTCGGCGGGCTCTTCGTACACGCCCTCCTCGCGCACGTGGGACATGCGTTTCGCGGATTCCAGGTGGTGCAGCGCGCCGATGGAACCGTCACGCTGCGCTTGGTGAAGAGCAACGGGTTCGACGAGCCTGCGCACCGCTATCTGCTCGACGGCTTTCAGAAGTACTTGAAGGGCGCCCCCGTCATCAGCGAGTTCTGGAGCGAGCTCCCGGTCAGCAGCAGCGGCAAGAGGCAGGTCATCCTTCGCGAAGCTTGACTGCAATTTGGACAGTTCTTCAGTGAGCGCTCATCGCCGCCACGCGAACGGAGATGATGGACGCGACGGCCAGGACACACGTTCCAGCGAGGTCTCGCTTCGTGACGCGGACCTCGAATTCGGGGTGCACCGCGCGAACCGCGATGTAGAGCGCTCCCGGAAGGGCAAGCCACACGAAGAAGATGGTCTTGTAGATGAACGACAAGAAGAACACGCCGGCGTGGAGGGCAAGCATCGACGCGGCGAGCGCCTCGGCGAAGAGGAGAGTGCCGGGGTCGAGCCCGGGCGGCGGGCGCCGCACGATGGCGAAGGGGACCTTCGTCGTCATCCAGACGAGGCCACACCAGACGAGAAAACCGGGGACCCCCAGCTCCGTGGCGATGAGCAAGTACGAGTTGTGCGCCGCCATGTTCATCGGGTTCTCCTTCGCGAACTGAGCGACGCCGATCCCGACCAAGGGATGGCTTTTCAGCAGCTGGAGCCCTTCGGCAAGGATCTCGGCGCGCTCCGCGGAGGACGAGTCGGCGTCCGTTCCGGAGCGCCACGACAGGACGACGAGTGGAGCCGTCATCATGGCGCCGGCGATGACGGCCCACCATCCGTACCGGCGGACCAACATGCTCACGACCGCGATGCCAACGACGATCTGGCCGCCGCGCGATTGGGTGAGGACGACGGCCCAAACGCTGACGAACAGGAACAGACCCAGCAGGAAGAGGGTCAACAGGCGCTTGCCGCCACGCACGGCGTCCGCATCGCTGGCTTTCGAACCGAACATGAAGAGGAACGGGAGGAGCGCGCCGATGATCACCGCCAGCTCGTTCGGATCGTCGAGCTGCCCGCGCCAGCGCACACGTCCCTGTGTGCTGATCGTCCCGAGCAACCCGACCCGCTCGCAGACGTAGTCGCTGCCAGGCACGCCGCCCTCCGATTCGCAGAGCCGGGCACCCTCACACGCGCGACCGTCGGGTATCATGGCAGGCTCCGAGCCCGGCTCCGAAGGATCCTCGTGCAGTTCGACGCACTGCCGCGGTTGCTCCCCCTGGTGGATCGCCACAACGGAGATGAACGCGAGGCACGCGAGGAGCACGGCCATCAGCGCTCGCAGCCGCTTCATCGTTCCGAACGCGAAGACGAACAGCAGCATGAAGAACGGGCCGAGCGTGATACTCCATCCCGCGCTCAGTCCTCGGTCGAGGCCCAGGCGGGCCACGGAGACGGCATAGGCCAACGCGCAAACCGCGGCGAGCCAGGGCAACTGTGGTGACGCCGCGGAGTCAGGACGTCGGCGCAACGTCTCCCAGCCGACGCCGGCCGCCGTGAGCGTGCTCAGAGCCTCGAGCGAGTGGAGCCCAGCGACCTCCGGCCACAGGTCCATGGGCCGGAGGAGGAGGAACACGACCAAGAAGAGTGCGCCGATGAACGCCATGATTCGAGCTCGCGCCCTAGCGGCGACGGCGCAACGCGAGGAGCGTGAAGCCGACGAAAATGAGCCCTACCGCTGTGCCGCCCGGACCCTCGCGAGCAACGTCGCAGCGACATCCACTGCGTGTGGCTGCCGGCATGGCTCCACGTCCCGGTGGCTCGATGGGCGGGGGAACGAGGCTAGGTTGCGGCGGTCGACTTGCTCCCGCGACGTCGTCCAGGGAGGAGGGGACGGGACGAGTCTGCGTCATGTCTTCCGTGACGCTGCAGGCCTCGGAGAGCAGGAGGGTAAGCGGTCTCGCGTCCATTCCACCGGACGCAGTGGCGTTCACGGTCACGGCACACAGCGGTCCGTCGCGCGTCGCGGTGACCCGGGCGTGGCCCGCTCGAGCGCCCGGCGCGTCGAGCACCACGTGATGGCCGGGCGCCGCACGATAGGTGAGCGTTGCTGGTTCGCCGGGCTCCGCGATCACCACGGAGGCGTGTCGCTTGCCACGCTCGAAGCTCACCACACGGTAGCCGGGCGCGCTGGTCAACCGTGGGCTGGGGAGCTTCTCGTTCGCTGCCGTCAGGTCAAGCACGTGGATGGCCGACGCGTCCCCGCCGCCCACCGTGAGGACGTAGTCCTGGACCGCGAAGCGCGCCGCGGTGCAGTTGCCACGCGGGGTGTCTTTTCCGAAGCAGTCGCCGGTGGTGGCTCGACGAACGAGTGGCGCTCCCGAGCTCGTGAAGAGCGGAACGATCGTCAGTGCTGACCGGCCGCTCGTCCCGCGAGCGCCGCGAGCGCCTTCGGGGTCGAGCGTCAGACTCGCGGTGCTACGAAAGCGCAAATGCAGCGGGTGCGCGGGCGAGGCGGTTCGCGCGCGATCTACGACGACCGTGGTCGCGTCCCCGTTCTCGCTCGGAATGAGCACTACGTCGCGCATCGCCATCGGCACGTCGCTTGGTCGTTCCTGGAAGCGGTAGTGATCCGCGTAGTCGCAGCGGGCCGTGACGATCGCCGACTCCGTCTGCCGCGCCCATACGTATCCAGTCTTCTCGCTCCAGTATCCCTGACTCGGCTGGTAGGGCCCCGGGAGCTGAGCGCTCTCGACCGTCGGAGCGTTGCTCGTGAGTGAGCTCAGCGAGCCATAGGGGCTCGGGTCCACGACCAACTCGTCCGAACCGCGCGTGAGCACGAAGTTCCCTGCGTTGGGCGGCAGATGGTCGACCTCGATGGATCGCGAACACTGCATCGCCATCCATGTGGCGTTGGTCGACCAGGTCGATCGTGCGTACAGCGTGGTGTTGCCGCGCGAGAGATAGAACGTCGGGGTGGTGTCGCGCGGGAAGGGCGTCGCTTCCACGTTCCGCGTGTCGGCGAGCACGTCGAAGATCAGGAACGACTCGTCCTTGGTGACGAGATGGAGCCGATCGAGCTCCGCTCTCGCCCATCCAGCCGCTGCATCGGGGGTTGGGCCAGCGATCGCACCCACGAGCGTGAACGGATTGGGAGCCACGCTCGGGGTCTCGTCTTGCGTGTCACCGCCCGCGAACGTTCCCTTGCCGGAAGGCGAGAGCGCGTGCACGTGCCTCCGCACGACCTGCTCCGCCCAGCGCTGGAAGTCGGGGAGGGGCATCCCCGCCACGATCATCGCGCGCGCCGCGAGCGCATAGCTGACGACCGCCAGCGGTCCGTACTGCCAGCCCTCGCCCCAGTCCCCTCCGTCGAGCAGGCCGCCGGGGATCGCCGCGGCTTTCATCTCGGTGCCCCAGACCTGCTCGGTCACATGACGCCACAGCGCCGTCCCGCTTTCGCCGGCTTCACTGCCCTGTGCGATGGCGATCAACGTGACCGCGAACAGGTAGCCCGCGTGGTAGTTCGTGGCCGGGCTCTTCGCCCGGTAGCCGTTCGCGTAGTACCAGTCGGTCCATGCTTTGAAGCGTCGCCGCGCCTTGGCGAGGAGGTCCGGGGTCATGCCCGGCGCGTCGTGGAGGAAGTCGTAGGCTATCGCCGCGTGCACGCCGACGGCGCGAATGGCGTATCCGCTGTCGTGGCGCACGGCGCTGTCGCCGCCCTTGCCGTCGCCGACGTACTCCCAATCGTCGAGAAGCGCGGAGAAGAAGTGTAGACCCGTTGCTGCATACGAGGCTTGGCCCGTCGCCAGATACGCGATCGCGCAGTTCGAGGCGTGTGCGCCCCATTCGAAGCCCATGTAGACGTTCTTCGACTCCTGCTTCAGAGCGCTGCCGACCCTGTTGCACTCGCGGATCGCGCGCACCACACCGGAGCCCTCTTTTTTCGCCAGCGACTTCATCGAGGCCCTCGTCGTCGCGTCCATCCAGAGGCGCGGGTGCACGCCCGCCGGCTCCGGAGGCGCGGCATGCGCCGCGACGCTGAAGGTCGCGCAGGCAGCGGTGAGGACCGCCGCACACGCGCGCGAAGGAAGTCCCGTCATGGCACGGGAACGTACGCAGACCTTGCCTGTCAGCAAGGCACGGCGTCACGCGAACCGGTCGCCCGCGGCGCGGTCTCAGAGTCGCGCTGCGGCCTCAGAGTCGCGGCGCGGCCTCAGAGTCCAAGAATACGATCCAGCTTGAGCACTCGGAGAACGGCCAACGGCTGCTCGTGCGCTCCCACGACGACGACCTGGCCGCCGTCGGCCTTCACCCGCTTGAAGAGCGAGACGAGCGCGCCCACGCCGGAGCTGTCGATCGACGTGAGCGCTTGGAGATCGACCGTCACGAGCTTCGGCTTCACGCTGACCACCTCGTCCAAGATCGGGCGGATGTCGCGCGCCGTCAGGGCGTCGAGGGAACCCTCGATCTGCAAACGGAGGTCGTTCTCGCGGTCCGTACGAACGCACTTCATCGGGCCTTCTCCGAGACGGTTCGTTTGGTCAGCGACAGGACGTTGGGTGAGCCGGCACGGTAGTCGACCTCGTCGACGAGGGCGTGAATCATGAAAACGCCCATGCCACTCTCCGGCATGCTGGCCAGATCCGGGGGCTCGACATGGCCGAAATCGACCTCCCGACCGTTGTCGAGGAGACGAAGAGTGATGGACTCGCGCAGCAGCATTGCCTCGAGCTCGAGCATGCCGTCCAGATGATCGCGGTATCCGTGGATGGCAATGTTGTTGAACGCCTCGCCAAAGGCCGTGATGAGCTCGTGGCGAAAGTCACTGCTCGCGCCCTCGACGTGCTGGATGAGCGTCGAGACGAGATCGATGGCGATGGGACGATACGTGAGTACCGCGGGAAACCGCAGTGTCACGCGCCGCACGCCACCTGCTCCGGACTCCGCTGTTGCGTTCATCGGCATGGTGAGGATTCTCGGCGACCAAGACGCTAACCGCTGGCGCCTTCCGCTACAAGACGACGGCTCATCGTCCTCGCGACATCGCCATGACAATGGGCGTCTGCACGATGATCCAGGCCTCGAGTCGCACGTACGACCAGAAGTCTTCGAGCGCCGCGGCGTAGCCGAGGTCGAACCCGAGTTTGATGCGCATGTCGTCGGCGAGCGCCCCCTCCGCCTCGGGGATGTCGAATGGATTGGTCAGCGTGTCGTGCAGCTTCGCGACGTCGCTGCCGGCGATGGCGGCGCCTGTGTAGCCGAGCGAGACCTGCGCGAGCCCGGTCAATCCCGGCTTGAGGCCCCGCGTGCGCTCCTCGAAGAACGGGATGACCATCGCAAGGTTCCTGAGCAGCTCGGGGCGCTCCGGTCGCGGGCCCACCAGGGACATGTCTCCGCGCAGCACGTTCCAGAACTGCGGGATCTCGTCGAGGCGGGTGGCGCGCAAGAAGCGCCCCACCTTGGTGATCCGCGGGTCGCCTGGGGTCGAGACCACTGCGCCGGAATTTCGCTCGGCGTCGACGGTCATCGAGCGGATCTTGTACAAGTCGAACTCGACCCATCGGGGCTCGCCGTCGGGCCCGTCGATAAGGCGCCCGGCGCGCCGCTGGACGTAGAAAATCGGTCCCGGTGACTCCGCCAGCACCGCCACGACGATGGGGACGTAGAGCGGAAGCGTCAGGACAAGACCCGCCGTCGATCCGACGACGTCGACCAATCGCTTCACGATTCGCACCGTGATGTGCACGCCACGACGATAGCTCGTTGACGAGCCGGAGAGCGTCACCATCTCGAGCTCGCCGCCGAGGTCTCTCTCGGTGCGCTGAGGTTCCGCATCGCCGCGCACCACGGAGACTTCGGCCGTCACCTCTTGGCGCAGTTGAGCGTCGTGGTCCCAGTCAAGGCACGACGATGACGTCGCCGCGAATGACCGTCAGGTTCTGTTCGGGATGCTCCCCGGACGTCGCGCTGGAGAGGTCGATCGGGATGCGTCGTGCGGGGTGCCCGCGCACGATGTAGATCGAGTCGGCGGCGTACTTGTTGGGACCGCCCGCCATCGCGACAGCCTCGACGGTCGAGACGTACGACTTGGACGTGTAGAGACCGGCGCGTTCCACGTTTCCGCTGACGGTGAAGTAGTAGCTGTTCACCTGGGCGATCGCGATCGACACCACGATCTCCTCGTTGCGAACGAACTCCAGGTAGCGCTGCGTGACTTCCTGCTGCATCTCCGTGGCCGTCCGGCCGGCAGCTTGCACGTCGCCGATGAGGGGAAGCGTGATGATCCCATCGGGCCGGACGACGACGTCGGCAGACAGGTCCTTGTTCTTCCAGACGACGATCGACAGATGATCGAGCGGGCCGATCTTGAATTCGCTCGCGCGCGGATCGGGCTCGCTCTTGTAGTCGTAGGCCGGCATCGAGCGACAACCTGCGGCGAGCGTAGGGATTGCGGCGACCACGGCTGTGGATGCCGCAGCGCTCTCTAGCATCCTGCGAACGGGGGAGCGCTTCCGTCGAGTCATGGGTGGCGCGCGAACAATAGCACCCTCGCAGTGTGATGTTAGATTCGGAAACGATGTCTGTCGCGATGCCAGGAGCGACGAAGGCAACCCGTACGATTCGGGAAGAGATCGACCGTCTCTTCACGGTTCTTCGGCGCGGGCTCACCTTCTGGAAGCGCTCGCTTGCCGTGTTCCTCGTCGTGTCACTGGCGGCGTTCGCCTCCGTGATGTCGGCGCCCCGCACGTACAAGTCCGAGACCGTGATCCTGTACCAGGACTCGATCCGTTCGGGTGACCTCCCCGGGGCCGAGGGCGGGAGCGAGAACGCACGCCGTGTCGGCGCGCGCTTGCGCGAGATGCTCATGTCGCGTGCGATCCTCGAGCCGCTCGTCCGCGAGATCGGGCTCTACCCCTCGCTCGTCGAGAAGCGCGGCCTCGTCGATGCGGTCGACGAGATGCGCAAGCACATCACGTTCCGCGCGCGTGAGGGCGACACCTTCGAGATCGCTTTCGAGTCGAGCAGCAGGGAGCTGGCGAAGGAGGTCGCTCGACGTCTCGTCGAGTGTATCGTGCAAGATGCCGCGTCGCGCCGGACCGAACACGCCAAAACGCTCAAGGAGTTCCTCGACGCCGAGAGCGATCGGAACAAGGTCGATCTGAAGGCGAAGGACGCCGAGCTCGCGAAGTTCCTCGCGGTCCATCCTGAGTTCGCAAGGCCCACGCCAAGCGATATGCATTCCGCCGAGCCGATCGTTGTCCCGCCGGGAGCCGCGATCACGACCGGCGATCCGCTGCTCGCGGCGCTCGAGTGGAAGGCCGCGCGCCTCGAGCGCCAGCTCAGGACCGTGCCGGTCGCGGGCCAATCCACGGCGGCGAAGCCCTCTCCTCCCCGGCCCGCGAAACTGCCCGACAGCGCGGAGCTCGTTGCGGCGCGGAAGGACGTCGAGGACAAGGCCGGGCGCTTCACGGAGAAGCATCCAGACGTCATTGCCGCGCGCGCACGCCTGCGCTCCGCGGAGGCAGCACAGGCCGCAGCGCAGGCCACAGCGGACGCCGCAGCGCAGGCCGCAGCGGAAGCCGCAGCCGAGGCCGCTGCGCAGGCTGCTGCGGAAGCCGCAGCGCAGGCCGCTGCGAACGAGGCTGCTCCATCCGCGATGGACGAGAACCGAGAGGAGCTCGCGGCGCAGCTCGCCACCCTCAAGGCGCAGATTGCCGCGCGGCGAACCCCCGGCGGCGCGACGGCAGGTGGCAAGCAGACGCACGCGCCCGCGCCGGCCGACGGCCACGCGGGCGCCGTCGACCTCGAGGTCGAGTTCCGTCGTCTCACACGCGAAGCGAACGACGTTCGCGAGAGGCAGAGACAGCTTGACGACAAGCAATTCAAAGCGTCGATCGCGGCAAGCTCGTTGCTCAACGAACGGAACATCCAGGTCTCGGTGCTCGATCCCGCGTATCTGCCGACGCACCCCAGCTCGCGGCCCCGGTCGACTGGGCTCGCGGTCGGTCTGCTCGTCGCCTTCGTTCTCGCCCTCTTGACGGCGCTCGTCTCCGCACGCCTCGACGATCGCATCCACGATCGCATCGATCTCGAGGCCCTCTACGTCATGCCGGTCCTCGCTGTTATTCCGAGGCCGAAGATGCTGCCTAGAAAAGAGCGGCTGAGCCAGGATCGCGTGGTTAGTCTGAGAGGTGATGGCTGACGAGCCCCATCTCGGTCCGACGTGGGGCGTGTCCCCGCCGTCCCCGCGCGCGTCCGTGGAGTCCGCGGAGTCCGAACCGTCGCTAGAGGCGACGGTGCGCGACGTCGAGGAATTCGTTTCTCGTCCTCTGCTCATGCTGCCGCCCGCGCGCGTCATCTCCGTTGGCCCGGCGCCGAACGCGGAGGTGAACCCGTATGTGGTAGTCGACAACGAACAACCTCTCCCCGATCACCGGGCGGCGTTCGACGCCAGGACCATCTCGAGTATCTCGAGTACCCCCCCGCCGCCTTTCCGCGAGGTCAGGCGTGATCTCCGCGACCCGCGACTCGTGTTGCTCACCGAGCCGGATTCGTCGCGAGCGGCGAGCTTCCGCCTCCTGCGCGACAACATCCTGATGACGTCCAGCCCTCAAATCATCGCTGTCTCGAGCGGCGCCACGCACGAGGGCAAGACGACGTGCGCGATCAATCTCGCGCTCGCCTTGAGCGAGCGCCCCGCGACGCGCGTGGTGCTCATCGAGGGAAATTTTTCCGTACCGGCCCTCGGCGAGATCTTTCGTATCGACGCGTTTACGGCCCCGGCCAAGGACATGAACCGCCCATGGCTCTTGCCCTACCGGATCGCGGAGATCATGCGCGGCTTCCATGTCGCGGCACTGGTAGAGCCCGCGGGGGGGCCCGCTCCGGTCTTCAACCGTCGGTGGTTCGACATGGTGATCGACGATCTCGCCGGGGCTGGCTACGACTTCCTGGTCATCGACGCCGCTGCGCTCGACGGCTCGGCGCCGGTCCTGCAGGTGATCGGGGCTGCGGAAGGAACGCTCCTCACAGTGCGTTCAGGCAGGTCGACCGCGAGAACCTTCAGGCGTGCTGCCGAGCAGATCCCGAAGGGCCGCGCGCTCGGGGTGACGCTGATGGACGGCGACTGACCACCCGGCCGTTTGTGTGCGTCCTCGCAAACCAGCTCACTCGGAGAGCTCGACGCCGCAGAGGACCAAACCGCGATCGAAGACGTACTTGCCCTCGAGGCGTTTCACGCATTCCGGAAGGCTCGGTTTGCGCGCGCGTGCTTCGAAGCGCCGCGCGGCCGGCGCGAGCCTGATCTCGACATCCTGGAAATCGAGCATCGTCTTCGAAAGCGGATATTGGCACTTGTAATAGGCCTCTTTCGCGCTGAAGAGCAGGATGGGAAGATCGTCGGTAAGCACATCTCCGAGGGCGTACATTCGAGCGCGTTCGGCGGGCGTGGCGATGAGTTCGATGGTCGACGGCTCGAGCCTTCGCACGATCTCCGCGTCGACACCGACCGCGCGCATCGGCGGGCTTCGATGTACCACGACGGCGCAGTAATCACGCGTGTGCGCGATGCTGCCGACGACTCCCGCCGGCCAAACGGGCGCGCGATCATCCGTGGGAACGAGCGCGGTCGGCGCGAAGCCCATCTCGGCGAGGGCCTTGCGGGCGCAGACGCGAGCGGTGCCAAACTCCGCGCGTCGCTCGGGGACCGCGTTTTTGAGGTATCCGACCTCTTCGGGGAAGAGCTGATCGTCGACGAGGGATGTCGCGGACTCCACGATCACGGCGCCGCTTCGAAAGAGAGTCGTGAGCAGCGAAGTCCGCGTGCTCGTGCGGAGCGTGTTCACGACGTCCACCGGAACAGTCGTACCGCCAGCGCGAAGCAGGCGAGCGCGGTGCCCACGAGGACCCCGCACGGAGTCGCGACGGCTTTGAGCGTCGCGCCTTTCTCGAGCTGGGCTTGCAGTCCTTCGAGCTCGACTTGGAGGGCGATGCGGTCCTTGCCCTGCGCCGCAAGCAACGCCTTCGTGAGCTCCATCACCCGCGCGAGTAGGCGACGGCTCTCCGCTTCGAGCAGGACAACTGCTTGGCGGAGGACCTCAGGATCTTTCTCGCGATCGAGGTCGATACCCACGACGCTCTTATGCGCGACGCGCGGCGACGTCGCAAGAGCGCAGACCTGTGGAGCGAGGACCGCCCCGCGCTTCTTCTCCCACGACGCGGCAACGTGGCCCTTCGAGAGCCGCCTAGCCTCCTGAACCGCGTGCCTAAGCGGATTTGAAGGTTCCGCCTAGCATCCAGGAGAAGAGCCGGGACGCGCCGCTGCCCCTCCACCGGCATCGAGCGAGAGCGACGGTTCGACGCGCTTGCTGTGGACGTCTCCTCGTCGCCCTGAACGTGGTGAGCGGGCGCCGAAGGTGCCGCGTCGGCGGACTTGCCGAGCACGTCGAAGTGACCGTTCGACACGAGTAGGCCGGCCTCGCCTAGCCTAGCCTATAAGATAGAAGTTTATATCATGCGATAGTCCGCCTGACGATGCGGCGCGAGAATCATCCAAATTCTCGACGCATTCCCGGTGGGTTCCGTGGCACGGACGATGCTCTGAGAGTCCTCGAACAACACGACACGGAAAACGAGAACTGAAAAGAGACCGCCCGTGGGACTTCGGCGCGACTTCCGAACCTAGCCTCTGAAGCTGAGCAAGCTGGTCGCGTTCATCACTCCCCGGGCGGTCTCCCTATGTTCGAGTCAGCCGAGTCGCGCCCGCAGGAATGGTGGATCGGCCATGACGACCCCGGACTCCAACGTCGTAGAGCGCGTCGCGCGTGAGGACATGGTGATGTTCATCAACGCCTGCTTCGCGTGCACCGGGCAGAAGGAGTTCTACGGCGATGCTCGTGGCCAGGGCGTCTCGATCGACTTCCTCCACGAGTACATCCTCGGCAACTACCGGCGCCTGTACGCGCGCTCGCTCGCGGCAGGTATCAACCACTTCAACAAGGGCCACGTCATCACGAACCTCCTCGCCACGGGCGAGAGAACGCCCGAGGCGGACCGCGAGGAGGAGGGAGCGCTCATCTTTGCGGCACTGCGCGCGTTGCCAACACAGCGTGCCTACCGGATTCTGGAGGGCCTTCGCGCGCGGAAGATCAACAACCGACGTTCTCGAGCCATCGCACGGCGATATCTCGCCGAGCGCGGCGATCTCGCATTCGAGGCGCTGAAGTATCGGAACAAGCTGCGGGCGGTCACCACACACGCCCACGTGGCGCTTCCCGGCGAGCTCGGCACGTTTCTGTTCCGTGGTTGGCAGCAGCAGCGATTCGAGACGCCTCTGTTCGAGATATTTCGGCAGGCCCATTACGCGAAGAAAGCGGTCTTCGAGCTCCCCTACACGATCGCGGAGGGGTTCGCAGCGAAGCACAAGATCCCGCGTGATGAATTCCTCGCCGGGATCGAGGCCCGAATGACGATGGAGGAGAAGCTGCGCCTCCAGAAGACGGCGAAGCGAGAAGCAACGACCCTCGATGTGGATCTCGGGCGGGCAGGTCTCACGCGTCTTGCGATCTATCTGCTCGGAATCGCGGTTTCAGAACGGGAGAAGTCGCGCGACGTCGTCGAGGCGGCGTTTCAGCAAGCCTCACGGCGTACGCTCCGGCGGTCGCCGCAACGCCTCGGCCGCGTCGCAGCAATACTCGATCGCAGCTTCTCGTCATCGGGATCGTCCGAAAAGCGTCGCCGACCATTGGCCGTTGCTTGGGCCGCTAGCCAGCTGCTTCGAAGCGCATCGAAAGAATATCGGGCATTCTGGACACCGCGCCTCGATGACGAACTCGGAGTGACGGCCCACGGCCAATCCGATCTCGCGACGCCTCTTCTCGAGGCGCTCGAATGGGGAGCCGACTTGATTCTGATCGTGTCCGACGGCTACGAAAATGATCCTCCGCGCGGAGCTGCCGAGGTCGCTCGGATATTCCGCAAGCGGCTGGATCCCGATCGCAAGACGTCGATTGTTCACCTGAACCCGGTGTTCGATGCGGAGCACTACGCCCCGCGTACCATCAGTTCGGCGATCCCCACCGTTGGACTTCGAGACGCCGAAGATCTCCTGACCATGTTGGGATTCGCGCGCTTCGCCGACGGGTCGGCTCCGCTCTCGGAGCTCGAGGATTACCTCGCCGACCGTGTGAATCAGATGCTGCGTGCACCGGTGGAAGCCGGTCGGAATCACGACGATGAACCGACGGAAGGAGTGTGCTGATGGGAGCCCGTTCTCCGCGACTCGAGGCGCTCGAGGCGCTCGTGCTGCGCGGTCTAGAGGTTGCTCCCTCGCAAGTCTGGGGCGGCGTTCGAATCGTGCCGCTGCTGCGAAAGGAGATCCGTCAGGACCTGCGTCTCGCCAAGCGCTCGTACGGTGAAGACGTGATGGCGGTCTCGCTCGACGGTGAGCTCCTCGCGCCCGGGATCAAGTACGTGTCGTACGTCCCGCACGGACTCGTCGTGTCGTGGAGTACCAATGGCACTGCGGCGGCCGCTTTCGGAACGCACCTCCAGGCTCGAGATGGAAGGCGGTTCGGGAAGGGGCCGTCCACGGTCCGGGTCGCTCACCGTATGGCTCGTCGGGAGGACAAGAACAGCCTGCGTCTTCTGCCGTTGCACCTCGCGATGGAGGGATTCCTCGCCCTTCATTTCGGAGGTCCCGAAGTTGCCTGGAGCGAGTATTCGCGACGTGCCTTGTCGACGGGGCTCGACCCGCGTTGGGAAGACGCCGTGCTGGGGTCGTGGATCCCCGGTCTCGACGACGCACTCCGCGTCTTCGAGATCCACGAGCGTCAGGTTGGCGTGTTGCTCTTCGTAGCAGAGGCGCTTGCCTCTGCGTTCGTGGTCCCGCATCCGGACGATTACCGCGCGCTTCATCGAACGCTCCTCGAGGACTTCTACGGAACGTTGATCGTCCATCACGGCCTCCACGCAACGACGTCGCGGACGGAAGCGTCGATTGACGACGAGCGCGTTTCGTCGCTCGCAGATCTCCGACAAGGGCTGGCCGTGATGCGCGCCGAGTGGGCGGCGTTTCACGATGAAATGTCGAATGGACTCCTCGGTAAAGAGGTGCGCTCCGAGCGAATTTACCGCGCCGGGCCCTTTCAACTTCAGCGTTTTGCGACGAATCTCTCCCCTTCGGAAGAGAATCACATCGGCGAGGCGATCGTTCGCGAAACTGGCGAATTGGAATATCTGAAAACATTCAGGCTGTCCGCGGCACAGACCCGGCGCGCATTTCTTCTCTCGCAGCTGGCGTCGCAAAATTGGAATCTCGACGCCACCGCGGTCCTCCTCCGGCATTCCAAAGACGAGCTGATCCGGCGGTTGGAGAGGTCGGGCTTCGACTACCTACTCAAGGAGCACGTATTGCAGGCGGCGCGACGTCGTCACTGACAAAAGATCATCGGAGCTTCGTGGGCGTTACGGAGAGGGTGAGATGGTGCGCCTCGCCGTCGACTTGAGCGACGACGCTGGACTTCCCCTGCACTGCGAGCGCCTTCGTATGGGTGGTGAGTTTGTCGACGGTCGGCAAGCTGGCCGACGTCGCTTCGAGATCGACCGAGAGGAGCAGGTCGTCGCCCTTCGTCTCGAAGCTGGTGAAGAGCTTCGTGCCGACGTCTTGTCGGGTTCCGCCGAGAGGGACGCCTGCCGGGATCTGCGCCGTCGTCGGCACGGCCGCCGAGAGGAGCGTGTTCTTGCCGACGAAGACCTCTCCCTTTTCGTGCTCGGGGAGGGTCAAGACGAACGCGACGTTCGAAGCCGGCGCGTCCTTCGAGGTGAGGACGAAGTCGAGGCGATAAACAGCGTCGCTGGTCCGCCTCGCGGGCGCGGACGAAGGCGTGGTCGGCGAGGCGACGGCGGCCGGCTTCGGCGTGCAAGCGATGGAGGAGGCGAGGGTGGAGATGGCGCAAAAGGCGAACACACGATTGGAGATCATGCGCGGCGTTAGGCAAGGCGTATGCCTCGACGTAACGCCATGAAAACCGCGAAGAGTGCCTGCGCTGCTGCCCGCGCGAGAGACAGGTTGGCAAGCGTGAGCGTCGAGTACGTCAATTCGTCCGCCGTGAACCTGAGGGCCCCCGATCTGGCGAAGCGAGCGAGGGGAGGCTACGCGATGGCTCGTGCCAGATGCCGTCCAAAAACGGTCGTGTCCTCATCGCGGCCGGCGGAGAATACCTCGCCCCAGCCTTCCCATAGGTTGAGCGCCACCCATCCGTCTCCAGGCCCGACGATGCGCAACAGAGTCCACGGGCCGCTTCCTGGTTCGGCATATCGATCGTCGCGACGGCTGAGTCGATGACCAATCACCTTGCCGGTGTAGCGAACACCCTCTTGGCCTTCCTCCACTGCCGTCCCAGGCAGCATGAAGATGCGGGAGATCTCATCGCGCACCGCAGCGTGAGGCCCGCCATTCGGATTCAAGACGAGCCATGCCGGCGGGGCGTCCGCCACTGCCTGCTGGGCGTCGGCAACCGGATCGCGGTAGTAGATGTCTTCGGCATTGCAACACGAAGCAGCTTGAGCGTCGCGTCGTTCCCCTCGAAAGTATTGGGCGGTCTCTCGTTCGTACAGGTGCTGCTCTTTACACGTTCTCGGGGGGAAGGGATGCCCGTGATCGGAGCGACGTTCTCACCGCGGTGTTGAGCAGGTCTTCGTAGCGTGAATTTGTACCTGCCGCGGCATCTCCGTTAGCGTTCGCGCGTGGGCCGACGATTCGTTGTCGTTGCTGGTGCGGTAGTCGCGATCCTCGTGGTCGTGCCGGCTCTCGCCGCGTCGCAACCGTATCGCGTGGTCCACGCGTCACCCGTCGCGCGTTCCGAGAGCGCCGTCTTCGACGTCATTGGACACATCGACCGGAGCCTGCGCACGACGCGATATGTTCACGCGACGCACATCGACGAGGCTGCGGGGCGCTTCGACTTTGACTGCTCGGGCATGGCCACTTGGGTGCTCGCACGTTCGGCGCCGGCAGCTCACGACGCCGTGATGCGACGCAACGGACGACGGCGTCCAGTGGCGAGCGATTACTACGATGTGATCTCGCAAGCTCCGACCACGAACGCCCACGACGGTTGGCTTCGCGTCGCGCATGCGCGCGATTTGAAGCCGGGAGATCTGATCGCTTGGCGCCGTCCGCAGGCGATCGTTTCCAGCAACACGGGGCACGTGCTGTTCGTGGTTGCGGCGCCGCAGCAGGTCGATCGTGAGGGCCGGCGTTTTCTCGTCCGCGTTGCCGATGCCACGTCGATACCGCATGGCGATGACACTCGCCCGCAACGACACGCGAGCGGGTTCGGGTACGGCACCATCGCGCTCTTCCTCGATCATCCGGAAGGCCAGGTCGTCGCTTACGGCTGGCATGGCCTTGCGACGCGCATCGACTTTCGGACGCCAATCGCCATCGGTCGCGCGATGCAATGAGCCGCTCAGCGCACGGCTCGGACGTACTCTCCGGGCGTGACGCCGGCGATGCGCTTGAAGTGCCGGTGAAGCTGGCTCTGGTCGTAGAGCCCAACGCGCGCCGCGACCTCCGCCTGAGGAACGCCCCGCGCGAGGAGCGCCCCTGCGAGGCCGATGCGCCGATGGGTCACGTACGCGTGAGGCGGCAGGCCCACCTCGTCGCGGAAGGCACGACAGAGGCGGAACTTGTCGAGTCGCGCGTACGAGGCAAGGTCGTCGAGTGCAATTGTCTCCGTGAAGCGCGCGTCGAGCAGCTCGCGCGCTCGTGTCACCGCGCCGGCCCACGCGCTACGCGGACGGGACGGGTCTCGACGCGCAGTCGCGAACTCGCAAAGGGCCAGGAGCGCGTCGCAGGACGCACCCTCGAGTTCCGCAGGAGAGGCGTCGTTGCGAAGCAGCAAGCGATGCAGCTTCGCCAACGGTGCAACGCGCGGATCGCGCGAATGGAGCGCGTTTTCCTTCGGCGCCGACAAGGTGCAATCCAATGTCGCTCGCGCCTCGTCGACGACGCGCGTGTCGAAAAGGACGACCTGAAACCGTCGTTGTCCGTGGCGGGCGTGCTCGGAAAAAACCTCTCCGGGGACCTTCACGTCGATCGTGCCCGGACCGCTCGACCAGCGCGCGCCTCGAAGCGACCACTCGGACCGGCCGCTGAGGTGCAGTGCGGTGGCGTAGCGGTCCGTCACGCACGTGAACAGATGCCCGTCGCTTCGGAACTTCCCGACCGTGACGCCGGGGAGTGCCGCGGGGCGGGAGAACGCGATGCGGTATCGCCCTCGCTGTGCAGCCGAGAGATCCATTGATCCAATGATACAGCGCGGTTGCGCGCAGCGCTTGGGCGTTCTTGGCAGCTCCTGAACCGTTTCACCAAGAACGCCCAATCCCTGCAGGACGCTTGGTCGTAGATGCATGGCATGAACGGCAAGCGAACCGCACTCATCACGGGCGCGAACAAGGGGATCGGTCTCGAGACGGCCCGCCAGTTGGGCCAGCAGGGGATGACCGTGCTCGACGGAGAGCGTGGCGCCCGCGCTGTCGCAACGTTGCGCGGAGAATCCATCGACGCGCGCTTCATCGCGCTCGACGTGACCGACGCCGCGAGTATCGCCGAAGCGTCTCGCATGATTGAGCGCGACTTGGGACGTTTGGATGTGCTGGTCAACAACGCGGGCATCATCCTCGGCCGCCCCAAGCCGAGCGAGACGCGACTCGACGACGTCCGACGCGTGTTCGAGGTCAACGTCTTCGCGGCCATCGCAGTGACCAATGCCATGCTCCCGCTTCTCCGCCGCGCGTCGCCCGCCGCGCGCATCGTCATGGTGTCGAGTGAGATCGGCGGGCTCTCGAACCATGGCGACCCAGATTGGACGTACGCCTGGTTCAATGCCATCGCGTACCCCGCGTCCAAAACGGCGCTCAACATGGTGACCGTGCAGTACGCGAAGGAGCTCGCTGCAACCGGCATCAAGGTCAACGCCGCGGACCCGGGGTACACCGCGACCGACTTGAACGGCAATCGCGGCACCCAGACTGTCGCGGAGGGCGCGCGGGCGTCCGTGAGACTCGCGCTCCTCGATGACGCCGGCCCGACCGGCGGGTTCTATGACGCGCGCAGCCAGGTGCCGTGGTGACCGTTCTGCCAGCCAGCAGGGGACGGCGCCACATTCACATCGGATCCGACGTAACGGTCTCGCACAGAGGAAGGGCAATCCATATGACGACGAAGGTGACGTTTTCGACGAAAGCGGGGGGGACAATCGAGGGCGCGCTTTGCGAGCCGCCGGGGGCAGGCGTCACCGGTGCGCTCGTCGTGGTCCACGAATGGCACGGCCTCAACGAGGTCATGAAGCTGCACTGCGAGCGCTTCGCCCAGGCTGGTTTCCTCGCGCTCGTCCCGGACCTTTTTCACGGCAAGGTCGCCAAGGACGACGACGAGGCAGCAAAGCTGCTCGGTACCTTCGACTTCCAGAAGGCCGTGGGAGAGATCGGCGAGACGGTCGCCTACCTCCGTTCGCATCCCCGCTGCAACGGGAGAGTCGCGGTGACCGGCTTCTGCTTGGGCGGAGCGCTCACGCTCGCTGCCGCACGCTACATCCCGGCCTTGGCGGCGGCGGTGCCCTTCTACGGTCTTCCACGGTTTCCATCCGACGAGTTCACCAACGTCAAAGCGCCGATCTGCGGACACTACGCAAGGGTCGACGACTGGGCGAACCCCTCGGTCGCCGAAGAGATCCAGCGGAAAGTGCGCGCCGGCGGCGGCCAGATGGATCTCTACATCTACGACGCCGGCCACGCCTTCATGCGCTCGACCGATTCCTCCAGGTACGAGCCGAAGAGCGCAGAGCTGGCGTGGCAGCGCACCGTCGACTTCCTCCAAAGGCACATCGGCTGACGACCACCGTTCTCGGCAAGCGGGCGAGCGGCACGAAAGGCGGCGCGAGGACTCTTTCAGCTCAGTTGACAGCAGGTCGCTCAGGCCTCGCTGCATGAGCTGCGAGACCTCCTCGCGGCCGCTCCCTTGCCGAGCCGACGAAGCCCTCTCCAGTGCGCGGCTACGCCGTCAAACGCCGGATGAAGTGACCCGACGCCCTCGGTGGGTCACGGTTTGGGAGCGTGTGTCACGCCGCGGTACATGGCTCCGTGCGGGGCGGTCGCGATGACCGTCGACATCGGTGTGCCGGTGGCTGGGTCGACGAAGCGAACGAGCTTGTCACCGTCGGTCGTCGTCGCAACGATGATGACATCGTCGCCCTCCTTGTAGGCGGCCAGCCCACGAAGCCCCGAGTTCAAACTCTCCCTGAACGTCGTGGAGTAGGTCCACGTCTTCGATTTACTATCGTAGACGTATTTCCTCACTCCGCCCGGGACACCTGCATTCACACCCATACCGTCGACGGCGACGTAGAGACGCTCTGCCCCCGGCTTACCATCGAGATCGACGAACTCGAATTCGGAGGCGCCAATGGGGTCGGTGACGACAGGGGTCTCGACCTGCGGCCCCGTCGTCGGGAGTCCGGTACCGATGCTGACGATCCTCCACTCATTGGTCGAAGCGTAAAGTTGGTCTTCGAAGATACGCACACAGTTGTGGGCGTAATACGGAGCTACGACTTCAGTTCCGTTCGTCGCGCCGCCTGCCACGCTGTTGCCGAAGCGCAGATATTGGAGCGGGCCGTCCCCGGGGTTGTTGTTGGCGTTCCCCCCGATCCAGATATCGTTGCCGGAGATTGCTGCGCCGCCGACGTAGTTGGCAGCGAATGAATCGGAAATCAGCGTCGACGTGTCCACGCTACCATCGGCGGTTATCCGAGCGACGACGCGAGGGTTGTCGGAGGGGGCCGAGCTATAAGGAGGCGTCGCGTCGTCACTGTGCCCCGTGTAGCCCGTGACGACGACCGAACGACCATCTGTCGAGCTCGAAATCGCGCCTTCTCGAACCTGCGACGGGGCGGCTGTCTGCACAATGGCTCGTTGATCGCCGTTGACTTGGGTGGGCAAACGGATGCTGCGTACGAGCGTGTTCCCTCCGAGCTCGTACTCGTCGAGAAACAGCTGCCCTGCTCCCGGGGAGATGCTGCCGCCGTCGAGCTCGCCTACCCGGAGAACCACGATCTTGTGGGCTGGCCCAGCATCGTCGGTCGCAGCATCGTCGGTCGCAGCATCGTCGCTCGCGTCCCCGGAATCGGCGTCGGTGCCGGCATCGCCTCCGTCGTGCAGCGAGGCATCTTCGACGGTGGGGCGATCCCCGTTCGTGTTTCCACCGTCTCTTCCGCCCTCGCTCGGCCCGTCCGAACGCAGCGCCTCGGTATCGTCGCTGCACGCGTACGTGAACATGCCGGCAGTGACAGCAAAGACGAACGTCAAAGCACAAGTCCTACGCATGAACACGCTCTCCGTTCCGAGCTTGGAGCTGCTTTGCCCTGCTCAAGTAAAAGTGCGTGGCTCGCGACGTCCGTGATCACCAGATTCGTACGGGCCCGGTCGATTTCTCCTCTCGGTCTCCCGGTCGGCTCCGCGCGCCCATGGTCGCGCTTTCACGCCGGGGGCTCGTGAACGAAGGTGACGAGCGTCGACCGAGGTGACGACCCGAACTTCCACCCGCCTGGCGAGAGAGCTGCGAGAGAGCTGCGAGAGAGCCGCGAGAGAGCCTACAAGCGGCGCCAGGTGACGCCGGACCGACGCCGGCGTGAGGCACGCGAGGAACGGTGGTAAAGTACGCCCACTCGCGTGGCAACAGGTGTTTGGGCGACGATCGCCGGCGTTCTGGTCGTAGCGGGGTCGCCGTGTCCTCGTCTCGAACGCAGGCGGATGCGCGCCGGATGCGTCGTTCGCTTTGTCCGGCTCGCGATGGGCGCGCTCGTTTGCGCGCTCGTCGTGTCGCTCGGAGGCGAGGCGGATGCTCTCGAGGCCCACGTGGAGGAACGGGAGGTCGTCGAGCTGACGATCGCGGGCAGAACGGACCCGAAGCTCGAAGCCTCGCTTGCCGAGCTCCTTCGGCATGCGGGATTTTCCCCGCGATTTGCGCATGTGGCGCGACCATCACCGAAGAGCGTCACCACCTCGCCATATCTCGTCGCCGTCGTTTCGCTCGACCTGACACGAGTGGACTCGATCGAGCTCGTCATCGTCGACGCGCGCCACGCGACCGTGCTTACGCGCGGCGTGCCCACAGCGGACTGCCTCGATGAGATCGCGCGCGAAGAGATCGGCCACATCGTCCTCTTCGCGGTCGAGGCGATCCGGCGGGGCGAGACCGTCGGGACCCCGCAGCCGCGGGCGCTCGTTCTCGCTCCGCCAAAAGAACGCGCGAGAGGCGAGCTCGAGACGGTCGTGACGCTTCGGACGTACGCGAACGTCGCGCCCGTCGTGGTCGGAGTCGGCGCTGCGGTCGGGGCGTCCACTCGCGTGAGCTCGTTTCATCTCCGTGGCCTCGTGGGGTTCGAGCAGCGCTCCGCGGTCGTCGTCACGACGCGCGCCGCTTCTGCCCGATTCGAGCAGCGATCCTTGAGGATCGCGGTGTCGGCGGGCGTGCCGCTGAGCGCGCGCACCGAGCTCACCCTCGCGGGCGGCGTTTCCGCGGATCTCCTCGCGGTCACGACGACGGCGCTTCGTGCAAACACCGAACGCGTGCGCAACGCCTCGGACCTGGTGCCGGTCCTCGACGCGACGGGAGGGATCACCTTCCAGCTCGCGCCTCGCCTCTTCGTGAGCGGAGCCGTCGGGGCGGAAATGCCACTCTCCACTACGGAGTACGCGCTCGAAGCCGAGCGCAACGTCGTCTTTCTCGCACCAGATGCCGTGCGCCTCGTCGGCCGGTTTAGCCTTGGCGTGAGTTTCTGACCGCCTTTTAGCTCAGGCGTAATGCCTCGCGATCGAATTCGCCGTGGCTCGTGATCAAGTTCGCCGGCGAGCGATCACTTAAGGCCATGGCCCAGGCGCTCATGCTTCGTCGTGTCGCGGTGCTCGTCGTCGCGGCCAGCCTATGTAGCGCGGGGGGCGCCTGCTCGTCCGGGCGCGAGATCCTCGCGAAGGAGGGCCCTCCCGTCTTCGGCTCCGAGACGGAAGAGGCTGGCGCCGACGTCTCGCCGGATCTGCTTGCTGAGCTTTGTCCGTCGACGGAGTGCCCCCCGGGGCGCGTGGCTTGTCCGAACAAGCCATTCCCCTGCGCCGTCGATCTCTCGTCCGACGACGAGAATTGCGGCGCGTGCGGGGTTCGCTGTCGGCAGGACGAAGCATTCCTGGAGACGTTTCATGCCATCATGACGTGCTCGAACGCGGCGTGTCAGTTGGTCTGCTCGCCCGGATACGCCGACTGCAATGGCAACGTCGAGGACGGCTGCGAAGTCGAGACCCTCGAAAACCCGAAAAACTGCGGTGCATGCGGGACTGTCTGCGACGTTTGCTACGCAGGCAGGTGCGGTTGCAAAGGCTCCGACACCTACTGTCCGGGAGCGGGCTGCGTGTCCCTCTATTCCAGCGACGACAACTGCGGCGCGTGCGGCAACGCCTGTCCCGAGAGCCCGGAGAGCAACAAGCCGCCGTTGCCACCGGAACAGCACGCGTACTACGGCTGCGCGTTCGGCATCTGCGAGCAGCCAAAGTGTGACCCACCGCACGCCGACTGCAACCACGACCTCGGAGATCCCAACGGCGACGGATGCGAGGTCGCGGATATCACTTCCGACCCGAAGAACTGCGGCACATGCGGGAATGAGTGCGGCCCGGGCGAGTCTTGCTCGGACGGCAAATGCATCTGTCCTTGCGGTGCCCCCTGCTTCAATCTCAACAGCGACCCCGACAACTGCGGACTATGCGGGTTCTACTGCCCTGGCGACAACCGCTCTCGGCTTCTCCAAGCCACGTCTCTCGGCGTGGCCGATCCTGCGCACGGTAGACCGATTTGCGATCAAGGAGTCTGCGGATACCGCTGTTCGAGCCATTGGGGCGATTGCGACGCGGACATTTCGAATGGCTGCGAGACGAGCCTCCTCGTCGATCCTCTCAATTGCGGAGCGTGCGGTGTTCGATGCGACGGCATCGAGGGCCAGGCATGCGTCAACGGTCAGTGCCTGATGAAGGAGTGTCCGGAGAAAGGAGGCACGCGATGAGACTCCGCTGGATCGGAATCGGTGGCGTCATTAGCGTCGTCGTGCCACTGGCGTGTGCCAGCGAAGGAGATGTCGGCCCGCAGGGACCGGCCGACGCGGGGAGCGGCGCTGACAGCGGTGTGGTCGCAGACGGCTCCGGAGACAGGGCCGACGCCGAGGTCGACGCTGAAGCGGGCATCGACTCGTGCGCCGTCTTGGGGCTCTGTGTAGCTTCCGCTCCCATCGACTCGAGCATCAACTTGACGTCGGTCTGGGGATCGAGCGCCAGCGATGTATGGGCTGTCGGAACGAACCGTACGGTCGTCCACTACGACGGTTCCAAGTGGGAAAAGCACGTCATCGAGAACGACCCAACGTCGTCGGCCACGATGCGAGCCGTCTGGGTCGGTAGATCCGACGACGTCTGGATCGTCGATGGTCTCGTGCTGCGCCACTCCACCGGCTGGAAGGGGGACGCGACGGAATGGTCCTCCTACCACTTCTATCCTCCGGGCACTGCCACCGGCAACGCGCCCTTTGGCCTGAGTGGGAGGGACGGTAGCGTCTGGATCGCGCGTCTTGGATGGGTGCAATACGATCCCCCCGGGACGCTCATCAAGTGCAGCGGTTGGGGCGAGGGTGGCGCTCTCGTCGATGCCGAGCACTTGGGTTACAGCGGAAACGACCAAACGTACTTCACTTCCGGATACGGCGCGGTCGCGATGACTCGCGCGGACGAAGCGTGGGCGACGAGCCTCGCGGTGGCGGTGTGGTCGGGGTCTCGCGTCATGCGCGTCGTCCGGTCGGACACCGAGCCAACGGTGTGGCGGCACGAAGAGTTCGATAGCCGTACCGTGAGGGAGCTGCACGGCATATGGGGCAATGAGGATGTCGTCTGGCTCGTGGGAGAAGGGGGAGTCACCCGTCGGATGACGCGCTCCGCGATCCCGTCGAGAGCCTTCGAGGTCATCGAGACTCCGGTGAATGACACTCTCCGAGGGGTCTTCGGTTTCGGTCCCGACGACGTGTGGGCGGTCGGCGACGAGAGCACGATCCTGCATTGGGACGGGCAGTCCTGGACGAAGCTCGCGACGCCCTTCGACGGTGCAGGCCTGAAGCCACGGCTCTTCGGGGTTTGGGGTAGCTCGAAAGACGATGTGTGGATCGTCGGAGGTGGCGTGGTGATCCACTTCGAGAGGAGGGGCGCGTGATCTTCGCTCGTAAAGTGAGCGCTTTCAGCGTCGGCACGGCATTCGCGCTCAGCCTCCTCTTCGCATGTGCGAACAGCGAGGTCGGGTCGGGGCCGCCGCCGTCGCCGCCACTCGTGCTCGATGCCGGCCCTGAGGTCGCGCCCGATGCCGCGCCCGATGCCGCGCCCGATGCCGCGCAAGAGGTGCCCGATGCGACTGCCGCCGTGCCAGGTAAGTGTAGTCGCGGCGGATTCTGCTACGTGTCCATGCCGGTACTGGCACCGCTCATCGCGGTTTCTGCGTCGAGTATCGACGACGCCTGGATGCTTCCGAAGGATACCCAAACCATCCTCCGTTGGGACGGGACGTCCTTGAAGGAGGTCTACGAGTACACGGGGACCACTCCAGAAACGATCTCCTTTCGCGCGATTTGGGCCGAGAAGAAGGACAACGTATGGGCCGTGGCCACGGACAAAGATCGCTACTACATCGTTCGTTATGCGCCGACGGGCGGTGGACCGGCCGTCTTCCGTGAGTACCCGACGGAGCAGCTCGCGCCGATTTACACGGGCATCGCGTGGGTGAACAGCGTCTGGGGCACGCCCTCATCGGGCGCGCTATGGGTGGCCGCTGGGAGTGCGATTCTTCGCTTTCGCGACAACGGCAGCGGAGCGCTCGCCGTCGATCGCTTCGTGCCGATAAGCGTTACCGGCGGATATTACCAATGGTTCTCCGTCTGGGGATTCGGTGACAAGGACGTTTACCTTGGCGGTGGTGAATATGCCGGGAGCGTCTCCCGTGCCGCCATTGCCCACTACGATGGGACTGCCTGGTCGATCGAAACTTCCGCTTCGGACGGCGAGTCCGTCTACTCGCTTCGAGGAACCCCGGTCGGCCAACCACGCCAGCTTTGGTATACGCGGTGGCAAGATCCCAGACGCAGCTCGACGCGCATCCTGCCGATTGGCGCCGACGGGCAGCTCGGTGAGGAGTTGCTCGTTTCCGAAATGCCCGCGTGCAACGGGCGCTTCGGTGGTGCGGCGACGCCGATGGATGGATGGTTCTCCAACGGGCTCCTCGTCTGCCGATGGACGGGAACGAAGTTCGAGGACGTCCCCACGTCCGTCGGCGGTCTTCCGGTCGTCCAGCAAGTGAACGGGGTCTGGGCGGGGAGCGCGGACGACGCGTGGATCGTCGGCGCGTCGGCGACGGGGCGCGGCGGCTTCGCTGCGTTGCGAACGCGCGCAACGGCGGAGGGAGGCAAGCCATGATGCCGCGCCGCGTTTCGATCGGTGCCTTCTTCACCGCCGGATGGCTCGTCCTCGCGTGTACGTCGGTGGTCGTGGAGCCCGCGCCTCAGGACGTTTCCCCGGACGCATCCGTTTCGTCTTCACCGGAGGACGCGAGCGTGCCGGAGGACGCGAGCGTGCCGGAGATCGTCACTCGCGATGGAGGCGTGCCTCGCCGCCTCGACGTGACCTGCGAAAAGGATCCCTGCTACGTCTCGGTCAGCGGCAATGGCGGTCGGCACTTCTGCGGTCTGCTGAAGGACGGCACGGTGCGGTGCTGGGGGCGAGACACGATGTCCACCGTGTCCGCGCCAGAAGGTGGCGTGAACGGCGACGGTGCCCTCGGGCGAGGTACTCCCGTCTCGATTCTCGAGGGCGCCACGCCGGCGCCCGTCGTCGGTCTCGACGGTGTCACGCAGATCAGCGTCGGCCCGAATCTCGGCACGTGCGCGCGCAGGTCGGACGGCTCGGTGGTTTGTTGGGGCCGCAACGAATACGGCCAGCTTGGCCAGGCGCCGACGCAGGCGACCCTACCGCTGCCGACACGCGTTCCGGCGCTCCCGCCGGTCGACTTCGTCGCGCTCGGTGCGCGCACGGGCTGCGCTATCGGCACCGCGGACCACGCTCTTTACTGTTGGGGGCGGCGCGACGACGTCATCGGCGGCGCCATCGACGCGGGCGACGATTCGGACACGTTCCCTCCGCAGATCATGCCGCTCTTTCCGCCTCCGGTACGAGCGCTCGCGATTGGCTCCTCACCTGACGACGACACCATCATGACCCTCCTCGACGGAGGCGTTCTCGCGACACTTGGCGCTCAGCCGGTGGGTGATTCCTCCGTCAAACCGTCTACGGCGTTTCCGATTACGCTCGCAGGAGTCGCCCGGCTTGGCGTGTTCGCCTACGTGGGCGACGACGGACGCCTCCAGCGCTGGTATCCGAGGAACGGCGAGCTCTACATTCCAAGTCCCAACTCGGTCGTCGAGGTCGCGATTTCGTCCGTGGACGGGCAGGGGGGCGCGCTGCTCTCGGACGGGCGCCTCTTCCGTTGGGGACCCAACGCGGCGGGAACGCTCGGACTCGACCCGGAGATGTTGGAATTTGCCGAGTATCCCGTGGAGATGAAGGACGTCACCTCCGATGGCGTTGTCTCGTTCGCGACGACCATCGGATCGACCTGCGCCTCGCGGGTCGATGGCACCATCAGGTGTTGGGGGGCGAACACTCGCGGCGAGCTTGGGCGCGGAACGGTCGACGGGATGGCTCATCCAGAATCCGAGAAGATCCGATGAAACGCATCGCGGTTGCTGCTCTCGCCGTCGGAGCGATCTTCGCCTGTGGCGACGAACGTAAAGCCTTCGCACCGAATGTCCCTCCGACCTTCGAGCTGGAGGCAGGCTCATCGTCGTCGAGCTGCGGCGTCGCACGTTGCGCGCGCGATCTTCACGCGATCGTCGACGAATGTGACGAGTCGCACGTGATCAAGTCATGTGCAGCGAACGAAGGTTGTTCGGACGCCAAGTGCGTTCCTGCGTGCGAGATCGACAGCGCATCGACAGGATGCGAGTTCTTCGCTGTCCCGCCTTCTCCTCAGCCAGAGAGCGCCGGATCGTGCTTCGCGGCCATCGTCACGAACACGTGGGACGCGCCTACGCGTATCGATGCCGAATACGCCGGCAGGTCGCTCGATCTTGCGACGTCGGCGAGGATCGTGCGGTCCGAGAATGGCGAGGTCGTGTATGCGCCGTTCTCCGGGGAGCTCCAGCCCGGCGAGGTCGCCGTGCTCTTCCTCAGCGCGAGCCGAAATCAATCCCAGTCACAGAACGTCCCTTGTCCCCTCGGCGTCATACCCGCGCTCGAGGACACGTCGCGCAACGGCACGCTGAGAGCCTCCACCATCCAGATCAAAACAACGGCGCCGGTGAGCGCTTACAGCATCTATCCATTCGGTGGAGCCACGAGCCATACCCCCGGTGCCTCGCTCCTTCTTCCGGTTAGGGCGTGGAAGAGCGGTTACGTCGTGACGAATCCTGCGGAGATAATGCGTCGCGGCGGCAAACCGGCCTACGCCGCAACGCAGATCGTGGCGGCGGAGGACGACACCGACGTGGTGGTGATCGGAAGCCAGCATATCCAGCCCGGCCGCGACGTCGAGGGAGCGGCGCGAGGTGTGCCGCAGACCTATCGGCTACGCCGCGGCGAACAACTTCAATTCGAGCAGGATCCCGAGCTGACGGGGACGCGCATCTCGGCAAACAAGAAGATCGGCGTTTGGTCCTCTCACGCGTGCATGGATATTCCGACTGGCTATTGCTGCTGCGATTCGGCGCATCTTCAGCTCTTCCCGGTCGGCACGATGGGACGCGAGTATGCTGTCGTCCCATACCTCGCGCGCGCGGGCGCCGAGGTCGGGGAGGATTACCTCTTCCGAATCACCGGTGCCGTTGACGGCACTGTCCTCACCTACGAGCCTGCGCGGCCGGAAGGCTCGCCCGCGACCATCGACGCGGGCGAGTCGGTACCCTTCACGAGCCGGAGTCCGTTCGTCGTGCGAAGCCAGGATTCCGACCATCCGATCGCGGTGTATGCGTTCATGACTGGGGCGATCGAGGGCACCGGCGAAGGTGATCCCGACTTCACGTCGGTGGTACCGACGGAGCAGTATCTCGGGCGCTACGTCTTCTTCGTCGATCCGACGTATCGCAACTCGCAGCTCGTCGTCGTGCGGTCGCGCGAGGAAGGCAAGAGCTTCGAACCCGTCGTCCTGGACTGCGCCGGCCCGCTCGATGGTTGGCAGGCGGTCGGAACGTCCGGTAAGCACGAATATACGAGCGTACGCCTGACGAAGAGCTTCGAGCCACAGGCCGTAGGCACCGGGACCTGTGGTGCTGGACGGCACGTGCTCGAGAGCCGAGGTCCGGCCGCGGTGACCATCTGGGGCACGGACAACTGGGCGAGCTACGGGTATCCGGGCGGGGCGGCGATCCGCTCTCTGAACAACGTCGATCCGGTGGTGAGGTAGTGCTCGGATGAGCGCCGCAGCGCGCAGCATCGACTCTCTGGCCGCGCTCAAGGCGTTCTCGCCGAGCGAGCGTGCGCTCGCCGGCGATCCGGCGGAGATCCGCGAGCTCATCGAGCTCTTGATGCCGGACGCCATTCGGGTCGCGGGCAGCGCGCTAGGAGAGCACCACCCCGATCTCGACGACGCCGTGCAGCTCGGCCTCCTCGCGGTCATCAAGCAGCTCCCGTCGTTTCGTGGTCACGGCAGCTTTCGTTATTACGCGATGCGGATCGTCCAGCGGACGGCGTATGCGTTGCGTCGCAAGAGCAAGAGGATCGTGCTCCTCGCAGAGAAGATGCGCGCGGACGACGGCGAAGAAGTCGCGGATGACGCTTCGGAGCCTGTCGATCAGAGCCTCCGCCGCGTGCTCGGCGAGCTCTTTCAGACTCTCCCGGAGGCGCAAGCGGAGACCTTCCTCTTGCGTGTCGTACTCGAGTACGACGTGGACGAGGTCGCCGCCGAGACAGGCGTACCCGTCAACACCGTGCGCAGCCGGCTAAGGCTCGCGCGCGAGGCGCTGCGCCGTCGGATCGAGGCGGACCCGCGGCTCGTCGGCCTCCTTTCGGACTCGCATCGCCTCGGTACGAAAGGACGCACGACCGATGAATGACATCGACGCCATCGTGAAGGAGGCGGAGGGAAGGATCGCGAGGAGCGGCCGCTCGGCGCTCGCGCGCGCGCGCGCCGAGGATCGGGTCTCCCGGCTCGTCGAGGCGACGGTCGCGAGCGCGGCACGACCGCCGCGGACCTCTTCGTGGCGATGGCTCGCCTCCGGAGGCGTCGCCCTCCTTGCAGGTGCTGCCCTCACGTCCGTCTTCGTGCGGACGCCGCCGGCGCCGTCCGCGCCCGCGAATACGCCGATCGCAATGCAGGCGGTGCCGTCACCGACGCCTGCCGGCGTCGATGTCGAGAGCCTGCCGAACGCGCCACCAGAGGTATCGTCGTCACTTCCGGCGCCGCGTGCATCGGCACGTCCGCATGTCGCTGCTGTCGCCTCGATCGCTCGGAGCGAGCCCTCCGCGGAGGCGCTCCCCGAACCGGCACCTTCTGCGCCCGAGAATCCCGCGACGGAGATCGAGAGCGCGTCCGAGCTGTTCGAGCGCGCGAACAACTCGCGGCGCGCGGGTGACTATGCTTCCGCCGAGAAATTGTACCGGCGCCTACTCGACGCATACCCCGGCTCGCGCGAAGCGGCGACGTCGCGGATCGTCCTTGGGCGGATACTGCTCTCGCGAAGCGAGGCCAACGCGGCGCTCGCGCTGTTCGATCGCTACCTCGCGGATACGCCGAAGGGCTCGCTGGCCGAGCAGGCGCTCGTCGGTCGCGCGCAATGCTTGCAGAGACTACAGCGACACGATGAGGAGCGCGCGGCATGGCGACTACTGCTCGAAACATTCCCGGGATCGCCGAACCGGACGGAGGCGCTCGAACGACTGCGCTGATCTGCGGCTCCCTCAGGGGATCGGCGAGTGCGTCACGCTGCGGTACACGACGCCGCTCGGCGCCGTCGCGATGACGGTCGACGTAGGCGTGGCGACACCGTCGTCGACGACGCGAAGGAGCTTGTTTCCCTCCGTCGTCGTTGCCGAGACGAAGACAAGCGGCCTCTACACCCGAATCCTCGGGCGGCGACGCTTCCCTCGGCGGCGCCTGGAATCGCGATAGTCTCGCGATGAGGCTGTCGATATACGTGCGTAGTGGCGAGAGGCTCGTTTCACCCGGGAGTCTTCGCGGCTGCGATCGCGTTCGCGTTACTGCTGACCTGGTCGACGGCCTCCGCCGATTCGTGGCGAGGGCTCGTCTTCTTCGAATGGACTCCCGCTGCCGGCGAGGAGTGCCCTTCGGAACGCGAGTTGACCGAGCAAGTCGAGGCGTCGCTTCATCGTCGCGTGTTCGCGCCGCAGGAGAACGCCGATCGGGTCGGAAAGGGACCCAACGGGTGCAAAAGGCGCCATTGGCGACGAAGTGAAGGCGCCGATTGGTCCCGTTGGCGACCGTTTGATCCCGCTCGAGGACGATTCCGGGACGATTGCAGCGACGCCAGATGACTTGTTGATCGTTGCGTTGAAGGCGGCGATCTTGGACCCCGCCACGGTCGGCGACCTTGCCATCGCGCGTCTCGCGATGGGGGTTCTCCTTCATGTTCTCGGCGTGACCAAGTGAGCTTGCCGCGTCGCTTGCTCCCAAGCCATTCGGGCAAAGAGTGCGTACACTTTCGTCATGACGATCATGACGGCGTCGCAGACAAAAGATGGAGCCGTGAAGCGTCGCCGTTTCTGGGTCCTTCTCCCGCAGCCGCTCATGGCCCGCCTTTTTTTCGCGCTGGTCGTTCCGTTCGTCGTTATCGTAGCGCCGCTTTTGCCAACCGATCTCGTGCCGTTCGCGTTCGGGTCCCTCTTCGTCGCGCTCGTTGGCCTTCAGTTTACGGCCAAGCTGGAGCTCGGTGCGGACGGTTTTTCGGTCTCTTGGTTGGGGAGGTTCAAGAGATTCGTTCCGTATACCGAGGTCTCCGCAGTGTCGCGGGAATTTCGATGGACGCAACCGAATCACCGCGTCGTCGTCGCGCGCGGCGGTGCCCCCGTCGTCTACGTTCCTGTCTGGAGCGATTGGGCGGCGGAACGGATCGAGCGAGCACTTCGCGATGCCGTCGATGCGTCACGGCGACCGTCACGGAAGCGGGCAGAGGTGCCGCCCGAGCCGAATCTGGCCGTGCTCGAACGTGGAGACCGAAGCGCCGAAGAATGGGTCGCGCACCTTCGGCGAATCGGCGATGGCGTAGCGCCACGTTTGGCCAGTCCCCCACGGGATGCGTTGTGGACTGTTGCCCAGCATCCGGATGCGCCCCCCACGCCCGGGTCGCGGCCGCTGTTGCGCTCACGGGGGCGTCCGCCACGGAAGCTGACCGCGTCCGGATTGCCGAGATCGCCGGCGACTTGGCTGCATCTTCGATTCACGACGCAACCAAGCTCTCGACGGAAGACGAAACAGTGCTGGTGAAAGCCCTCGCCGTGCTTCCCGATGCGAAACAGGGAACGCGATGAGCCGCCCGAATCGTGGGCGCCGAGGCGAAAAGGGACCTCGCGAGGACAATTCCCGGACGATTGCGACCTCGCCGCGCCGTGCGCTCTCAAGAACGCGATGAACGATGGTATCCGTTCGGCGAATCGCGTTCCTGAGTGATTGGAGATGGCCATGCGCCGCCCGGCGCAGCTCGGACAGAGGCCGCGAAGCTTGCGCCGGAAGCGCGTCTCGCGCCCGCACTGCAACTCGGTACTTTCGATGAGTTGGAGGCGACGACCAATCGCCCGGGCCACACGAGGCCGGTGACATCGGTCGGAGAGCGACGGCTCGCGAGGCCCGCGCCGCGCGGCGGCGACGATTGACGGACGGGGGCGCGCCTGCGTAAGGTCGGCTCGAACTCGAATTGTCGAGGGGGAACATGACGAAGAAAGCGAAGACGAAGCGTCCGGTTGTGCATTCCATGAACGAAGCCTCCGCGAAGGCGGCGTTCGAGAAACTGCGACCGTCGCTCGAGGCGCTGTCGCGTGAAGCGCTCACCTCGGTTCGCTTGGACGTGCAGATCGCGGCCGCCATCGCTCATTCGGTAGCGATCCGTGATCTCGCCGAGCCGCGGCGGACGCGGCTTCAGATCGTCGCCAAGTCAGGCATGTTCGACATGTCCGACTTCGAGCGGCTCGCGAACGTTGCGCTCGCCGTCTGGTACGCACGGCAGCAGCAACAGCAGACGGATGCGCTGCGCTCCGAGGCGATGGTGCCGGCCGTCACGCTCAAGGATGCGCAGACCGTGCGCGGGCGCATGCTGCGCGTGCTGGAGTACTACTTCGATGACGACGCCGACGTGGGTTCGCGCCTCGTCGCCATCCGCGCTGGCAGCGGTCTCCAAGATCTGGCCAACGATCTCGAGCAGGTCGCCGACCTCTACGAAGAAGACGACGTTCGCTCGGTGATCAGCAAGGACTCGAAGCACTGGCGAAAGGACGACGTCGCGTCGGCTCGTCGCCTGGCGCAAGCGATCTTCCGAGGCCTCGGGCTCGGAGCGAGCGGTGACGCGGCGTCGTGGGCCGACCTCACCCAGCGCGCGTGGACCGTCCTCGACGAGCTCTACGGGGAGGTCCGCGCCGCGGGGCGGTTCGTGTTCCGCAAGGACGAAGACGTCGAGGTGACCTACCCATCACTGGTCGCGGCAACGCGAAGCCCCGTGAGTCGCGGCAAGGACGAGCCCGACCCCGTGACGCCTGCCCCCGCCCCGACGCCCTAGCGCACGGCGCTGACGCCGAAGTCCGGTGAACGTCGCCGGACTTCGGCAGCGTCGTGAGTGGAGCTTCGCGAAAGTCCGCAGAGCTCGGCAGAGTCGAAAAGCGGTGCCGGTGAAGTCGCCGGACTTCGGCGCGGTCGAAAGCGGGCGCCGATGAAAGTCGCCGGACTTTCGGCGGAGTCGAAAAAGGGCACCGATAAAAGTCGCCGGACTTCGGCGGAGTCGAAAAAGGGCGCTGGCGAAAGTCGCTCGACTTCGGTGAAGTCGAAAGGGACGGTAGTGAAAGTCGCCGAACCAAAATCGACGCCATTTGCCGCAGTTGGCATGCTCAGGTGCGGCTCAATGTCAGTCGGTGCTTCGTCGACCGCCGCTCTACGTGTCCCAGACCTGACGCAACTCCCTCAACGTCTCGCGCTGATTCATGGCGGTGAGCCGGCGTCGCTGGGCGACGGTCAATCGTCTCGCCAGCTTGCTGCGACGTCGACAATAGCGCTCGATCGTACCCGTACGGCGAACACCGTCGTGACGTCGTAGCGTTTCTGCGGGAGCGTGCGTCGGGAGGTACCGATGGCGCGCGGTCAGTGGTCGGAGGTCGAAGCTCGCGGAGTTCTCGACGCGTGGCGGCGTACCGGTCTGTCGCTCCAGCGATATGCGCGCCAGCGAGGGATCGTTCCGCAGCGACTTCACTGGTGGAAGCGAAAGCTGTCGGCCGTCGAGACGGCCAACGCGGCAGAGCCGGAGCCCGTGCTGTTGCCCGTGCGGGTGAAGTCAGAGTCGCGCCGCGGCGAGCCGGTGACAGTCCTCCTCCGCACCGGCCACATGCTGAGACTCTCAGGTGGAGGCGCCGGGAATCGAAAACAGGAGGAATCCCAGCAGAAGGCGCACGTTCCGGCACGAATCTGGACGAGTGCATCGACGCCGACGAGCCGGCTCGAGCCGAAACTGGCCTGCCAAAACCGGAACCGTCGGAAGGAGTCGACACGACCGAGGACGCATTCGTTGCTCCGTCGGTAGGCGCCAGCGATGCCCGCTGCTCGGTCTCGGCCTCGGCCTCGGCCGCGTCGCTCGCTGCTGATGGCCAGGTACTGCGTCGCGATCCGATCGCTGCTCACTTTCGGTGGGGCCTGCGCGGTCGGCCATGAATCATCTGACTTGTGAGCGACCCTACCTGGAGGAGTTTAGCACCGCGCTACTCGAGATGATGGAGGCGGCGTGACGCCCTGCAATTACTCCTTCACGTGGGTGACACGGAAGCCGAACCCTTCGATGAGGGCCGCACGCAGCCGGTTTCCCCGTATGGGTATGCATGGGGCTCGTACTCCAGCCGAGCGTGGTCGGGCCGTACACGTCGAAGGCGAATCAGGTGATACTCACCGTTTCTGAACGCGTCGATCATCGACCCGAAGTCCCACGGCGTGACGAGGTTCGGGTCATCCATCCGCTTGTCCGCCGGCGTCGTTTGCCAGCGACGCAGCCAGTCGTGGCGCTCCGCCTCGGTCGGCCACCAGAAACGCGAAAGCGCGTCGTCGTCGTCGAAGAAACGTGTCCAAAACTCATCATCCCGAAAGTCGTCGTCGGCCTTTGCCTTGGCCAGGGCGCCAACGACCGCGCCGAGGCGCGCGTACGCCTCCTCGTTGTCGAACGTGAACTCGACGAAGGACATGCGCGAACCTTTTTGACGCGCCGGCGTGCGGTCATCAACGGAAACAGCACATGCGATAACGACCCCCGGAAAACGCGAAGCCCCGACAGGTCGAGTCCAAAGCGCGAGGCCGCTGCTATCCAAACGCCATCAACCGTCGCGTGCCGCGGTGTCGGTTCGATCGTCCTTGGGCGGCGTGGATGCGCGAGGAGGGGGCTGGGGAGGGAGGAAGGGGAAGCGCAGCTCCCCTTTCGAACGAGGTTCTCAGGTGGATGCGCCGGGGCTCGAATTACTACAGAGGGCAGCAACCGAAAGACGAAGCGTGGTGCGGCCTTGGCCCAGTTCACTTCGCGACATCCGCTGGCCGTCCTTCCATCCCGTTCCGCCGCGTTCCGCCTCGTTCCCTCGCGAAGGTCGAGCTTTCGGCAGCCTGACGGCGCCTGTTTCCAAGTCGCGCCGCGCGTAACGGTTGTCGCCGGTGGGACATGTGCTCCTCACGAGGGGGTTGAATGCACGATCGACAAAGTTGCGGACTTCGACCACGGCGCCGCCCGTTCGATCTCGAAAAGCGGCGTGCAAGCGAAAGACGAAGGCTTCCACGCCCACCAGGACGGCCAGTCGGCTCTCACCAGCGAGAGCGGGGGGCGTTGGCTCGTCCGCGACGACGACGTATGCTCGCCGTTTGCGTTCCCGCGGAGAACACGAAAATGTCGAAACTTCTTCTCGAACAGGTCGAAAAGCATCGGAAGGAGATCAAACACGAGGTCATCACCTATGGCCTTTCGGAGCTCATCACGATGCACAAGGCCGAGGACATCCAGATCAGTCCCGACTACCAGCGAACGTTTCGTTGGAATCGCGACCAGCAGACCCTGTTCATTGAATCCTTGATCCTGGAGATCCCGTTCCCCCCAGTGTTCTTTTACGAGAATGATGACGGGCGATGGGAGTTGCTCGACGGGCTCCAACGTCTTTCCACCATCATCAAGTTCATGGGAAGCGGGAAGGACGTCCCGGCCGATTGTCGTGGTGCGAGCAAGAACGAAGTCGACTGGCACGACGATACGCAGAACATTCTGGCGGAGCCTCTCCAGCTTCGCGAGACGGAGTACCTGTCCGAGTTAGGTGGCTTCACGTTCGTAAGGTTGCCGACGTCCCTCCAGCTCAACTTGAAGAGGGCACGCATTCAAATCTACGTCCTGAAGCGAGAGACCCACTCTTCCTACAAGTACGAGGTGTTCAAGCGATTGAACTCCGGCGGCGAGCCTCTAAGCGAGCAAGAGGTCCGAAATTGCGCCACTCGTCTGTTCGACAATAAGTTCCCCGACTTCATTCAGAAGACCTCCGAGCTGCCAACATTTCGTCAGGCAATCAAGTTGGACGACGATGAGCTTCGCGCAGCTCGCGCAGACGAACTCACGCTCCGCTTCTTCACGATGAAGAACTGGCACGACGTGTTTAAACACGACGTCGGCGAACTGCTCACCGAATTCATGAAGCATGTGGCATCGCAAAAGATCGAGTTCGACTACGATCAGGAACGCGGCCTCTTCGAGAAAACGTGGGCCGTGATAGCGGCGGCAGTCCCCAACGGGGCCATTTTTCGCCCTCGCGGAGGGGGTATGTTCTCACCGACCGTTTTTGAGCTCGTGTCGCTCGCCGTGGCCTTCAACATCGATGACGCTTTCGAGCTGGAGCCGGCGGCGCTTGCGCAAAAGCTGGACGAGCTCGTGGCGTCTGCGAAGGCGGAGGGCCTCACGGGCGCTGGAAGCAACTCTCGCAAGAAGACTCGCGGTCGCGTCGACAAGGCGCGGTCGTATCCGCTCAAATGAGTTGCGCGACCGACTTCCTCGCGGGAACTGATCCGGTGTTCAAAGAATGTACGGAGGGCATCGCTACCCTCTCGCGCATCGTCGTAGCGTGTCCTCAGGCGCTTGCGGGACAAGCGAGAGCGTCGTTAGTGCCCGCGCTCTACGCTTACTGGGAACGTTTTTTTCGGATTACCTTCGCCGAATTTCTGCGCTGCATCTCCGAGGCGAACATCCCGTTTGCAAATATCTGCAGCGCCCTGGCGCGCTTTAAGGTTCGTAAGCATGCACTTCTGCTCGATAGCTCGCATCGTGCGCGGATCCTGCACACGATCGACAATAGGAGCCTGACAGACACCAAGGCGTTTCTTCAGGAAATCCTGAATGAGATGAACGATATCGACCGTGCTTTCGGGCAACCAGTTGTCTTCTTCGATCCGAGCGCTTGGATCGAGACTGATTCCAATGTCCGCTACGAGGTCGTTGAGAAGGTCTGTCGAAACGTCGGCGTCGATCCTGAGGCCCTCAAGCAGATTCTCTCGGCCTCCAAGATCGCGCTGTATCCACGGCTCAAAGAGCTTGTGGACATGCGCAACGATATCGCGCATGGCACAACGATCGCCCCGCTCGGACAGTCGAAGTGGGACGAGCTGCAGTCGTTCGTCTCGACCCTGATGAATGCGGTACAGCTTCTACTCTACGAGACGCTTGCCAACGGTCAGCATCTCGCTCCGACCGCGTCAGTGCCGCCGTAGTCGCAGGAGCGATTCGGTGTAGCTCCGAGTGTCGAGGTACCGGCGCGATTTGCTGTTGAGCGAGGTCATTACTCGCCGTACCGGCATGCGAAACATGATCTCGGCGCTCAGCCCCATCTCGCGAGCGATGTCGGCGAAAAGCGCGGCGAGATCAAGTTCGTGCTCCTTGTAGTAAGACGATTGCAGAACGAGAAGTGCTTGTCCGCGTGCAGTCAGCGTCCGGCGAATTTCAGCAAGTGATTCGTCTGCGTCGTTGAAGTACTGAAGCAGGTTGCGAAGGTAGTAACCCTTCGACCGGTGTGAAGGATGGTCTCGAACGCTTGCCAACACGCGGCGAAGTCGGCGCGGCCAATGTTCGGGGATTTCGTCTGTTCGAGGAGACCGGATCGCAGTCGTGCCCATAAGCGCGCGCCGCAACGTCGCGAACGCCCCGGCGTCGCACCCTAGCACGGCGAGTTCCAAGCGGGTGGTGACTGCGTAGTCGATGCGCGTGCAGTACGGGGGGGAGCCCAGGATCAGGTGGACGCTTCGCGACGCTATGGGGAGCGAGCGTGCGTCTGCAAGCACAACACGCGATTTGTCAGCCAGGTCCTTCCGAGGAGGGTTCACACTCGCGTACTGCTCGGCGATGCGGACGAAGTCGCGGGAGATATCCCGCGTCGAAATGTTGATATTCGCGCCCGGCCGAGACCAGGTGGGATTTGAGACCCGCGTTCGCGGGACGAGGTCGCTGACAGCGCGTACAAGTGCAAACAGTAGGAACGCGGCGCCCGGTGGGATGGCGGTCCAGTCGGCCGGAATGTCGAACTCGCGACGTATCGCCGTTGCGATACCTTCCACGCGGCGCGCCGCGGACGTTGGCATCCATTGCTCAAGTTCGTCGATGGGGGCACTGGACGTAGCGATGCGCCGGGCGAGCGGCCGCGCAACTTCGACGGCCTTCAGCCGTTCGGGGGCAGGACAGAGCTTGGCTGCTGAAAGGACGACGGCAAATGGGTTCAGGTCGATACCGACCGCACGGTGACCTTCCTCGACCGCTGCGCAAAGCGTAGTACCGCTCCCCGCCCAAGGGTCGAGCACGAGTGAGCCGGGCCGGAGCTCCGCTTCGGCAATTGCGGCGGAGGCAAAGCGTGACGAAAATCCCGCGTAGTACGGGTACCAGGTATCGACGCCCTCATCCCGAGCCAGACGCTTCGGGTTGAGAACGAGGGGGAGCGCTTCCGTCATCGCGTGATGGCCCATTCGTATCATGGACCGGCTTCACATCGTCGGAGGTTCCCCTCGTGGCGGTGACGCCGGCCCTCGTTGTGGACAGAAGCATCGCGCTCGAGTGGTTGAGCGTCGAGCTTCGATGTGGCCTCCTCACCGTCGAACGGTTGGAGTGAAAGGGCAAAGTCACGGAGACGAAGGGCATGGAGTATCGTGTCGCCGCGATGACGCAGCGGTTCAAGAACGCTCTGGCCGCTCATCGCGATCTAAGGAAGCGCGTGCTGTACACCGACGAAGGCGGGCTCTTGTCGAAGATCGACCCATCAACGCCGTGGCGTGACATCGCGATGCGGGCGAGGGGAGAGCTCGAGAGGGGGAGGCGCAGCTCCCGCTGCCCCGCGGCGAGCGAGCGTCTCGTGGTGCCGAGCGAGGAGCGCCGGCTCAGCGCGCCGGGCGTGACATCGCGATGCGAGCGAGGGGAGAGCTCGAGAGGGGGAGGCGCAGCTCCCGCTGTACCCGCGTCGATCGAGCATCTGGTCGTGCGTAGCGAGTCCCACCGGCTGATCGCGCCACGCATGACATCGCGATGGGAGCGAGGGGAGAGCTCGAGAGGGGGAGGCGCAGCTCCCCCTCTCGAACGAGACTCTTAAGTGGAGGCGCCGGGAATCGAACCCGGGTCCGAAAATTCCGAGGCCATCTGCTTCTACGTGCGTATCTGGCCATTTGAATCGTCCCGATTTGCGCGGGCCAGCGCGCTCTCCTCGGGACTATTCACCTGTTTGATCTCGCCTTGCCCCCGGTGACCCGGGGCTCGGCCAGCCAGTTTGATGACGGTCTTCCAGAGGCACTGGCAGGCCCCTTGGTCAACCGGCTCTCAGACCTGCTAGTTAGGCAGCGAGAGCAATTGCGTTATCGTTCGCAATTGTGTTTGCCGAAAGATTTTTACGTGGTCTTTCAGCAGCCACGGCACGCAGCAAGATGGTCGAGATCTCCGTCGAAGCCGATCGCCCCCAATTGGCCGAAAGGCTAGGAGAACCTACGTCCAGGTCGGCTCCGCTGCAAGGGGGCATCGGCCAAACGACCTCGACAAAGGCCATGCGCCCCCTCTTCTTCTGCCTGTTCTCGGCGCTCGCGACGCTCCCGACCGTCGCGGTAGCGGTCGCCGCGGCAAGCCTCGGCGGCTGCTCGAGGGCAGGGGCGGGGGTCGTCGCGCCGGTCGAGCTTGCGATTGGACCGGTCGACGCGGGGGCAGAGAACGCCGACACCGGCGCGGCGCAGAAGCCCGAGAAGAAGAAGACGTGCACCGCCCAGCTCATGGCGGGCGAGATCGATACCGGGCCTGGGTGCGTGCTCGACGAGCGGATCAGCCATGGCCCCGGAAAGCTCATGTACCCCTGCGAGGGGGACGGGGCTGCGCAGGCCTCGTTCGACGATCAGGTCTACGACGGCAAGGTTGTCGGGAACGTCCTCACGCTTCGCCTGACCACCGAGCTCGACTGGGAAGACGGCTGCCGATGGCAGTCAGAGCACATGCTCGGTGGGCGCCTGATTCGCGGGGAAGCCGTCGAGGACGATCCCGTCGAGCCGCTCCAGTGGCGCTACGAAGACCGTGCCATCTCGGGACGCAACTGCTCGGGCGCGTGTCTGGCTCAGGCCGAGATCGAGGTCGTGCGCAACGTCGGCAGCGACGACTGAACACAACGCCCACGCGGGCGTCGCAAATCAATCACGGCTATCCTTGGCTCATGTTCACGGCGCCCCTCGGCGGTCGGTACGCTGTCCAGAGCGAACTTGCGAGCGGTGGCAGTGGGCGCATTTATCTGGCCGAAGACCTGAGGCTCGGTCGGCCAGTCGTGGTGAAGATCGTCGCGACGTCACTCCAAGCGTCCCTCGACGAGGCCGTGCGACGCCTCGAGCGCGAGGCCCGCGTCGCCGGAGGCATCCATCATCCGAACGTCTGCGCCGTGTCAGACTTCGGGAAGCTCGATGACGGGCGGCCCTTCCTCGTGATGGAGCACTTGACCGGCGAGTCGCTCGCCACGCGCCTTGGGCGCGAGCGTTCGCTGCCGATCGCGGTCGCGATGGACTTCGCGTACCAGATGCTCGGCGGGCTCGACGCCGCGCATCGCCGCGGGGTCATTCATCGCGACATCAAGCCGGAGAACCTGTTCCTCATCGAGATCGGGCTCGGGAGACATCTCCTCAAGGTGCTCGACTTCGGCACCGCTCAGGTGCTCGACACATCCTCGCCGTACGGCGACGAGCTCACGGACACCGATCGCGTGATGGGGACGATGGCATACATGTCGCCCGAGCAGCTGAAGGGCGTGCGCGACTTCGACGCGCGTACCGACGTGTACTCGGCCGCGGTCGTCATCTACGAGATGCTCGTCGGGACGCGACCGTTCGGTGATGTGCCGAGCGATCGTCTCGCCGAAGCGATCGCGTTCACCCGGGCTCCGTCGATCTTGCACAGACTGCCGAACCTCGCGCACCCGGTGGCACGCGCGATCGACACAGCCCTCTCCGTCGATCGAACGCGTCGTCCGGCCGACGCCGCAGCGTTCCTCGCGATGCTCGCCGCGCCGCCGTCGCCGACGAGCATCGTCGATCGATCGGTACCCGAAGCCGATCCGTTGCAGATCATTTCCGACTGGGATTTGCCCACCCATCAGAACCGCGCGCAGGATGATTGGGACCTCGTGACACTGGAGCGCGATCGTCGCGCGCTGGTGGCGTCGAACGAGGACGTGCTTTCCATCGATGTGAAGATCGACCGAGAACCGCTTCGCTAACGTCAGCGCGGCACGATCGCGAACTGCGGCTCGTTCGAGTAGTCGGGCTTGACCGGCCGCGCGGCAAACTTGGCCCACGCGGCCGCTCCCCCGGCGGCTCCCGACTGCGCAGCCATCGCCAGGGCGGGCTGCATGTTCGCCGGGTAGCCTTCCGCGGAAGACGCGTACCCCGACATCTCACCAGGCTTGGTCAGCGTGAGCGCGTCAGCCATCGCCTGGCTCTCACACGCGGTGCTTCTCACCGCGGGGTCGACGGAGGCCTCGTAGGCCTGCGCGAAGGTGGTGAACACCGGAGTGCTCGCCGAGCTACGCACGATCATCGTGTACATGCTCGCCGAGATCCAACAGAAGCCATCGGCGGACATGCGGCCGATCGGGAATTGGGACTTGAATGCGATGAGCGGCTTTGCCTTGTCGAAGCCCAACTCGAGGATATGCCCGATGGCCGACGTAAAGAAGTCGTCCTGCCAGGGCGCGATCCCCGTGTTGTTCGCATACGCGTATGCGCCGTCGGTGATGATGCCAAGAGCGTTGGAGTCGGGACCGCTTCCGTAGTGTGTGGTGTAGTAATCGATATTGTCGTTCAGACGATCGACGAAATACTGCTTCATCGGATCAGCGTCGGGGGTGAACGCCGCGGTCTCACCAAGAGCGCGCAGACCCCACGCCTGACCGCGCACCTGATCCGGGTGCAGGAGCCCCTTCTCATGATCGCGGTAACCAGGGTTTGACTGGAACAAACCGAAGTTGCTCCAGAACTGCATCTCCTCGAGATAGTAATGATCGCCGGTCAACAGATAGGGCAGGTACACGAGCGAGGGCGCGTGTGCGTAGTCGGCGCTGTAGGGGGTGCTGCAGGTCGAGCACGCCGGAAAGGCCTCGGACTTACCTGTCTTCGGGTTCACCGTATCGCCATGGTTGCCGAGCAGCGTCATGTACGGATAATCGACGAGTGAGACCGGTGTGCCTTTCTCTTGATCGCGATAGTGGATAGACCAGCTTCCGGAGCCGTCAGCCGTCATCATGGTGGCTCGCGCCGCGCCCGGATCCATCGACAGGAGGTAAAGCGTGGCCCATGCCGGCAGAAGGCCGATGTCGGGGCGCCCTCCGGTCGTGGGCATGTATTTCTCGGCCAGGCCGATCTGCATCGGATCCCACGGAGCGGCCGGTAAGGAAGCCCACTTCTCCAGCGCAGCAGCGCTCGGGACCACGGCGGGATCGTAGTTGGGGACCGCTCCGGTCTTGATGAGGTAGCGCGGATCGTGCACCACGAAGGGCTCGGGGGCACGGTTCCAGTAGTACGTTTGGCGCCAGCGGGCGTGCGCGTAATGCGGTTGGGCGGTCTTGCTGTAGACCTGCTTCCCACCGACCGTGATGGTGAGATCGTACGTATAGGCGCTGGGCGCGGGCGCGTAGGCCCAGTCGTTCTCGACGATGACATCGACACGTGCGCTACCGCCCGCGTCCATGCGTACCTGGAAGCGAGCCGCGAGCTGCGGGTGCACGTTGCCGTTCGAGTCTTTGAGCGGTGCGGCGAGCAGCGCCTCTTTGGCGAGCGGACCGTCGAGCCAGGTCGACGTAGCCACGGCGAGCAGTGGCTTGACCGACGCCGCGTACTCGGTGCCGTCGACCTTGATACGGACTTCGGCGTCGAAACCGCTGTTCGCCAACGTCGTGAGATCGAGGCCGGGAGCGCTCGCTGCCGGAGCAGCCGAAACGAGGTCGAGGTCGAAACGTCCCCCCGCCGCGACCGTCGGCAGCTTCGCAGTGATGACCGCGTGACGAAGCGATCCATCGGCGTAGGTCGCCTTCTTGTCGACCTGCAGTGCAACGCCGTTCCCGTCCTTGTCACGCCCCGCGAGCGTGACCCCGGCTGGCACGTCGCCAGCGGCGAACGCGTGGCCGAAACCAACGATCACGTTGCTGCCGCCGCTGCCCGAGTCGACGAAGGTCACACGCGCGAGCGTCGAGCCTATGGGGGCGGGTATGGATCCATCGGGCGAGGGGGCGGAGCCATCGAGCGAGTCGTCCGGTGATAAACGATTCGCGGTACCGGGGGCGTCGTCGCTCGAGCAAGCGCTAACGGCCAGTAGTGCCCCGGCAAGCAAACAAAGCCCGAAACTTCGACGCCGTACATGCTTGGTGAGGTCGCCTGTCATTCGTGTATCCTATGTTCGTATTCGCCAGATGGGGGCAGCCGAGTGTCATGGCGACGGGCGTATCGCCCACACTCCGCGATCGGCGTTGTTGACGCCAAACAGAAGTCCGAGCGACGGGATGTAGCCGCACTTGGAGTGGATGCCGCCGCCGTTGGTAGCCGACGTCACGGGCTTGACCCCCGTGGTCGCGATTTGGGTCCAGACGTCGGCGTCCGGATCCCAAGACCAGATGCGCTCGCGTCGGAAAGGGCGTCGGCGGCGTGATCGGGAGCTCCGTCGCTGCTCTCATCGAGCGCGTCCGACCCCGCGCCCGACCTCGCGTCAGTCGTGCTGCATGCCGCGGCGGCGAGTACGGCGCAGAGCACATACCCATGACCAAGAAGAGATCGCATTAAGCAATCCGCCGCACTGCACGCATCGCGCCAGCTCCACACGCCGAACCAGCGCGCGCGTTTCAGGAGCTGTGAGGCAAGCTACATCGATTCACGAGTGGCATCGTTTTCGATGCGGATGCGGCGCGTCTTTGCGAGACGAGCTGCGAGCCGGGGTACTCGGTTCACGAAACGCGATTGCTCGAATTGAGATCACACTTCTCAAATTGAGAAGTTGAGATGAGGTGCCTTGGAGATGTCCGGATGAAGTGTTGGTCTCACGCCGTGAGATCTGAGAAGCTGGCGCGATGCATTTGCGGTGGCTGGTGTTCGGTCTGCCAGCACTCATGGTGGCGAGCGCTTGCAGCTTCCGCTCACTCGAGACGCTCACGGCGGGGAACGACGACGCGTCCATTCGAGTTGGTCGTACCGACGCCGAGGATGCGGCTCGAGATGGTGGTGTCGACGCTGAGGACGCGCGGGACGGAGGCGACGGAGGGCCGGTCGCGTGCGCGAACTCACCGTCGAAAACATGCGCCGCCGTCGGCATGTGCTGTCCCGCCGCGACGCCCTTTTGCCGCTTGAACATCGATCTGCCGAACAAGACATTCGCCGTGTCGTGCGCCGCGCAGGCCGATAAGCGCCAAATCGGTGATGAGTGCGATCCCACGGCCGGTCAGTGCGCCGACGGGCTCTCGTGCGGGCTCGTTTATTCGACGAGCGTAACGTACACCTGCGTTCCTCTCTGCTCGAGCGACGCGGACTGCGCTCCGTGCGCCGAAGGGCAATGCAGCTACGACACGAAAGCGGGTGGGGTCTGCTCGCATCCACTCGCGAAGAACTCCACGGTCAAACAATGCGGTGCTTGCGACCCGATGGCCCCGGGGAACGCGTGCGGTGCGGACTATTGCCTTCCGCAGGACCTCACAGGGCCACCGAGTTGCGGGCGAGGTGGCGGGTCCGACATGAGCTGTCACTGGACTGCGGATTGTCCGTCAGGGAGGTATTGCGTGTGTGCAAGCGGGTTTGGTAACGCCTGCGGCTACTCGCCAACGGCAGGTTCGTGCATGGCGGGCTGTTACATTTACGACGTTGGAAAGCCGTGTCCGACGGGCGGCACCTGTACCGCCATTCCTGGGAGCGCGAACTACGCTGTTTGCAAATAACGTTGTATTCGAAGCGCGTCGCAGCGGCCGCGGGGCAATGCAAGCGTCCCTTCCAATCGAAGCCTCCCCATAGGGGCTCCGATCCCGAAGCGCCAAGACGAAGACCGAAAGCTCACCCGCGAGCTACCATTCGTAAGATCGAGTCGAGCGAGCGACACCGTGAGGTTGGTCGACTCACGCCGAGGAGCTTGGCGAACAGCGTTCCGCCGGCCCCCGCGACGCGTATCGGGCACACCATCATTTGCAAATGGCGTAGTTCGCGCCCCCAGCAATTGCGGTGCACGTCCCGCCGGTCGGACACGGCTTTCCCACGTCGTAGATGTAACAGCCCTTCATGCACGAACCAGCCGTCGGCGCGTACCCGCACGCGTTACCAAACCCGCTCCCACATATGCAATATTGCCCCGCCGGACAATCCGCGGTCCAGTGACAGCCCGTGTCGAAGCCGCCTCGCCCGCAACTCGGTGGCCCTGTGAGGTCCTGCGGAAGGCAATAATCGGCACCGCACGCGTTCCCCGGCGCCATCGGGTCGCAAGCACCGCATTGTTTGACCGTGGAGTTCTTCGCGAGCGGATGCGAACAGAACCCACCCGCTTTCGTGTCGTAGCTGCATCGCCCTTCGGCGCACGGGGCGCAGTCCGCGTCGCTCGTGCAGAGGGGAACGCACGTGTACATCACGCTGGTCGAATAAACGAGCCCGCACGAGAGCCCATCGGCGCACTGACCGGCGATCGGATCACACTCCTCCCCGATCTGGCGCACATCGGCCTGTGCAGCGCACGACACGGCGAACGTCTTGTTCGGTAGATCGATGTTCAAGCGGCAAAAGGGCGTCGCGTCGGGACAGCACATGCCAACGGCGGTGCATGTTTTCGAAGGCGAGCTCGCGCATGCGACCGCGTCGGGGCTCGGGGCGAGCGATCCATCCGGCGTCCCGTCTGGTGCCCCATCTGCCGTAGCGTCGCCGCCCGCGGTCGACGAGCGCGGGTCGAGATCGTGGTCCTCGAGGCCGAGGACGAGACCGCAGCCGGCGACGACCGAGAGCATCGCGACGACGGCAAGCCTAGAAGCGCATGACCGCATCGAGCCCGCCTCCTTCCCTTCCGACGGACGGCACGAGACGCAAACTCGTCCGGGGCGCGTCGAGTGGCTCCGTGAGTAGAAGGTAGGCCGCCACACCGCCTGCAAGGATGCCCGCACCGAAGCCGATGGTGGAGAAAAGTGCCGAGCGCCTCGCCGCATCATGGCCATCGAGCCCTTCGCTCGTGGGGCACGTCCGCGTGGGACACAGTGTGTTCGCGTCGCTCTCCTCGGACGCCGCGCGCAGGCCGAAGAACGTCCCCACGCCGAGTCCCACCCCCGCCGCCCCGACCAGTACCCATCCCAGCGTTCGACGGGACTTGGCCGGTACCCGGGCGGCCGCGGTATCCGGCGGATTGCGCGGGGTGGCGGCAGCCGATCCAGCAACGGGTGGGGAGGCCTCGATCGGCTTGTCCTCGAGGGCCGGGATCTCGACGGTGAGGAGCTTATGTCCTCGCTCGATCGTCACCTTCCGTGACCACGGCGTCTTCGACGCGGCACGCGCCGTGAGCACGTGCTCGCCTGGATCGATCGGGATATCCGAACCGAGCGTGCCTTCGGTCAGCGGTGTATCGTCGAGCTTCACGTCCTGGCCGGGAACAGGATGGCTCACGACGATACGAATCGTCGGCAGCTCCGCCTCCAAGGCCTGCGCGTGCGTTCGGGCGAGCTTTTCGCGATCCGGTTGTCGGGTGCGCTCGGCGATGCGAGAGGCTTCGGTAAACTCGATCCACGCGGTCGCCGTCTTCCCTTCGAGCTCGTGACACGTGGCGAGGTGAAGGAGCGTTCCGAGCTTCGGCTCCAGCCGATGACTCTCGGCAAACTTCACGCAAGCTTCGGAGATCTTGCCTTGCGCAGCGAGCTGCTTCGCTTCCCGGAAGATCGCCTCGGCCGCTGCACGCTCTCTCGCCGACGGCTCCGCCGCGGCCGCACTCGACATCGCGAGTGTTGCGAGCATCACCAACGTGAGGAGACCCCTCGAACGACGCCGCTGGAAGAAATCCGCGCAGGTCATTCCCGTCCTCCCAGATTGTCGAAGGCGGACGGGCCCCGCGCCTTCGTCGGCCTTCCGCTGGAAGGAGGCGGCTTGGTGCGCACGCGCGCGCTCGGCACGGGGTCGCTCGATGTGCCGGCGACGGCGACCGAGTTGGCGGGAGACGTCGAGACGGCGGAGCTGCCGGTGGCAAAGGAGGTGAGTTCGCCGCTCGCAGAAGGCGTCGGCTTGCTGGTGTCGACGACGGTCGCCGCCCTCGAAGGCGAATGTGCGGTTTGCACGTTTCGAGTGGCCGAGACGAGTGCGCCGGCGGCTCCGAGGAGGACAAGGAGCGCGACGCCGACCAACGCGGCGGTCCTCGACGGGCGAGAGCGTCTCGTCTCCGGTGCCGATGCCCGCGTGTCGAGCGCCGTCTCGAGCTGCGTGTCGTCCTCGGTAGCGGACGGTGGCGTGACCGCCGCCTCGCGCGACGTCTGAGACGGGGTGATCTCGTTGAGCGCGTCGTGGACGTTGATCCCAAGACTGCTTCCCGCTTCGATCTGCGCCACGTGACGAGCTCTGTCCGCCAGCGTGGCGGCAGAGATGTTCGTTAGCCAGGCTCCGACCTCCGCAGCCGAAGCGATCGGGCCGCACGCTTCGATCGCAAGCGCCATCGCTTGCGCGGATGAATACCTGTTGGCTGGGGCGCGCTCGAGCCCGCGCATCACGGCCGCCTCCAGAGCAGCTGGAATACTGGGAGCGAAGGTGCTGGGAGGCTTCACCTCGTCGTGCAAGATGCTTGCGATGATGCCCCCGTCGGTCTCTGCCCGGAAGAGTCGGCGCCCAGTCAGCATCTCCCACGTCACGACTGCCGCCGCGTAGATGTCTGCCCTCGCGTCGAGTTTGCCATCGGAGAGCTGCTCTGGCGGCATGTACGGGAGCTTGCCCTTCACCCTCCCTTCCCGTGTGTGCGTGAGCCGTGTCGTCGCCTTGGCGATCCCGAAGTCGAGCACGCGCGCCATCCCGTCGGCGCCGACGAGGATGTTTTGTGGGGAGACGTCGCGATGCACGATCTCGAGCCCGACGCCGCGCTCATCCGTCGCCGTGTGTGCTGCGTGAAGACCTTGCAGAACGCCGGATGCGATGCTCGCGACGATGTGCGGTGGGATGCGCTCGCGGGTTTGTGACAACTGCTTCATGAGAGCGGACAGCGACTCTCCATGAATCCATTCCATGACGAGGAAGAGCTCGCCTTCAGCGGCCACGACGTCCACCGTCGCCGCGACGTTGGGGTGCCGGATGCGCGCCGCGAGGCGTGCCTCGTCGAGGAACCCGGTGACGAACTCGGGATCGCGCGCGAAGTGCGAGTGGAGCCGCTTGATGGCGACGGTGCGCGAAAAGCCGACCGGCCCGAGGAGACGACCGTAGTGAACGGTTGCCACGCCGCCGCTGGCGATCTCTCCGTAGAGGGCGTACCGGCCGATATGACGCGTGCCAACTCCCGCGAACATCCCCTTAACCTATATCTTTTACATCGGCAGACGTGTCGCGCGAAGAATTCTCGAGTGGCCGACTCGGACGCGGGCTCATCGACGCCTGTCGCGTACGAGAGTGAGAGCGGGCTGCTCCTTCGAGCATGTAGGTACGTCCACCAGCAACGCTCGATGATGCATGGTTCCTGCCGTGCGAGGGCGGACGTCCAGGATCCTCGTGGGGGCCGCACGCGACGACGACGAGCGACCTTGCGTGGTAGAACGAAGCCATGAACTCCGACGAGCAGAAGACCGACAGCGTCCGTCCGCTCGCCCCGAGCGGAAGGAGGCTCGTCGCCAGCCTCGACGGAAAGCTCGTCTTCATCGATCTCCCGAGCCGGGGCCGGCTCGTGCTCGGGCGTGGCAGTTACGCGGACATCGTCCTCGATCACTCGTCCATCTCTCGCCGGCACTTGGCGATCGATCTCTCGGAGCAGTCGGTTACCATCGAGGATCTCGGCAGCGCGAACGGCACCTCGCTCGCGGGCAAGAAGCTCGGGAAGGGGGTACCCGGCGCATTTCCGGCTGGCGCGGCGCTCGAGGTCGGTTCGGTGCTCCTGACGCTCCAGGACGCGCGCGCGATGGCGGTCGCGTCGATGGCGAGCGAGGAGGCGGTCGTCGAGGACCCTGCGATGCGCGAGGCGCACGAGACTGTGCGTGTGGCTGCGGGCAGCTCGCTCAGCGTGCTGCTGCTCGGGGAGACCGGTGTTGGCAAGGAGCTGTTCGCGCGCCGCATCCACGATCTCTCGCCGCGTCGTGACCAGTCGCTCATTCGCGTGAACTGCGCGGCGCTCGTCGAGTCGCTCCTCGAGGCCGAGCTCTTCGGCTACGAGCGCGGTGCGTTCACCGGAGCGACACAGGCCAAGCCTGGGCTGCTCGAGGCCGCGTCGGGAGGCACGCTGTTCTTCGACGAGGTTGGTGAGCTCCCGCTGCCGACGCAGGCGAAGCTTCTCCGCGTGCTCGAGAGTGGCGAAGTGACGCGTGTTGGCGCGCTCAGGCCGCGCAAGGTCGACGTTCGCTTCGTCAGCGCGACGCACCGCGAGCTCCGCGCGCGCGTCGCGTCCGGCGCGTTCCGTGAGGACCTGTTCTTCCGGCTCGACGGCGTGTCGATCCGCATCCCACCCCTGCGGGACCGCGCGTCCGAGATCCTACCGCTCGCGCAGCGGTTCATTGCGATCGCGTCCGCGGCGGCGAACCGTCCTGCCCCGTCGCTCTCCGACGCCGCGATGGCTGCGCTGGTCGCGCACACGTGGAGCGGCAACGTTCGCGAGCTCAAGAACGTCATCCAGCGGAGCGTGCTCTTCTGCAAGACGCCTCGCCTCGAGGCGAGTGACCTTCGCTTCGACGCGATGGTGTCGGCGGGCGGCGGCGGCGGAGCGCCAACGGTCGCGGCGTCGACAGCGCGGGCGGGAGGGGCCGAGATCGAGGGGCTCTCGCCCGAGAGGCTTGCTCGTCGCCAACGGGTGCTCGAGGCGCTCGAGTCCACGCTGCACAACCAGACGCGCGCGGCGGAGCTGCTCGGCATCTCGCGACGCACGTTGCAGAGCTGGATGATCGATCTGCGGATCCCACGGCCGCGGACGGCTTCTCGCTGACGTTCACGTCGAGGAGGGGGCGGTGCGCTGCACCTCCCGGAGCCTGAACGTAGAGCTCCTGCGCGTCTCCGGGAATGAATCTCATGCGGGCTCGTCGTTACTTCTACAAGGGCGAGCGCGCCCGTAAGGCCTGCTGCTTGCAGTGTCGAGCCTGCGAACCTGAAGGCCAACGACGTTCGCGCGAGCGCGATTGGCGAGATACGAAGAAGAGTCAGGAGAACTTGCCTATGGCTGCTGATTCGAACCACAAGCGTCTCGATGCGCCTCCTCTGGTCGAGCCGCGTCCGATCGATATGGGGATCCCCCTGAATCCGGCGATTCGAGCGGTGCGCAAGCAGGCCCACCGAACCGACGACGCGGATGCGTTCGTGCCGGACCCTTCGGAGGGAAGCCACATCGGGCCCGATGACGCGGAGTCGTTCGCGGAGGAGTTCATCGCCACTGCGACGACAGGTGAGTACATCGACATGGACGCCCAAGACGAGGTCTCCGACGAGGAAGACGGAGGGCCGTATCTGGAGCTGGACTCGGAAGCTGACCGTGACGTCCTCGACGTGATCGAGCCGGAAACTGGGGGTCCCGAGTCGTCGGCTCTGTCACCAGCCGTTCGCCGCCTCCTTCGATAAGCGCCGCGCGCGCCACGAGCGCGGCTCGGAACCGACCTCGCACCTTCACGCTTTGCGCGACGCGCCGTCGACGCTCGAACTCGACCTCAGGAACTTCCGCGAACCGGCGGTCCCTGGCATCCTGAATGGGCGCGTATGCAAGGCCCGCCGAAGCCGAAAAACACGCCCGACGATCTCGCGGAAGTCGAGCGCGCGCTGTCCGTGCTGAAGGGGAGACACCCCGAGCACGAACGCGCGCGTCGAGAAGACGAAGAGGCGCGTAGTCGGCGTCGTGCATCGATGGATGCAGCTGCGAACGTCGAAAGCAAACGTCGTTCGTCGCGCGTGCTCGTGATGGGCGTCGTCACCGTCACCGTTCTCGCCGCAGCGGGCGTCGTGAGTATGCTCGTCGTGCGCGAGATCGCTCGCGGTGGTCGTGTCGAGAAGGCCATCGCTCCGTATCGCGCGATGGGGTTCGAGGTCGTCGAGACGTCGAGCCGTTCCAAGCCCGGCATGCTCGATCTCCAGGCGCCGCAAGGTTGCTTGCTTGCGGTGTCGTCGAACGACAAGCCGATCAAGGTCGAACGCGTTGCCGGCACCACCGAAGGCGCAGGGCCGGTTCTCTTCTGCATGTGCGAGAGCGAACGTGTTGCCGTCTCCACCGATCCCGGTGACGGCGGCCTGGCGCTGCTCTCCATCGATGCGGCGAGCCTCGGCGGTTCACGCGCCTTCGCGTTTTCGCCGCTCACGTCGGGCACCAAGCTCGTGACCGATCAGGCGTGCGCCGAGACGTCGCTCGACGCGTGGATCGACGCGAAGAAGTTCCCGGTCAAACCGGCCGACGACAAATGGCTCACGGCCAAACCCGCGCGTGCGCCACTCGCTCGAAGTGGATTCAAGGTCGTCGCCACCGTCCCGCCCGCCGCGCCGTTCGCCGTGGTCGACCTGGCGAAGGAGTCGTGCCTCCTCGCCGTCGCGGACGAAGGCGCAACGAAGCTCGCGCTTCGCGGGCACGGTGGAACGGCCTTGGCCTCGTCCGGGCTGGAGGGCGTTGCCTACTGCACCGCGGGCGAGGTCACGGTCAGCGTCGAGCGCGAAGGCCAGGGCGAAGTGACTATCCTCTCGGCACCGGCGACGCGCGTTGGCGGCACCGAAGGCCTCGAGGAGCTTGCTCACGAAGTGGGGCTCAAGGCGTTGGCCAGTGCTCCTCCCGCCGACCTCGCGTGGAATGCCAAGCAGCTGCTCGTCGCGAGCGCGGTGCCCGAGGCGCTCGTCACGACGACGTCTGCGCCCGACGTTGTCGACAGCGCCGAAGCGCGCGTGTTTTCGCTCTCCTTCAAGACGCCCGGCGCCATCGCTCCCGAGGCTGGCGAAGACGTCTTCTCGTATTGCGAACCCACGCTCGGCCCGAACGTGCTCGAGTCGCTCTGCCTCTTCTCGGGTCCTTCGAAATGGCGCATTTCGGGCCCCGAAGCGGTCGGCGGGATTGCGCGCTCGAAGCTGCCCTTCTGGCTTCTCGCGATGCAGGGCGTGAACGATCCCGTGGCGCTCAAGGAGGAGACGCAGCTCTTCGCACTGGCGCGTCACCTCAAGTACGAGGGGTTCGAGCCCACCACCCTCGAGGCTCTCACCGAGCTGCCCAACGGCGTCGAGATCCTCGGTCGCGCCGGCGAAGACGCGGTGGTCGCCGTCAGTGTCGCGCCCGAAGCGCCGTACGTCATCCCGCTGACCGACGGCGCGGCATGGGCGACCGACGGTCCGCCGCGCATCGTGCCGCTCGCGCCGCTCGCCAAGGTCACGCTCACGACCGGGAAGAAATCCCTGCCCTCGAAGAACGTTCGCCGTACTGTGGTGTTCCGTCGTCAGAAGAAGTGAAGTGATCTGACGCGCACAGAGCTCCGCATGAGTACCCCCGACGTTCCCGTTCGTTTTGCCGACTTCCAGCGCATCGTCTTTTTCACCGGCGCCGGCCTGTCGGCCGAGAGCGGGATTCCGACGTATCGCGGCAAAGGCGGAATCTGGACCGAATACAACTACGAGGATTACGCCTGCCAGCGCGCGTTCGAGCGCAACCCGAACAAGGTTTGGGACTTCCACGACAAGCGCCGCGGGTTCGTCGCCGAGCGTGAGCCCAACCAAGGGCACAGCATCATCGCCGAGCTCCAGCGCTCCCATCCCGATACCGCCGTCATCACGCAGAACATCGATGGCCTCCACGGGCTCGCCGTCGGCGATACGGAGCCGAAGCATCCCATCGTGGAGCTCCACGGAAGCCTCTGGCGCGTGCGCTGCGACGCCGAAGGAACGGTTCGTCCCGATCGCTCGGTTCCGATGTCACCACGCACGTGCTCGTGCGGCGCGTACTTCCGGCCCGACATCGTCTGGTTCGAAGACATGCTCGATTCCCGGAACATTGCCCGCGCCCACGAGCTGCTCCAGCGATGCGATCTGCTCGTGAGCGTCGGCACCTCCGGCGTGGTCTATCCGGCCGCCGACATGCCGCGCATCGCCATGAGCCGAGGCGCGGTGACGGTCGAGATCAATCTGGAAGACACCCCGGTAAGCTCCTCGTACCAGCATCGCCTTCGTGGCAAGGCGAGCGACATCCTCGCCGCGATGAGCATCTGACGATCGTGCACCCCAACGTCATCGACGATCCGCAGGCGATTACCGATCTCCTGGCAAAGACCAAGCGCATTGCCGTGCTCGGCATCAAAACCGAGCAGGCGGCGGGACAGCCTGCGTTCACCGTGCCCGAGTACCTGGCAGGCGTGGGGTACGACGTGGAGCCGGTGCCGGTCTATTACCCCGATGCCACCGAGATTCTCGGTCGCAAGGTCTATCGGTCACTCGTCGAAGTGTCGCGCGCGGTCGGCCCCATCGACATGGTCGACGTGTTCCGACGCCCGCAAGATCTCGACGCGCACCTCGACGACATCCTCGCGGCCAAGCCGAAGAGCGTGTGGCTGCAGCTCGGCATCCAAAAGGACTCGTTCGCCGAGACCCTGGCCGAGGCCGGCATCACCGTCGTGCAGAATCGGTGCTTGCTGGTCGAGGTGCAGATGCGTCGTCGGGGGCTTTGAGCGGCGAAACATAGCCGCTCGTCCAGTTGCCTTCGAAGAACCGTTCGAGCGACGTCGGTAGTGCGCCGCCGTCGGCGATGATTCCGACGTTCCGCGTGCGATCGAAGTAGTCGCCTTCCCAGTTGCTCGTGCCCACCCAGCCGTGGGCGCCGTCGACGATCATGTACTTGGCGTGCGCCACGCGTGCGAACGGGATCTCTCCGCCCGAGAACGGTGGGATCACGATGGCGCGAACGTCGACGTTCTTCACGTGCGCGAGATCGTCGAGCGCCTTGCGGCCGTCGCTTCCCGGCTTGATCGACCACTCCGAAACGAGCAATCGCACGTGCACGCCGCGTGAAGCTGCGCGCCGGAGGGCGTCGTCGAGCGTGGTGAAGGCTTCGCCGCTCCGGCTCTTCGCCTTGTAGGTGAGCACCTGCACGTCGATCGACTGCTTGGCGCCGTCGAGAAGTGCGACGAGCTTCGGGAGGTCCCACTCCGTTTCGCTCGGCAGCCATCCCTTGGGACTCGCCACCAAGGTGAGCCGTTCACCGTGCTCCGCGATCACGCCGTCGGCGAGCGCATGCTGCCGAACGCGCGTCTCGCGCGGGCTTCCACCGGCGAGCTCCCAATCGGTGTCGAGGACGTCGAGCAGCGCGCCTGCGATTTCCTTCGAGCGAACCCGTACGCCCATCTCCTGGATGTGCGTCAAGGCGCGCCAGTCGAAGTTCTGACTGCCGACGAACGACTCCTCGCCATCGACCACGAAGTACTTCGCATGGAGGATTCCTCCCGCGAGCTTGCCGTAGTCGATGGTTCGAACCGCGATCCCTTCGCGCTCGAAGCGGGCCAGTACCTGCGGATACTTCGAGAGGAACGACGCGTCGGCGAGGAAGCGGACCTTCACGCCGCGCTTGGTCGCGCGAAGCGTGGCGTCGATCACGGCGGTCAGCCGACTCGAGGCGAGGTCTTTGCCTTCGGCTTCGCTCGCGTAGAACTCGGCAAAATCGAGGGTGCGCTTGGCCCCGTCGATCATCGCCACCCAGGTGTCTGCGGCGTTCGGAACGTCGGGCCGATCGAGCGTGGTCTCGAGAGGGGCCGACTCGACGAGCTGGATCGAAGCCGCCGACACCTCTCGTGCCGTGGCTTCGCGTGCCGCGCTCGCGGGCGGTGACGCGGCTTGTCGTGCGCCTCCGCATCCGTTCATCGAAGCTACGATTGCCGCGAAAAACGCGGCTCGCGATGCACTCGTCCACGAACGGTTCACGCCTCGGAGCGCTTTCACGGCGCACACTGTAGCCGTCACGCGGGTGTCTCGAAACCGTATCGTCACCCATCCTTGGCGGCCCGATGCCAATGTCCGGCTACCTTCCGGACGAACGGAGCTGGGTGATGCAAGACGGTGGGCCTCTCTCGCGGCGACAAGCACTCCAAGGATTCGGCGCCGGCCTCGTCGGGGCCACGGCGGCTTGCGGTGGTTCGTCGCCCGATCCTCCGGGGAGCGCCGAGCCCGCGGACACGCCTCCGATCACCACGAACGACCCGCCGGACGCGAGCAAGCCGTCGCCGCCCGACGCCGGTGCCGATGGCGGGCCGCCGCCCGAGCTGACCGCCGCCGACCTCCTCGGGAGCATCGACCACATCGTCGTCCTGATGATGGAGAACCGCTCCTTCGATCACTTCCTCGGCTCGCTCGCCTCCGACACGGGCTACCCGAACAAGGCGCAGATCGATGGCCTCAAAGGCACCGAGAGCAATCCCGCGCCGGACGGCAGCACGGTTACCGTCTTCAAGCTCGACGACTTCACGCCGGAAGATCCGCCGCACAGCTGGGATGCGGCGCATGCTCAGTTCGACGGTGGCCTGAACGACGGCTTCGTCAAAGCGCACGCGGGCGATGCGCAAAATCAGGTGATGGGCTTCCACGACCGGAGCCAGATCCCCCTCTACTACTGGTTCGCCGACAACTTCACGATCTGCGATCGCTGGTTCGCGAGCGTGATGGGGCCGACGTGGCCGAACCGCTACTACCTGCACGCGGCCACGTCGAAGGGCAAGAAGGACAACAAGCCCTTCCTCACCGACGCGCCGGACACGATCTGGGAGCGGCTCAAGGCCAAGAACGTCACCTACAAGAACTACGTGGCCGGTTCGGTCGGCTGGTACGTCGGCGGCTTCGTCGCCAACGTGTTTTCGCTGAATCCGACCTCTCCGATCACGAACTTCTTCACGGCCGCCAAGAACGGGACCTTGCCGTCGTTCTCGATCATCGACCCTGATTTCCAGGCGAGCGACGATCACCCGGATCACGACATCCAGCGCGGGCAGGCGTTCGTCGCGAGCGTGTACAAGGCGCTTGCCGAGAGCCCGGCCTGGAACAAGACGCTCCTCATCGTGACCTACGACGAGCACGGCGGCTTCTTCGATCACGTTCCTCCGCCGAAGGCGCAAGACGACGACCCGGACTTCCAGCAGTTCGGTTTCCGCGTGCCCGCGTTCGTCATCGGCCCGATGGTGAAGAAGGGGTACGTCAGCCAGACGCAGTTCGATCACACGTCAGTGGCGGCCACGGTCAAGACGCGCTTCGGCATCGACAGCCTCTCGAAGCGCATGGATACGGCGAACGACCTCGCCGATTGCATCGATCCGGACAAGGTTCGCAACAAGGCTCCCGCGCCCCCGCCCACCGGCATGCCGCAGACGGCGATGACCTTGTCTGCCGCGCTCGAGCGAGGTGTCGGACCGAGCAGCCAGCCGATGCTCGAAGAGCTGGTCGAACGAGGGCTCGCCTCGCGACTCGACACGCGGCCTCACCGCGAGCGCATCGCCGAGTGGCTCGGTCACGCCGAACGCCTCGGCGCGGTGCGCATCGTCGGACCGCGCTAAATGGGCGAGCACGATTCTCGGTCGAGAATCAGCTCGAAGCTCGATCAGCCGTAGACCATCGACGACGGGTAGGGGGCGGCGAAGAGGCCCTCGACGTCGTCGACGGGCATCGGCCTGCCCGCATCGCCGAAGCGCCGTCGTGTGAGGGCAGCGAGCTCGCGTGCCACGCGGTCCACGACATCCTGCCCGAGCCCGATGCGGTCGCGGTTCGCCCGCAGCCAGGCGAGCGCGACGAGATCGCACTGCAGCTCGGTCGCGGGCGGATCGTCGAACGGCCCGTGGTTGTGGAAGTGCACCCAGTCGTGCAAGCCCCACACGAGCGCGTGCAGATCGGGCGCGGCGAGCCAGAAAACGTCGCGCGGGCGCACGCGGTTCGCGAAGAGCTCGTCGGTCGCGTCGTCGATGGCATACGGTGCGAGGGCCCATTCCTCGTCGAGGCCGTAGCCGGACGCGTGGAGCTTCGCGAGCTCGCGCGGTAAGAAGGTGCATTCTGCATGCATGACGAACACGAGCCCGGCAGGGTTCGACCCGTCGATGGGCGCCGAGGTGTCGAGGGCGGCCGAGGGGGAGGACTTCGAAAGCGGCCGTCGCCAGGTGAGAACGTCGCTTTCGGACCACGACCAGGCGTCGAAGACGTCGCCTCCGACCACGCGCGGCATGCTCGGAACGGTGAGCTCGATCTCCAAAAAACGGGGGGTGAAGTGAGCCTCGCTCGACTCTCGCCTCGTTTTCTGGAGATCGCCCTTCGGATTGACCGCGTTCTCTACGATGACCTCACGTCGCATTGCCGCGCGCGACACTGGCAGATGGAGCCGACCCGCGCTAGAAGGGATGGGGGCCGATGACTCAACTGCTGCCGCCAAAGAAGGAAGTCGCGCTCGCGCTCCTCGAGCGATCGAACGTCGACGTCTACCTCGATCCCCGCGCGCAGGGTGTCGTCGTTCCTCCTCAGTTCCGCAAAGAGCCGCGTCTGATCCTCAAGATCGGGCTGAACATGCCGGTTCCGATCCCGGATCTCCGCCTGGACGACGAAAGCATGAGCTGTACGCTTTCGTTCAACCGCTCGCCCTTCTACTGCGTCGTGCCGTGGTCGAGCGTGTTCGCCATGGTCGGTGAAGACGGCCGCGGCATGGTCTGGCCGGACGACGTCCCGCACGAGCTGGCGGTCCACGTCGTGGATGACGCGGGGCGTCCTACGCCTGCCGAAGGAGCGCCTGTTCGCGCCGTCGAAAGCCCGCGCGAGCGTGGCGATCTGCGTCCCGCGGCCGGCCGCGCTCGCGGCCGTTCGAAGCTCGCCGAAACGGGCCCCGAGCCGGAGCGTAAGGGCGCCGGTTCGAAGAAGGCCGGCAAGAAGAAGAAGGACGAGAACCGTCCTGTCCTCGTGGCCGTCCCGCCGCCGGCGCCCTCGTCGCCGGTGCCGATCGACAAGACCGGAGACAAGGCCGACAAAGCCGAGAAGCTCGCGGCCGAGAAGCTGGACGCGGACAAGGTCGAGAAGACCGAGAAGGCTGACAAGGCGGCCGCCAAGGCGGACAAGCGCGAGAAGCAGGGGGAGCTGGAGCCGGTGCAGGCCCGGCTGCCCATCAGCGTGCCCACGCCCGTGCCGGTTCCGGCGCCTTCTCCGCAGCGCGGAGAGACGACTTCGCGACCGAAGCGAGAGCTCCCGCCCTACCTTCGCGTCGTCAAATAACCTCGGCCCGCCTACTCGCCTAGGGACGTGCGCCATTCTTCGAGTCCGAAGCCACACGTGAACGTGCCTTCAGGGTCGGTGCACCCGTCGGTACTCCAGCCTTTCCCCACGTCCAAAGTGTGGGTAGAAGGCCGACCGGGTTCAGGATGACCATGGGGAAGTCTGCCGAGAAGCCTGTTTCGACGGCCCGTCCCGGGCGTGCAAAAGGCTCGTTCAGCACGAAGCGGGCGCTCGTGGTGCTCGGCGTTCTCGTCCTTGTCGTTCTTCTCGACTTCTTCCTGAAAGACATCGTCCCCGACAGCTCGGTGCGTCAGCTGCTCATGCTGGCGGCCTGCAACGTCCTCGTCGCGCTCTCCCTGAACGTCATCAACGGTATGGCCGGTCAGTTCTCGATCGGCCACGCGGGCTTCATCGGGATCGGCGCGTACACGAGCGCGGTGCTCGCCTCGAACATGCATCAGTCGTTCGGCGGCGGAGATCCCAGCTTCGCGCGCTCCTTCGTCGTCGTTCCCCTTTGCCTGCTCGCGTCGGCCTGCATGGCCGGCCTCTTCGGCTTCCTCGTCGGTCTGCCGAGCCTGCGTTTGCGCGGCGACTACCTCGCGATCGTCACCCTGGGCTTCGCCGAGATCTTCCGTCTCGTCATCGCCACCGCCCAGGCCGACACCGGCAAGGGCAACGGCATCTTCACCAAGATCGCCGCCGCGCTCTCGAGCCTCGGTGGGCAAAACGGCTATCAAGGCGTGAACAACGCTGGCGTCCCGCTTTATGCCGGGCCGTTCTGGGTCTTCGGCTTGGCGGCGCTCATCGGCGTCGTCGCCTGGCGCATCAAATTCAGCGGTTGGGGCCGAGCGCTCCGAGCCCTGCGTGAAGACGAGATCGCGGCGGCGGCCGTCGGCGTCGATCCCACCCGCTACAAGGTGACGTCGTTCGTCATCGCGGCGGCCGGCGGCGGTATCGCGGGAGGCCTGATGGCGCTCATGCGCGACGGTCTCGGTATCGTCAACCCGGACAACTTCAACTTCCAGACCTCGTTCGATGCCATCACGATGGTCATCCTCGGCGGCTCGGGAAGCGTCACCGGCTCGGCCATCGGCGGCATCTTCATCACCTTCACCGTCAAGGCCATCGAGCTCCTCCAGGGCAGCTCCGTGGTGCAGGATCTCCGGCACAGCGCGGAGTGGCTCGACCTCAATGCCCTCCGAATGATCATCTACGCGATGGTGCTCATCGCGCTGATGGTGCTCCGCCCCGAGGGCATGCTCGGTGAACGCGAGCTCTTCTCGAAGAAGCGCAAGAAGCCGGAAGGCCCCGCGAACGCGGGCGGCTCGAGCAAGGCTTCTTCTTCTGCCGAGGGGGAGGGCGACGGAAAGGCCAAGGCCGGCGTCGAAGCGCCGACGGGGACGGGAGGCTGAGCGCGATGGATCTCGTCCTCGAGCACGTGTCGAAGAGCTTCGGCGGCCTCAAGGCGGTCGCCAACGTCAGCTTCACCGTGAAGGGCAAGTCGATCTTCGGCCTCATCGGGCCGAACGGCGCCGGCAAGACCACGGTCTTCAACCTCATCACCGGCGTCTACAAGCACGACCAGGGCTCGATCGTTTTCGGCGGCAAAGATCTCAGGCCGCTCAAGCCCGCACGCATCGCCGAGGCGGGCATCGGGCGCACGTTCCAGAACATCCGCCTCTTTTCGCAGCTCACCGTCATCGAGAACCTGCTCGTGGCGTGCGAGCTCCAGAAGCGCGCGCACCTTGCCGCCGCGATTCTCCGCTTGCCCGTCCACTACGAAGACGAGGCCGCGATGTACCAGCGCGCCATGGAGCTGCTTCGCGTCTTCGACCTGCACGACGCGGCCGAGGAGCCTCCCACCTCGCTCTCGTACGGCAACCAGCGCCGTCTCGAGATTGCGCGCGCCATGATGCTCGAGCCGAAGCTCTTGCTGCTCGACGAGCCCGCGGCAGGCATGAACTACGGCGAAGCGGAGGGCCTCAAGACCCAGATCCGCTGGCTGCGCGATACGTTCGACCTCTCCGTCGTTCTCGTCGAGCACAACATGCAGGTCGTCATGGGTGTCTGCGAAGACATCCACGTGCTCGACCACGGTGAGACCATCGCGCACGGCACGCCCGAGGTGGTTCGTCAGGATCCGAAGGTGCTCGCGGCCTACCTTGGCGAAGTGGAAGAGGCGTCCTGATGCGCGTTGCTCATCCTACCCGCGCCGTACCGAAGCTCGCCGAGGGCACGCCGCTGCTCGCGCTCGACGACGTCCGCGTCAACTACGGCGGCATCAAGGCGCTCAAGGGCATCAGCCTCCAGGTGTTTCCCGGCGAGATCGTCGCCCTGATCGGCGCAAACGGCGCCGGCAAGACGACCACGCTGAAGGCGATCGCCGGGCTCCTTCCGCTCGCCAGCGGTTCGATTCGCTTCTGCGGGGAGCCTCTGGTGGGCAAGGCAACCGAAGATCTCGTGGCCGCCGGCATCTCGCTCGCGCCCGAAGGTCGCGCCATCTTCCCGAACCTGACCGTGCGCGAGAATCTCGAGCTCGGCGCGTATCTCCATCGCGACGCGAAGACGATGCGCGAGACGATCGAAGACGTGACCAAGCTCTTTCCTCGCCTCGGCGAGCGCATGACGCAAGAAGGCGGCACGCTCTCCGGCGGCGAGCAGCAGATGTTAGCCATCGGTCGTGCGCTCATGGCGCGCCCCACGCTTCTCCTGCTCGACGAACCCTCGCTCGGCATCGCGCCGAAGCTCGTCCAGCAGATCTTCGAAGCCATCAAGCAGATCGCCGCTTCGGGGGTCACCATCCTCGTCGTCGAGCAGAACACGCGTATCGCGCTCGCCTCGAGCCATCGCGCGTACGTGCTCCGAACCGGGGAAATCGCGCTGTCCGGTGAGTCGAAGGTGCTGGCCAAGGATCCAGAGATCCAGGCCGCCTACCTGGGCGGTTGAGCCGTCCGGACTATTTTGCGAAGCGGCAGCCGTGCGAGAGGGCCTCGCCGATGCGCTCGCGCGTGCGGGCCGTTTCGCCGCGCGCCCAGCCCTGCTTGATCACGGTGCAGGTGTTCTTCATGTCGGCGAGCTCTCCGCCGTACGGGTCGATCGCTTGTACAATGCAACCACGTGCGCGCGGCGCTTTGGCGAGGACGTCGGCCAGGATGGAGTCGAGCTCACGCGAGCAGCGACTGATCGAGGCCTGAAGCGGGACCGTGAGGGCCGCGAAGGTTGCCTCGGGACGCGTGGTGAGCGCCTTTTGCCAGATCACTCCGAGGCGTGGGCAGGCGAGGGTGCTCTTCGCGGTGGCGCTGACGAGGCCCGGCTCGGCGCCGGTACCGAGCCAATCGAGCACGACGTCTTCCGTGCCGGCCATCGCGATGACGTCGTTCACGCAGGTCGCGTGGTCACGAGCATCGGGCGCGACCGCGAGGAGCAAGGATTTGGCGTCGCCGCTCGCATCGGGCATGCCGATGCCGTCGCACATCGCCCCCCTCGTCTTGGGATCGACGAGGCGCCGCTCGACCGCGGCGTGGGCTTGCGGCCCGATGCTTGCGAGCAGACCGGCGAGCACGCCGCCTGCGCGTCCGGCCGCGAGGCGCGTCACGGCGTTTTCGATGTCGCCTGCGAAAGGCGCGAGCAGGACATCCCGCCGCGGCATCGCCGTCGCCGCGAGATCGGCCCTCGAGGGATCCCCCAAGGCCGAGCGGAACATCGTCGTTCCCCACGCGGCCTTGCGGGTCACCGCCTGCCAGGCAGCGATATATACGTTCAGGTCCGTGCTGGCCCGCGCCTCGAGCGCGGTGACCGCGGCTGGGGTCGTGTCGGCCAGACGGCCGAGCGCCGTGATCGCCTCAGGCGTCCCCTGATCGGCAAGCCATCGCACGTCTTTCTGGGTCTCGGCGTCTTCCAAGCTCTGGTGCTTGCACCCCAGCAACGTGCCCGCGGCGACGCACGCAAGCCCCCCAATCGTCCAGCGCACTTTGCGCATCACGCCCATTTCCGGCAGGTTACCTCGACTGGCCAGGACCGGGGAATTCCTTGGTTCGATAAGCGGCTCGGGTCGGTCCGGCCCCCCACCGAGCGCGTCCGGCTCAGCCCCCCTCCCGCCCAGACGATGCAGTTTTCTACGGTCTCGTGCGGATCTCGCTGGCTTGTGTTGACACCCCAGCAAAAGATGTGGGACGGACCATGCGGGTCCGGCATCCTAGAGAGTCGTGCGCATCGTCGTCACTGGAGGTACCGGGTTCATCGGGCGGAAGCTCGTACGAGCGCTTTCCGAGCGTGGCGATGACGTAGTGGTGCTTACCCGAGGCGGGCGAATGCCCCCCGGGCACGAGCAAATGCTCGGTCCTCGCCCCATGTGCTGGCACGGCGCCGGCAAGCTCGAACTTACGGTGTGGAACCCCGAGCGCGAGGGGGACTGGATGACGTGCGTCGAGGGGGCCGACGCCGTGATTCACCTCGCGGGCGCAGGCATCTTCGACGAGCGTTGGACGCCCGAGCGCAAAGAAGTCATCTGGTCGAGCCGCGTTCGTTCGACCGAGCTTCTCGCCCATGCGATCGCGGGCGCGTCGAAGCGACCTCGAGTGTTCATCAGCAGCTCGGCGATCGGACACTACGGTCTGCATTGCGGCGAGCACGTCGTCGCCGAGGAAGACCCCGGTGGGGACGACTTCCTCGCTCGGCTCACGAGCGCGTGGGAAGCGGCGGCCGAGCCCGCCCGACTCGCTGGCGTTCGCGTGTGTCATCCACGAACGGGCATCGTGCTCGGAACACGCGGCGGAATCCTCGCCAAGCTGATCCCCGCGTTCCGCGCGTACATGGGCGGACCGATCGGCGATGGTCGTCAGTACGTGCCGTGGATCCACATCGTCGATTGCGTTCGCGCGCTCGAGCACGCGATGGAGCATGACAACTTCGACGGGCCCTTCAACGTGACCGCGCCCGAGCCCGTCACCATGAACGACTTCGCGCACAAGCTCGGTGAGGCGCTCGAGCGTCCGTCGCATGTTCGCGTTCCTGCGCTCGCCGTGAAGCTCGCCATCGGCGAAGGCGCGGACGCCATTCTGTGCGGGCAACGCGCGCTGCCGCGAAAGCTCGTCTCCGACGGCTTCGCGTTCGTGTTCCCCGAAGTCACGTCGGCGCTCGCCGATCTCGTCTCGCATTGAGCGCGCCCGTTTCGAAGTCGTAGCGGCACCGTTCGATCCGGCTTGGCGCGAGCAGACGATCGCGCGCGCGTACGCAAGGACCGAACGGACTGACGCCGCGCGTTAGCTTGTTTTGACCCTTGCGGAGTGGCGCACGTCGCGCCAGAACGAGGCGGCGATGAAATCCGTGCAGGCCTCAACCATTCTCGGCATTGGTCACTACGTACCCTCGAAGGTCGTGACGAATCACGATCTCGCGAAGCTCATGACCACGTCCGACGAATGGATCGTCCAGCGAAGCGGCATCAAGGAGCGTCGCTTCATCGAGCACTCGGGCATCGGCGCGAGCGACCTCGCCGTGCCGGCGTCGAAGATGGCGCTCGAGCACGCGGGGCTCACCGAGAAGGACATCGACGCGATCATCTTCGCGACGCTCTCGCCCGATCACAACTTCCCCGGCTCGGGGTGCTTCCTCGGCCACAAGCTCGGACTGCCCGGCGTTCCCGCACTCGACGTGCGCAACCAGTGCTCGGGCTTCCTCTACGGTCTCTCCATCGCCGACGCTTGGGTGCGCGCGGGCGTGTACCGCAACATCTTGCTCGTCGGTTCCGAAGTCCACTCGACGGGCATCGAGCTCGCCGATCGCGGTCGTGACGTTGCGGTGCTCTTCGGCGACGGTGCAGGCGCGGCGATCATCGGCCCCGCGACCGAACCCGGTCAGGGCCTGAAGAGCCTCGAGCTCCACGCCGACGGCTCGGGCGCGAAGGAGCTCTGGCTCGAAGCGCCGGCGAGCGCGTACGACCCGCGCATCGACGAAGCGATGCTCGCCGAGGGCAAGCACTACCCGCAGATGAACGGCAAGCAGGTGTTCCGCTGGGCAACCGAGAAGATGCCCGAGGTGGCGCGCGCGGTCATGGAGCAGGCGAACATCGGTCCGGATCAGATCGATCTGTTCGTTCCGCACCAGGCGAACCTGCGCATCAACCAGTTCGTCGGACAGAAGCTCGGCATCCCCGAGTCGAAGACCGTGGCCAACATCGAAACGTACGGCAACACCACGGCGGCAACGATTCCTCTCGGCCTTTCGGAGGCTTGGCGCGAGGGGCGCTGCCGTCGTGGCTCGAACGTCCTCTTCGCGGCTTTCGGCAGCGGTTTCACCTGGGGCGCCGCGGTCCTCACCCTCTGAGGGTAGGCCGTCACCCTTCGAGAGCGCCTTCGAGCCCGGCCGTGTAAACTCCCGGGCGTGGGGCCGAGTCTTCTCGCACCGGGGCAACACGTCGGGCGATACCTGATCGAGGTTCTCGTCGCGCGCGGCGGCATGGGGGCCGTGTATCGCGCGCGAGACATGGCTCTCGGCCGTGCCGTTGCGCTCAAGGTCCTCCGCGAGGAGTCGACGGGAAATGCGGAGAGCAACGCGCGCTTCCTCCGCGAGGCGCGCATTTCCGCCCAGCTCTCGCATCCGAACATCGTCGTCGTGTACGAGGCCGCCGAAGAAGGCGGCGTTCCGTATCTCGCCATGGAATGGATCGACGGCGTCACGCTGCTCGACGCGCTTCGCGGGATGTCGCTGGGCGATCGCGTGCGCGTCCTCGGCGAGGTGGCCGATGCGCTCGCTTTCGCGCACGAGCGCGGCGTGGTGCATCGCGACGTCAAACCGGCCAACGTTCTCATCGATGCACACGGCCGCGCGCGCCTTGCCGACTTCGGTATCGCGCGACAGACGAATGCGCGCCCCGAGACCTTCACGACACGCGAGGGAATGATCCTCGGCACGCCGAGGTACATGGCGCCCGAACAGACGGCGTCGTCGAACGTGACGCCCGCCGCCGACCAGTTCGCATGGGGCGTGCTCGCGTACGAAGTCCTGACGGGCAGGCATCCGAGAGACGTCGTCGGTCCGAGCTTTCCGTTCCAGGGTATCGATCGGCTGCCATCGAATGTGCCGATTTCTCCTGCGGTAGCCGACATCGTTCGGCGGGCGACGGCGCTCGAGCCTCAGCACCGATTCCCGACGACACGCGATCTCGTCGAAGCATGGTCCTTCGCGAGCGCGAATGCGGCGGGCGCTCCCGCCCATCACGCATCGATGGCATCGATGGGATCGATGGGACCGATGGCTCCGGTGCCGGCGATGCAACCCGCGAAGGCGACTGCGTCTCGCGGCGCTCCCATCGGGCAAGAGGCGCCGCCGAAGCGCGGTTTCGGGGCGATGGCCATCGCCGCCCTCGCGTTGGTCATCTGCGCGTGTCTCGGAACGATCGTGGGGTTCGCGTACAAGCTGAGTGGCGCTCAGGTCAGCGCAGCGCCGGTGTCGCCCGTCGTCCGTCCGAGTGCCACGACCTCACCCGTGCCTACGCCTTCGAGCGAGCCGTCCTCTTCTGCGCCTGCACCATCGGCCTCCTCCAGCAAGCCCACGTCCAGTGTGGCCCCCAGCAATCCGGTGAAGCCCGCGGCGCAACCTGCTCCAAGTACTGCTCCCGCGAAACCCGTTGCGGGCGGGAAGTGTCTCTGCGCACCGACCGAGTACTACGACGACCTTGGCTCCACGGCGCTCTGCCCCGTAACGCCGGCCTTTGCGGAGTGTCGGGATGGCGTCATCGTGGTCTGCACAGGCCCGCTCAAGTCCGGCTCGTGCCCGAGCGACGTATACCCGTCGACCGCGCCATGGGGATCGCCCTGCAAAGGCGTGGATACCGCCGGCAAGGCGAGGACGGGAAAGGTCGTCAAACTCTGCAACGCGCCTACGCGCGTCTTTGGCGGCGCGCCCGGGGCCTCGTGCAAGGGCTACACGAACACGGGGCGCCTCGTCACCGGCAAGCTCGATTGCAACTGAGCTGACGCCGTCCCCTGCCGCGTCCCGGGTGCGCTATACCCTTGGCCGCAACGTCAACGAGCCAACCTAGGGAACGAGCGATGGCGCACATCATCGAAGAGGCGAAGTCAGGGCGCGCGGGCTGCCGTACGTGTCGGAAGCCGATCGCGAAGGGTGAGCTCCGGTTTGGTGAAGAGGCGGAGAACCAGTTCGCCGAAGGAGGCGAGACGTCGTACCGCTGGCACCACATGGCGTGCGCGGCAACGTCGAAGTCCGCCGAGCTGCGCGCCACGATCAATGCTCACACCGGTCCGTCGATCCCCGCCGAGTTGATGGCCGATCTCGAGCGCCTCATGGCCGAGGCCGATGCGAAGAAGCCGCCGCCGTTTCCCCATGCGGACAAGGCGCCGTCCGGGCGCGCGAAGTGTCAGGGGTGTGGTGAGACCATCGCCAAGGGCGAGCTTCGCGTCGTGATCGAGCGCGACATCGAACGCGGCATGACGGTGACGAAGGGCGCGGGCTACCTCCACCCGAAGTGCGCTGCGGCGTACGTCGAGGAGCACGGTGGAACGCACGCGGCGCTCACCGAGGGCCTGCACGCCAACACGCGCGGCCTCACGGATCAGGAGCTCGATCTCCTTTTCTCCGAGGTTTGATGCGTTTGCCCGCGTGCAGCGGGTCGAACGAACACGACGCCGGAACCTGTGGCACCCGTCGGTGTCAGAGGTTCCGTGCTGCCTCGATTTCTAGGTTTTGGGGTCTCGGCGCTCGCTCTCACCGCGTGCGCGGCCGGTCATCACGTCGCTTCGAACGCGCCTGATCCGCGACCTGCGGCCACGAGCGCGCCGAAGGAGGAGAGCCCCGCGAAACCGCCGGCGGCTGTCGCCGATGCACCGGCCGTGTCGACGCCGATGGCCGGTGAACCGTCCGCTGCGACCCTTGCCGACGCGCGGCTCGTCGCTATTTCGTGCGAGAGCCGTGAGAAGGAGATCGCGACGCGCATCGAACGGATGCGCGAAGAGGTCGATGCCAAGTTCAAGGAATGGCACGACGAACAGCCGGCGTGCTGGGCGGAAGACCGAAAGCGCGAAGCCGAACGTCGGGAGTTCGAAGCATGCATCGCGCGCGGAGAATGCGGCTACGGCCTCGGCCTCTCGGGCGTCGGTGAAGGAGGCGGCGGCTCAGGGTGGGGATTTGGGGCCGGCTCGATCGGGACGATCGGGCACGCCACGGGGCGCGCCTCGTACCGGATGGGGGCCAGCGTGGCCGGGCGCGCTGTGGGCGTGCGGAAGGCCGAGTCGATGTCTCGCACGAACACGCAAGTGGTGAGCGTGGACGAAGCGGACATCGTCAAGACCGATGGTCGCTGGGTCTACGTCGTCGCCAATGGCGCGCTCCGAATCGTGGAGGCGCTCTCTCCGCACGTCGTTTCGACCACCAAAGTGCCCGGCGTCTCGCGCGATATGTTCATCGAAGGCGATCGCGCCGTCGTCTTCACGTCGAGCCGTAGCGGAGCCGATCGATGCACCTACGGCTACGACTGCACGGTTGCCGGCGACGGCTCATCGACCACGATCCACGTCTTCGACGTCACCGATCGTGCCGCTCCCAGGTCGCTCCGGCGGATCGAGATGTCGGGATCGCTCATCACGTCGCGTCGTATCGGGAACACCGTGCACACGGTCGTCGCCGACGGTGACTCGGCCGACGGTCACTACCAGGCATGGCCCGACGACTTGCCGATGTGCGGCACGCCTCAAGCCGTCGTCGTCGCCAAGCTTGCGAAGCTGAAAGCCGAGAACGAGCGTGTGATTCGCGCGAGCACGTCGCTGCCGAAAATGAGCGATCGCGGCGTCGATCGGCCTCTCTGCGCCGGCCTGCTCGAGAGCAAGGGAGACTCCGCGCACACGTTCACGAGCCTCGTCTCGTTCGACATGACGAAAGACGACCAGCCGGCCGTGACGGCAACGGTGCGCAGCCGACCCGGTGCCGTCTTCGCCTCCGAAGACGCGCTCTACATGTCCACGACGCGCCGAAAAGGGCGTGAAGGATGGCGCTCGTACTATGCGTCGGTCGACGAGACGAGCGAGCTCCACAAATTCAGGATTGGTGCGACCCCGAGCGCGACGCGGTACGTCGGCACCGGCGTCGTCCCCGGGCACGTCCTGAACCAGTTCTCGATGGACCAGTGGCACGGCTACTTGCGCGTCGCCACGACGCGCGGCCGCGTTCCGAGTCCCGACGTCGAGAGCTCGATCTCGATGATGGCCGAAGGCGAAGGTGGGAGTCTCGTGCGCGTCGGGTCGGTCGACCACATTGCGCGCGGTGAAGACATCCGAGCCGTGCGCTTCGACGACGACCGCGGCTATATCGTGACGTTCAAGAAGACCGATCCGCTCTTCGTCCTCGACTTGCACGACGTCGCGCAGCCGAAGATTCTCGGCGAATTGAAGATCCCGGGCTTCTCGACGTACATCCACCGGCTCGATCCGAACCATCTCCTTTCGATCGGATTCGACGCCAACGATCACGGTGACTTTGCCTACTTCGACGGCGTCATCCTGCAGCTCTTCGACGTGACGAATCCCACCGATCCTCGATTGCTCCACAAGGAGAAGCTCGGCACGCGCGGCTCGAGCTCGGCGGCGGCGACCGATCATCTCGCCTTCAACTACTTCGCCGAAAAGCAGCTCCTCGCGATCCCCATGACGCTCTGCGAAGGCGGAGGAGACGGCAGAAACGGTGACCAGCTGGCGTTCAGCGGCCTGCTCGTCTATCGCGTGAGCCCCGAAACCGGATTCCAGAAGCTCGGCGGCGTCGATCACGGCAAACGCGGCGTCGACTGCAGCACGTGGTGGTCGAACGCGCGGTCTGCCGTCGTGCGGAGCGTCTTCCTCGACGACCTCGTCTACTCGATGGCCACCGACCGCCTCAAAGTCCAGCGCATGAGCGCCTTCGGCACCGACCTCGCGGACATCAAGCTCTAGATCGAAATGCCGCGCGTTCGGAGTACGTCGCGCAGGGCGGCCTGCACGTCGGGGGCGGTGGTGTGCATGGCGGTGCGTGCCAGATCGACGAAGCGGGCGCCGCGCGAGCGCTTGAGGCCGTCGAGCGCGGAGGCGCGGTCGGCCGGAGCACCGTGCTCGAGGACGCCGAGGAGGAACTCGGCGGCCTCCATCGTGTCGACGCGCGCCAGGGCGCGCAGCGCTGCGGCTCGCACCTGAGGCTGCGGGGCCTCGCGCACGATGCGCGAGAGAGGATCGAAGGCGTGCTGGAAATACAGCGATTCGACCGCCTTCGCCGCTTGCTCCACGACCGCGGGATCCGGATCACGGAGACCCGTGCGCACGGTGACGAAGCTGCGCTTGAAGAAGAGCTGCTGCATGGCGCCGAGGACGGCGACCTTCACCGCTCGCTCGGTGCGTGTGAAGAGCTTCTCGAGCGGAGATAGGACCGCATAGAGCTGGAGCTGCGCCAGCTGATCGGCGAGGCGCACACGCGCATTGGTGGCCGGGCCGCTCGCGTCTTCGGGGCGACCTTCGACGGCGAAGGCCGTGAGGCGGGCGAGCATCGCCTTGCGGCGAATCAGATCGGGCCAGCGTCGATCGAGAAGGACGTCGGCGCAGGCTTCGGCGGCGCTGCCTTGCTGCTCCCACTCCATGAGGTCGACGTGCCAGACGTCGGGGAAGTGATTGTCTTGCCGCAGGTGCGAGGGGAGGGGAGCTGTCTCGATGGCTTCGTCGCGCACGCCCTGATAGCGCTTGGCCGCACGCGCATAGTGCTTCTGCCGCGCGGGCTCGAGATCCATCGTGGCGAGGTCGGTGTAGAGGGCACCGACGCGTCCGTAGTGGCCCACTTCACCGAACGCGAGGATCGCGGCAAGCAGGGCGTTTTCGGCGATTTCGGGCGGTGCACCGCGCTGCAGGTGCTGCTTCGATACCTCGCGCCAGAGCTCCGCCTGGACCACGACGTAGTGCGCCGACGTGCTCGCCATCCCGAGCGTTCGCGCGTAGTCCGCCGCTTCGCGCGCGAGTGTGGCCGCTGCCGACAGCTCCCCGCGCTCTTTTGCGGCTTGCAGCGCATCTTCGAAGTACTGCAGCGCGAAGTATTTCAGGTGGTCTTCGCGCAGGATGCGGATGCAATTGACGAAGCCCTCGAGCACGTCTTCGAACATGCCGCTCTCGCGACCGATCTGGACGAGCACCTGGAAACCGTCGAAGGCGCGCTCTCGCTGGCCGACGCTCTCGAAGTAGTCCGCCGCTTCCTCGAGCAGCCGCACGGACGCCACGGTTGCCTCGCGCGCTTGGCGGAGGTCGTCGCATTTCTTCGCGCAGCGCGCGAGGTTGAACTGGACGAGCGCGGCGTTGTACGCGTCGGCGCCGGCCGAAGCGAGCTGGCCGAGGCGTGACCAGAGAGCGCGTGCACCACGCCAGTCGCCGGCTTTCTCGCGGTAGATGGCGGCGGAGGCGACGAGGCCGGCGTTTTCCATCTCGCGGGCAGCTCCGGCCATGTCGCCCGTGGCCGCGAGCGTGCGCGCCCGATCGACCGAGGGCACGTTCGGAAGCATCGCCATGGCGATCTTCCAGGCCTCGGCATCGGAGAGCGCCATGTACCAGAGCACCGTGAGCGCGCTCCGAGGGTCGTTTCGCCGCGAGAGCACCTCGGCGAGTGGCCGGAGCACGGACACGTAGTCGTGCTCGGCGACGTGCGTTTGCGACGCGGCCGCGACGAGCGAGTTGGCTGCATCGTCGAGATCACCGCGGGCAATCGCCGCGCGGGCGCGCTCTCGGAGCTGATAGAGATCGTCGAGCATCGAGCGATTCCTAGCCTAGCCTAGCCGGAATTCGTCTCGAGGAGGCGCGCGCGATCAGGCGCTCACGTCGTCACGTGGGGGGAAGGCTCCGCCGTTCCGAAACGGGGCCGCCGTTGCGGCGACGCTTCGCGAGATCACGCGGGAGCGCGATGACCGTCTCGATGATGCCGATGACGACGTAGAACGAGAGTAGCCAGACCAGCACGAACGCCGGCTTGGTCTGCAGTGAGACCACCGCGCTCGAGACGACGGCGAAGAGGACGAGGCCGACGGAGCGCGCGTTGAGCTTCAGGTCTTTGAACGACCGGAAGCGGATGGTCGAAACCTGGAGGAAGGCGAGGAAGCCCGTCAGCGCCATCATCGGGTAGACGTACTTCGAGCTCGACAGCTCGCCGCCGATCGCGTGGTTCGCGACGATGAGCGAGATGAGGATGCCCGCGGCGCCCGGAACGGGCAGGCCGACGATGTACTTGCTCGGCTTGGTGGGCTTTCCGCCTTCACCCATCGAGAGCACGTTGAAACGCGCAAGACGGACGGCGCCCGCCGCCGCGAACGTGAATGCGATGACGAGGCCGAGCGTGCCCTTCTGGAAGAGCGACCAGCGATAAACGAGCAGGGCAGGGGCCACGCCGAACGAGACGACGTCGGCGAGGGAGTCGATCTGCAGGCCGAACGCGCTCTGGGTCTTCGTGAGCCGTGCCACGCGGCCGTCGAGCATGTCGAAGAACAGCGCGTAGACGAGCAGGAGGGACGCTCGATAGAAGTCGTCGTCACCCGTCGCCGCGCCGCTGATGCGGATCGAATCGAACCCGCAAAAGATGCTCGAGAGCGTGATCATGTTCGGCAGAAGAAACAGGGTTTTCCTGAGATCGAGCTTCCGCCGAGATGCTGCCATGGACCGAACTCTGCCTTAGGTGGAAGGCTTCGTAAAGCCTACGCTGCCTCTCCGAACGAGTGACTGGACATACGCCCCGCGGCCCCGTTCGGCCAGAAATTGGCCCGTGACGGCTGCGCCTTCTACCCTTCACTCCGTGGGCGTCGTGCGTTTTGTGGTTTTACCGTCGCGCTGGCAGCGCTGGCTCGGCTTCGGCGTGATCCTGAGCGCGAGCGCGTCGGGGTGCGCGCACGAGAGCGCCGAGACCCGGCAGATGGCCGAGATGCGTGAGACAATCACCCGCATCCAGGGCGATCGCGATCGGATGGACCAGCGGCTCGGCGCGCTCGAAGTGGCCATGGCCGAGGAGAAGGGCGCGCGTGAGAAGGAGACCGCCTCTCGCGGCGCGGCTCCTCCCGCGGCTCCCCCACCGCGCACCGTCTCGCTCGGCGCGGGCGAGGCAACGCACGAAAGCGACGATCCCAACGACACGAGCGCGCGCCCCGAGATTCGCGTGGTCGGTGTTCCGGGCGCCAATTCGCGCAACGCACGAGGCAAGTCGCGTCGAAACGACGACGGCGACGTTTCTGCGCTCCGTGCCGAGGGGCGCTCGAGCGCCCTCGATCCCGATGCGAAGAAGGCCTACGAAAACGGCCTCTCGCAGGTTCAGGGCAAGCAGTACGATCGGGGCCTCGAGACGCTCACCGCGTTTCTCGTGCGCTGGCCCGACCACCCCTACGCCGAGAACGCCATGTACTGGCGTGGTGAGGCTTACTACGCGCAGGGCGAGTACTTGCGGGCGGCCGAGCAGTTCGAGGCCGTGCTTGCGCGCTTCGCCGGGGGCTCGAAGGCGCCCGACGCGCTCCTGAAGCTCGGTCTGTGCCACGACCGGCTCGGGGGCTCTGCCCGCGCGCGGGAATACTGGGATCGCCTGAAGAACGAATATCCACGCAGCGACGCGGTGAAGAAGATCCCGTCGCCATCGCGAGAGACCGGAGCACGAGGGGCCGCCGCACCTCGCTCCGATGAGAGCTCCACGAAGGGTCCGAAGGAGAGTCGATGAGCTTCGTCCATCCGTTCATTTTCGGTCAGCGCGTCGCTCGTCACCGAGCGCTTGCGTACGCCATTGGCTTCGTCTTGCCGGTGGCGCACGTGACCGTCGCGTTTGCGCAGAGCACGAGTGGCGGCGCGGCCCCGGGCGGCGGAGGTGGTTCGTCCTCGAGCGGCGGCGCAAGCGCCGGTGGTGCGAGTGGCGGCAGCGCGCCCGCGGGCGGAACGACCACCTACCAGTATTTCCCTGGCGGCGTGGCTCCGACGCCTGCCGGTCAGACGCTCGGTGGCGGCAACACGCAGTACTCCTCCTCGAAGCCGATCACGGGCAGCAACCAGCAAGACACCTTCGACTTCCAGCGTGGAGGCGCCGGCGGCACGGTCCACGGCACGGAGAACTCCTCGTTCGTCATCGGCAGCGGCAACGGCGAGGTCCGCGGCGTGCCTTCGAACGCGAGCTCGCACCTCGTCCGTAAGGGCGACACGCTCTGGGGCATCTGCGATTCGTACTTCCACAACCCGTACCAGTGGCCGCGCATCTGGGCGTACAACCCGCAGATCCAGAACCCGCACTGGATTTACCCGGGCGACCAGGTTCGTCTGCGAGGCGGCCTCGGCGAAGCCACGGCCGCGATGGCGCCGACCGAGCAAGCGACGAGTGGCGGCTTCGTCGATCGACGCCGCCAGGTGCCGTCCGACACGGTGTTCTTGCGAAACCAGGGCTACATCGACGACGACACCAACAACTGGGGCGAGATCACCGGGTCGCGCGAGGACAAGATGTTCCTCAGCGACTACGACGAGGTCTACCTGCGCGTGTCGAGCAACCACGATCTGAAGATCGGCCAGGAGCTCACGGTCTACCGGCCCATCCGCAAGGTCGGCAAGGACGGCAAGCTGATCGAGATCCAGGGCACCGTGAAGGTCGACCAGTGGAACCCGAAGGAAGGCATCGCTCGCGCGCGTGTCACCGAATCGCTCGACGTCATCGAGCGCGGGGCACGTGTCGGTCCGGTGGCCCGCAAGTTCGAGGTGGTTCCACCGCAGCGTAACGACAAGGACGTCGAGGCGAAGGTCCTCGCGAGCGTCGTTCCGTTCAACCTCTACGGCCAGAACCAGGTCGTGTTCCTCGATCAGGGCGAAGAGGCCGGGCTCCGGCCGGGCAATCGTATGCTCGTCATCCGCAAGGGCGACGCGTGGCACAAGTCGCTCACCACACGCTCGTCGGCACGGCGCATCGCACTCGAGGACGAGTCGCCTGCGGCCATCGAAAGCGTTCCCAAGCCGCGCGACGAGTCGAAGCTCCCCGAGGAAGCGATTGCGGAGCTGCGCATCATCAGCGTCCGCAAGAACACGGCGATGGCGCTCGTTAGCCAGTCGCGCATCGAGATCGAGGCCGGCGACAAGGCCTACGCCCGCAAGGGATACTGAGCGACCGAGCAGTGGGGGGCTCTTCCGAGCCCTCCTCCCTACCGCGCCCAGAGCACCGAGAGATCGATCTCCGTCTCGTCGAACGGCTCGGCCTTCACGATGGCGTCGTTCTCCCACGCGCCGGCCGAGACGTAGCGCGCGCCGTGCAAGCGGAGCCCTTCGAGACGGCGTGCGCCGTAGTCGATGAGCCACACGTGGCGAACGCCTTCGCGCGCGTAAACCGGCACTTTTCGCTCGTGATCGAGCGCGCGCGTCGTGTTCGAGAGAACGTCACACGTCCAATCGGGGGCCACGCGAATCACGCCGACGTCCGGGACCTTCGGCAAGCGTTCGCGTCGCCAGGCGGCGAGATCCGGCGTGAGGAGATTCGTTCCGAAGCGCAGCTGCGGTTGAACGAGAATCACCCAGCCCGAGAGACCACTCGTGCCTAGCGCGAACGGTCCGCCCAACGTCGCCACAAGACGCGTCGCGGCTCGCGCGTTCGTGCTCCCCTTCGCGACCATGCGCCGAGCCTAACCGACGACGCGCCGACTTGCGAAGAGATCGGTGAAGCGATCGTCGTCGTCGACATCGTTGCGCGAGATCGGTGAGACCTCGCCGTCTCGTGTGTGCGCGTTCACGCGCGGGAAGGCATGCTCACTTCCCGCGCAGGAGCAGATCGGCCTCGACGTGCATCGAGGCCGATCGAATCACTTCGTGCACTCGCCCTTGTTCAGGACCGACGCGCCGGCCGACGCCGCCATGCACGCGTTTCCGTAGGTCTTACCGTCGCAGCTGCAGACCGGATCGTACATCTGCGGGCACATCTGCGGGCGATACGAGCAGGTGCCGGGCGCGTCGGCGGCGCCGCAGAGGTCGCCAGCCTTCCACGAGCAGAACTGGCCCTCGTTGCAGACGCGGGGCGTACGCGTGTGTCCACCGCACGACTCGCCTTCGGTATGGGTCACGCGCACGTAGAACTCGGAGGCGACGGCGCGCGGACCGCAATCCGTGGCGCCGGCCGCGCACTTCGGAAGCTGGATTCCGCCGGCGATGAGGATGCCTTCGTCGGTCGCGATGGCGTTCTGCGCGAGGAAGATCGCGTTTTCGTCCGCCGCGGGCTGCGTCTGGTCGAGCGCGACGCTGAGCACGTGCTGCTCGTCGTTGCCGTTGAGCGCGTAGGCGCTCGTCGTCGGGCAGGGCGCCGTGATGCAGCGAATGTGATTGTCGGCCACGCGGTAGAACGTGCCGTCCGGCGTTGCGCCGCTCACGCCACGCCAACCCTCGTTGGCCTTGAGGGTGCCGATGACCGACCCGCCCACCGTCTTCTTGTAGGTCTTGGCCTTGATGAGCGCCTTGCCGTTCGCAACGAGCTCGGCGAAGTCCGCCGTTTCGCGATCGGAGAGGCCGATGTTCTTCAACTCGATCGAGCCGACGTAGCACTCGGCCTGCTTCGAGCCGTCGGCGCACGTGCTCTTCGCCTCGTTCACGCGCTTGACGAAGAAGCCGCCGCAGCGCGGCGCCGCGCACTTGCGCGTGTCGCGGCGGGTGACGATGAAGTAGCCGAAGTTCGTCTGCGCGCCGGTGATGGCGCCCTCCGAGACTTCGACGTCGTCACTGCTGTCGTCGGCGCCGGTGTCGGCGGCGCAGCCGGCGAGACTGAGACCCACTGCAAGCGTCGCGAAAGCAACGCAACCCACTGCGAGGTGACGGGGGTAAGCCTTCATTGTGGCGCCGGTGTAGCATTGTGTCGGCACCGGGCAAGGCTAACGGCCGCGCTTTTGAATTTTTCCTGCCTGATTCTTCAGGCGGGCGCTGAGGCACTCAGTCGTAGCGCTCGCTGTGAACCTGCTTCCGATCGATCCCCATCTGTTTTCTCAAGAGATCTCGTACGGCTCCGACCATGCGTTCCAGGCCACAAATATAGACGTGGGGGGGACCGTTGCCTTTTGCCGCGAGCTCGTTCCAGAGATGATGCACGTGCGTTTGCACGTAGCCGGTTCGACCCTTCCACTCGTCCTTCGCGCGCGAGAGCGTGTACTCGACGCGGACGTTGGGATGGTTGCGCGCGAGCTCCTCGAGCTCTTCGCGATAGAGCTGATCGTGCTCGTGGCGCGCGCCGAAGAGGAGCCAGAGCGGTGACTGGTCGCCGGCGTGAAGTGCGTCGAGCATCATGCTGCGCAGCGGAGTGACGCCGGTGCCCGTGCCGACGAAGAGCGACGGATGTGCGGCATCGCGCGGACGCGTGAAGAAGCCGGCGGGCCCGATCGCGCGGAGCACCGAGCCGAGCTCGAGGTCGTGGAGATAGGTCGAGCCCGGGCCACCGTCGACTTTGGTGACCGCCAGATCGAATCCGGCGCGGCCATCCGGCGGCGACGCGATCGAATACGAGCGGCGCCCCTCGCCCTCCGGCAACGGAAGCACGAGGCTAATCCACTGCCCGGCTTGGAACTCGAACGGCGTTCCGTCGATGCGCTCGAATGCGAGCTCGCGAACGCTCGGCGAGATCAAACGTGCACGGGTGAGGCGAACGTCGAAGGTCGGCGGCGGCGGCATGGATCTCCGGGCGCTATACCCCCTCCCGGCGTAGGCTTCAACGAGGGTGGTTTAGCGGGGGAGGCTCTCCACCCGGTACGCGAAGGTGACCTTCACCCGGGAGGAGCTTCGGAAGACGAGCTCCATCCGCAGAAGGGCATCGAGCGCGGCATTCGTCTTCATGCCGCGTGCTCGCGCTGCATCGACGACCCGCGCAAGAGCCTCGCTTGCATCGGGGGCGTGATGGAACGCACCCGGAAGCACGAACAGCGGTCCTGCTTCGCTCGCTGCGATCACGCGAGCATCGAAGTATCCTTCGGCATGCTCGAGCGCGATCGCTTGAGCCTCGTCGACGTGCTGGACCAGAAGCTCGGCACCCGACCAGAGATCCACGAGGCGCGCGCCCTTGTTCGTCACGTCTTCGGCGGAGAAGAGCCCACGATGTGCCCGGCCGAGCGCACTTACGTATCTTCCCCACGCCCATGCCTCTTTCCCGAGGTGGGGAAGTGCGCGCTCGGCGAACCCTTGCGTGGTCAGGGCGTCGTCCCAGAACGCGCGGCTTCGTGCCTCGAACCAGGGATCTTCCGGGCCAAAAACGCCGGTTCGCGACTCGAAGCTCCTCCGCAGCGACTGTGCGATTCGAGCTAGCTCGGCATGCGGGCTCTCGTCCGAGCTACGAAACTCCACGGCCCCGAGCTGGCAGATTCCCTCGTAGGCGGCGAGAAAGGTGGAGGGCGTGGTATCGTCCATGGGCTTCCGATGCAGAACAGGATCTTCTTCCCCCAGGCTGCTCTCGACCAATGGGGCATCGAGGGCAAGGTCGACCTGAGCGCGAGCGACCTCATCCTGCTCGCAGAGGGCCGCTCGTACAAGGTCGTCGAGGCCGTTCACGTTGTCACGGAAGTGACGGGTGCGAACGACGCCCATCAGATCGTGGGGAAGGTGAAGTCCAAGGTCTCTCTCGAAGAGCTTGGCGCCGAGATCCTCGAGAACTCGATGATCATCGGAGACAACGCGTACGACGTCATTCCCGGCTGGGCCGGTATGGCCAAGTCCACGTTCGCCTCTCATCTGCTTTCGGGCGAGCGAATGAACGCGCGCGGTGGCAAGACGGACGTCGGCTCGGCGCCGAACACCGACGAGGAGCTCTTGCGCCGTTTCCTCGACAACACACTTTAGAAGCGCACCCACGTACCAGGGAAATCCGTGACCGACGAAACCGCAGCCAACGTCCTGTTCGTGTCGACGTCGGCGGCGTACGTCGCGGCTTCGGTGCTGTTTTTGCGCTTCTTGATTCGCGGCAAGGGCGACGTTGGAACGTGGGGCCCGCGCCTCATCGGGCTCGCGGCGGCTCTGCACGCGGCTCATATCTGCGTGGCTTCGATCGTGGCGAAGGTGTGTCCGGTCGAAGGCATCCACTTCCCCATGAGCGTGGCCTCCATGCTCATGTGCGTGGCGTACCTCGTGGCGCGCCGCCGCCTGCGCATCGACGTGGCGGGCGCCTTCATCGCTCCGCTCGCGCTCACGTCGCTCATGGCCTCGCGCTTCGTCGGCGGCGGTACCGAGCCAGGGGAGCGCATCAAGAGCGTGATTCTGCCCTTCCACGTGACGCTCAACCTCTTCGGCGTCGCGCTCTTCGGCCTCGCGTTCTCGGCCGCGTCGCTCTACCTCGTGCAAGAGCACCTCGTGAAACGAAAGCGGATCGATGGCGTCTCGCGCCGTCTCCCGCCGCTCGACGCGCTCGATCGCGCCGAGCACCGGTTCCTGCTCGCGGGCTTTCCGCTGCTCACGATCGGCATCATCACCGGCACGCTTTGGGCGCGCCGCGTGGAGGTCGGAGCCACGAGCGACGTCCTTCGCGCCGTCTTCGGGTACGTCGCGTGGCTCGTCATCGCCGGCGTCCTACTGCTGCGCTCGGCGGCCGGTTGGCGAGGTCGACGCGCGGCGTACGGAACGATCGCCGGCTTCGGTTTGGCCGTGCTCGTTCTCGTTGTTTACCTCGTCCGCAAGGAGCCCCCGAACGGCATCACCGCCGACGCCGTCGAGACGACGAGCACGAGCGCATCCGCCTTGCCCGTCACCCCGGGAGCCCTTACAAGCCCGCTCGCCACACGAGCCGTCTCCCCATGAGCTTGCCCGTCGTCGTCATCGGAGTCTCGCACAAGACCGCGCCGGTCGATGTTCGCGAGCGCTTTGCCGCCGGATCGGACCTCTTGCCCGAGGTCCTCGCGCGTCTCTCTCAGCGACCGGAGCTCGAGGAGTCGATGTTCCTCTCGACGTGCAACCGCGTCGAGGTGATCGCTCTTCCGAAGCCCGGTCGTTCGAACGAAGAGGCCGCGCTCGTCGCCTCGCGCGCCATCCGCGAAGCGCTCCGTGAGCACATCAACGCGTCGAGCATCGAGGAGATGAGCGACTGGCTCTACGAGCGAAGCGGCGAAGACGCCGTGCGCCACATCTTCCGCGTGGCCGCGAGCCTCGACTCGATGGTGCTCGGTGAGCCGCAGATCCTCGGTCAGGTCAAAGACGCCTACGACGCGGCGGTGTCGGCCGGCACGCTCCGCAACCATCTCTCCCGCTGCATGGGGCGCGCCTTCACGGTGGCCAAGCGCGTACGCACCGAAACGCATCTCGGCGCCGGCACGGTGAGCATTTCGAGCGTCGCCGTCGATCTCGCTCGGCGCATCTTCGGCGACCTCCGGGACTGCACCGTGCTCCTCGTCGGCGCCGGCGAGATGGCCGAAGCCGCCGCCAAGAGCCTCGGCAAGACCGCGCGCTCGATTCGTGTGTGCAATCGCAGCTTCGAGCGCGCCGCGAATCTCGCGGCCACGTTCGGCGGAACCGCGGCGCCTCTCGACCAGCTCGAAGCGGAGCTCGCCATCTCCGACGTCGTCGTCACGAGCACGTCGAGCAAGTCGTTCCTCGTCACGCGCGACCTCGTCAAGCGCGTGATGAAGCAGCGCAAGGGCCGCACGCTCTTCTTCATCGACATCGCCGTTCCGCGCAACGTCGAGCCGGACGTGCACAAACTCGACAACGTCTACGTCTTCAACGTCGACGATCTGGAGCAAGAGGTCGCGGAGAACATGAAGGCACGCCAGCAGGAAGTCGCTGCGGCCGAAGCCATCGTCGACACGGAGCTTCGCGAGTGGTCGTCATGGGCGAAGGGGCTCCACGTCCAGCCCGCCGTCGTCGCCTTGCGCGCCAAGACGCGCGCCGTGCTCCTCGCCGAGCTCGAACGAAGCCTTGGAAGCCGGCTCAAGCACCTCGGTGAGACCGAGCGCCTCGCGCTTCACCAGATGATGGAGAGTGCGACGAACAAGCTTCTCCATGCCCCCACCACCCGCTTGAAGGCCGCGGCGGCATCGGCGGACGGTAGCGACCTCGTCGACGCTCTCGTTCACCTCTTCGATCTCCCCGAGCTCAATTCCACGTCGGAGAACGGCCAGAAGACAGCGGCCGAAGCCGCCGTCGTGGAAGAGCCGCTCCCTCACTGAGACCTCCTCGACAGGAACGTCATGAAGCTCACGTACGCCACGCGGCGTTCTGCTCTCGCTCTCGCTCAGTGCCGCGCGTTCGTCGCTCGGCTGAAGCTGGCCCATCCGGATCTCGAGCTCGTCGAAGAGCAAGTGGTCACCACGGGCGACAAGATCCAGGACCGCCCGCTCTCCGAAGTCGGTGGCAAGGGGCTCTTCGTCAAAGAGATCGAAGAAGCCCTGCTCTCGAATCGCGCGGACATCGCCGTCCACTCGATCAAAGACGTTCCCGGCGTCTTGCCCGACGGGCTTCTCATCGCCTGCATTCCCGCGCGTGAGGATGCGCGCGACGTGCTCGTGTGCCCCCGCTTCGGCTCGCTCGAGGGGCTGCCGAAGGGCGCCAAAGTCGGAACGAGCAGCCTCCGGCGCATGGTGAATCTCCATGCGGCGCGCCCCGATCTCTCCATCCTCCCGATGCGCGGCAACGTCGATACGCGACTTCGCAAGCTCGAGGAGGGCGAGTTCGACGCCATCGTCCTCGCGCGCGCGGGCCTCGTCCGCCTGGGCCTCGAGAACCGTGCGACGGCCATTCTTCCTCCCGAGATCTCGCTGCCCGCGGTGGGCCAGGGCGCGCTCGGCATCGAGTGTCGCGCGGACGACGCGAAGACGCGTGCGCTCCTCGCGGCCCTGCACGATGAACCGACCAGCCGGTGCGTGGCCGCCGAGCGAGGCGTGCTCATCGCGCTCGAAGGTGACTGCAAGACGCCGATTGCGGCCTACGGTGAGCGTGTCGTCAGCGGGGACTCCGTCTCGCTGCACCTCCGCGCCTTCGTCTCGGATCCCGACGGCAAGAATGTCCGGCGGGCCGAGGAGACGGTCCCCTGGCCCGCCTCCGACGAGGCCGCCCAGGACTTCGGCCTCCGGATCGGCCGTTCTTTGCGAGCCTGAAGGGGCATTTCCCCGGAAGCTTGCGGGCCGATGGGGCTCGACTATGCTGCCGCAGTTCCCCTCATGCGTCGCCTTTCGTCCGTCATCGCCTCGCTCGCATTGGCGTTCGCGTTCGCGCTGATCACGCTGGTCCCGCGGACGGCGCTGGCAAAGGGCGGTTCGGCGATCGGCGAGCCGCTCCGCCTCGAGGTGCCGAACGCGCCGGAGGCGTACTACTACAAGCCGCGCGCCAAAGGGCCGAAGCCGATTCTCATGTACCTGCATGGTCGGAACGGCAATCCGGCCGAAGACTGCAGGAAGTGGGCACGCGTGGCGTCGCAGTTCGGCTGGGTCGTGTGTCCTTCGGGGCCCGGTGACTCGGGCGCCGGTGGGCGCAGCTGGTCGAACGGCGCGGGTGACGCGCAGCGCATCATCGACGCGACCGTCGCGGCCCTTCGTGCGAAGTACAAGGGCAAGGTCCAGCGTCGGAGCAACATCCTCATCGGCTTCAGCGAGGGCGCCTTCGTGGCGATGCAGGTCGGCCTGAAAGATCAGGCGACTTGGAGCAAGTGGCTCATCCTCGCTGCGAGCGATCAGTACTGGGGCGGCACCGAGGTCGAGTCGCTCGACAAGCGCAAGGTGCGCCGCGTCTATCTCCTCACCGGCGAGAACGACGGCGTCGCGCAGAACACGGTTCGCGTCGGCGAAACTCTCAAGAAGGCGAAGGTCCCGGTGATGGTGAAGCTCGTCCCGGGGATGGGCCACGAGGTGCCGAGCGATCGGATGATCAGCACCTATCGCCGTCCGCTCGCCTGGCTCGCGCAAGCGAAGTAGGAACGCGGCAAGCGCGAGCGGAGCCGCGCAGGCGTCTCGATCGAATCAATCCGATGTCGATCGAAGTCGCATGAGCTTGCATCCCAGGGATGTGTGCTACGTAGGCCTGCGATGGAAGCCTCGCCGAAGTCTGCCAAGCGTCCTCCACTCATCCTCGGGATTGCGGGCGGGTCGGGATCAGGCAAGAGCACGGTGGCGAAAGCCGTCCTCGAGGCGCTCACGCCGGGCCAAGGAATTCTGCTCCAGCAGGATCACTACTATCGGCCGCAGTCGCACCTGCCCGAGCGTGAGCGAGCAAGCGTCAACTACGACCATCCCGACGCCCTCGAGCTCGACCTCATGATGGCGCATGTCGACGCCCTCCGTTCGGGCGAGCCGATCGTGCGGCCCACCTACGACTTCGCCACCCACGACCGCCTGAAGGAGGGCCTCCGCCTCGAGCCGGCGCCCGTCATCGTGGTCGAAGGAATTCTCGTGCTCGCGGACGAGCGGCTCCGCTCGCGGTTCGAGGTCAAGCTCTACGTCGATACCGATTCGGATATCCGGCTGATGCGCCGCATCCGCCGCGATCTCGAGCACCGGGGGCGCACCTTCGCGCAGGTTCGCCAGCAGTATTACGAGTCGGTCCGCCCCATGCACATGGCCTTCGTGGAACCCTCCAAGCGTTTCGCGGACATCATCATTCCGGAAGGCGGACAGAATCGCGTGGCGCTGGATTTCCTTTTCAGTTTCGTACGCCAAAGAGCGGCCGAGGGCGGCTAAGATAGACTTAGCCCCCCGTGAACGGTTCTCCGCCGTCGACCAAGACCAAAGCAGCCGACCTACTGTTTCGTGCGCAGATGCTGGCGCGTCCGCAGTACGAGCGGGTGATTGCGCTCGGCCAGAAGTCGCCGGAGCGTAGCGAAGAAGTCATCGTCGAGAACGACATCATGTCGGAGGCGGACCTTCTCAAGGCCCTCTCCGCCGTTTACCGCACGCACTTCGTCTCGACGGAGAAGCTCGCCAAGGCGGACATCCCGCGGGCAACCGTGCAGCTGATCCCGCGTCGCGTTGCCGAGACGATGGGAGTCTTCCCGGTCCTCTTCGATCGCCAGCGCAGCGTGCTCAGCGTCGTGACCGCCGATCCCGACGATGCGGCGACGCTCCGCGAGATCAAACTCGTGTCCGGCGCGTCGGACGTGAAGGCCTTCGTCACGCGCCCGGCCGCGATCGCCGCGGCCATCCGCAAGCATCACGCGGGTGATCCGCGCGCGTTCGAGCTCCTCGAGCGCGGAGGTCTGCACTACGACTTCGGCCAGCAGGTCATGGCCGACGGCCGCATCATGACGGCCAAGGACACGCTCCGAAACACGGGCATCGAGCTCGGAAGCGGAAACGGTCCTGCGGCTGCGCCGGCGTACGAATCGATCTCTCCGCCGCCGCCCGCGGCTGCACCGTCGGTTCAGGCGGCTGCACCGATCCCCACGCCGGTGCGTTCGCCTCCGCCCGTTCCGCAGCAGCCGGCGAGTCCTCCGCCGCTGCCTCGACGTTCGGTCGTCGCGGAAGACGAGGCCTCGCGCCTCCGGAGCGATGAGAAGGTCTTCGGACCGCGCCCTGCGCGCACCGCGGCGCCTTCCGAGTTCCCGGCGTCCGAGCCGACGCGCGCGCCCAAGCGCACGGGACGAAGCGTGTCGCTCTCCGCGCCGCCGCCGCCGAATCTGTCGCCGCCTTCGGTTCCTGCGCCGAGTCCCGTGCGTTCGCGAGCGCCGCATTCATCGCCGCCGATTCGAGCGGCGCAGCCGGCGCGCAATCCGGCGCCGTCCGGTTCGTCCGAGTTCTACATGCAGCCGAGCGACGCCGTTCGGCAGCAGATCCTGCAGAACGACACGACCATCGAGCTTCTCACCGTCATGGTGAGCTTGCTCGAGAACTCGCGCGCCGAGCTTCGTGGTCACTCGTCGCAGGTGGCGCGCCTCCTTCGTCGCGTGGCCGAGCGCATGAACCTCGATCGCACGGAGACGCATGCCGTCATCGTCGCGGGGCACATCCACGACATCGGCAAGATGGGCCAGTTCCATCTGACCGCGCTGAACTGCGCCGAGTACGAAGGCCACCGCGTCGCCGCGCAGAAGACCCACGAGACGCCGCTTCGCCTGCTCGAGACGGTGCGACTCTCGCCCTCGACCAAGAACGCCGTCATGCACATGTACGAGCGCGTCGACGGCAAGGGCTTCCCCGGCAAGCTGGTCGGCAAAGACATTCCTCTCGGCGCGCGTCTGCTCGCCGTGGCCGACACCTACGCGGACCTGACGCAGAACCCGCGTAACCCATTCCGCAAGGTTCTCTCCGCGGCCGAAGCGATGGACGTGCTCGCGAAGCACCGCGGCTCGATCTTCGACCCGAGCATCCTCGACCTCTTCAAGGCGCTCGTCCTCGGCGAGGACATGAAGGAGAAGCTCCTCGCCAACCGCTATCGCGCGCTCATCGTCGACGCCGATCCCGAGGAGTCGACGGTTCTCGAGCTCCGCATGGTCGAGCAGGGCTTCGACGTACGCACCGCACGTTCGGTGGAGGCGGCGCGCAAGCTCCTCGCCGAAGGCGTCGAGTTCGGTCTCGTGATCTGCGAAGTGGAGTTGCCCGACGCCGACGGTCTCGCGTTCCTCTCCGAGGCTCGCCGCGAGAGCTGGGGCCGCGACATCCCCTGGGTCGTCCACACGCAGAAGACCGGTCGCGCCGAAGCGCAGCGCGCCTTCGACCTCGGCGCGATCGACTTCGTGTCGAAGCCCGTTCAAGCCGAGGTCCTCGTCGCCAAGCTCAAGGCCATGCTCGACAACCAGAAGGCCTCGAGCAAGCGCGCCACCAAGGGCGTCAGCGGAAGCCTTCGCGAGATGGGCCTGCCGGACATCGTCCAGGTGCTCTTCCACGGCCGCAAGACCGGCAAGCTGAACGTGAGCTCGGGCGGCAAGACCGGCGAGATTCACTTCCTCGAGGGCAACATCGCCAACGCGATCCTCGCCGATCTCGCGGGAACGAACGCCTTCTACGCGATGCTCAAGTTCGTCGACGGCGACTTCGCCCTCGACCCCTCCTTCACGCCCCCCAAACGCATCATCGAAGAGCCCGCCGAAGCCCTGCTCCTCGAAGGCATGCGGCGTATGGACGAGGGGCTCTGAAAGAGTCCCGAGTCTCTGGCATTCTGCCGGCGTGCTTCGTCTCCCTCATCGCAACCTTCGCGCAGCTGCGTTTTCGCCCACCGCCGATCGCATCGCGACGGTGGGCCTCGACGGCGTCCTTCGTCTCTGGGACCTCGCGACGGGTGACACGCTCGTTCAGTTGGAGGCGAATGCGAGCGGCGTTTCGGCCGTCACGTTCGCCGGCGATTCTCGCCTGGTCACGGGGGCGCAGAGCGGTGAGCTCGTCACGTGGGACCTCGATACGTGCACGGCGGTTCGACGAGCCAAGCTCCCGTATGCAGTCAGCAGTGTGCTCGTCCACGCGCAGCATGGCAGCTTCGCAGGAGTCAGCGACCTCCAACACGGCAACTACGTGTACCGTCTCGAGGAGGATGGCGGGTATTCTGTAGTTGTAGAGTGCATCTATGGGTCGGGGCGCTGGACGCTCGCCGCCTCCCCAGACGGACGACACCTCGCTGCCCTTTGCGTGGACGGGCACTGGATGGAGTTCGTCGGCCTCTGGCTCGTGGAGCTTCCTTCCGGTCGCGTCCTCGACGGGGCCATCGGCGGGAGCTTGAACTACTCGCCCGGACGGACTTGGACGAACGACACGCCACGCGCGGGTCGTCCTGAGCCACCTTGGACTCGTTCTGATTTCGAACGAGTGATGTGCATGAGAACCGGCTATCGCTCTCTTCGGCACGGGTGTAGCTCGGAGGCGAGGTGTCCTTGATGAAACGCTCGCTCGTTGCCATGGCTGCGCTCACGCTGTTCGCTTGCTCTCACGGTGCGCCGCCGGCGGAGACGAAGGCCCCCACCGCGGCGGCCGTCGACGCTACCGATGTCTTCCGCTTCCACGTCGGCTCGCTCGAGGCCATCGCCCTCAAAGATGGGGACATTCACATCCCGAACGACGGTAAGACCGTCGGTGTCGGTCAAGGCAAAGAGGCGGTCGGAGCACTTCTCTCCAGCGCGGGTGTGTCCGCCGAGACGATCGACTTCAGCATTCAACCGCTTGCGGTGCGCGACGGCGCGCGAATCTTGTTGTTCGACACGGGCGCTGGTGATGCGTCGTTCGCCAAGGCAGGCCGCCTGACGGCCTCGCTACGAGCGGCGTCGATCGAGCCGTCGGCGGTTACGGACGTCTTCCTCTCGCATGGTCATCCCGATCATATCGGCGGCTTCGTCACGCCCGAGGGAACGTCAGCATTTCCGAAGGCGCGTATCCATGTCTCCGCCCCCGAATGGGAAGCGATGCGCGCGGATCCCAAGCACGCGAGCCTCGTGAAGATGATCGGGCCGCAAGTCGACGCCTTCGCGCCGAACGCGACGATTCTCCCGAGCGTCACGGCGGTTGCCGTACGCGGCCACACGCCAGGTCATAGCGCGTATCGAATTTCGTCCGGCTCCGAGCACCTCCTCTACGTCGGCGATTCGGTCCACCACTCGGTGGTGTCGGTGCAGAAGCCCGATTGGACGATTGCGTTCGACCTCGGCGGAGACGCGCCAACCGCACAGGCCAGCCGTCGCGCGCTGCTCGAGCAGGCGTCGACCGAGAACCTGCGAATCTATGCAGGTCACTTCCCGTTCCCGGGCATTGGTCACGTCCGCAAACAGGGCGACGGCTTCGTCTGGGTGCCCGAAGCCAAGTAGCCTTGCGCGCTCGCCTTATCCACGCGAGCGGGAACGAACGCTGGTCTGCACGACGCGCGAAACCTTGCGCACGTGCACGTTGCCTGTCACGTCGGTCCAGCGATCGTCGAGTGCGTCGTACCGGCGATGGGTGAGGTCCTTCCGTTCGAGCTCGGCGACGCGGGCACGAACGCCTTCTACGCGATGCTCAAGTTCGTCGACGGCGACTTCGCCCTCGATCCTCGTTCACGCCCCCCAAACGCCTCATCGAAGAACCCGCCGAAGCCCTGCTCCTCGAAGGCATGAGGCGTATGGACGAAGGGCTCTGAAGGAGTCCCGAGTCTCTGACCGCCGAGCTACCCGATCTCTTCGATCTTATTGAGCGTCTCCTTCACCGCGATGTCGGGCGGCAGGCCCTCACTCAAGACCTGATACGCCGCGTAGGCAGTAGCGGCAGCGATCGCGAGCTCTCCGACCCCAACGGCGGTCGCGAGAGCGAGGCCGGCGCCGCCGGCGGCGACGATTCCGATCGACGGTCGCTTCTTCATCGCCGACCAGGCACGTGCTCCCCGTCGTTTCAGGGCGCTCTCGACCTTCGCCGCGACCGTTCCCTTCGGCGCCAACCGCGTTCGTAGGGAGCGCTCGATACGATGACGAATATCGGTCGCGGTGTCGCTCGGCCCCGTTGCCGCCGAGTGCGTGTGGACCTGTTCGCTCGCGCTTCCGGACGTCGAAGCCTGCTGTTGGATTTCGCGAGTCATCGCTCAGCCCTCCAAGCACGGACCTCCCATGCGAAGCTTGGCAGCGACTGCAAGTCGCTGACCAAACTCGGCTCCGCGGTTCCGCGCGCGCAGGAGTCGCGATATCAGCATTCGCGCCACGAGCCACGATCGGCATCAGCGCGATGCGAGAGCACGAGGACGCCGCAAACACGAGTGCGTGCGCGTCACGTGTGGTGCTGTTGTTGGTTCCGGCTCCACGCGAGCACGAGCAGAGAGGCGCCGACCTCCGGAGCCCGAAGGAACGGCGACGTGGAATCCTCGTGTGAAGGTCGCTAGCTGATGCCGGCTTACTTCGGCTGGACGAGTTCGACTTCCCAGTCGATCTGCGCGTCCGAACCGCTCCACGGCGGGAAGGTGAGGTTCGAGAACGCCTTCTCCACGCAGTTGCCCGTGGCCTTGCCCTGGTAGGGAGGCGGCACGGTCACGCCCTTGGAGTGGCCATTGTGACCGAGTTGCACTTGCAACGTGGCCTTGCCCCACGGGCCATTGGCCTTGCCGTTCTCGTCTTTGGCGTGGCCGCAGTTCTCTTTGACCTGGCGCGCAGCACGCTTGAGAACGACGTCGGTCGCCTCCTTGTCGTACTGGTCGACGCGCTGAGCAGGCTTCTCGTTGACGGCCGTTCCTCCGCTCTTCGGCTTCGGCGACTCGTCGCTCGGCACGGGGGACGATGCGCCCTCCCACTTCGGGACTTCGTCCGCCGGCTTCGCCTCTTCACTCGAAGGTTCTTGCGCGGGCTTCTGCGAAGACCCGCACGCAACCAACCCCACCACCAGGAAAGGGATCCACGCGCGCATGAGCTAAATGTAGCACTCGTACGCGAACAGGGAAAACAGGCGCCCCCGTTGAGGCGCGCTGGGGACGAAGTGCCGCGCTTGTGACACTACCGGGAAGGGGCGGATCCGAGCGCTCCCCTCACGCGTCACAGGTCGGTGATGCTGTAGTCCTTGATCTTGTAGAGCAGCGCGCGATGGCTGATCTCGAGAAGCTCGGCGGCACGCGTGCGGTTTCCACGCGTTTTCTGCAGCGCTCGCCGGATGAGGATCTCCTCGATGGCCGCGGTCGTCTTCTTGATCGAGAGCTCTCCCGAGGCGAGTTGCACTTGCACCGGGTCGAGCGCGTCGCGGAGCCGCTCCGGCAAATCCTGCGACCCGATGACGTCGCCATCGCACAAGACCATCGCCCGCTCGATGGTGTTTTCGAGCTCGCGCACGTTGCCCGGCCAGGAGTACTCGAGCAGGAGCTTGCGTGCTTCGGGGTTCACGGCGCGGATCTGCGTGCCGAGCCGCGCGTTGTTCTTCGCGAGGAAGTGATCGACGAGGAGGTTGATGTCCTCCTTGCGCGCGCGAAGGGGAGGGATGGCGATGGGCAGGACGTTGATGCGGTAGAAGAGGTCCTCGCGGAAGCGTCCGGCCTTGGCTTCGGCGGCGAGATCGCGATGCGTGGCGGTGACGATGCGGACGTCGACCTTCACGTCACGTGAATCGCCGAGGCGTCGAATCGATTCTTCCTGCAGTGCGCGAAGGAGCTTCACCTGCAGGTTGAGCGGGAGCTCGCCGATCTCGTCGAGGAAGAGTGTGCCGCCGTCGGCTTCTTCGAAGAGGCCACGACGGTCGCTGTTCGCGTCCGTGAAGGCGCCCTTCTTGTGTCCGAAGAGCTCGCTCTCGAGCAGGTTCTCCGGGATGGCGCCGCAGTTGATGGGCACGAAGGGCTGATTTTTACGGGCCGAGCGATGGTGGATGGCGCGCGCGACCAGCTCCTTGCCGACGCCGCTCTCGCCCTGAATGAGCACCGTGGTCTTGAAGTCGGCGATCTTGGTGATGGTCCGGAAGATCGTCGTCATCGACTCGCTGCGCGCGAGGATCGACTCGAACTGGCTCTCCTTCGTGATCTGCTCCTTGAGCGCGCGGTTCTCGCGACGGAGCGTCTCGCGTTCTTCCGCCTTGCGTAGGGCGAGGACGATCTCGTCGGCCTTGAAGGGCTTGCCCACGTAGTCGTAGGCGCCGGCCTTCATGGCTTCGAGCGCGAGATCGACCGAGCCGTACGCGCTCATGACGATGACCGTCGCCGGGTTCTGTTTCGCCTTGAGCGTGGCGAGCAGATCGAGGCCGCCCATCTTGGGCATGCGCACGTCGGTGAGGATCACGTCGGGCCCGAATGAGTCGACGAGCGCGAGTGCGGCCTCGCCGCTGTCGGCCACCTCCACGTCGTAGCCGTTGCGCTTGAGCAACGTCTTCAGGACGAGGCGGATGTTTTCTTCGTCGTCGACGACCAGAACACGGCGCATGGGAAGCCCTGAAAAAGTTGCGACCTCGACTCTACCACCGTTCGGTAGCCCGAGAAACAACCGCAATACGGCACGCAACGTTTGCGAAGCGGGGATGGTGAGAAGGACCAGGCTCGCGCTCGCGTCGGAAATCTCACGCGCTACGCTGCGCGCTTCCTTCGGGCTCCGTCGTGCCCGTGAGCGAGGAGATGGTGGAAGAGCTAAGGCCAGGGAGTTACGTCACCAAAGCGATCCGTCTCGTGCGTCCTCTCGCGGAAGGCGGCATGGGCAGGCTGTGGATCGCCGAGCACGAAGCGCTCGGGACTCAGGTGGTCGTGAAGTTCATGGCCGAGGATCTCGAAGGTCGTGACGGAGCGACCGAGCGGTTCGCTCGTGAAGCGGCGATCGCTGCCGCCGTTCGCAGCCCGCACGTGGTGACGGTGTTCGACTCGGGCACGACCGACGACGGACGGCCCTACATCGTGATGGAGAAGCTCGATGGTTGCGACCTCGCGCTCTATCTCCAGCGCTACGGGCGGATGCCCGCACGCGACGCGCTCTCCCTCGTGAGCCAGCTCGCGCTCGCTCTGGCCAAGGCCCACGAGATCGGGATCGTGCATCGCGATCTCAAGCCGGAAAACGTGTTCCTCTGCGAGCCGTATGGCGGAGAGCGCTTCGTGAAGCTGCTCGACTTCGGAACCGCGAAGCGGCAGCTCGGGATGCCGGTGAAGACGACGACAGGGCAGCTCGTTGGAACGCCCTATTACATGAGCCCGGAGCAGATCATCGGCGAGCCGACCGATGCGCGTTCGGATCTCTGGTCGCTCGGCGTCGTCGCCTTCGAGGTGCTGACGGGGCGACGCCCGTTCGAAGGTTCGACGGTCGGTGCCATCACGCTGGCCATTCATACGGCGCGCGCGAAGATCTCCGCGATCGCGCCCGAGCTTCCTTCGTCACTCGATGCGTGGTTCGAACGAGCATGCGCGCGCGAGCGAACGGAGAGATTCCAGGACGCGCGTGCGATGGCCGACGCCTTCCTCGCGGCCTTCTCGCTGCAAGGGCAGGTCTTCCGCGGTCGCGTCGACACATTGCCCTTGCCCGATCTCGTGGCGCCGCCGGAGGCGTATCCGAGCGTCGCCGCACCGCCTCCCTCGTTTCCCAGTGTGCCTCCGCCGGAGTCGTATCCAAGCATGGCGCCGCTCTCGGCGAGTCTCTTGCCGCCGGAGCGGGCGCGATCGTCGTCGAAGTGGATCATCGGAGGCACCGCCTTCGCGATGGTCTCGGCGATCCTCGCGGTCGTCACGCATCAAGGTGGGAGTCATGCGGCGTCGGCTTCGAGTCCCGTCTCGCCGCCCGCGTCGACGCAGGCGCCTCCTGTCATGACCACCGAGCCGACGGTTGCTCCGACGCCCGCGCCTCCGCCCGTCGTTCCTTCGGCCACGCCTGCCGTGACGCCCTCCGCGTCGGCGGATCGTCCGGCGGCAACGGCAACGGCGTCGGCGTCGGCTGCGCCACGCGCGGTGCCTTCGGCGACTGCCAGCGGCTCGGCGTCGGCGGCTCCCTCGACGTCGGGTTCCACGGCGACGCCGGCCAAGAAACGTCCTGCCGCGGACGAGCTTCCGACGTTCAAGCCGAATCCGGCCGTCGAGGACTCGGAGGACGAACAGCCTTCCGAACACGTCGCCCCGGCACGCTCGGCTCCGGTGCCGTCCGCCCCGCGTGTCGTTACGCCTCGCGCCGTTCCGATGCCGGAAGGAACCTCCGAGCCGCAAGACGACGCGACGTCACCTTAGCGTGCGCACATCCTGCCACCAACTTCGCTCCCCAAGAGAATAGCCGCGCTCGCCGCGCGTACTCTTCTCTGATGGAGCCGACCGCCCCCGACCTCTCGCGCGCCTTTCGCCTCGCGCTTCCGGTGGCCCTTGGCTTGCCGATCGTCGGTGTGGGGCTCGTATCGCTCGTTGACCGCCTCTCGGTCAGCCTCGTCTTCACGGTCATCGCGACGGTGATGGTCGGGGTTCTCGTCGTGGCCACGCGCTCGAAGGCGCCGCGCGCAGGGATCGTCGCCGGCATTGCGGCGGCGTGCTGGTCGTTCATCGGAGCCGTCGCCGCCGCGACGAAGGCCGACGTGCCGATCGTCTGGGGAACCGACGGCGTGCGATGTGGGACCGCGATGATGTCGATGCTCATGATCGTGGGGCCGATCGCGGGCTTTTGGGGCTTCATGGGAGGTCTGGGCCTCGGCGCGCTCGGCGTCCGACGTCGATGGGATTCGACGATGCGTGGGCTCGCGACGGTCGCGACGGCCACCGTGCTCGTCGTCACCGCGTTCGAAGTGCCGAAGCTGCGATTCCCCGACGCCGACTCGTACGTTGCTTCTCTCGAGCCGGCGCGCAGCGTCGAGGTGAACGGCACCGTCGTTCTCGATGGGCAACCGTTCCGTTACGAACGTCACCCGATCCAGACCGTGCCTTCGCAGGAGGGGCCTCCCGAACCGACGTTCGCGCAGTGTGACCTGATCGGTGGTGCCGGAGGCGCCGTCACCTTGAACGCGGTGGGGACGTCGGCGCCGTGCCCGGCCGTTCGCTTCCGAACCGATCCGATCTTGGATTTGGTCGTCGTCGAGTCCCAGAATGTGCCGTGTCTCGGGGATACTTGCTGGTCCCCACGCTCTGCGCTCCGGAGGACTGATTGGACGAGTGTGTCGGTCACACCGCGCATCGCCGCGCATCGCCTCTCCGCGCCGACCGGCTGGCGTATCGGTGGCGCGTTCGGGTCCCTCATCGCGGTCGTCGCGATGGTCGTCGCGAATCGACTACGGAAGCGCGCCGCGAGGCTGACGCTGATCGGGGCTCGTCATCTGGGCGGTGGCCGCGTCGAGCTGAGCACGACGTCCGAGCCCGTCTTGGTGCCCATCGCTGCCTCGCTACCGATCGGGCCGATCGTGCTCGATGGAGAACAGCGTGGTCTTCCGACGTACCGCGACGCGGGTGGGCTGCGTTATTCGTCGGCCTTCGCGGGATCGCTCGCCGACCATCGCGCGCGGCGAACGGACCTTGCCGCCAGCTTGACCGCGCTCGCGTTCGCAGCGGCTGCGCTCGGGGCCACTCCGCTCGTCGTCGTGCGGATCCTGTTCGGACTTTGAGGCGACAACCTGCGCTCCTCGTCGAATATCCCGGGAGACCGGCGCGTGCCCGAGTAGCATCGCGGGCGTGAAGACCGGACTCGATCGTCTCCCGGAACTCGGCTCTCTCGTCTCGGAGCTCGCGCGTTCGCGCGTCGGCCTGCTCGCTCACCCCGCGTCGGTGAACCGCGGACTGGTCCACGTGCTCGACGTCCTCGGCGGGCTCGACATTCGCCCGCGCGTCCTCTTCGGGCCGGAGCACGGATGGGCAGGGGAGGCGCAGGACATGATCGGCGTGGGCGATGCCAAAGGGCAGAGCGGCACGCGCATCGTGAGCCTGTACGGTGAGCACTTCGACGATCTCTCGCCCAAGCCGGCCGATCTCGAGGACCTCGACGTGCTCCTCGTCGATCTCCAAGACGTCGGCGCGCGTTACTACACGTTCGTGTGGACCGCCGTGCTCGTCGCGCGTGCGTGTCGCGATGCGGGCGTGCGCGTGATCGTGCTCGACCGCCCGAATCCGCTCGGCACGACGCAGATCGAAGGCCGGCTCCAGAAGCCGGGATTCCTCTCGTTCGTGGGCCTCGAGGAGGCGCCGATTCGTCATGCCATGACCATCGGCGAGATCGTCGCGTGGCGTGCAGAGGTCGAGGGCTATGCCGATCTCGTGACCGTCGTGTCGCTCGAGGGCCTTGCCCGCGAAGCGCATGCGAGCGCCTGGGATCGGGCGTTCGTCATGCCGTCGCCCAACATGCCCACCTACGACACGGCGCTCGTGTACCCGGGCGGCTGTTTGCTCGAGGGCACGAATCTCTCCGACGGCCGCGGCACGACACGTCCGTTCGAGATCACCGGAACGCCTTGGATCGACGGCAAGCGCCTCGCCTCCGATCTCATGGCCACGAAGCTCCCCGGGTTCTTCCCGCGTGCGCTCTCGTTCGAACCGACGTTCCACAAGCACGGCAAGAAGTCGTGCGGCGGTGTCCAGATCCACGTGACGGACGCGACGGCCTTCCGACCCGTCGCGACGTACGTGGCGCTCATCGCGCTTGCCCATCACCAGCGTCCCGACGAGTTCCGCTTTCGCACGGAGAAGTACGAATTCGTCGATACGATCCCGGCGTTCGACATCCTGACGGGCTCGGCGGAAGCACGGGAGGCCATCCTCGCTGGAGCGCCCGCGCGCGACGTCGCGGAGCTGGTGTCTGCCACGGGGGCCGACGAAGCGTCGATGATGGAGAGCGCGCGTAGCGCCGCCGCGAAGGTCCGTCGCGTCTAGCGTTTGCTCTTCGAGGAGGTGGTGAGCTTCATCGCGGCTTCCAAGATCTCCGGCTCCTGCAGCAGAACGAGGTTCGCTGCCTCGGCGAGAGGAACGAACGAGTCGCTCGATGTGACGCGCGCGAAAGGCTTGGTGCGCAGCGTGCCGTCGTCCGCGATGAGCGCGGCGATGGCTTCGGAGACGTTGCCCGACCGACGGCACTCGTCGACGACGAGCACGGCCTTGGCTGCCTGGGCGTGACGACGGATCGCTTCTTCGGGAAGCGGCGCGATCCAGCGCAGATCGATGACGCGTGCTTTTACCTTCTTCTGCGCGAGCGCGCGGGCGACGCGAAGGCTCATCGGCACGCCATTGCCGTACGTGAAGATCGCGAGGTCGACGACGTTCGGCCGAGCGCGCTTCGAATCGGCGACGAGCTTGGTTTCCTCGTAGACGCCGACCTCGCCGACGGTGATGGCTTCACCTTGCGGAGGCAAAGGGAACTGCCACGCTCCGTCGCCCGGGAAGAGATCGCGCGTGTGATAGAGCGCGATAGGCTCGACGAACGCGCAGACGCGACCATCGACGCGCGCTTCGGCCGTCAACGTGCGCAGCATCTTTGCCGCGTCGTCCGCGCGTGAAGGCACGCCGACGATGACGCCCGGCAGATCACGCAGCACCGCGAGGCTGTCGTCGTTGTGGAAGTGGCCCCCGAAGCCCTTCTGGTAGCCGAGGCCGGCGATGCGCACGACCATCGGGTTCGTGAGCTGTCCACGCGAGAAGAACGAGAGCGTCGACGCTTCACCGCGAAGCTGGTCCTCGGCGTTGTGGAGATAGGCGAGGAACTGGATCTCGGGCACGGGCAAGAGCCCGACCTGCCCGGCGCCGATCGCCATGCCGAGGATCGTCTGCTCGTCGAGCAGCGTGTTGAAGACGCGTGCGGGCCCGAAGGCCTTCCACAGGCCGACCGTCACCCCGTAGACGCCACCTTTCTCGGCTACGTCCTCGCCGAAGATCAGCATCTCGGGGTACTTCCGCATGAGATCGCCGAGCGCTGCGCGAATGCCGTGGCCGAGCGGCTTCGGCTTGTCCGCATCGGCCGCGCGCTCGGCGTAGCCCGTGCGTCGTGCCTCTTCCGCCACGCGCTCCGGACGACTCGGCGCAATCGGCTCCATGACCTCGGCGCGCGTCTTCAGTTTCGGCCGTGACGCGGCTTCGCGCGCGAGCTTCTTCACCGCCTCCGATACGTTCTCGAGCTCGCGGCGAATCTCGTCGCCCGTCATCACGCCAGCATCGAGCAGCGATTGGGCCGAGAGCACCACCGGATCGTGCTCTTCAGCACCTGCGATCTCGTCGTGCGTGCGGTACTCGCTGTCGGCGTCGCTCCCGGCGTGACCCCAGACGCGCTCGCACCGCAGGTGGAGGAAGACCGGTGTTCGCTTCGTGCGGCAGATCTCGACCGCGCGTGCCGATGCTTCGTACGCCGACGAGAGGTCGCGCCCGTCGCCTGCAACGTACGTCATTCCCGGCATTCCTCGCATGCGGGCTTCGACCCAGCCTTCCGGCGTACGCACGCTGACCCCGATGCCGTTGTCTTCGCAGACGAAGAGCACCGGAACCGGAACTCGCTGGAATGCCGCCCACGAGGCCGCGTTGAGCGCGCCTTGCGCCGTCGAATGGTTCAGCGACGCGTCGCCGAAGGAACAGATGACGATCGAATCGGGCTCGGTCGCCACGGTTCCTTCGTGGACGACGTTCGAGAACGCGCGCTGTCGGAGTCGCGCAGCTCGATCGATGGCCACCGCCATGCCGACCGCTTTCGGCAGGTGCGAGGCGATGGTGCTCGTCTGCGGAGGGATCCCCCAACGGACGCTGCCGAACACCTTGTGACGGCCGCCGGAGATGGGATCGTCGGACGAGGCTGCGAGCGACAGGAGCAGCTCGAAGATGCCGGGATGCGCGTCGTTCGGAAGCGCGTGCGTAGCGGAACGGCGGGCGCGGGCGAGGAAGAATGCGCCGCTACGGTAGTGGAGGAGCGCCGGATCGGTCGAACGCGTGAGGTGACCGAGCGCGACATTACCTTCGTGTCCAGCGCTGCAGATCGTGTAGTACCCCTCGTTGCGCGCACGCAGCTCGTGGGCCTCGACGTCGACCAGGCGACAATGGAGCTGCGAGAGGAAGAGCTCGCGTGCCAACGCTGGCGCGATGCGTTCGAGGTCCAAGCGCGGCGCGGAGAGCCGCTGAGCGTCCGGCCCGCTCGGCCCGCTCGGCCTGCTCGAGCAGGCGGCCAGGAGTCGTTCGACGGACCTGCGAGCGCGAAGGAGCGGCATGGGGGCGGCCGACATGTTGTCTACCATGCGCGACCTTTCGACCATAGGTGCGCTCCATCGGACGTCCCGGTAGCCGTCGGCCCACGCCGTTGGTTACACTCGGCGGCATGAGCGAAGGCAGAGACCCTACCCAGGCGGCTTCCGCGGGTGGGGATCCGTCCGTCCTCGGTCGTACGATCGCAGGGAAGTTCGTCGTCGAGAAGTTCTTGGGTGGCGGCGCGATGGGCGCCGTCTATCGCGCACGGTGGCCGGCGCTCGAAAAGAACGTTGCCATCAAAGTGATGCACCGTTCGATCGCACAGGAGGCGAGCTTCGCAGCTCGGTTCGCGCGCGAAGCGAAGGCCGCAGCGCGCCTGGATCATCCGAACTCCATCCGCGTTATCGACTCCGGGGAAGAGGCCGACGGCCTGCTCTACATCGCCATGGAATACGTGGAGGGGCGCGACCTCTACCGCGTCATCCACGAGGACTGGCCGATCTCGGATTCCGACATCGTCGACATTCTCGCACAGGCGCTCTCGGCGATCGGCGTGGCCCACGAGATGGGCGTCATCCATCGCGACCTCAAGCCCGAGAACCTCATGATCCTTCCCGGCCGCAACGATGGGGAGGAGGGGCGGTACCTCGTCAAGGTCTGCGACTTCGGCATCGCGAAGATCACGAGCAAGGGGGCCGACGGCAGCGAAGGCGCTTCGATCAGCCACAACCTCACGACGCACGGGCTCGTCGTTGGAACGCCCGAGTACATGTCGCCCGAGCAGGCGCGCGGCGAAAGGCTCGATGCGCGCTCCGACATCTATTCGGCGGGTGTCATCCTCTACCAGCTCCTCACCGGACGGACCCCGTTCACCGGCGAGCACGCGCTCGCGGTCGTCTTGCAGCACGTGACCGCGAACCCGCCAGCGCCCCACGAGATCTACCCCGACGTTCACAAGGGCCTCGAGGCGGTGTGCGTGAAGGCCATCGCGAAGGAACGGGAAGATCGCTACCAGACAGCGCGTGACATGCGCATGGCTTTGCGTAGCGCCATCGACGCGAGGTCGGCGAGCACGCCCAGGGCCGATGCTCTCGGCGCGACCGTCAAAGCTCCTGCCGTTGCACCCGCGCTGAGCGCAGCGGTGACGCGTGTGACGCCGCCTGGCCTCGCCGCGGGCACCGAGCCACCGAAGAAGTCGCGCGTGGGCTTGTTCATCGGAGCCGCGGTCATGATCGTGGTCATCGGCGTTGGTGCCGCCTATGCGCACTCGCTTTCGGAGGGAGGGGCATCCGAAGCGCCGGCGACGACCGCAAGCGCGCCTGCGGTTGCCGTTCCCGCAGCCGTTGCTCCGAACGCGAGCGTATCGGCGTCGCCGTCCGCTGTTTCGGTGCATAGTGCACCGAAGGCGCCGAAGATCAGCGTCGTGGCCTCGGCCTCGGCCTCGACCTCGGCGTCGGCTCGCCCGGCGGCATCGGCGTCGGTGAAGGGCACCGAGCGCGCGGTTGCTCCGTCGGCATCGGCGTCGCCCGCGTCGTCCGAACCTGCGCCATCGCCATCGCCATCGGCAGCGACGTCGGGGGCGATGTCACCGTCCGCGACGACGACGACATCGGCGGCCCCCGCGGCTTCACCCACGCCCGCTCCGACGCCTTCGCAGGCTGCGCCCTCGTTCAACCCGGCCGCATGCAAAGCGCACCTCGGGGCTCCGAAAGGGACCGGCTCCGTCAACGCGAAGGACCTGCGCTTGAACGGGACCGCCGCCGCGTGGAACACCTGCGCGCAGCGCATGAAGGAGAAGCCGGCGACGCCGATCTCCACCTCGGTGCGCCTTCGGTTCGGCGACAACAAGTCGTTCCACGGCGCGAGCTGTGCCGCTTGTCCGGCGCCCGTTGCTCATTGCATCGCGCAATCGACGGGCAAGACCGTGGCGCTCGAACTCCACGGTGCCGACGTCACGGGCGAGCCGGCCTTCGACGTGCCCGTCACCTTGTCTTGCGACTGACGCAGCGCGCGCGAACCCGCCCGCGATAGGGCTGAGGCATACGGCGCGTCCGAATCGCGTCGATCCGCCTTCTTCTGCGGACATTCGCGGATGAGCTTCACCGTCGCGGGGCGAACGACGACATTCTCGGGTTCAGGCCCTTGATTGTCGTCGTTGCGTCCCCATGTTGAGAATCAGCTGCGGCTGTTGCCTCCCCGCATTGCCGCAGTTTTCTCGCAGGTGTCTCGTTACGTCACGTTGTGAGTCTCTTTTCGTTTCGTCAGGTCTCTGTCTGATGTCTCGTGACTCGTAGACGCTCGCTCGCACGCGGAGCACTGCTTCGCGTGTCGTAGCGAGCATCGGTTCGCGCGCGCCCCTCCCCCAACGCGCGAGCCCCCCGTGCCCAGGTGGTCAGCCCGCCTGGGCACACTTATTTTGTACTCGCGAACTCGCTGCGCTCGTTCGCTCGTTCCTGACCGGTAGCTCTCGCTTGCAGTACATCGTGAGGCGGCAGCGCGCTCGGGCGATCACGCTTTGGCTCTGTGACGTACGCGTTCGACGCCTTCGGGAACGGTTTCGCGCGCGCTGTCTGCGAGTGCGCGTTCGACGCGTTCGGGAATGGTCTTGCGCGCGTGGTCTGCGAGTGCGCGTTCGACGCGTTCGGGAACTGTCTCGCCCGCGTGTTCTCTGCGAGTGCGCGCTCGGCGCCTTCGTGAGCGGTGTTCACGGCGAGGGCGCACTCGACGCCTCGTGAACGGTCATGCGCGCCTGTTCTTCGTGAGTGCGTGATCCATGCTTCGTCCACAATCTTGGTGGGTGAGGGGGATGAGCCTCGCGTGATGGGCTGAGGCATCGAAGCCAAACCGAAGCCAAACGGGATGACCGCCCTGGCCTGATGTTGGCGCGGTCACGGTACTGGTTCGCAACCACTCATTCGTCCCGCAAGCGGACCTCCCAAAGGGGCTTCATGCACCGCGTACACACGTTGTTTCTCGCCGTTCTTCCTTTCGCCATGGCTTGTTCGAGCTCGACGACGTCGTCGTCCTCATCCTCCGACGCTGGCGGCACCACGAATGCCGCGTCCGTCGATCTTGGTAAGACGATCGCGACGAAGAATGCCTGCGCGAGCTGTCACGGAGCCGACTATGCGGGCAGCGCATCGGGGATCCCCGGCAATCCGAACGTCAATGCACCGAACGTGACGTCCGACGAGCAAACCGGCGTTGGAGGTTGGTCCGACGAGCAGCTCGCAGCGGCCATTCGCACCGGCGTCGACGACGAGGGAAAGTCGCTTTGTTCGGTGATGCCGAAATTCGGCAGTCTCAGTGATGCCGACGTCGCCAACCTCGTGGCCTATCTACGAAGCGTGCCGGCCGTGTCGAAGGACATTCCGGCGACCGACTGTCCCGCCGTCAAATGATTGGGCTGCGCTGCGCCCAGGCCCGCTGACGACTGCATCGCGCGGGGGCGGGCTTACGATTTGCCCGCCTGCTGTCGGCGACTTCAGGGCACCTGGTTCATGTGGCGCCACCTCGTCGAAGAGTGGCGCCAAGGAGCCTTCTATGTCCGCGACGAAGTCCAAGGTCCTGCTCGTTGTTCCTTTCCTGGCGCTCGTCCCGCTAACGGCCGGCGCGGCGCTAGGGCCTGCCTCGCAAAGCTCGGTGACGTTCGACGCGGCGGGGCCCGGCGGAATGAAGATCGAAGGGACCACCAAGGCCCTGGCCGTCCGTGAAGACGGGCCCGACGTTCGCGTGACGGTGGCGCTCGATGGTCTCGCGACGGGAATTGCACTTCGCGATCGACACATGCGTGAGAAGTATCTCGAAGTGGCGAAGTACCCGACGGCCGAGTTCGTCGTCCCGCGCGGCAACTTGCAGTTTCCGAAAGCGGGGGCAGTGAGCGGTGATGCCGACGGAACAATCACCATCCACGGCGTGTCGCGACCCGCGAAGATCCATTACACCGCCCGCCCAGGGCAGGACGGAATCGACGTAACGGGTGCCACGCAAGTGAAGATGACCGATTTTGGTATCAACGTTCCTTCGTATCTCGGCGTCACGGTCAAACCGAATGTCGATATCGCCGTCACGTTCCATACGAAAGACAGCTGAACGGTTCACTCGTTCGTTTGCAGTGCCAATGAAGAGATTCTTCCGACGTACCCGGAGGCGGCTGCCTTCGTGGTTGGTCTTCGTCGTGGCCGTCGTTTCGACTCTGGCTTGGACGCGCGCTGCCAGCGCTTACGCGTGGATGATTCGCCACGAGTACAACGGCTGCGTCCAATGTCACGCCGATCCGTCCGGTGGGGGGCTCCTCACGGAGTACGGACGAGCACAAGGCGTCGTGCTCCTCGCCAGCCGCTATGGCAAGGATGCGACCGACGAGGAGCCCGGCAAGATCAAGGATTTTGCTTTTGGTCTCGTCCCGCTGCCGAGTCCGCTCTTGCTCGGAGGGGATTACCGGCTACTGAACTTCAATCAGCATCTCTCGGTCCCTGGAGCGCCCTCGACGACCACGTCGCGCTGGATTCAGATGCAGGCGGACCTGGAAGGTCAGCTCACGTTCGGTCGCTTCCGCGCGAATGGCAGCATTGGCTATGACCATAATGGTGCGCAGGCCGCGGCGATCACGCATCGTCAAACGGACAACCTGATTTCGCGCGTCCACTGGCTGGGCGTCGATCTCGGTTCCGACAACGAGTTCTTGCTTCGCGCCGGGCGCATGAACCTGCCCTACGGCCTTCGGATCATCGAGCACGAGACCTTCGTCCGCATCAGCACGCGGACGGACATCAACGCCGCGCAACAAGACGGCGTTGCGTTTGCGTGGAACGGCGAAGGTCTGCGCGCCGAGATCATGGCCATTCTCGGTAACTATCAGATCAATCCCGATCGGTTTCGCGAGCGCGGATACAGCGGATACATCGAATGGTCACCCCATCCGAAGATCGCCGCTGGTCTGAGCAGCCAGGTCACGCACGTGGAGGCGGATCCTCAGCTTGCCGGCTATCCGGAGCTCTGGCGACAGTCCCACGGGCTCTTTGCGCGATTCACCCCGTGGAAGCCCCTCGTCGTGATGGCGGAGGGCGATCTGTTGGTCAACTCGACGCCCTCGTCGCCCTCGTCGCCGGATCGCGGCGGACCCTTGGGGCATGCGACGTTGCTCCAAGCCGACGTGGAAGTCTGGCAAGGCCTGCATCTGATCGCGACGGGGGAAACGTTGAGGCCTTCGTCCCACGGCGTCGACCTGTCGTATGGCGCGTGGGGCTCCGTCGCGTGGTTCTTCCTCCCTCACTTCGACGTTCGCGGAGACGCCATCTGGCAACACCTCTCCACGGGAGGCCCCGCGTTCACACAGACCCTCTATCTCGCACAGCTCCACGGGTACCTGTGAAACACCGCGCACTCGGGCTCATGGCCTTCGCCGCGCTCGCATCGCTTTCGTCGACGGCGAGCGCCACCCCCAATTTCCCTTCCGCGCTCCAGAGCGATCTCGGTCTCGCGTCGGCGCCCGACTGTTCGCTTTGCCACGCGGGGGCGCCCAGCTCGACGACGGCGACGACGCCCTTCGCCCTCTCGATGCGAAGCGCCGGTCTCGTCGCGTACGACACCGGCTCGCTCGCGTCGGCCCTGGACAAGCTCGAGGCGGATGGGACGGACAGCGACGGCGACTGCGTCCCCGACGTTACCGAGCTCCGCCAAGGCCAGGATCCGAACGTATCGAACGGAGGTTCGTGTGGCGGTGGCGTCTCGACCGCGTCGCCTCCTCGCTATGGGTGCGGGGCCACGATCACACCGACCCGAGCGCCGGCGTGGTCCGCGGCCTTCGTGCTCGTTGCACTGAGCCTCCTGGTCGTGCGCCGGCGTCGGAACTGAGCTCGAACTCATTCCGAATCGAGGATCCCCAGGCGCTTCGCGAGCTGATGAAGGTTGCTCCGGTGCACGGCCTCTCTGAGTCCTCGACCTCACGGTCGTCGTGGACGTCAACGCGCGCGGCGCCCTCTCTCGCGCGCTATCTATTTTCGCCCCGAGGAGATCCGTCAGGTCCGTCCGAGGCGAAGAGAGTTCAGCACGACCGTGATCGAGCTCGTTGCCATCGCGGCCGCCGCCATCACCGGTGTCACGAGGCCTGCGGAGGCCAGGGCAATTGCAATGACGTTGTATCCGAGGGCCCACCCGAGGTTCTGCTTCATCACGCGACGTGTCTTCCGCGCGAGATCGAGCGCCTCGACGACGTGCGAAATGCCTTCGGCTCGAATCACGACGTGCGCGGCTCCGAGCGCGACATCGGTCGCACCATGGGCCGCGATCCCACAATCGGCGGCGGCGATCGCGGGGCCGTCGTTGAGGCCGTCCCCGATGAACGCAACGACGCGTCCTTCGCGGCGGGACACTTCGAGCATCGCGGCCTTCTCCTCCGGATCGACCGCACCTCGCGCAGCGGTGATCCCGAGCCGGTGCGCGACGTCGGCAACGACCTCCTCGCGATCGCCGCTTGCGATGGCACAAGCGATGCCACGGCGGTGAAGCGCGGAGGCAGCTCCTGCTGCGTCCGCCCGAACGGCGTCGGCCACGAGGATCGTTCCGAGCCAGCGTCCCGCGCTGGCCACGTGCACGGCGCTCTTCGACGCGGGGATTGTGTGGGGCGCGTGGAGATCAGGGGCGGCCGCGGAAGCGAGCTCACGCACGAACAGGAACGCTCCGACACGGATGAGCGTCCCATCCGTTCCACGCCACTCGACGCCTTTGCCGGGAAACGTTCGCGCCGCTCCGGCCAAGACGAGCGGCGCTTCCGTCGACGCACGAATCGCGCGTGCGAACGGGTGCTCGCTTCCTTGTTCGGCGAGGGCGGCGGACGCAACGAGCTCGTCGCGCGTGACGCCGGGGGCGGGAAGGAGATCCGTGACGATCGGCGCGCCGGTGGTCAAGGTGCCTGTCTTGTCGAAGACGATCGAATCGATACGGGCGGCGCGCTCGATGGCGTCACCGTCACGGAAGAGGATCCCCCGGCGTGCGGCGCGCCCCGCGGCGACGAGAAGAGCCATCGGCGTCGCGAGTCCGAGCGCGCAGGGACATGCGACCACCAGCACGGCGACGGCCCTCAAGAGCGCGATGGATGTGCTCCCTGTCAGCGCGCGGTTCACCAGCGCCGTGAGCGCCGCCGTGACTAGCACGACGACGGTGAGCTTGGCGGCGAAGCGGTCGGCGAGCGCCTGCATTGGCGCACGGCGCGCAAGGAGGCGATCCACGGCACCTGCAATCCGATCGAGCGCACGTGAGCCGACGGCATTCGTGACTTCGAGCAAGAGGACGCCGTCGTGGTTCAGCGTACCGGCTTCGACGAGATCACCCGACGCTACCCGAAGAGGCCGCGCTTCACCGGTCAGCAGAGATCGATCGACGTACGACTCTCCGGTCTCGACGCGCCCGTCTAGCGGAACGCGCTCGCCAGGCCGGATGCGGATCCGGGCACCGGGCTCGACCGTCCGCGCGTCGACGTCGGTCTCGAGCCCGCCGTCATCGATCCGATGTGCCAGAGGCGGTGACAAGGAGAGCAGCGAGTGCACCGAGTCGATTCCGCGCTTCCGCGCAGAGCGCTCGATCAATCGGCCGAGCAGCAGGAACGTGACTATCATGCCCGACGTGTCGAAGTAGACGTCGGACGAGCCGAGCGAGAGGACGACCGCCGAGTACGCGAACGTCGCGACGGCGCCCAGCGAGACGAGCAGGTCCATGCCGGGCGCGTGCTGGCGCAGCGAACGCACGGCCCCCGCCAGAAATGGCGCGCCTCCGAAGGCCAGCGTGGGCAGCGTCAACACGCCGGTCGCAAACGCGAGCCACCAGCGTGCGCGCGCGTCCGACGCATCCACTGCGCCGACATACAGCACGAGCGAGGGGAGCATCGCGTTCATGCAGAAGAAGGCGGAGAGGGCGAGGCGAATCCGAAGGCCGACCAGCTCCTCTTCGGTGTTGTCACCGCCGCGTTCGTGCGCGCGGTACCCGAGTGCCTCGATGCGCGCCTTCGCCCGAGCGGCGTCGAAGTGGCGGGGATCCCACTCGAGCGACAACGTGCCCGCCGCGTAGTTCACCGTCGCGGTAGCGACTCCCGACTCGCGCGCGAGCACGCGCTCGATACGTGCTGCGCAGCTCGCGCACGACATCCCCTCGATCGCGAACGAAGCGCAGCTCCTTGCCTCCGGGGCGTCCGACGTCACGGAGCCTTTCGACGAGCAAGAAGCAGCTCGTCGCCTCCATTCCACGGTTCCGTCCTGCCCGCGAGCGACTCGCGGACTGCCCGTACGTCCTCTTCGGTGATCTCCGGGGCCTGGTTCCCCCACGAGCTCCGTTCGTGCGTGAGAACCGCGGCGATCTCGGCGTCACGCAGCGTGCGGAGTGCCGGCATGGTGTTCTGGTAGCGCTCGCCGTTCACTTCGATGGGCCCCTGGAGGCCCAAGAGGACGATACGGATGGGGGTCTCCTTGTCTTCGAGGAGCCACGTCGATCCCACGAGCGGAGGGAACGTCTTCGGTATGCCCAGCCCGCTAGCCTGATGGCAGGGCGCGCAGCTCGCCTGGAAGACGGCCTGGCCGTTCACCTCCGTGCTTGCCGCCACGGTCTGCGGCGAGCGCTCGTCGCCCGCGAACGAGAAGTCGTCGCCGCCGTGCTGCACCAGGTACGTGAACCCAGACGCCCCGAAGACTCCGAAGAGTACGAGGAAGAGCGCCGGCAGAGGGCCGCGCGACTCGACCGGTTCCGGATTCTCTCGACGGATCTGCGCCGCCCCACCAGTCGCCCCACCTTCTTCGCGGGCGTTTGCCTGATGGGCCTTCATCGTGGTGCACCGCTATTCAGGTTTGCTTGCTCGGAGGTGTATTTCAGATATCGCGACGGATACGTGTGATCGAGGGAGACGAGATAGGCAATGAGCGCAGCGGCGTCGCGCTTTGCGACCACGAAGCCTTCCTTGGGTGCGAGCTCGGGCGGCAAGTCGACTCGGACGTCATCGGGGCCAAGCTCGCGCTTCACCTCGAAGAGGAATGGATACGCCGGCATGATGCTCCCGGGGACCACGGCTCGTGGATTGTAGAGATGAGTGTAGTGCCAACCCGCGCTCGATTGCCGCGCGCCGATGTTGAATAGATCGGGACCGGTGCGCATCGTCCCGAGCTGGTGAGGATGGTCGTAGACGTAATCGCCCGGCGTCGACGGACGACCCCAGCCGCGCTCCGAGTCGGGCGCGAACGCGCGGTCGGTGGGTTGTTGCGTGTGGCAGTAGACGCAGCCGAGCGACACGTAGACGTCGCGCCCGCGCTGCTGCTCTGTCGTGTACGGCGCGAGGCCCTCCTCGGGTTGCACGACCATGAACTGCACGTACGGCATGACCACGAGGATCATGGCCGTGAGGATCAGGACGCCGACGCTCCCGAAGACGATGACGGACAGGCGATTCACGCGGCTTTCTCCATGGTGAGCACGGGCGTTTGGCCGGCGAACGTGCGGACAGGCCCACGCCCAGTCGCCATTGCCCACGTGTGGTACGCAAAGACGAAGTGTCCGAACGTCATGAGGACGCCGCCCAGAGTGCGTGCGTGCAAAAAGGGAATCGTCACGCGAACGGAGTCGAGGAACGGCTTCGCCTTGTCGAGCATCGCGAGGCCCTGCAGCGTGCCGCCGATCGAGAGCGCGCCCACGTAGACGACGATCCCCACGAGCGCAAACCAGAAGTGAGCTCGAATCAGGCTCGGATAGGGCCATTCACGCTCGACGAGGCGGGGGAGTATGAAATAGACGGCGCCGAAGATCTCCATCGAGACGAATCCGTAAAGACCCATATGCGCGTGACCGACCGTGAAGTGGGTAAAGTGGGTTATGCGGTTCAGCGCACGAATCGACTCCAGGCACCCCTCGAGGGACGTTGCCGTGTACATGAGTGCGCCCACCACGACGAAGCGGAGCGTCGGAGAGTGCTTCAGCGTCGCGAAACGCCCGCGCATCGTGATGTGGTGATTGATCGCCACCGCGATGACGGGGATTGACATCATCACGCTGTGGACGATGGAGACCGCAATGAGCCACGTCGGAACGGGCCCGCCGATCAGGTGGTGCGCGCCGACCTGGCTGTAGAACAGCGCGAGGCTCCAGAAGCCGATGAGCGACAGGCCATAAGAGAAGATGGGGCGGCCGAGGACTTTTGGAATGAAGTAGTAGGCGATGGCGAGTCCCATCGGCGTGAGCCATAGGCCGAGCACGTTGTGCGCGAACCACCAGTTGATCGTCGCGTGTTCGACACCGAAGTGGACGCCAGGGAAGTTCGCGACAAAGAAGAGGATGGGAAACCAGCAGAACGCCGCGCCGAGGTACCAGGCCGAGACATAGAGGTGTGCCACTCGCTTCGCGCGCAGCGTGAGGAGCAACGGAACGCCGGCCAGCGCGCCGCCAATCACGAAGAGCGCGTCGATTGGCCAGGGGAACTCGAGCCACTCGAGGCCATCGGTCCATCCGAATGCGATCGCGAGCAGCCCTGCCACCATTCCGATGTTCCACACGACGACGCCGGCGGTCGCGAACCTCCCTCCACGCAGCGGCGTGCGAACGAGCCTCGGCATGAGCCACAGCGCGATCGCGATGCCGCCCATCGAGGCGAATCCGTAGATCACCGCGTTCAGGTGGATCGGCCGAACGCGACCGAAGGTGAACGGCGCCGAGCCCGTGAGCCAGTCGGGGAACGTCATCTTCAGCGAAGAGACGACCCCGTACAGCGAGCCGATCACGAGCCAGACGATGGCCGAAGCGAGAAAGGCGAGCACGGGCGTGCGCGAGGACACGTCGGCGTCGCGTCGAGCCTGGATGTCCTCGGCGGAGCGAGCGTCGTCGCGCGAATCGTGCGCATGCGCGCTCTCTGCCAGCGCGGCCACGTCGGTCGCAGAGGCGGCCGGCTCCTCGACTCGGCCGATCTCGCCAGCGTCGAAGATGATGGTCGCCCCGGTCTTTTGCCACGAGACGCGATTGCGCGTGATGGACCAGAGAAGAATCAGCAGGCCTGCCATGCCCACCAGAAACGTGAAGAGCACGAGGGAGAGGACTGCCGCGTTCATGCCTTCTCCCCTTCGCTCGCGGATTCGGCGACGATGGTGACCTCGATGTTCTCTCGGGTCGCGTTCGAGTACGGGCACACGGCGTGTGCGGCGTGCATCAGTGCGTAGGTCTCTTCCCTCGAGAATCCGGCGACGCGACCGCGCAGCTCGATGCCAAGGACGTACTTCTTGTCATCGGTCAGGTTCAGCGAGACGAGCGCTCGCACCTGCGCGTCCTCGAGTTGCTTGTGCACGAGATTCGCAATCTCGTGCATGGCAGTCTCGAAGCTCGCGGCGTACGCGGCCGCGAACAGCTGCTCGGGATTCGTTGCTCCGCGCGTACCGCACGTTGCTTCGGGCCTACGTAGCTCCAAGGTCAGGGCGCCGTCGTCCGAAGCCACCGACCCATCGCGTCCGCCGCGCACGAGCGCGACCGCGGTGTATACCGTCTTCATCGCGCGGCCGCATGTGCATCATCGATGCCACGCGTGCGCGGCGTGCGCCGGGCGAGCCGCGTGGCGAGTCTGACCGATCCGCGCGCATAATTCAGTGTCCGCGGGATCGTTCTCCTGCCGAAGTTTCGTGAACCGGCGCCGGATTGTCGGCGCTTGCGTCCGTCAGAGGCGGTACGTCTTCATCTTGTATTGGAGTGTCGCGCGGCTCGTTCGAAGGAGCCGCGCCGCCTCCGACTGGTTGCCCTGTGCTCGGCGCAGGGCGTCGGCGACGAGCGATCGTTCGTAGGCGTCGACACGCGCCTTCAGCGGAATGCTCGAGGTATCGTCATCCGTCGGCACCGGGAGGAGCTCCTCGATCGCGTTGCGCAGCTCCGGCAGGTCTTCGAGGCGAATGCGATTTCCTCGAGCAAGGATCGACGCTCGCTCGAGGACGTTTTGAAGCTCGCGCACGTTTCCCGGCCAGTCGTAGGCCTGGAGATACGAAATGGCGTCTTCTTCGACTCCCTTTGGCTCGAACCGCAGTCGAGTCGCCAGCGCGCGCACGAGTGCGTCGATCAACGACGGGATGTCCTCGCGCCGCTCGCGCAGCGGCGGCACGCGGATCGGAAAGACATTCAGGCGGAAGAAGAGGTCAGCGCGGAAGCGATTCGCGCGAACCTCGGCGGCAAGGTCACGGTTGGTCGCCGCCACGATCCGCACGTCGAGCCGAATCGGTTGCGTTCCTCCGACGCGCTCGACTTCGTGCTCCTGGAGGACGCGCAGGAGCTTGGCCTGGGTCTCGAGCGGCAACTCTCCAATTTCGTCGAGGAGCAGCGTGCCTCCCTGGGCCAGCTCGAAGCGGCCGAGCCGGCGCTGGAGCGCGCCGGTGAACGCTCCCTTCTCGTGTCCGAAGAGCTCGCTCTCGATGAGGCTCGGGGCGATCGCGGCGCAGTTCACTTTGACGAGAGGTTGTCCGCGACGCGGGCTCATCTCGTGGAGCGCGCGAGCGAAGAGCTCTTTTCCCGTTCCGGTTTCGCCCCCCAGGAGAACGGTCGAATCCGTCCTGGCGACGCGCTCGAGCTCACCAAGGGCGCGCGTGAGCATGGTGCTCTGGCCGACGATCCCGGAGGGACGGCCCTCGTGGAGCTCTTCTTTCAGATACGTATTTTCGGCTTCGAGCCGTTGCGACAGGTCCGTGACCTCTGCGAAGAGCTCGGCGTTCTTGATGGCCACCGAGGCGTGCGCGGCGAAGATGCCGAGACGGTCGAACTCGGCATCGGTCAGCGGCCGGCGAGCGAACATGGCGAGGACACCCAGGACTTCCTTGTCGAAGACCAGGGGATATCCACCGAAGGCCAAGAGCCCGCTCTGCCGTATCCAAGTCTTGTCGGTGAAGCGCGGATCTCCGAGGAGGTCGTTGCTGCAGACCGGGGCCCGCGTTGCGGCGATCGCGCCGATCTTCAGCTCCCCGACCGGGACGCGGCTGTGCGATCCGTCGAGACGCTCGGACAAGCCCGCGCTCGCGACGAGCTCCAAATAGCGAGGCTCGCCTTTCCGCACGAGCCAGACGCGCGCCAACGCCGCGTCGAGATCGCGGCCGAGGCCGCGCGTGATCTCGTCGAGCACGCCGTCGAGCTCGAGTGTGCTCGCCATCCGGAGGCTGACTCGGCCGAGAGTCGCGTCGAGGCCCGCCATGTCTTTCATCGCGCAGCTCTTATAGTGCCAACCCTTTCGTCGACGAGCCCTCGACCCGTTACGCGCCAGACTGCCGAAGTTCCGGCACCTGCTGCGCCGAAGTCTTGGCAGAGCACCTCGACCGTCCCCGTTTTGCAGTCGAGCGCGTGTGGCGCCGATCGTGCTTACGCCGCGCGCGATGAGCTCGATCTGGGATGCGCCGACGAAACCCTCTCCGCACGCGCGCACGTGCAGGATGTTCCAATCCGATCTTCTCGAACGCTTCTCACGCGTGCATCCGACGACGCCTTTCCTCTTCTGGGGGCCGGTGGTGTTGTTCCTCCTCGGGCGCAGCATCGTACGCGGCGATCTCGGCCCCTTCGGAGTCTTCGCGATCTTCCTCGCCGGAGCGGTCGCGTGGAGCTTCGCGGAGTACGTTCTTCACCGCTGGATTTTCCACTGGCACGAGGCCTCGCCGCGCGGCCTTCGGATCCACTTTCTTCTTCATGGCGTTCACCACGACTATCCGAGCGACAAGGGGCGCCTCGTCATGCCTCTCGGGATCAGCATTCCGCTCGGTGTCGTCTTCTACGCGCTTTACCGATTCACGCTCGGCGCACGTATCGGCGAGCCTTTCTTCGCGGGCTTCGTCGTTGGGTATCTGGCCTACGACGGCATCCACTACGCGATCCACCACTTCAGGATCGGGAGCCGCGTTGGTCGGATGCTGAAGAAGCATCACATGGTTCATCACCACGTCGACCACGACGCGGGGTTCGGCGTCTCGTCTCCCCTCTGGGATTACCTGTTCGGAACGATGCCGAAGACCAGGCAGGGACGCCCCTGAGGCAGCCTGAAGCGAGAAGAGGCGACCGGCGAGCTCGCTTGTCGCCCTGCTACTTGCGGCGCGGGGGATCGAGATCTTCGGCGAGGTAGCTCAGGATCACTTCGTCGAGCGACTTGTCGCTGATGAGCTCGTCGCTGAAGATCGACGGGGGAGGACGCGTGCCCGTCCCGAAGAGCGTCGCGGAACGCGCTTGCGGAATTCGATTGTCGCTCGCCGGACGCTGATGAGGCTTCGAGCTCGCCGGAGCGCTGTCCGGAGCACGAATCGCTTCGGCGATGCGGCGCGCGCCCGTGCTCGTGTCCTTCGGCGCAGGCGGCCTCGACGGCGCAGGCGGCAGGTCGCTCGACTGGAAGAACGATGACGCCGCGGCAGGCTTCGCTGCTGCAGGCGGCGGAGGAGCAGGAACAGGAGCCGGTGCAGGCTTCGCGGCGACGGGAGGAGGCGGAGGGGGAGGGGCGGGAGGCGGAGGGGCGGGAGGAGCGGGAGGAGGCGGAGCCGCGAGGGCAGCGATCTCCGTCAGCTCCGGCTGACGCGTCGTCGCCGGTGCTTCTTCTTCGGCGGCCACGACCGGCGGCCGCGGATCCGGCGTCGTCGCCGGTCCCAACGATGCCGGCGGAGTCGTCACGGCCGGACTTGCGGGTGCGGGTGCCGGCGCGGGTGCTGCCGCCGGCATCTTCGGCGGCCGAACGCTTCCACCGCTCTCGAACAGGTGATCGAACTGTCCCTCGCGCAAGGCGACGAACATCGCCTTGTGCTGCTCCTTCATCATCGTCCGGACGAGATCGCTCATCCCATCGGCGCCGACGTGCTCGGCGTACGACTTCTTCACGCTCTTGAGGATGCGACCGCCATCCATGAAGAGGTGCGTGATGATGTGCGGGTGGTTGACGCCCGAGTCTTCCGTCTGGATGTGAAACACCCGGTTTTTGTGCCGGACGTTGTTGTTGTAGCCGAGCAGCGGCGATTGGAACTTGGCCATCGCGAAAGACCAACTACAACGCTATCACGCCTTTTCGGGCTCATGCTCGCGGTCATTGGCCCGGCCCGTTCAATCTGGTCCGACCTTATCTCCTTGCCCTCCTTCGGCGAGTGACGAGGGCAGGGCGGTGGCGGTACTCGCCCGGCTCGCCTTTTTACGCTAGGCGGCACGACCCACACCACCGACCTACCCACCTACCCATCGACTCGAGCGCGCGCCTCACACGCGTCTCGTCGTTCACGAGGGCTTGTCGCGCGTGGCTAGGCGCAGACTGGATCGCGCGCGATCCCGGCAGGCCGCTTCGAATGCGCGCGACGAGCAGAAAAGCGCGGCCGTTGCCCGGGCCGATGGATCGACCCGGGCTCGTTTGCCTCGCTTGCCTCGCGCCGCCCTCGCGCTGTCTCTCAGGCGCCGACGATCGGCTCGAGACAGCGCTCGCGCGCTTCGCGAAGGGCGGGCACCGAGAGGTTGACGGTGTGAGCGCCGACGGTGAGGGAGAGCGAGTCGCCGCCCGTGCGGCCGAGCTCGACGAGCGGAACGCCCGCCTTCTTTGCCTGCTCTTCGACCGCCGCGCGGTTCGTCTCGCGAACCGAGACGACGATACGAGAGGGGCCTCGCCGAAGAGCGAAGCCGCCACCGACGCACCTGCCGGCACCGTGACCTTCGCGCCGAACGCGGGCTTCGAGCCAGGCGCCGTCGCGCAGCACTCAGCAATCGCAACGGCGAGACCGCCATCCGCGACGTCATGCGCGCTCGCGAGAAGCTGTCCGCGCGCGAGATCGAGCACGAGCTTCTGGAGCTTCTTCTCTGCGTCGAGATCGATGCGCGGAGCCGGGCCACCGAGCTTGCCGCTCTTGAGCGACTGGTACTCGCTTCCGCCGAGGCCAGCCTCGCCAGCATCGGTGCCGAGGAGGAAGACCACGTCGCCTTCGCCCGCGAACCACTGGGTGACGACGTCGGTTTCCTTCTGGAGGAGACCAACGGCCGCGACCGACGGCGTCGGGAGGATCGGGCGGCGAACGCGGCTCGCGCCTTCGCCCTCGTTCGTCTCGTTGTAGAGGCTCACGTTGCCGGAGACGATGGGCACTTCGAGCGCGCGGCAGGCCTCGGCGAGGCCGTCGATGGCGCGCGCGATCTGGTCCATCGTCGTCGGGACTTCGGGGCTCGCGAAGTTCAGGCAGTCGGTGATGCCGATCGGCTCGGCACCCGAGCACACGAGGTTGCGGCACACCTCGGCGATCGCCATCTTCGCGCCCTCTTCGGGCGAGAGCTCGACGAAGCGGCCGTTGCAGTCGACCGCGAAGGCGAGGTGCTTGTCGATCACCTTGCCGTCACGCGAGCACGGAACGCGCACGACCGCGGCGTCCGAACCCGGGCGGACGACGGTGCCGCCACGGACGATGTGATCGTACTGGCGCCAGATCCAGGCGCGCGAACCGACGTTCGGCGAGCCGAGGAGCGCGAGGAGATCCGCACTCGGGTCGGTGCTCTCGGGCACGTCGACGTTCGCCGAGACCGGCGCGGACTGGCGGGGGCGATCGTAGAGCGGAGCGTCGTCGGTGAGGACGTCGACGGGGATGTCCGCGGCGATCTGCTTCTCGCCGCTCGGCGAGCCGCCATCGAGCGGGTCGAAGCCCGGCGTGGCCTTGACCACCCAGCGCTTCGAATCGGTCACGCGACCGACGATGGCCGCATCGAGGTCCCACTTCTTGCAGATCGCGATGACCGCGTCTTCGCAGCCACGCTTCGCGACGAGGAGCATGCGCTCCTGCGACTCGCTGAGGAGGAGCTCGTACGGCGTCATCTTGCGGGCGCGGCGCGGGATGAGGTCGAGGTCGATCTCGATACCGTTGCCTGCGCGGCCGGCCATCTCGACGCTCGACGACGTGAGACCGGCGGCGCCCATGTCCTGGATGCCTTCGAGGACGTCCGCCGCGAAGAGCTCGAGGCACGCTTCGAGGAGCAGCTTCTCCATGAACGGGTCGCCGACCTGCATCGTCGAGCGAACGCCCTTCTTGATCGAGCTGGCCGTGGCGAGCTCGCCGGTGCCTTCCTTGGCGCTGCCGAACTCGTCGGACGCCATGGTGGCGCCGTGGATGCCGTCGCGGCCCGTCTTCGCGCCGATGTAGAGGATCGGGTTGCCGATGCCCGCCGCGCGTCCGTAGAAGATGCGGTCGGTGCGGGCGACGCCGCAGGTGAAGGCATTGACGAGGATGTTGCCGTCGTAGGACGGGTCGAACTGGACCTCGCCGCCGACCGTGGGAACACCGATCGAGTTGCCGTATCCGCCGATGCCGGCGACGACGCCGCGGAGGAGCTCCGGCGTGCGCGGATGATCGGGGCTACCGAAGCGGAGCGAGTTCAGGCTCGCGATGGGGCGCGCGCCCATCGTGAAGACGTCGCGGAGGATGCCGCCGACGCCCGTGGCCGCGCCCTGGTACGGCTCGATGAAGCTCGGGTGGTTGTGCGACTCCATCTTGAAGACGGCCGCGAAGCCGTCACCGATGTCGACGACGCCGGCGTTCTCGCCCGGTCCTTGGATGACGCGCGGACCCTTCGTCGGCAGGCGGCGAAGGTGGACGCGCGACGACTTGTAGGAGCAGTGCTCGCTCCACATGACGCTGAAGACGCCGAGCTCGGTGTACGAGGGCTTACGGCCGAGCGCCTTCTCGACGCGGGCGTACTCGTCCGGCGTGAGCTTGTGCTGCTTGATGAGGGAGTCTTCGATCGGCAGATCGCCCGGGAAGGCGTGGGGAGCGGCGGTCATCGGCCCCTTGGTTAGTCGCTCCGGCCTGCCGGGTCCATGGGCGCCGCTCCATTCCTGCGCCTCGTCCTTCTCCGGGCGCGCTTGGGCTCAAGGACCGGGGCTGAGCGGAATGGTTGTGCTCGATGCGCGCGGTGCCTTCAGCCTTCGTTCGGCGGTCTCGAGCAGGCGCTCCCACGACGTTCCGTCTCGCGGCGCTTCGGCGAGCGCGGGCACCTGTCGGAGATGAACGCCGCCGAGCTCACGTACGCGCTCGCCCACACGGTCGTTCACCGAGGCAAGCGAAACGGCGGAGGTCTTCGCATCGAGCCCAGGCATGAGCACGACGAACGTGCGGTCGTCGAACCGGCAGGCGAGATCGGCATCGCGCAGGCTCGAGCGCATCGTGAAAGCAAATAGCTCGAGTGCGCGATCGGCGGTCGTTCGACCCTTGTCCCGGCGCAGCGCCTCGACACCGTCGACCTCGAGGAGCGCGATCGAGGCGCGCCCGTGACGACGAAGTGCACGCGACAGTTCGCCGGGAAAGCGCTCGCGCATGAACAGGCGATTTCGAACGTGCGTCACGCAGTCGTAGAAGGCGCGCTCTTCGAGGGTTCGCGCGCGGGCGATGCGCGCCGAGACGCGATCGAGGATGTCTTCGACCGACGAAGGCGTGTTGATGACGTCGTCGGCGCCCGAGGCGATGCCTTCGCCGATCGGAAGCGGCTCGGTGCCGTTGCCTACCGCGAAGACCAGCGCATGCGAATATTCGCGCTGCGCCCGCAGCCATCGCACGATGCCGAACGGATCCCCGCCGGGCGTGCATTCCGCCAGCACCGCCGCGGGCGGCATCTCGCGTGCGGCCTCGGTCAACGCGGCGATCGAGGTCTCCCACTGAATCGCGTAGCCCGCGCGATGAAGCGCGTTCGCGAGCGCTCGACCATTCGGGCCGATCTGTCCGACGAGAAGAACGAGCGAGTCGCGCTCGGTGCTGTCGTCGTTGCGCGCGATCGACGGAATCAACATACGAGGACCTCCCCGTGCGCGGCGTTCGTTCGAAACGATCGGCGACGCTGGTTCTCACGACCAGCACCCAACGCGACCATCGCGACCTGCGAAGGCGGGTTGGGATCGCAGCACGATTCGCGCGCGCACCCCGAGAGGGCGGTCCAGCAAGACGTGTACCCCTAGCGGAGAACCGTCCGATATCGACGACGTCGAGGGATTTGCAGTTCGCCAACGCTCCGCGTCAGGTGGCATGCCTCGCAATTTGCGAACGCGGTTGTCCCAGAGAAAAACACGCGTTGTTCGCAAGTTATTCGCAGGTTGTCGATTTTGGAAAAGCTCTGAATCGTTTTGCTTTCTGCCACGTGCGGCTGTGGAAAGCAGCGTGTGAGGCGCTTTGGCGATATGTGCGCACGACGGAACCTGAGCTAGACACTTCGCATGGGGGTTGAATCGTCGCGGTTCACGCGAAGCGTCAAAGTGCTCGTCGTCGACGACGACGCAGCGACGGCGGAAGTGCTTCGATCCGGCGTTTCGCTGATGCCCGCCTGCGCCTGCGAGATCGCGTTGAGTGGCCCCGAGGGAATCAAGGCGCTGTCGCGTGAGTCTTTCGACGTCGTCGTGTCCGACGTTCGCATGCCCGGCATGAGCGGGTTCGAGTTGCTCGAGTTCGTTCGTCGCGGCGATCCGACCCTCCCTGTCATCTTGGTGACCGCCAACGGCGAGATGCAAGAGGCGGTCGAAGCCGCGAAGCAGGGCGCATTCGACTACATGGTCAAGCCGGTCGACTTCGAGCACCTCTCGACGACCATCCAGCGCGCCGTGGGCGAGCGTGACATAGGCGAGCGGGATGTCGTCGAACGCGACGAACCGCTCGTCACGCGCGAGCGCGCCGTTGCGCAGCGACCGAGTACGCGCGTGCTGCTAGGCAACGCGCCGTCCATCGTCGCGATGCTCGGCGCGATCGAACGGATGGCGCTGTCGACCGCGCCCGTTCTCGTCGCGGGGGAGACGGGGACGGGCAAGGATCTCGTCGCCTCCCTCATTCACGAGAAGGGGCCGCGTCGCCACAGACCCTACGTGGCGGTCAACACCACCGCGATCCCCGCCACCCTGCTCGAAAGCGAACTTTTCGGGCATGTGCGTGGCGCGTTCACCGGGGCGACGCAGGCCCGTCGCGGTCTTGTCGTCGAAGCCGAGGGCGGAACGCTCTTTCTCGACGAAATCGGTGACATGCCTCTCGAACTGCAAGGTACCCTGCTTCGCGTGATCGAGACGGGGGAGGTGCGAGCGGTGGGGAGCGATCGAGGGCGCCGCGTCGACGTGCGCTTCATCGCGGCCACGCATCGCGATTTGCCCTCGCTCGTGCGCAAAGGCGCCTTTCGCGAAGATCTCTATTACCGGCTCAACGTGCTTTCGTTGAGCGTTCCGCCACTGCGTGACCGCCGAGGCGACATCCCGTTGCTGGCGAGTCACTTCCTCGAAGTCGCGCGGTCGCGGATGCCGGCGTCGCAGGTCTCGTCGATCAGCGCCGACGCCAAGGAGCTCTTGTCGCGGGCATCCTGGCCAGGCAACGTTCGTCAGCTCGCCGCCACGATCGAGCGCATCGTCGTTCTCGGAAGGAGCTCGCGCATCGAGGCCGCTGATCTCGCATTCCTCGATCAGGCCGAAGCCGAAGGTGGCGAATGGCCAGGCGGTTCCTTCGAGCTTTGCACGCTGAAAACGCTGACCGAGCGCTACGTGAGCTGGGTGCTCGCGCAGGCCAACCAAGACAAAGCGCGCGCAGCGGCGATCCTCGGCGTCGACATCTCGACGCTCTATCGGTGGCAGAGACGCGGACCGACGGTGGCTGGCGACAACGAGCCACGGTCAGTGCGGAGGCCACCATGAAGGTGCTCTTGCAGATCGCCAGGCGAGCCACCGTTGGGTGGTCGCCGCCAACCGCGATCTCCGCGCCGCTGCGGTGGCATGGTTCTAGCTCATTCGGCCAGGCTCACTCGCTGACCGACTGACCGACTGACTGACTGACGAGTGCGAAGTGTCCACAGGGGGGGGTATGCAAATTCGAGAGTCACGCGTCGCGCGTCCAGCTTCACGAACGAAAGGACCGATATCTCTTGCCGCCGTGCGTGCTGCACGAGCAGGCGTTCTTGCTCCGTTGCCCCGTGGTCAGGGGCTGATCGAGAGTCTCCAGCTTCTTGCTGACGCGAACGCGGCCGCTGCTTCATCGCTCGATCTCGGGCAGATGTTGACGGCGGTGATGGGCCTTCTCACCGGTCGCGGTGCCGAGGCTTGTGTCGTCGAGCTCGTTTCGAACGAAGGCTTCACGCGCTACGGCGCACCTATCTGGCCGAACACGGAGGCCGGGCGCACTGTGGCCGATCTCGTTGCGCGCGTCGCCGAAACGGGCCGTCCCACCTGCATCGCCGCATCGTTCGAGCCCTCGGGCGTGAGCGGGGTGAGCGCCGTCGGCGGTATGAGCGGCGCCGTCGAGCGCATGCTTGGTCAGCGTCGCCGACTCACGCTCGTTCCGCTCGCCGCCGATGGTCGGGTGCTCGGCGTGCTCACGGTGCTCTCGGCGAGCGAAACGCATCCCGATCTGGGCGTGCTCGTCGAGGTCGGTCGTAGTGTCGGTCGTGGCATCTGCAACGCGATGGCGTATCGCGAAGCCGTCGAGAGCTCGTCACGGCGGGAAGACGCCATCGTCTCCCTCGGACACGACCTCCGAAACCCCCTCGGAGTCGTGATCCTGACCCTGAGCGAGATGCTCGAGCGCGCGAACCTCGACGAGCAGAAGGTCGGTGACCGACGCCGTCTCGAAGCCGCGCTCCGCGCAGCCGATCGGATGCACGAGCTGCTTCGCGACTTGCTCGAACTCTCGCGACTCGAAGCGGGGCACTTGCCGTTCGACCGGCGCGCGTGCTCGGTCGAAGCCCTCGTGAACGACGCCGTTGCGCTCGGTGCGCCGATCGCCAACGCGAAGGGCCTGACCATCCGCACCGACGTCGAACCGAACCTCCCGCAGGTCTACGGCAACCGAAACAGCCTTCTTCGCGTGCTCTCCAACTTGATCGGCAACGCCATCGAGTTCACGCCGAAGGGCGAGGTGATCGAAGTCCGAGCCCACGCCTGCCGCGACGGCATCCACGTCGAAGTGGTGGACGCAGGCGAGGGCATCGCGCCGGAATCGCTCCCGCGCATCTTCGAGCGCTTCTTCCAGGCCAAGCCGAGCCGTCCGGGCGGTACGGGGCTCGGCCTCTCCATCGCCAAGGCCTTCGTCGAGGCCCACGGCGGCCGGATTTCGGCGGCCAGTGAGCCCGGCCGCGGGGCGACGTTCGCGTTCACCCTGCCCGTCACCCGCTGAAGCGCACACGCTCGGTCTTCGAAAACGGGCGTGACGGCAGCGGTTACGGTTCTGCTCGAGCCGCCGACCCTTTTGCGGGCCGGCGGCCCGTGCTACGTCCGTGCGCCATGCGCGCAGTGGTTGTCCTTTTTCCCGGTCTCAACGCGGATGCCGAAATGATCCGCACGCTCGAGCTCGCTGGCGCGAAGGTCAGCACCGTCTGGTACGGAGATACCGAGCTTCCCGCGGGAACGGACCTCGTCGCGATCCCCGGTGGCTTCAGTTATGGCGACTACCTCCGTTGCGGAGCCATCGCCAAGGTCGGACCGATCATGAACGCCATCGCAGCGCACGCTGCACGCGGAGGCTACGTTCTCGGCGTTTGCAACGGCTTCCAGATCCTCACCGAGTGCGGGCTCCTTCCCGGCGCGCTCACGCGCAACGCGCACCTTCGCTTCGAATGCAAAGACGTGTTCGTGAAGGTTGCCTCCGAAGGTCCGTTCACGCCCGCGACCGGCAGCGTTCTCCGCCTGCCGATCGCGCACGGTGAAGGTCGTTATCAGGCTACGCCCGAGGTCCTCGCCAAGCTCGAAGCCGAGGGCCGCATTGCGCTCGTCTACGCGACGGCGAACGGCGACGTGCACGACGCGGTCAACCCGAACGGCTCCGTGAAGAACATCGCGGGCATCTACGGCGGTCCGTCGAAGAACGTGCTCGGTCTCATGCCCCACCCGGAGCGCATGAGCGAAGAGTGCCTCGGCGGCCGTGACGGCATCACTCTCTTCGAGGCAGTCGTTCGTCGCTCGCGGGTTGCCGCGTAAAACGCGTCGTGGAGCTCGTCTATTTCGTACTCTTCATAAGCATCCTCATCTTCATCCACGAGTTCGGGCATTTCGCATTCGCGAAGCTCTTCGGGGTGAAGGTGCTGACCTTCTCGATCGGCTTCGGCCCCAAGATCCTGAAGGTTCGCGGCAAAGAGACGGAGTACTGCATCGGGCTTCTGCCGTTTGGCGGCTTCGTGAAGATGCTCGAGGAAGGAAAGGCCCAAGAGCCGATCCTTCCCGAGGACAAGACGCGCACCTTCGAGGCTCAGTCCCTCTGGAAGCGCGTCGTGATCGTGCTCGCGGGGCCGGCGATGAACATCGTCTTCCCCATCGCGCTCTACACGTCGGTTTACCTCGAGGACCGCGAGTTCCTCTCGCCTGTCGTCGGCGTCGTCTTCCCGGGCAAGCCCGCCGACGGCAAGCTTCATCCCGGCGACACGATCCTCGCGGTCGGCGACATGCAGGTCTCGAGCTTCCCGGACGTGCAGAAGGCGTTCGCGAAGAACGCGGGCGTGCCGATGCTCGTGAGCGTGGAGCGTGACGGCAAGCCGGTGTCGGTGACCATCACGCCGTCCGACGAGATCGAAGTCGTCGAACCGAGCGAGCTCGATCTCTACGAGCACGTGGGGCGCATCGGTATCGCGCCCACCTTCGCCGCGCCCGTGATCGGCATCTCGCGCACCGACTCTCCCGCGTGGCGCGCGGGGCTTCGTACGTTCGACCGCATCACAGCCGTCAATGGCCGCAAGGTGGAGACGTTCATCGAGCTCCAGCGCCTCCTCACGCAGAACCGCGGCGACAACGTGAACCTCACCTACGTGAGGCCCATTCCCGTGCCGAACGCGCTCGGTGGTCTTTGCGACATCGCCGTGCTCGAAACGGGCATCGCGTCCCTCGCCCCGCGTCCTCGCGAAGAGGGCGCCGCCACGCGCGACGGAGATCCCGACGCGCGCGCCAAAGACGTGCTCGATCGAACCGGCATCGAGAGCGCGGAGATGTATGTTGCATCGGTCCCCGAGGGGTCGAGCGAGTGGCGCGCCGGGCTTCGAGCAGGCGATCGCGTCACGCATCTCGACGGCGTTCCTCAGCGCATGTGGAAGGTCGATCGGCGCGGTGGTTCCGTGCTCGACGACAACACGCTCGTCGGCCGTCTCAAGAGCGAACCGAATCGCGTCCACGAGCTCGTGTGGACGCGCGACGGCGAGCGCATGAGCGGCACGTTCCAGCTCCGCAAAGAGCGCTGGGACGAGCTCGGTCAACCCTACGAGCGTTACGTCTTCCGAAGCACGCACTGGGCGCCGCGTGCGCCGAGCAAGTTCGTGCCGAACCCGCACACGGTCGCGTACGCCGTGAAGCGCGGCTTCGAAGAGACGAAGAACGCGATCAGGTTCAACGTGGTCGGCTTCGTGCGCATCCTCCAGGGGCGCGTGAGCATCGCGACGGTGAGCGGACCGATCACGCTTTACGACGTCGCGGGCGATGCCGCGTCGAAGGGCGCGACGTACTTCGTCTGGGCGATGGCGGTGACGAGCGTGAATCTTGGGCTCATCAACCTGCTGCCCATTCCGGTTCTCGATGGCGGCCACCTCATGCTGTTCCTCGTGGAGTGGGTGAGGCGAAAGCCCGTGAGCCTGCGGACGCGCGAGCTTTCGAGCTTGGTCGGCATGACCGTGCTCGTCCTCTTGATGCTCCTCGCGTTCAAGAACGACGTGGCTCGCAAGTGGGACGTGATTGTCCTGCAGGCGCGCGAAATCGTTCAGTAAAGTTTCCGGGCTCGAGGTCCGTTCGTCTCATTCGGGTGCACGTGCCCGGCGACCGTGGCGCGGGTGGAGGCGGTGTGTCATAGCGGCTGCAATTTCCCCCATGCTCCGCTTTTCGCGAGTCTCTCCAGTCGTCACCGTGGTTACAGGCCTCACAGGCGTCACGGGCCTTTCGGGCTTCGCCCTTGTCTCGCTCGCCGCCGTCGCTGCCATGGCGCCGCTCGTGGCGTGTTCGAGCAGCGATCGGGTGGCCCCCGTCGAAACGACACCGGCTTCGACGAACCAGACGACCGAGCCGGCCCCGCCGAACGATTCGACGAACCAGAAGCCGAGTACACCCCGCAATCCGGACGAGGCTCAGGCGCCCGAGATCTCCTCGGTTGATCCGTCGCGGGCCATGGTCGGTACCGTCGGTCCGTCGATCGTCGTGACCGGCAACAACTTCGTACCGCGCTCGATCGTCCAGCTCGACGGCGCGCCGCTCGCCACGTCGTTCGTGAGTGAAACGGAGCTTCGCGCGACGATCCCGACGTCCAAGCTCGCCACGGTCGGCACGCTGCGTCTCTCGGTCGGCACCAGCGCTCCTGGCGGCGGCGCGAGTCGGGAGATCAGCTTCGAGGTCGAAAACCCCGTGGCCTCGGTGACGTCGCTGTCGCCACTGTCCGTGCTCGCGGGATCGGCGCAGACCCTGGTGCACCTCACGGGCACCGGGTTCGTTTCGGGAGCCAAGGTCATCTTCGGCGGCAACGAGCTCGCCACCACGTTCGTCAGCACGACGTCGCTCGACGCCATCGTTCCGGCGAACCTGCTCACCGCGTTCGGAAGCGTGCCGGTGAAGGTCCGCAATCCGACGCCCGGTGGCGGTGACTCGGGATCGATTGCGTTCACGGTCGCGAATCCCGATGCGGCGATCCAGAACATCAATCCCTCGGCGGCCTTCGTCGGCTCGGCTGCCGTCACGATGACCGTCAACGGCGGCGGCTTCGTCAATGCGAGCAACGTCGTCTTCAACGGCAACGCGCTTGCCACCACGTTCGTGAATGGCGGGCAGCTGACGGCCACGGTGCCCGCGACCATGCTCGGCGCTGCCGGAGATTTCCCGGTCACGGTCAGCAATCCGCCGCCCGGCGGCGGGGTGAGCACGCCGGTCGTCTTCCGCGTGCAGTATCCGGTACCGTCGCTCTCGTCACCGCTTTCACCGGCGACCATCGGTGCGGGAGCCGGCCCGACCGACGTGACCGTCACCGGCGTCGGCTTCTTCATCACGTCCCAGATCACGTTCGACAACGCGCCCGCCGCGACCACGTACGTCGACAGTACGCATCTCAAGGCGACGCTCTCGGCCGCTCAACTCGCCACCGCCGGCGCCATTGCGGTGCGCGTGGTGAACGGCACGCCGGGCGGCGGAACATCGGCCGCGCTCTCCTTCACGGTGACGAACCCCGCGCCGCAGATCACCGGGCTCAATCCGACGTCCGTGCCCGCCGCCTCGCCCGACCGAACGATCACGATCACCGGCACCGGCTTCGTGCCGTCGAGCATCGTGAAGGGCGGGGGAACCATCCTCTCTTCGAACTACGTGTCGAACACGCAGCTCACCGCGGTCGTGCCTTCCACGCAGCTCGTCAACCCGGGCAGCGTCGGCATCACCGTCACGAATCCCGCGCCGGGCGGCGGCAGCAGCGCCGCCAAGAACCTCATCATCGGGTGCGACACGAGCGGCGTTGACGTTCCGCTCACCACCGTCGGCACCCTTACGACGCTTCAGACGAACTTCACGAGCGCATCGAAGGGCTCACGCTTTTCGGCGAGCAGCTCGTGTGCGGTGACGACGATCGACCCGAGCAAACAGCAGCCGGTACGCTCGTGGATCGTCCAGAACACGACAGGTCAGACGGTCACGCTCTCGGCCTGGGCCGATTGCTCGACCATCACCAACGGCGATGCGTTCCTCACGTTCTACCGCCGCCCCACCGTTCCCACGACCGACGCCGAGCGTCTCGCGTGCGCGTCTGCCGTCTCCGAAGGCATCAACGGCGAGGGAGGCTACTCGAGCCCCGACAGCGGCGGCAGCCAGTACTGCCCCGGGCTCACCAAGGCGAATGGTGGAGGCCTCGTGCTCGGCGTCTGCGAGAAGGCCGTCGTCCAGATCCAACCCTGGGACGTTGCGAGCGCCACCTACCCGGCTCCGCCGCAAATTCGCGTCAAGCCGGAGTGATCGCGTCGGAAGCGCTTCGACGGAAGGCTGCGGGCTGGTAGTAGGGCGTCGTGGCACGCCCCCGCCTCGTCCCTACTGCGCGCTCGGTTGCTGCGGACGTTCTCGTTCGCGTCGAGCGGGATTCCGCCTTCGCCGCGGCAGCGCTCGACGTCGAGCTCGATCGCAACATCCAGCTCGAACCGCGCGACCGCGCGCTGGCGACGGAGCTCGTCTATGGCAGCCTTCGCCTTCGTGGTTGGCTCGAGGCGCGGCTCTCCCGTCATGCGCCGCGAGGTCTGTCGAACCTTCCGCCGGAGGTCCGCGCGATTCTCGTGATTGCGGCGTATCAGCTGCTCGCGCTCGAGCGCGTGCCGGCGTTCGCGGCCGTGAGCGAAGCGGTTTCGGGCGTCCGCGCCGTCGCGGGGGAACGTGTTTCGGGTTTTGCGAATGCGGTTCTGCGCAAGCTCTCGAAGGAGCCGAAGCCCACGACCGACGAGCTCGCGCGAGCGGCGCTGGCGTCGGCAGATCCGGCGCTGACGAAGGCGATTATCGAGTCGATCGGCGAGCCGGCCACGCTCGCTCTCTTCGCTGCGACCGAGCCTCCGCCGCTCGGCATTCGCGTGGAAGATGCAAGCACTCGAGACAGCTGGCTCGCAACGCTCCGCGAGGCGCGTCCGTCCGCGTCGATCGAGCCAGGGAGAGTTTCGCCGCACTCCATCGCACTCCGGGGGGCGGGTCGCCTCACCGATTTGCCCGGCTTCGCCGACGGCGCGTGGACGCCACAAGAAGAAGGCTCGCAGGTCGTCGCGCTCGCTCTCGGCGCTCGTGAAGGCGACGTCGTGCTCGACGCGTGTGCGGGTCGCGGGAACAAGACCGGGCTCCTCGCGCGTGCCGTCGGAGTGTCCGGAGCCGTCGATGCGGCTGACCTTCATCCGAAGAAGCTCGAGCGCCTGGAGCGAGAGCTCGGCCGTATTGGTCAGCGGCCTCGTTCGACGTTCGCCGTCGATTGGGCTTCGGGAACGGGCGGAGCAACGGGGCCGTACGATCGCGTGCTCGTCGATGCCCCCTGCTCGGGAACCGGAACCGTTCGCCGTCGTCCAGAGCTCCTCCTTCGTCGCGCCGCGAGCGATCTCGACGATCTCGCGTCGCTCCAGCGCTCGATTCTCTCGCGCGCGGCAACGCTCGTTCGCCCGGGCGGACGCCTGGTCTACGCCGTCTGCAGCGTTTTGCGCGCCGAAGCCGAAGCGGTCGTCGAGCACGCGCGTCAGTGCGGACTCACGCCTGCGCCGTTCGATGCGCCCGTCGCGGCGATCGTTGCCCCTGGCGACGCCACGTCGTTCCGCTTGCTCCCGAGTGAGCACGGTACGGATGGGTACTTCGTCGCGTCGTTCGTTCGAACTTGAAAGGTGCTCGGCGAAGGCCGAGCCGGTCCGAACGTCGAGGGGGGCCAATCACGAGGGCCGAACTTCGGAACGCATAATTTTCGCCGTGCCGATCGCGTGAAGTGGGAACGACGGCAGGGGAAGGCCTTGAGAGGGGGCGGGCCCTACGCTAGCTTGCGTGCCGCGATGCTAGACGTCACCGTGCCGCAGCTTGGCGAAAGCGTTACCGAAGGAACGATCACGAAGTGGCTGGTCAAAGAGGGCGACGTCGTCCAGAAGGACCAGTCGATTGCGGAGATCGCCACCGACAAGGCCGATAGCGAACTCCCTGCGCCCAGCGCAGGTCGAATCGCGAAGCTCCTCGCGAAGGAGGGCGACGTCGTTCCGGTTCGCTCGGTCATCTGCCAGATCGAAGAAGGCGTGATGCAGCCGACGTCGGCGCCCGCGGCCGCTGCTCCGGCTCCCGCCGCTGCTCCGGCGGCCAACGCCTCGGGCTCGCTCGGACCGCTCGCTTCGCCGAACACGCGTCGCGCCGCTCTCGAGCAGGGCGTGAACATCGAGAACGTTCGCGGCTCGGGTGATCGCGGTCGCATCACCGTCGACGACGTGATGCGCGCCGTTCCCCCGCGCACCGAGCCCCCGATGGCCCCCGCGCTCCGCGCCCAGGCCGAGTCGCAGGTTGCTCGTTCGGTCGCCGCGGCCCCCGCGCCTTCGGCTCCCACCGCGCAGCTCGCGCAGATGATCAACCAGGGCGGCGGCTTCGTTCCCCCGGTGCCCGGCGTCGGCTTCGGTTCGTTCAAGGTTCCCGCCTACCGCGAGAACCCGGGCGACAAGATCACGCCCTTCACGCGTCGTCGCCGCATCACGGCGGACCACATGGTCTACTCGAAGCTCGTGTCGCCCCACGTGGTGACCGTTGCCGAGTGCGACTTGTACCGCGTGTCGAAGCTCCGCGAGGCGAACAAGGATCGCTACAAGAAGGAAGGCATGGGCCTCACCATGCTCGCCTTCGTGACGGTCGCCGTCGCCCGCGCGCTCCGTGAGAACCCCGCGCTCAACTCGCGCGTCCTCAACGATGCGTTCGTCACCTACAAGGACATCAACATCGGCGTCGCCGTCGACTCGCCGGACGGCCTCGTCGTTCCGGTCGTTCGTCGCGCCGACGAGCTCGGTGTTCGCGGCATCGTTCGCTCGATCGACGAGCTCGCGGGTCGTGCGCGCACCGGCAAGATCACGGTCGACGACCTCTCGGGCGCGACCTTCTCGGTCTCGAACCCCGGCCTGAAGGGCAACCTCTTCGGCGGCGCGATCATCAACCAGCCGAACGCCGGCATCCTCCGCATGGGCGAGATCAAGAAGCGCCCCGTGGTCGTCGAAGGCGCGGACGGCGAGGATCAGATCGCCATCCACCCGGTCATGTACGTGGCCCTCAGCTACGACCACCGCATCGTCGACGGCGTAGCCGCGAACTCGTTCCTCTGGCGCGTTCGCGACCTTCTCGAGAAGGCGGAATTCGAAGTCTGATCCTTCCTAAGGATCCACGATGACGGCGCTACGGCCGGGGACTCGTTCCTCGGCCGTTTTGCTTGTGGCGAACAAAGTCCGTGCGCCCGCGGGCAGCCGAGCGTCTTCGCGCCCGAAGTTCACGTAGATCGTCCGTGAGTCGAGCGGCGTACGGCGATGCACGACGAGCACGTTGCCCTCGGCTCGTGCGGATACCTCTCCGAGATTGCAGCGCACGCGAAGCACGGGATCCGACCGGCGCAGCGAGAGCATCGTTCGATAGACGTCGAGCACGCGTGCATGCGGCGGGCTCATGCGCTCGCTCCAATCGAGCTTCGAGCGCGTGAAGGTGGTCTCCTCTTGGGGATCGGGAATGGTGCGAGCAACCGCGCGATCCGCGAAGGCCTCGAAGCTCGCGAACTCGCGACGGCGCCCTTCCGAGACATGACGACCGAGATCGCCGTCGAGGTGGCTGAAAAAGAGGAACGGCGTGGTTGCGGCCCATTCTTCGCCCATGAAGAGCAGCGGGGTCATCGGTAGGAAGAGCAGCAGCGTGGCCACCGCGCAGTACGTGTCGAGATCGAGGCCGTCGGGACCCGCGAGCCGATCTCCGAACGCGCGGTTGCCGATCTGATCGTGATTCTGCAGGCAATAGACGAGCGCCTCCGGTGGCACGCCGCTGCTCGGCTTTCCTCGCGGCCGTCCTTTCCACGGCGCGGCGGCGTACGGTTCGCCCTGGAACAGCCAGCCTTGCGCGATGGTGCGTGCGAGGTCCGGGAGGCCACGCTCGTAGGCGGCGTAGTAGCCATCGCGCTCGCCGGTCAGCACCACGTGCAGCTGATGATGGAAGTCGTCTGCCCAGATGCCGTCGGCACCGAGCTCGCCGAACATCGCCGGATCGTTGCGGGCGTCTTCGAAGAACACGGCTCGGCGCGGAGCCATCTCGTGCGCCACCGATGTGAGCTCGTGCAGAACGTGACGTGTCGAGTCGTCGTGGATGGAGTGAGTGGCATCCAGCCGTAGACCGTCGATGCCGAATTCTTCGAGCCAATAACGTGCATTTTGCACGACGAGGCCGCGCATCCGCGGGTTCTCGAAGTTCGGAGCAACCCCCCACGGCGTCGTGACCTTGGTCGAGAAGTACTCGGGCGCGTAACGCGCGAGGTAGTTTCCCGACGGTCCGAAGTGGTTGTAGACGACGTCAAGCAGCACCGCGATCCCGCGCTCGTGAGCAGCTCGCACCAACTCGCGAAGATCGTCCGGTGTGCCGTACGCAGGATGGACGGCGAAAAGCGCTACGCCGTCGTAGCCCCAACCTCGCTCGCCCGCGAAGGCGGCGACGGGCATGAGCTCGACCACGTCGATGCCGAGCTCGACCAGATCGTCGAGCTTCTCGATGGCCGAACGGAACGTGCCTTCCGTCGTGAACGTGCCCACGTGGAGCTCGTAGATCACCCACGCGTGCAGCGGATGCACGTGGCGCAAAGCGGGCTCGCGCGCATCGGCGACGACTCTTGCCGGTCCGTGCACCCCGAAGGGGAGTGCCCGCGCGTAGGGATCGGGCGTTTCCACACCATCGAGAACGAAGAGGTAGAGCGCGCCTTCGCGAACGTCGCCGAAGTGCCCGACGAAAACGTGATCGGCTTGGGGCTCGAGACGTTCGGTACGGAGTACGCGGCGCGCTTCGTCGAAGAAGCGAACCTCCACACGCTTGGCTCGAGTCGCCCAAACCGTGAACGTGGTTCCGCCTGCTTCGAGGCGCGCGCCGAGCCCGCGGTCGTCGGTGCCTTGGATGCTCAGGGCGACTCCGCGTGTGAGCGTACGCTCTCCTCCTCGAGTCGGAAATCGATGACCGTCATCGGAGGAGGGGTCACGTCTTCGACACCGTTCAATTTGGCGCAGATGATTTCGAGAAGTGCATCGATGGCGGCTTCTTCGGAGGCTCCTAGGGCCTCGACGCAGAGCTCGGCGCAAGCGGCGCGACAGCCGCCCTCGGCAGGGGTGATCACGTAACGGTAGATCTTGTCCTTCGGCATGATGCCCGGCATCGACGGCTGACGATCAGCGTTCATGGCTCTACCCTCCGAGCGACGTCGAAGACGACGCGACGAGACTCGTTCGAGCTGGTCAGCTTTGCAGGGCCGATGCCAGGGCATGCGCGCCGCGCCGGCCTCCGTCTTTGGCTCGGAGACGGGGGTGCGATGCAGGACACCATGCGGCGTCGCGGGGCATTCGTGTCGCGACGTCCAGCACGAGCGTGACACTTCGCTACCCCCCGACGGCGGGACGCGTCATGACCGATAGCACCGCGCCGCTCCAATGTTTCGTGACGAAACACAGGGTGCGAACCGGACCATCCGCAAACGGCCCGTGTCTCTTTGACACCTAGAAATCCGAGCTCGTCAGTGGCGAGACCGGCGGCACCACGCGAAGAGCAAGGCGAAGGCGGCGCCTCCGATGCCGGCGAAGGCCGCGGTCAGGGGCTTGCCCGGTGTCGTACGACACGAGCATCCGCTGTCGTCGTCGACCTTCGCGCCCGTCGTCGTCGTGCTGCCGTCGCCGGCGTTCGGTCCGCCGTCGGCGCCTCCATCCGCGAATGCGTCGCAACCGAGCACGCTCTGTTGCGTGGGCCACACTTGCGCGCATTGGGTGGTCGTCTTGCTCGTCCCGTCGCACGCGAGCGCTCCGCGGATGTCGCAGAAGTGAGCTTTGGTGTCGAACGTCGCGCCGTCGTCCTTCGAGAAGGCCGCGATGAAGCCGCTCTTCTCGCTCGAGCACGCCCAGAGGCCATCGGCCGCGAGGGTAAGACAGCCCACTTCGATGGTGCTCTTCTGGGTGAAGGCGAAGTCCGTGGTGCTCGCGACCTGCAAGCCTTCTTTCGGGCCGCCGAGGTAGACCTTCTTTCCGTCCGGCGCGAGGGCAAAACCCGAAAGTGCCGCCTGGCTCGTGTAGATCGTCTTCCAGTTCTTGCCGGCGTCTTCGGTGAGCATGATGCGCCCCGGTTTGTCGGCGCCGCTCCACGTACGCACGTAGACGCGATCGGCATTCGTTGGGTCGACGGCCGCGATGAACGGCGCGCGTTCGCCGGCGACGAGCGGGAAGGGGAGCTCTTCGAACGTCTTGCCGCGATCGAGCGAGACCATGAAGACGCCGCTCGGTGTCACGCCGGGCGCACGAACCGCCGTGACGTAGAGCCGTTGGTCGTCGCTCGGCGCCATGTCGACTGTCTCGCCGAAGAGTGTGCCGTCGAACGTCCAGGGCATCGCCGTGAACGTCTCCGCCTGGTCCTTCGACTCGTAGAGGACGGACTTGTAGGTCACGTTCCCGGCGTCGTCGATGTTGTCGTAGCCCGACTGGAAGGTGACCACCGTGTTCGGTTCGGCGGCACGCGACGTGAGGTCGATGAAGATGCCGTCTTTGAGGGGGCCGCCCACGAACGAGAAGTTGCAGCCCTTGTCGTGCGAGACGGTCACGCCTTGGAACGTCGAGCCGACGAACGTGCCGTTCGGCGCGACCCAGTACATCGGGTCCTCGATGCCCGCGAGGCCAATGGAGTTCTCGCAGACCCAATCCCAGCTCTTGCCGCGGTCGTGCGAGATCAGAAGACCGAACGTGACGCGAAGGAGCACCAGGTCCGGATCGTTCTGCGCGAGGAAGACGGCATTCGTCTCCGGAAACCGTCCGTTGGCGAAGGCCGGCGTGGAGAAGGCCGTGAGCAGGGCAGCGGCGACGGGGAGCGCGAGGAGGGCTTTCCGCACGTCGGATACACTATCGCATCACCAGGCGTATGCCTCGGGCGCCGCGCCACCGGGGCCCGGAAAAATGGCATCGAGCTCCTTCAGCACGCCCTCGTCGAGTGGTTTGCCCACCGTTCTCACGGCGCTCTCGAGCTGATCCATGGTCCGCGGGCCGACGATCGGCGCCGTCACGGCCGGGTTTGCCAAAAGCCACGCGAGTCCCACGTCCGCCGGATCTCTTCCAATGCGCGCGCAGAGCGCCTCGTACTTCTCGAGTGCCGGCCGGTGCTTCTCGACGTTCTTCTGTGCGGCTTCGCTGGTGCGGCGCCCTTCGGCCTGCTTCTTCAACGCTCCACCGAGGATGCCTCCCTTGAGCGGGCTCCACGGAATGAGACCGAGGCCGTATTCCTGGCACGCCGGAATGACCTCCAGCTCGATCGTACGATCGATCAGGTTGTAGAGACTCTGCTCGGAGACGAGCCCGAGGAAGTGACGCGCGCGGGCTGTCTCGCATGCGCGTGCGATGTGCCAACCCGCGAAGTTCGAGGAGCCGACGTAGATCACCTTGCCTTGGCGAACGAGGGTCTCCATCGCCTGCCAGATCTCTTCCCACGGCGCCCCGCGGTCGACGTGGTGCATCTGATAGAGCTCGATCGCCTCGGTCTTCATCCGCCGAAGCGACGCTTCGCAAGCGCGCATGATGTGCATGGCCGACAGGCGTGACTCGTTGGGCCAGTCGCCCATCGAGCCGTAGACCTTCGTGGCGAGGACGACCTTCTCGCGACGCCCTCCACCTTGTGCGAACCAGCGCCCGAGGATCTGCTCGGTCCAACCTTCACCCTTCTTCCAGCCGTAGACGTTCGCGGTGTCGAAGAAGTTGATTCCGTGCTCGATCGCGCGATCCATGATGCGAAAGGCATCGGCTTCGGTCGTCTGCGGACCGAAGTTCATCGTGCCGAGACAGAGGCGGCTGACTTTCAGGCCCGTTCGTCCGAGGTGCGCGTAGTCCATGACGCGGCAGCGTAGGCTTGCGTAGGGGGCCGGTCTAGGGACCGCGAGAGGCGGGCATCGCCGAAAGATGACGGTCGTGTAAGAATCGCCGCAACGAACAGCGGCGCGCTGCTCAAGGTCGCGAAATAGTCGTCACGCGACGATCAAGCGGACGACGGCATACACGCCGAACGCAGCTCCCGCAGCGATCTGGACGACCGAAATCCGTCGGTAGATCGCCTTCACCTCGTTCGGCCGGCAGACCCAGAGGGCGCCCGCAATCATGGGCACGGCGAGTCCGGCGAGAACCGCGGCCTCGATCGGTCGTCCGCCCGCACGCGCGGAGAGCGCGGCGAATGCCGAGCCGATCGTCGAGAGAACCGCGGCGGCGAGAGCAACGCCACGACGGCCGAGCACGATGGCCACCGTGCGATCGCCGCGCTTGCGGTCTTCCGCGATCTGGAAGAGCTGGGTGAGGGGATACAAGGCGCCGACGAGCGCGACGGCGGCGACGATGCCGTAGACCATCTCGAGGCTCCAGCGAGCGTGGCGGTCGGCGACCATCCCGGCGAGCGTTCCTAGGCCGCCCTGACCGATCATCACGACGAGCCAGCTTGCCCAGGGCTTGCCCTTCCACCGCGTGCGTGGGTGCGAATAGAGCACCCCGAGAATCGCGAAGGCCGCACATGCGAGGAGAAAACCATCGCTGACGCCCGCGGCAGCGATGAGCCCCAAGCCCTGCAGAACGAAGCTACCAGGGAGAAGCCACGGCCCCGCCGGTGGCGGATTGGCGAGCCCACCGACCGGTCCCTCGTCACGATCATAGTGAGAATTGTAGGCGGTCGTTCCTCCGTAGAAGCAGACGTGGAGGACCACGAAGGCGACGAGGAAGCGTGGCGAGATGCGCGCGTGCGCGAGCGCCGCACCCCACAGCATGAACGGGGCGAGCACGAGCTGGAACGGCAGCCTCAAATGGACCAGGAAATTGGTCGCGCACTCGCGAATGGGCGGCAACGACTCGGCTACGGCGACGTCCGGGAAGTGGCACGCAGTACGCACCGGGCGATCCGTCGCCATGGGTCGCTTGCTGTCGCGCTCGTGCATGAAAGTTCTCCTCGGCACGCTGGTGCGGGGCGTCGGTCTCGTCGTCGGTGTCACGTCCACCGTGCTCGTCAGCGGACCAGCCCGCGCGGATGCAAGTTCACAACCGGTGAGCGCGACCCGAGATGCGTCCGACCCGCGTTGGGTCCAAGGTCAAGTGAGCGTTGCCGCACCGCCCGACGAGGTCTGGGCTCAGCTGAAGCACGTCGACGCGTGGACCAAGTACTTCTCCGACATCAAACGCTTCCGCGTTCTCTCGTGCGCCGAGACGTCGTGCAAGATCCAGCTGGAAACCAAGACGCTTTCGCACGGCTCGCTCCCGTACGAGGTCGAGTTCCTCGAGGGGCGACGCATGAAGGTGTGGACGAACGAGATGGGCGTGAAGGCCGTTACGTACACCACCGTGCGCCAAGGGCAGACGCCGAACGAATCCAACGTGGTCTATTCGATGTTCCTCGAGGTCTCGGGCGCCCCGTCGCTTCTGATCTCCGAGAAGTCGCTGCGGCAGAAGCAAGAGCACATGGTCACGACTACCCTCGAGGACATGAACAAGTCGTTTGCTCGACGTTGACCTCACGTGACCTCGCCACGCTTCGTGGCGTTCTTGTCGTGTGCGTGTCCATGAAACGCGGCTCTGCTCGACGGCACGCGTGCTGCAGATCTCGTCGGTCGCCGCCGCTCGGCGTCCCCACGACGATGACACACTCCCCCTATCGCGTCGCAACGCGCCTCTCCGGTTTCGAAATCGTTCGCCCTGCGTACGAAACGTCGCAAGCCGGCAGCCTCGAATGGCTGTCGCGCCTGCACGCCGCTTCGGCACGCGCCGCATCGACGGACCCAGCTTCGTTCGATGGTCGGGCGTACGCCGCGCAAGTCAGCAAGCTCCTCGCGCGGGTCGGCTGTTCGCCCGAGAAGATCGCGGCGCGGGGATACGAGGTCGCGGACATCTCCCATACGCGCTGGGAGGACATGCTCGTCTACGACGTCGTGCGCCGTCCCGACGGTGCTCCGGCCGGCACTCGTACCGAGGTGTTCATGCGCGCCGCCGAGCGCGCCTTCGAGCGTCTCTACGCGACCGTGTGGACTCCGCCGTCCGATCTGATCCACGTCACGTGCACGGGCTATGCGTCGCCGAGTGCCGCGCAGCGGCTCGTGACGCGACGAGGCTGGGGAGAGACGACGCGCGTCACGCACGCCTATCACATGGGTTGCTACGCGGCGCTTCCTGCCATCCGCATGGCGGCGGGGTTTCTCGCGTCGGCCTCCAACGCTTCGTCCCGCGCGGACATCGTGCATACCGAAATCTGTTCACTGCATCTGCACCCTGCGGAGCATGCTCCCGAGCAGCTCGTCGTGCAGAGCCTCTTCGCGGACGGGCACGTTCGCTACTCCGTCGTGCGGGGCGGCGAGAGCGACGGCAAGAGCCTCACGCTCCTCTCTGCACGCGAAGTGCTCGTCCCCGACTCGTCGGGTGCCATGTCGTGGATCGTCTCGGACACCGGGATGGCCATGACCCTCGCGCGCGACGTCCCCATGCGCATCGCACGCGGCGTTCGCGAGTTCGTAGCTTCGCTCTACGCCGAGGGGAAACTCGACATGCGTCGTGACCTGGAGCGAACGGTCTTCGCCGTCCATCCGGGCGGTCCGAGGATCATCGAGGGCATCCAGCAAGCACTCGAGCTCACGGATGCGCAGACGGCGGCGAGTCGTGAGGTGCTCTTCCGCTTCGGCAACATGTCGTCGTCCACGCTTCCGCACGTGTGGACCGCCCTCATGAACGACGCCGGTGTCACCACCGGCACGCCCATCGTGAGCCTCGCGTTCGGGCCCGGCCTCACCATGTGCGGCGCGCTGATGATCAAGGAGTAGGTCGGATGCTCGCGTCGTGGCCGTTGCTCGCGCCGCCGCTCGTGCAGGCACTGGCAATGGTCTTCGACGAGTTCTATTTCCATCGCCAGCGAGGGCTTGGCGCATGGGAGCGCATCGGTCATCCGCTCGATACGATGACGGTGCTCGCGTGTCTGGCGTGGATTCTGTTCGTTCAGCCCTCGCAACGTGCGGTGGAGATCTACGTGGTGCTCGCCATCGTCTCGTGTCTGTTCGTGACGAAGGACGAGTTCGTTCATGCGCGTCGCTGCAGCTCGGCCGAGCAATGGCTTCACGCGCTGCTCTTCGTGCTGCACCCTCTCACCCTTGCGTCGTACGGCCTGATGTGGCCGGCCATCCATCTCGGCGACAGCGAGCTTCCCTCGTTTCTCCGTGCGACGCGCCCTCTGACCACGTTCGTCGTGGGCCAGTCCGTGTTGACCACGGCATTTCTTCTCTATCAAACCATCTATTGGAATCTCCTTCGGAGGCGCTCATGGACGCCAATGCGACCATCCCCCGACGTCAGGTGAACAACGCCATCTACGAGGCGCTCGGCGCGCGGTGGTACGAGGCGCAGGACGATCCCGTCGCGCTGCTTCGGGCCGAAGCTCGTCTGCGGAACCCCTGGGTCATCGAGCGCATCGCCAAGCGGTTCGCCAATCGGCATCCGCGGATTCTCGACGTGGGCTGCGGTGCAGGGTTTCTCTCCAATGCGCTGGCCAAGAAGGGCTTCGACGTGACCGGCGTAGACGTGTCGCCGCAGAGCCTGCACGTGGCCGCCGAACACGATCTCACGGCCAGCGTGCGCTATCGCGTGGCCGATGCGTGTGCGCTCCCGTACACCGATCGGTCCTTCGACGTCGTCTGCGCGATGGACTTCCTCGAGCACGTCGAGGATCCCTCGAAGGTCATCGCCGAGGCGGCCCGCGTGCTCGCCCCGGGAGGACTCTTTTTCTTCCACACGTTCAATCGCACGCCGCTCGCGTGGCTGGTGGTCCTCAAGGGCGTCGAGTGGTTCGTCGACAACGTGCCCCCCGACCTCCACCTCTATCGGCTCTTTCTCAAGCCGAAGGAGGTCGAAGCCATGTGCCAAAAGGCGGGGCTCGACGTGACCGAGCTCACGGGCTCGCGCCCGGTCATCGGCTCGAGGGCGTTCCTTCGATTGCTCCTCACGGGCGTCGTGCCGAAGGACTTCGCGTTCACCTTCTCCAGCTCGACGCAGGTCGCTTACACGGGCGTAGCGACGCGGACGCGCTGACGACTCAAGCGGGCGTGGCGACGAGGAAGTACTCGGCCACGCCGAGCGGGGAGAGCCGCGCGCGAAGCGACGGCGCGAAGGCGGAGGCCCATCCCTCTTCGTCGAGCGCGATGCCCGCCAGCGAGACTCCGGCGACGTCGTCGCGATGCACGAACGACGTGGCGCTCGTGATCTCGATGTTCACGCCCGCAGCATGTTCGGCCGCAGCGAGATGCGGGAGCGCCGCTTTCGCGGGGAGCTCCGCGACGAGCACGCCGTCGCTCGACAGCACGCGCTTCACCTCGGCCGCCAGCCGGCTCGGTGAATCGGTCTCCGGCGGATGGGCAAGCGTGCCGTGCAGGGCGAGCACCGCATCGAACGAGGCGTCGGCGAAGGGAAGCGGCTGCCAGAAGTCCGCCTCCACGGTCGGAACCGTGCGCGAACGTGTGTTGCAAAGTGCAATCATCTTCGGCGACACGTCGAGCCCGGTCACCTGGTGGCCTCGGTCGAGAAGGGCAGGGAGCTCGCGTCCGGTCCCCAGTCCCAGGACGAGCACACGCTGTTTGCCCTCGATCTCGGCGAGCACGCGGGCGAGCCGCTCGCGCGAAGACGACCCCGAGATCGCGTACACGCGGTCGTAGCGTCGTGCGATGGCGTCGAAGAACGCCTTCGCGTCTCGCTCGTTTCGCTTGTCCCGCTCGTCCGTCATCCTTTGCTCTTGGCGCTCTTCGGGAGGATTCTGCGCATTCGCTCGCAGAGCGCCAGATAGGCGGCTTCGTGCATGCCCGCGAGCACGATCGCGCGCGAGCGAATCTCGACGATGTCCGAGCTCGACCATCGCGAATGCGGAGGCTTCGTGGCTGCACGCGCATGAGCGCGACCGAGAAGGCCGCCGAGGTAGCTTGCGAGCGAAGGCAGGTCCGCGCTTTTCAGCTTCCGTAGGTCGAGCTTGTCTTCTTGCGGAGAGAGACGCCGCACGAGCATCGACACGTTGTGGCGCCGGTAGCGGAGCAGCGTCGTACCGAGCATTCGCGGTGGGCGCGCGATGCAGGATGCGTACGCCGTGGCAACGCGAAGTGCGGGAAGGAGGTCTTCTTCGCCGCGCTTCTGCGGAGGGCGCAGCTCGAACTCGGATGCCGACGGCGCCGCTTCTTCTTTCATGTCGAAGATCCATCCACCGTCGCGGCCGCCTTTCCCCTTCAGGAGCATGGCGATGCGCAGACAGCCGAGCGAGCCGGTGCCGGCGACACGGAGCGCGACATCCTCGATCTCGAGCTCGTCGTCTTTCGGTCGCTGCGCCGGCGGAAGCGAAGCTACGTACCCCTCGAGGGCGGCGGGCACGCGCATGCGAATGTCGTCGGGCAGGTCGCGATAACGCGGGCCGCGCACGAAACGCCGCTTCTTTCGGACGACCTCCGTGCGATCGTCGAGGAGCTTCTTTCGCGAACGACCCTCGACCTGCGCGATGAGTGCGCGGACGGGCGCGGGTTCGGGAGGAAGCTTCTCCCCGTCGAACGCGCTCTTGCCCCAAGCGTCGAGGAGGCGATCGGCGAGCGAGAGCGCCACGAGACCATCGGCGCCGAGCTCGCGACCGCCGAGGAGTAGACTGGTGGTCAACCTCAGGACGTCCAGGCGCCACGGCGCTACGAGTGTCTCGTCGAAGTCGTTGAGGTCGAACAGCGCGGGCCCACCGCTTCGAATGTCCTCGCGTGCGTCGGGGCGGTAGGCGCCGAAGTTCTCGAGGTGGGCATCGCCGACGATCCATCCTTCACCCGGTGGGCCCTCGGCGAGATGGGGATGCGCTTCGAGAAGCTGGTAGAAGAGCGGCGCGGCCCCTCGGAGAAAGCCGAGTGGCGAGATGCTCATCCGTTCGAGCTTGTGCTCGAAGAGGTCGGGGAAGCGCTTGGTTCTCGCGCGATCGATCTCGAGCTGCCTCGCGGCGAGCGCGTCCGCCCGGAAGCCTTCGGTCTGGAGAACTCGGTTTTTCGCTGTCTTCGCTGCCTTGGCTGCCACGGTCGTTCGTTCTACGCGTTGTGCGTGGCGTTGTGTACCGTCGCGGGCGTGTTCGACGTGGAGGCACTCGAAGCGGAGTTGCGCATTCGGGCCGCGCGTTGGCTCGAATCGGGGCCTGGCGGAACGTCGGTTCTTTTGGGCGTCGGTCCGCTCGTTCGAGTGCTCGCGCGGGTGAATGCGCCGATTGCGTCGCACACGCTCCGCCGCCCAGCATCGATTCCACCCGGTCTACGCGTCGTGACGGTCGGCGGTGCCACGCTCGGAGGGTCGGGCAAGTCGCGCGTGGCGATGGCGTGCGTCGAAGCGCTCACCCAGCGCGGCTCACGGGTCGCTCTCATCGGTCATGCCTACCGCGCGCGTCCTGGGAGCGCTCGGTTCGTCCAGCCGGAGGACCGTCTCGCGGAGGTCGGTGACGAGGCCCTCGCGGCTGCTCGTCGCTTCGCGCGCCTCGGAATCGACGCGCCGGTGATCGTGGCGCCATCGCGCGACGCTGCGCTGGCTCGTGCCGCGACGTCGACTCCGGCGCTCGACGCGGTCGTTCTCGACGGGCCACTCCAGCTGCGTCCGGAGCCCGCCTCCCTTGCTCTCCTGGCGGTCGACGCCGCGGCGCCCTGGGGATCAGGCGAGGTTTTTCCCGCGGGCGACCTTCGTGCACCGCAGCATGTTCTGCGGTCCGTCGCGGACGAAGTGGTGGAGGTGAACGCGAGCCCACGCGCCTTCATCGTCGCGAACGAGGAGGTGGGGGCCGAGAGCCTTTGCGGCGCTCGAATCGGCCTCTTTACCGCGCTCGCGCGGCCTGATCGGCTGGTCCGCGCCCTTGCGTTGCTCGGTCTTTCGCCGGCCGTCGTCGTCGCCTGTCCCGACCATGGGCCGTTGACGGCCGAGGCCATTCGACGGCTGCAGGCCGCCGAGCCCTCCGTGGATACCTGGGTCGCGACCGAGAAATGCGCCGTTCACCTTGACGGTGTGAAGCTGGAGCGGCCCCTGGCCGTCCTCGAGGCGAGCGTCTCCCTTCCGGAGCAGCTTTTGGCGCGGATCTCGGCCATCGGAGGGCCCGTGAACCACCAGAAGACGGGAAGGACTTGAGGGTGACGAGACTCACTCCCCCGCGCAAACGCCCAGCCCGGCGCGGGCGCGACAGCCAAAACGAGGTGAGGCGAGGCGACATCGAACGACCGAGGCGAGGCGGGTCTGGGCGGGTCTGGTGCAGACCTGCGGCGAACTGCGATTGACGCCCACATTTGCTCGATGAGCGTGGCTTGACCCCTTCCTTGACCCCTTCTCAGCTTCCGCCTTACTCTCTGCACGTAGGGGCCTGAATCCGGTAAAATCGGGCTTCCTTTTGCGGGCGGCGAACGACACGTGGATGTGGACGAGAAGACACGCGTAACGACGATCGTCCAGAAGCCTGCCGGCGAGGGCAGCGAGGACAAGCCGCGCAACAACGATTGCCTCGTCGTGATTTACACGAAGGAGCCCACGCTCCTAGGCAAGCGGTTCGTTCTCGACTTCACGCCTGCACGCATCGGCCGTGGCGCGGAGAATCACATCGTCCTCGACGGTGACAGCGTCTCGCGTCGTCACGCGCACCTCGAGCAGCGAGGCAACGTGTGGTGGGCCGTCGACGACGGCTCGACCAACGGCACCTACGTCAACGACGAGCAGATCAACCGCGAATTCGGGCTCGCGAATGGCGACCGCATCAAGGTCGGTCCCACGATTTTCAAGTATCTGTCGGGCGCCGACGTCGAGGCCCAGTACCACGAAGAAATCTACCGGATGACGATCATCGACGGTCTCACGCAGGCGCACGTGAAGCGCTACCTGCTGGAGGCCCTCGAGAAGGAGATCATTCGTGCGCGTCGTCACGTGCGCGATCTCTCCTTCATCATGTTCGACATCGACCACTTCAAGAAGATCAACGACCACCACGGTCACTTGGCAGGCGACTTCGTGCTCAAGGAGCTCGCACGAATCGTCCAGGGGCGAATCCGCCGTGACGAGGTCTTCGCGCGCTACGGCGGTGAAGAGTTCGCGATCATCCTGCCCGAGACCAACCTCGACGGTGCGCGCGCGCTCGCCGAAGGTCTCCGCGAGAAGATCGAGCAGAGCCGTTTCGTCTTCCAGGGCGACATGATCCCCGTGACGATCTCGATCGGCGTGGCCCCGCTCGTCGACGCGGACAAGACCGGCATGGATCTCATCCGCAGCGCCGACGCGAAGCTCTACGAAGCCAAGCGCAGCGGCCGCAACCGCGTCGTCGGCTGATCATCGGAAGGCTTCACATGCCGAGTCAGCTTCCCGACGTGAGGGTGGGCCCTCCTGGTCCGCGATCCAAGGAGCTTTCCGCGCGTCTCGTGGCCGTCGAGTCGCCGGCCTTCGACGCCCGCCGTCAGGCGCGCGCGTCGGCGTCGGGGACGTCGCACGAGCCCATCGTGTATTCGCATGGCAGCGGCTCGAATCTCTACGACGTCGACGGCAATCGCTACGTCGATCTGACGGCCGGATTCGGAGCGCTGCTCCTCGGCTATCCGCCGAATGCACCGGAGACGGCCGCGCGTGCCGCTCTCGATACGCTGCCGCTCGCGCTCGGCGATGTGTACGCGTCCGAAACGAAGGTCCGCGCGTGCGAGGCCATCGCCGCGCTTTTCCCGGAGCCGGGCGCGCGCGTGATGCTCGGCCTCTCCGGGGCTGACGCCGTGACGTGCGCGCTCAAGACGGCGGCGCTCGCCACGAAGCGTCCGCGCGTACTTGCGTTCGAAGGCAGCTACCACGGCCTCTCGCACGGACCGCTCGCTGCCACCGGATTCTCGTCGAGTTTCCGTGAGCCCTTTGCCGCTCAGCTCGGCGACTTCGTGACGTTCGTGCCGTATCCCAATTCGGATGCCGAGCTCGAGACGTGCCTTGCGGCGGTTCGCGTAGAGGTCGCGACGGGGGCGTTCGGAGCGGTGCTCGTCGAGCCGATCCTGGGGCGCGGAGGCTGCGTCGTTCCCCCGTCGGGCTTCCTCGCCGGCCTGCGGGCGATTTGCGATGAGACCGGTACGCTCCTCGTCGCCGACGAGATCTGGAGCGGCGTCGGTCGAACCGGAAAGATGCTCGCCAGCGCGTACGAGTCGGTCGTCCCCGACGTCGTCTGTCTCGGCAAAGGCCTCGGTGGTGGCCTGCCGATCTCGGCGTGCCTCGGCCGCGCCTCGGTGATGGACGCCTGGGGCGCGCACGGCGGCTCGACGATCCATACCGGTACGCACTTCGGCTCGCCGCCCGCGTGCGCCGCGGCCCTGGCCACGCTCGAGGGGGTTCGCGGACTCGTCGACCGCGCAGCCCACGTCGGCGACGCCTTCCGCGCGGAGCTCGAGGCCGCGTGCGGGGCGAAGGCGAAGGTTCGCGGTCGTGGCCTCATGATCGGCATCGAGCTCGCGGATGCGAAGCAGGCTCTCGCCATCGCGCGGGCGCTGCTCGTTCGCGGCTACGTCGTTCTCACGGGCGGCATTCGTGGTGATGCGCTGACGCTTTCGCCGCCGCTCACGATCGAGCCCGAGCTCCTCTCCGCGTTCGCCACGGCGCTCGGCGAAGCGCTCGCCAAGGCCTGACCAGCGGATCGCCGGTCCCCCATCCTGGCCTGTCACGGTCGGAAGGAATGGATTCGGATGGCCTGATTTGCCGAGAAAGAAGGCAGATTCGCCTTCGAACTCGGCAGGTATGTGTGTTGCTTACATCGTTGCCGCGATGCGAAACACCACGACCCTGACCGTTGCCGCCGCTCTGGCCGTCCTCTCACTCGCCTCGATCGCGGGCTGCGCCGACACCGACGAGTCGGGGGCCGACACGGCGGCCGGCGAAGAGGCCTTCACGGCGAAGCCCTCGAGTCACGCGATCGTGCTCGCGCACGGCTTCGACGCGTCGACGACGAATCGCTGGAGCTTCTACAAGGTGGCCGACAAGCTTCGCGCGGACGGCAACGTGGTGCATGCCGCGCAGGTCTCGCCGTACAGGGCCGTCCCCGATCGCGCGGTGCAGCTCGCGGCCCATGTCGACGCCGCTCTCGCCGAATGTCGCGCGCAGCCGCGGTGTGATGCCAGCAAGGTTCACATCGTCGCGCACTCGATGGGCGGCCTCGACGCTCGCTATCTGATCTCGACGCTCGGTTACGGCGATCGCGTGGCTTCGCTCACGACGATCTCGACACCGCATCACGGTTCGCGCATCGCCGACGTGCTCGTGAAGATCATTCCCGACGACTTCGACGGCGCACTCAATGCCATCGGAAAGGCCTGGGCCAAGACGTTCACGTCCGACGAGCTCGCCGAAGGAACCGATCTCGAGGGAGCGCTCCGCTCGATCAGCGAGCAGTACACGACCGAGACGTTCAACAAGGAAGTGCTCGACGATCCGCGCGTGACGTACCTCTCGTGGGCGGGCGTCAGCAACTTCGCCGCCATTCCGAACACCGCCGATCGCGAAGCGTGCGAGGGCAAGCTCACCACTTCGTTCGGCGTCCGCGACGCGATGAACGTGACGCTCGTTCCTGCAGCAGGCTTCGTGGCTCACGGTGTCTCGCTTCGCCCGAACGACGGCATGGTCACGGTCGAGAGCGCCAAGTGGGGCAAGTTCATGGGCTGCATCCCGGCGGATCATCTCGACGAAGTCGGCCAGCCCAAGCACGACAGTCCGGACTCGTGGACCGGCTTCGATCACCTCACGTTCTATCGCCGACTGGTTTCGAAGCTCGACGACGAAGTCGCAGCCGCCGCGCGACGCTAAAAAGAAGGCCCAAGCGTGCTAGGGAAGGGGGCGTGGACTCCGCGTCTCGCTCCGCCCGCCTCGCTCGCAGCACCGCTCTTCACGAGCGCGCTCGCGCTCTCGTCTCCGCGTACGAAAAGGAAGCACCGGCGCCCGAGTCGCTCGATTCGCTGGCATGCGACCTCGCGCGGTTCCAGGCCGAGTCGATCGAGGGCTACGCGCGCCTCTGCAAGGCTCGCGGTGTCGATCCGGCGTCGCTCTCGCGCGCCGAGGACATTCCGGCCGTTCCCACCGACGCGTTCAAGCTGACCCGTGTGGCCACGTTCGAGCCGGAGGAGACGCGCGCTGTCTTCCGCACGAGCGGCACCACGCAAGGCAAGGAAACACGCGGTGAGCACGCGATGCGCGACCCGTCGACCTACGACGTGGCGGCGGTCGCGTTCGGTCGGCAGTGGCTCGTGCGTGACTTCGCACGCGACGGCAAGAAGGTGCCGGTCGTCGTTCTTTCTCCGCCGCCATCGATCGCTTCGGATTCGTCGCTCGTGCACATGTGCGCGGCGTTCGTCGAGGCGTTCGGAACGAATCCGGGCGCGGAAGCGACGTACGTGATCGACGGCGAGGTGATCGACCTCGGCGGCTTCGACGAGCGTGTCGCGGGTGCCCTTACGCGCAACCAGCCGATGCTCGTTCTCGGTACGTCGTTCGCTTTCGTTCACCTGCTCGACGCCCTTGGTGACGACACCTTCCCGCTCCCGCCCGGCACGCGCGTGATGCAGACCGGTGGCTACAAGGGCAAGAGCCGCGAGGTCCCGCCCGAGGTGCTCCGTCGCGAGCTGGCGCGCGTATTCGCCATCGACGAACGCGCGATCCTGGCCGAATACGGCATGACCGAGCTCTCGAGCCAGTTCTACGAGAAGACGCTGTTCGAGCCCGAATCGAAGAAGGGCGTCTTCGCGGAGCCGCCTTGGGCTCGCGTGATCCCCGTGGACCCCGAGACGCTCGTTCCCGTCGCGGACGGTGAGATCGGCATCGCCAAGATCATCGACACGATGAACGTCGACAGCGCGGTGGCCGTTCTCACGCAAGACCGCGTGCGCCGCGTGGCGGAAGGCGGCTTCGAGGTTCTCGGTCGTGCGCCGGGCGCGCCTCCTCGCGGCTGCTCGATCGCGATCGACGAGCTGCTGGGGCGCGAAGGAACCTCGTGAGCCCGCGGAGCGTTCGCGACCAGGCTGCTCGCGTCAGCGACGTGAAGCGCCTCGTGGACGCCGCGCGTGACGTAGCTCGGAATCGCGGCGCCATCGCGTCCGAGCTGGTGGCGATGACCGGTCTTTCTCCCGAAGGGGTGGACCTCGCGTTCGAGAAGCATCTCGAGCTCCGCCCGAGCGACGCCGAAGTCGCGAGCCTCGTCGCTCGTGCGGGAGATGCGCCGAGCGTTGCGGTGGTCTTGTCGGCCAACGTCTTCGTCGGAGCTCTCCGTGCACTGGCGATCGCGCGTGCCGCGTCCGACGACGTGATCGTCCGACCTTCGCGGCGCGAGCCCGTGTTCGCGCGGGCGCTCGTCGATGCCGCGCGTGCCTTGGGTGATACCGGCATTCGGCTCGACGAGGCCTTCGAGGTCGCGTCGCTCGAGAGAGGCGAGATTCACGTCTATGGTCGCGACGAGACCATCGACGAGGTCCGCAAGAACGCACGCGTTCGGGTTCGTGGCCATGGCAGTGGGATGGGCGTCGCGTGGTTGAGCGAGCGAGCCGAGCTCGAATCGGCTGCGCGGTTGCTCGCCGACGACGTCGTGGCGTTCGACCAACGCGGATGTCTGAGCCCTCGGGTTGTCATGGTCGAAGGTGACGACGCTCGTGCCGAGGCGTTCGGCGAGGCACTGCACGAAGCTCTCTCCCGTTACGACACGCTCGTGCCTCGCGGCACGATCCCGGCGGACGAGCGACCGGCGGCGGCTCGTTACGTCGACACGATGACGTACGCCGGAAGCGCCATCGTCGGTGCGGGGCACGTGGTCGGTGTGGCTCCGGCCGGCTCGGCCTTCGTGCTGCCGCCTTCGTGGCGTCACGTCCACGTCGTGCCCTCGTCGAATGCCCGAGAGGCTGCTGCCTGGCTCTCCCCGGTCGCGCGCGGGGTCGTGACTCTCGGAAGCAACGACCTGTCTGCCGCACGGGCTCTGGCCGGCGTCGTCACGACGTGGGCGCGCCTCGCAGAAATAGGCCGAATGCAACGGCCCCCGCTCGACGGGCCCGTGGATCTTCGCGAATTCTGATTCGACCACGGTCAGGCACGCCCGCGCCCGTGCCTGCGCACATCGGACCCCTTCCTCCACGACTTGAGGGACTGGTTCGATCGAGTGGTACTATCCCAACATGCGCGGTTTGTTCGTTTTCGCGTCGCTCATGGTCTGCTCGATCGTGCCGTCGCTTGCACGTGCAGACGAAGCCTCGGGCTCCGTACCGGAGGCGGAGGCCTCGACGGGCGCAGGTAGCGTTTACGACCCGCTCGGGATGTCGTCGAGTTTGCGCTCGCCGGATCTCATGGTGCGCCGAGCGCGCGAGATGCTCGTGCGTGCGAAGTTCCTCGACGAGACGGCGACGTCGGACGAGAGGCTTGCGGCCGATCTCCTGCTGCGAATGCCTACGTTGCGAAAGTCCGCGAGCAGCGCGCGAGAGAAGGCCGACCACGCGACAGCCTCCGACCTCGAAGCTCTCGCGCAACGCGCCGACGAGCTCGAGGCCGATCTGGCCGTGAGCGAAGCGGAGGTCACGGTGAAGAAGCGTCTCGCCGCGGACAATCGACGAATGGCGCGTGAGCTCCGAGTGCGGGCGGTGGGGCTCGTGCGCGAAGCCACGGCGGCGGTCCAGGTACGAAGCCCGGTCGCCGTGAGAGCGGACGGCATACGCAGCGACATCTTCTGAGACGAGTCGATCAGGTGGGGGACCAAATCGAGAACTGGGTGGTGTCGGCGATCCTTCGCGAGGTCGAACCTCGTGCTGCGCTCGCGAAGATGTGTGACGCCTTCGGTCACCACTTCGAGGCAACGTGCCTTGCCGTGCCGAGGACCGCTCGCTCGGTGTCGGCCGTTCTCGCAGCGCCTTCCACCGTCGCCGACGTTTCGGATCTCGCGTTCGCGATCGCGACCAGCGCGTCACTCGACGACATCGAATCCGACGCACAGAAACTGGGCGTGACGTGGATTGCGACCGAGGCCATCGGTGGGCTCGACGAACAGCCGCTCGGCACGCTCGTTCTGTTGGGCCGCTCGGACTTGCGCGTCTCGGACGACGCGATGAAGCGCGCGGCGCGCCTCTGCGGGGTCGTGCTCGATCGCTATTCGGGCGAGAGCACGCTGGCGCGCGTCGCACATCGACTCAACAACGCCCTCGCGAGCGTGATGGCGAATCTCGATGTCGTCGCCGCGGCGTGCGACGGAGAGGACATGCCGTCGCGTCCACCGCTGCCTTCGACGGCAGTGTCTGGCGTGTCTTCACGACGGGAGCTCGGTCGCGCGGCCTCCGAAGCGGTCAAGAGTGCCCGCCGCGCCGCGGCTCTGATCCACGATCTCGTCGAGAATCCGGAAGGCCCGGCGTCTTGAACGCCCGCGCACGTTGACCCGTGCGCTCGCGCATGAGCGAAAGGCGATGGCGAACCTGAACCTCATTCGATGACGTTGAGCTTCGCCAGGCTGTCCTCGACGTTCATCGTAGGCTCCAGTGATTCCGCTTCACTTGGTACAGCGATCGTTGGCTGGGGCAGCAGCGCGTGTTCGACGTCCAACCCGCCGAAGAGGTCTTCGAGGTCGTCCGCCGGGGGCGGAGCTTGAGTCCATCCGGTGCGTCCCGTGCCGGTCTCTTCGCCTCGATTCCTTTCGTCGAGTCGGCGAAAGCTCTCCATCAAGAGCTCTTGCCAGTCCGACGTGATGGACAGTTCCTGCGTGACGTCCCCTCGCCGCATCGAGAACTCTCCACCACTCCACATCATGATTTCGAAGAAGGCCTCCTCTCCTTTCCCTCGTGCCGTAACGGCATGACGAATCGTACCGTGCTCGAACCACACCTGGCCGTCACCGGAGTGATGTCGGATGTCGAGTCGACCGGTGGTGTTGGAGAGCACGTAGAGCTGAACGACGTCCGGTAGCAAGAAGTGCGGTCGCACCGTCGCGAGTCGCGTTGCGAGCGACGACGCGAGCACTTCCTCGTCGTCGACGAGCAAGATCCGTCGGCGCTCGCGCTCCCTGCTCGCCATCGAGGAGCCCATACTGCACCGCCTGTGCCGCTCTTTCAGTGCGCGCGATCGTCGCTCGTGCGTGCTCCAGAACACGAACGCGCACGATCTGGATTCCAGAATATCCAAGTTTCGTCCGGATTCTGAACGAACACGTCCAGAGCATGGACGCGGGATCGAGCGGCGACGCGTCAGTCGCTGTCGCGCTCGCCGAGTCTTCTGGGCACGGTCATGCGGATGCGCGTGACCTGGATGCCGTACGTTTTGACCTTCTGATAAAGGGTGCTGCGCGGAATGCCGAGTCGTCGCGCGGCCGCTTCGACGCGTCCACGTTCGGCCTCGAGCGCGCGTTGGATGTGCTCGCGTTCGACATCCTGCAGTGTCTGCGAGGACGTTCGCGTGCTTTCGGTGGTGGGGATCGCCGCTGCCGACTCCGCATGCTGATCGAAGCGCACGTCGGACGCGCGAATCACGTTGCCGGTTCGGAGCAAGAGCGAGCGCTCGAGGACGTTCTTCAGCTCCCGGACGTTGCCCGGCCACGGATGCGAGAGGAGTCGAACCTCGGCGCCGGTGGAGAGCGAGATGTCGCCGGCGCCCAACGTCGAGAGCAAGTGCAGTGAGAACGGGACGATGTCTTCGCGCCGATCGCGAAGGGGAGGGACGGTCAGCGTGACCGTGCTGATGCGGTAGTAGAGGTCCGCGCGGAAGGCACGACGCGACGTGGCCGCAAGCAAATCGTGGTGCGTGGCGGCAAGCAGTCGAACGTCGGCCGAGCGTTCCTTGACGTCGCCCATACGACGAAAGCGTTTCTCCTCGACGACCTTCAGCACCTTGGGCTGGACCTGCAGATCGATATCGCCGATTTCGTCGAGGAACAGAGTTCCGCCGTGCGCGGCGTCGAGCAGACCTTGCTTGCTGACGTGCGCGCCCGTGAAGGCGCCCTTTTCGTGGCCGAAGAGCTCGCTCTCCACGAACTCGCGGTTCAGCCCTGCGCAGTTCACGTCGACGAAGGGACCCTTCGAGCGCGCGCCGAGCGCATGGATACGTCGTGCGAGCGCGCTCTTGCCGGTGCCCGTCTCTCCGAGGAGGAGGACGGAGCAATCCGAATCGCGCAGGCGCTCGACCTCGTCTTCGAGCAAGCGCATCGCCGCCGAGCGGGGCTCGAACGGAAGGATGGCAAAGCGCGAGAGCTTGCTGGCTTGCCGACCGCGACGACGTTCGACGGCACGGCCGACGATCTCGACGAGCGAACGCATCTCGAAGGGCTTCGTGAGGAAGTCCTCGGCCCCTTCCTTCACCGCGCGCACGGCGACGTCGATCGTGCCGTGACCGGTCATGATGAAGATTGGGACGGAGTCGTCGACCGAGCGCAGGCGCGGGAGCAGATCGACCGCATCACCGTCGGGGAGGCGGAGGTCGATGACGGCTGCGTCGGGCAAGGACGCGCAGAATACGTTGACCGCCTCCGTGCAGCTCGCTGCTTCGAGGACGTCGAAGTGCGCTTCACGGAGCGCGCTCGAGAGGCCGTAACGGAGTTCGCCGTCGTCTTCGACGACCATGATTTGGGGCGTCGTCCTCTGCGCACGTTCGACTACGGCCTTCATGCGAATAGTCGATCATACGGAGGACAGGGATCTCGCGAAAGCGTGGTCCCAATCGCGTTCGCGCCTGCGGCAGCGCGTCTCCAATCGTGATGACGATGTCGCGCGCGACAAATGCGAGCAGCGGATTACCTTCGTACGAGCGATCGGGTTTCACCGACGTCCATCACCCACAAATCGTGGTGCGCTCGTGCGTGAGCGTCGGACGTCTCGCTCCACCAAGCACGGATGCGATCAGGCGGCTCACCGAGCGGTTCGTCGGTGAGCTTGAACGTTCCCCAGTGCATGGCGACGAACGTCTTCGCACCGAGTAATTCGAATGCGCGTCCTGCCTCTTCGGGGCCCATGTGTTGGGCCTGCATGAACCACACGGGGTCGTACGCTCCGATCGGAAGCATCGCCCAATCGATGTTAGGAAAGCGCGTGCCGATCTCCGCGAAGACGCGTTCGCTGAAGGCCGTGTCGCCGGCATGGTAACTCGTGCCCTCGCTCGACTCGTAGACGAAGCCTCCCCAGAGCCGCTTGTTCCGATCCCACGGAACGCGCATGGACCAGTGCTGCGCGGGAACGAGCGTCACGCGTAGGTCGCCGACCTCGTGCGATTCCCACCATCCGAGCTCGACGACGTTCGTGAGCCCCTCGTTGCGTAGGAGCTCGCCGTTGTCTTTTGGGACGATGTAGAGTGCATCCTTCCCGATGCGCCGGAGCGTCGGCATGTCGAGATGGTCGTAGTGCGAGTGCGAGACCGTCACGACATCGAGCTTCGGACAAGCCTCGAGCGCCACGCCGGGGGCCGTCAATCGTCGCAAGCCGTGGATGGTGGGTGACCAGATCGGATCGGTCGCGAGCAGCTTTCCACCGAGCCGCTGCACGAAGGTGGCGTGGCCGATCCACGTGAGGTGGGGCGTGGTCTCCGCGAGCGCACCGCCGTCGTTCTCGCGGCGCGGCGTCTCGAAGGGCGGTCCGGGCTTTCGTTTACGTCCGGCGAGCGGGTCGACGAGCTTCCACTTCAGGATGTCTCCGAAGCTCTTGTCCGGCGTGGTCCCGTCGAGGTTCCTATAAACAGCCACGCCCCGAGGATAACTCCTCGAGGCGTGCTGGCGAGACTGGCGCGCCGTCGAAACGGCGCCCTTCGACGTTGGAGGTCAGGCCGTCGGTGCGGCGGCGCCTTTGACCGGGATGATCTGGACGCGGCGGTCCGGACCCTCGCCGTGGCTCTCCGTGCGGACACCCTGGATGTCCTTGAGGGCCATGTGCACGACGCGGCGGTCGCGCGCGGTCATCGGATCGAAGGTGATGACCTTGCCCTCCTTCGCGACGCGACGCGCGAGCTTCTTCGCCATGTCGGCGAGCTGATCTTCGTGGCGCGCGCGGTAGCCCTCGGCGTCGACCGCGATGTGCTTGCGCGGCTCGCCCGGCTTGTGGGCAACGCGCGTGGTCAGGTACTGGATGGCCTCGAGAACGCTGCCACGCTTGCCGATGATACGGCCGGCGTCGGGGCCTTCGATCTCGAGGCGGATCTCGTCGGCCGAGCCTTCGCCGTCATCGGGAGCGAGCGAGACCTCCGCGTCCATCTCCATCTTCTCGAGGAGCATCTGCACGAAGCCGAGCGCACGCTCCGTCTGCGGATCGAGCGGTTCTTCGACTCCGGAAGAGCTGGGGTTTCCTGCTTCCACGGCGTGCTCTTTCTGTTCGGTGCTGGACACTTGCGTTCCCCTTTCGGAAATCTTCTCTCGTGCGCGCTAGCGCGTCAGGCGCGTCAGGCGCGCCCTAGCTCGTCTTCGAGCTCTTGCCGCCGAGCTTCTCGTTCTTCTGCTTCACGACGATCTCGCGGCTGGGAGGCTCGGAGCGAGGCGCGATCTGCTCGACGACGAGCTGCTGCGCGATACCGAGCATGCTGTTCGTGAGCATGTAGACGCCCAAGGCAGCCGGCAAGAAGAGCATCATGAAGGTGAAGACCGCCGGCATCATGTAGGTCATCATCTTTTGCTGCATGGGGTCCATGCCCTGCTGCGGGACGATGCGCTGCTGCAGGATCATGAACACGCCAAGAAGCAGGGGCAGGATGTAGAACTTGTCCGGCGCCGACATGTCCGAGAACCACAGGAATTTCGTGTGGTACATCTCGACCGCTGTCTGGAGCGTCGTGTACATCGCGAACCAGACGGGCATCTGGACGAGCTGAGGGAGGCACCCGCCGAAGGGGTTCACTCCGTGCTTCTTCCAGAGCTCCATCATCGCCAGGTTCTTCGCCTGCGGGTCGTCCTTGAACTTCTCGTTCAGGGAGTCGACCTCGGGCTTGAGGCGGCGCATCGCGATCGTCGTCTTGATCGACTTGAACGTGAGCGGGAAGAGGAGCAGGCGGAGGCAGATCGTCATCAGGATGATGGCGAGGCCCCAGTTGCCCGTGATGTGGTCGTGGAAGAACTCGAGCACGCCGACGAGGAACCGCGCGACGGGCGAGAAGAAGCCGAGGTTGATGACGTCGCCGAGCTTCGCCGTGGGACCACCCGCGTGCGCGAGAACGTCGCGCTCCTTCGGGCCGAAGAACCCGACGTCGTGGTAGGTGACGGACGCGTTCGGAGCGAGCTCCCTCGCGGGGTAGACGAGCTTCGCGTGGTAGACGGTGGACGCGTCGTCGGCCGACTGACCGGCCGACTCGAGCCATTCCTCACCGAGGATCTCGCACGTGGGCACGTCGCTCGTGGCGCCTTCGCCGGCTTCCGGAACGAGCGCCTGCGCGAAGTAGTGGCTGGTGACCGCGGCGTAGCGATCGGCGCCGGCGACGGTGACCGAACCGGCCTTGAAGTCGTCTTTGCCTTTGCGAACGACTTCCTTGCCGGCCGCGCAGGTGAGCTCCGTCTGCCACGGCGAGACGCGGCCCAGGCTGCCCTTCACGTCGGCGTTGCGACGGAACGCGTAAGTGCCGATCGAGTAGCGGTGACGCTTCGGCGCGCTCGCGAGGTTCGTGACCGTCGTCTTGACGTCGAGCTCGAACGGGCGCGTGCCGGCCGTGATGGCCTTCACGAGACGGACGTTCTCGTCCTCGTACGTGAACGTGCAGCTCTTGTCGCCCTCGGCGCGGGGCGAGAGCTTCCAGTTGAAGCGGTCGTACCGGACCTGGTCGCCTGCGTCGGGGCCGCGGAAGAGCGTGCGAAGCGAGCGCCAGCGCTCCTGATCCGGCGTGGTGGAGAGATCGAATCCGTCGACGCCCGCGGCGTACTGCGCGTCGCGCAGGATGAGGTGCGTGAGGCTGCCGCCGCGCGACGAGAACGTCGCCTCGAAGCGGTTGCCCTCGATCTTGCACAGCTCACCTTCGGTCGGGGCGTTCGGCTTGTCCGGCGAGACCGGAGCGTCGATCACGTCCGGGACGAAGTCCGGCGCATTGATGTACGTCTCGGGCGGGAGGTTCTGCCCCTTCTTGTTCGAGCCGGTGATGGCCGGCAGAACGAAGAAATAGATGAGCGCACCGGCACCGAGGAGAACGACCCAACGCAAGACACTGCTTCGATCCATACGAGCTTCTTTCGTGCGCTTTCGTGCGGTTCTTCTGGCGCGTTACCGGCTCGGAGGGGGGTCGTACCCGCCGGGGTGAAACGGGTGGCACTTACACAGGCGTCTCACCGAAAGCAAGCTGCCGTGGAGCGGCCCGTGCGTCTCGATGCACGCCATGGCGTACCGAGAACACGAGGGCTCGAATCTGCAGACCCGACCGAGCAGCGGAGACAGCAGCAGCTGATAGAGCCGAATCAGGCTCATCAACGCCGGCTTGATGAGGTTCGAGAACGTGCCCATCCCGCGAGCCGGAAGATGAGGCTGCTCGTCGCCCTGCGCCACTGGCCGAAGGGCGGAAAATCGACGGCGCTCGTGCGTCGCGATCATGTTGCGCTTTCCGCGCCCTTCTGGGCGATCGCGCCTCGCAACACAGCAGCGCAACGCTTGAGGACGGCCGATCGGGCACGCGACCATTCCGCCTGCACGTCCGCGAGCCCAAGCTCTCCGGCGCCGTTCCTCGCGATCACGACGAGGTCGACCCCGTCGGGGAGGAAATCCGGCCAGAGGCGGAAACACTCGCGGCACAGGCGCTTGATCCGGTTCCGCACCGGAGCGCTGCCGATCTTCTTCGTCACCACGATCCCGAGACGGGCGTGACCAAGGGAACCCGGAGAGTCCGATGCATTTCGTTCAGCGTCGCTACGACGTCGCGTCGTTCGCGCTGGAGATGCCGTGACCAGCAACACGAAATGCGGCGTGGCCGTGCGCACGCCCTCGCTCTGGACCCGCAAGAAATCGGCCCGTCGAAGGATGCGCCGTTCCGGACCAAAGGCGAACGCTCCATGTTTGGAGCGGCCATGATCCTGCGTCATCTCGACAGGCCGAGTCGGACGCCCGAAGGCGACTTACTTCTTGAAGATCGAGACCGTCAGGCGCTTGCGGCCCTTACGACGGCGGTTCGCGAGAACCTTCGCACCGCCGCTCGTCGCCATGCGCGCGAGGAAGCCGTGCGTGCGGAGACGGCGGGTGTTGTGGGGCTGATACGTGCGCTTCGGCTTGGCCATGGGACGATCCGGTTGAAACCGTTCGCATTCTTTGCCGGCCTCATCGCTCCTCCAAACCAAGAAGGGGAGCAACGAGGGGGGCTCGAACGGGGCGCGAAAAAAAGCACTCTTCTAGTGCTCTGTCAAGCTGGACCCGTCCACTCGACCTGAATCGGGGGCGCTTCCATACGTGACGGGGGCGCCAGCCTTACCACATCCGGCGCCGCGCGCCTCTCTTCTCCCCGCGAATCGGCCTCGGTTTCCCCCGGTTCCTTGCCCCTTTTCTCTTTCTTCGAGGACTCTTCGCCGAGTACGCTCGCGGTGCGAAATCGGGAGTCGTCCAGCTTCTGGACCCTTCCCAGGAGCCTCGGATCGCAGCTCTAATGTGCGTACCGAGATAATTCGGCACTGAGGATTCGACGATTCTGACCCGCCCCCTCGCCGACGCGAGGACTCAGCACTGACAAGACCGCCCCTCCCTTATCGAGAGGGCAAACGCGAGCTGCGGGACGAGTCGCCTGCATTGGGCCAACCCAACCGTAAGACGTGGGAATGAGCGAAGAACAAGACAAGGTTTCTGGTTTTCGCCGAACGCGGCGGCCTCGCTCGCCTCGTAAGGCGCGCGTCCTTGCTGGTGTGACGGTCGCTTCCGTCGGCCTCGCCGCGCTTCTCGCGCCTGGCGAAGCGAAAGCCCAGCAGAAGACCTTCCACCTCGACCGCCTCGAGATACCTGGTGCCCCGGAAGACGGCATCGCGCTGTTCCGGCCGACGACCTCGCAGCGCAACCTCGTCTACGGGCAGCTAGGCATCGGCTACTCGCTGAGGCCGCTCAAGACGCGAAACATCACGTCCGACACGTCCGTGCTCGCGCGCTCGCGCACCAGCGTGATTCAGGATCAGCTCACGATCTACGGTAGCGCGGGCTTCCAGCTGCTCGACCGCGTCACCCTCGGTCTGACCTTCCCGTTCACGCCCTGGCAGACCGGCGGCAACCCCGACTACGGCACCGGAAACGTGACCGGCGTCGGCCAAACGCGCACGACGTATGTCAATCCGGACGGTCCGACCGCTTCGGACCTCCGCATCGATTTGCGCGGCACGGTTCTCCGCAGCGACGATCGCAAGACCGCCCTCGGCGCGCAGGTCTCGGTGTTCGCACCGACCGGCACGACCTCGAATCTCGGCGGCGACGGCGGCGCGGGCGCGCTCCTCATGGTCACCGCCGAGCACACGATCAAGTGGATCACGCTCGTCGCCAACACCGGCGTCCAGTTCCGCCCGCGCCGCGCCATCAACGATCCCAACGGCGGATCGGGTCTCGGCATCGGCGACGAATGGCGTTGGGGCATCGGCGCGTTCGTGCCGCTCAAGGACGGCAAGTACCGTGTCGGTGGCACGATCTTCGGCCAGACCGGGATCGAGAGCGACAGCATCATCGGCAAGACCTTCTTCACGAAGCAGAACACGCCGCTCGAGTGGCAGCTCGAAGGGCGTATGCGCTTCGGTCCTGCCGACCACTGGTGGGTCGGCGCCGGTGCGGGCAGTCGTCTCTTCGTGAATGCTTACGGCGCACCGGACTTCCGCGTCGTCGGCATCCTCGGTGCGTACGTCCCGATTCTCGACTCGGACGCGAAGTCGCCCGAGCGCAAGGCCGAGATGCGCGCGCGCTGGCGCCAAGAGCGCATGAGCGATCGCGACAACGATGGCATTCCGGACGACATCGACGCGTGCCCGGACGAGCCCGAAGATCACCAGGGCGGCGACCCGAACGACGGCTGCCCGATGCCGCCCGATCGCGACGGCGACGGCATTCCGGATCAGTACGACAAGTGCCCGGACAAGCCGGAAGACAAGGACGGCATCGACGACGGCGACGGCTGCCCCGAGGACGACGCCGATCAAGATGGCGTGCCCGACGCGGTCGATGCCTGTCCGAAGGAGCCGGGCCAGAAGAGCTCGGATCCGAAGAAGAACGGCTGCCCGAGCTTCATCAAGGTCGAAGGCAACGTGGTGCGTATCCTCCAGCAGGTGCACTTCGCGACCGCCTCGACGACGATCCTCCCGGAGAGCTTCCCGATGCTCCAGGAGATCTCGAACCTCCTCAAGGCGAACCCTGCCATCAAGCGCATGAGCATCGAAGGCCACACGGACAACCGTGGCGCCGCCGAGCTCAACAAGACGCTCTCCCAGGGCCGCGCCAACTCGGTCATGAACTGGCTCGTCCAGCACGGCATCGAGCCGGCTCGCCTCGAGGCGCACGGCTACGGTCTCGAGCGTCCGATCGAGGACAACTCGACGGAAGATGGACGCGCGAAGAACCGCCGCGTCGAGTTCAAGATCGTCGAGGAAGAGGACACGAACACGTTCAAGAAGAAGTAAGGCCCTAGGGCCGCGCTTCTCGAACGCCCGAACGGCGGCCTGACTCTCCGGAGTCGGCCGCCGTTTCTGTTTTTGTTCCGCTTGTCCGCTTCGGTGCTCGAGGACGTTTTCGGACCCCGCGCTTGGAAAACGTCCTGCGTGCGTACATCCAGTGACGCATGTCCAAGAAGCTGTTCGTCGTCGCGACGCTCACGGTGCTCGTTGGAACGTTTGCGGTCCTCGACGTGGGCTGCTCATCGTCCGACGACGGTGCGATCGAACAGACGGCGGTCGTCGACGCGGGAGGCCCGGAGGTAGACGCCTCGAAGGCCAAAGACAGCGCTGTCGTCGGCGACGAGAAAGTGCCCTCCGAGGAGGAGGGGACCGTCGGCGCGACGTGTACGCGCAAGAGCGATTGCACGGTTGCGGGCACGATCAACGACAACGTTTGCTCGAACGAAGCGTTCAGCGATGGCGATCACTTCGCCAGTTCGGTGTGCATCCAGCTCGCGTGCACCCGCGGGCCTGGTGGCTCGTTCGAGGAAATGCTCTGCGACGACAAGGCCGGCTTCTGCTTGCCCAACGCGACGGGAAGTCTCGAGGGGACGTGCCTTCCGCTATGCCTCTACTCGTCGACGTCGTTCTTGCAAGTGTGCAAGGGCGACAACCGATGTGCGTTCGCCCATCCTGGAGCGGACAACAACGGCGTCGCCGTCGCAATTGGCTATTGCACGGGCGGATGCAACGTCGATGCAGATTGCAAAGGAACGCCCGGACAGAGGTGCCAGGTCGAGACCGGCACGTGCGTGAACGGCGACAAGGTCGCTTCGTTCGCGAAGAAGCTAGGCGAAGCTTGCGATGGTTCGGCAGCTTCGCCGGGGTGTCCTTGCGCGTTCGGTAAGGACGAGACCAAGGGCGTTTGTTCTCACGCGTGTCGGGCCGGAAGTGCGGGCAACGACGTCTGCGCGGCCGCCGGAGGCGACGCGAACTGGAAGTGCACTGCGAAGCTTCCGACGACGCTGACGCCCTCTACCGGAGGAACGCTTCCAGGCTTCACCGGCCAGCCTGACGGCGTCGTCGGCTCGTGCGCATTCGCGTGTCCGAATGGCGATGCTGATTGTGCGGCCCTGTCGACGAAGAGCGGTGCCGCGCTCTCTTGTGTCGAGTTCGCCGACGGGAAGTACTGCGACTTCCCGCGATGACTCTCCCTCACCGCCAGGTCCATTTTCGATGTTCGGATTGGAATCGATGGCACGGCCACAAGCCACGATCGACACCGTGACCGACGCGAAAAAGTAGCGCGCCGCGTCGAAAGCGGGATCTATCGACGGTAGCACTTGCCATTGCCGAATCGAAATTGGGTAATGTTGCAATGCCTTGTCGGGAGGGAAGCAGACGATGAATCGTGTCGTCAGCCCCGAAGCTGCTCGTGAGATTCTCGTCGCGCTGGGGGCGCCGCGGCGCTTGATGACGCACGGTCGGCTCGTTCTCGAAGCCGCCGACGAGCTGTTACGAGCAATGCGCACGCTCGGGGTCGACGTCGACGAGAGGCTCGTCCGGGCCGGCGCGATGCTGCACGACGCGGGCAAGATCCTTCACCCCAACGAACTCACGAACCCGGGAAAGAATCACGAGGAGGCCGGCGAGGCCATGCTCCTCGCCCAGGACGTCGACCCTGTGGTTGCACGCTGCTGCGTGACCCACGCGCAATGGGCCTCGTTCGATTGTTCGCTCGAAGAGCTCCTGGTCGCACTTGCCGACGCTCTATGGAAGGGCATTCGACGCGATCCCATCGAGCGCCGTGTCGTCGACGAGGTCGCTCGGCGGCTGCGTGGCGACGCGTGGGAGAGCTTCGTAGTCCTGGATGAGTGCTTCGAACGAATCGCCGAAGCCGGTCCCGAACGCCTCGAGCGCAGCGTCCGGGCCGACGCGGACGCGTAGGCGTGAAGTGTTCTACTTGGCAGCGAATACTTCGCACACGTACACGCTTCCGTCCGCGGCTTCGGCAATACCGACACCGACGTGCGTGTAATCTGCACGTAGGAGATTCACCCGGTGCGAGGCGCTGCCGTAGAGCGTTCGATGTGCGAGCTGCACGGTGCGAGCGTGCGCGACGTTCTCACCGACGACGCGGCCCGTATAGCCCTCCGCCTGGAAACGGGCGCGGAGGTCGCCTTCGCCGAGATCATGGGCGACCGTACGGCCTTCTCGCATGCGTTCGGCATGGGCTCGCGCAAGGCCATCGAGCGCACCGTCGCGTACGAGCGGGCGCAGCCCTTCGGCGTTGCGTGCGCCGGCGATCATCCGCACGAGCGCCTCGTGGGCGCCACCATCGCCCTCGGCGTCTTCGCCGGGCGCGACGTCCGTCTCGGGCGCCTCGGGAGGCTCGTGGTCGGCGAACACGCGGGCCTCGAGAAGTGGGCGTGGGCCATTCTCGAGGTCGCCGACGAGCTGCACCGTGAAGGCGCCAGGACGCTCGAGCGCGAAACGGGCGCGGACGACGCCGCTCTTCTCGTCGAGTGACGTGGGAACCGTGCGAGGGATGCCTCTCGAGCCAAGCAGAACGAGCTTGGCGGCGCGGACGGGGACGTGCACTTTTGCTTCGAGCGAAAGCCACTCGCCTGCGCGTGCGCGCGAGGGCAAAGGGGAGAGATCGGCGAGCGCGTCGACGGCCACGCCGACCACCATCTCGCCGCCGTGCGGCGTGCGCGCGATGCCGACCGCACATCGGGTCGACGAACCACGAAGGCTTTCGAGCTTCGAACGAAGGACAGCGTCGTCGAGCGGTGCCTGTCCGGACGCCGCGAGGATGCGCGGACTCAGATGCGGCTCGCCGGCGGAGCGAAGCATCCATGTGACGGCGTCGGGATCGGGGGCGCCGAGGCCCTTCGCGCGCGTGGCGGCGAGATCGCGCGCGACCTTCTGGAGCGCAGCATCCGACTCTCCGCACGCCGTCGCGAGTGCTGCTTCGCGAACGTTGCCCTCGGTGAGTGGGGCGGGGGAGCGGGTGAACGTGGCCCAACGCTCGGTGCGCGCGTCGGCAACGGGCCGGTTCGACGGTGCGCTCGCCGAGGACGTCCGCACGAGCGTGTTCGAGTCCTGATCGCGTGCGAGCTCGCTCGGCGTGCACGAAGCAGAGGAGGTGGCGAAAAACGCAAAAAGAGCGAAGGCGATGCCGCCCAACGCTCTTTCCGCTCGCAGCGAGTTGCCTAGCTGCGTTTCTTCTCGGCGCGCGCCGAGCCACGAGTCAGGAGTCGTCTGCGCTCGTTCCGATGTCCGAGAGCGAGGCCGACGCGGAGTCCCAAGAGAAACCCCGCGCCCACCGCGAGTGCTACAAACAATCCCGACACGAGGCCGATCCTGCGGCCTCACGATCAGTTGATCGTGAAGCTCTTGCCGACGCTGACCGGACCACCCGAGAAGGGCGGGACGTGCGCGCCGCGGAATTTGCCGGCGATGCATCCGCCCACCGTCGTGCCGGGGAACGGACCGCTGTCGACGACGGCCGAAGAGACCGAGCCGTCCGGCGCGAAGGTGACCTTCACGTGGCCTCCGCCCGTCGGACCGTCGGGCTTCTTGCACGACTGGACGTTGACGTTACCGAGCGCACCAGCAGCTGCGCCGCGGTCGAACGGCGCGGTTCCGCCGCCACCGCCGCCGGCCTTCGGCGCATCGGCAGGCTTGCCGGCCGCTGCAGCCATGCTGTCGGCGAGGCTCGCGGGCTGGGCGGCAGCCGCCTTCGCGGGCTCGGCCTTGGTTTCGGCCTTCGGCAGTGCGCCGCCCGCGGCGACCGCGGCCTTCGCACCCGTGCCACCACCCGACGCGGCCTTTGCCGTGCCGTTGGCCTGTCCGACGCCTGGCGGCGGCGGGGTGTTGTCGGCGACGGCCGCAGCCGTCGGCGTGGGGTCGGCAGCCGTGGGCGCAGCCGAGGCCGTGGCCGCGGCTACGGCGCTCGCGGTGCCCGCAGCGTTGGCGTTGTCCGCGGTTGCCTTCTCGTTGCCCGAGGGCCGCGTGAGAACGACCGCCGCGACGATCGCGATCGCGATGAATGCGCCGGCGCCGAGGAGGCCGAAGAGCAGACCCTTGTTCGACTTCTGACCGCCCGCCGCGACGGCCGGGTCGGCCATCTCGAGCGGAGGAGGCGCGAGGATCGGAGCTGCGAGGGCCGCGCCGAACGCGCCGCCGCCGCTCAGGTTCATGATGTCGTCGACGCGCGCGTTCGAGTCCTTCTTGTCATCGCCGCCCATGTTCTGGCTGAGCGCGCGGATGTCGATGAGGCCCGAGCCGTCGGCCGTGGCCGTGGTGCGCCCGGTCGGTTCAGGCTTCTTCGCGCCTTCTGTGAGGGCGGAGAGCGAGAAGAGAACGCTGTTCTCGTTGCGCTGTCCCGTGAGCTTGTCGTCGGCCGCCGAGGTCGTCGCGCCGCCGGCGCCGCCACCACCACCACCACGCCCCGCGGTTGCCGCGCTGGTCATGACGTCTTCCTCGCCACCCGCGTGTGCCGCGTTGCCGAAGAGGTCAGCGCCCTGACCACGACCGCCACCACGACGGGCGGCGGCGGGTGCCGGATCGGCGGCCGCGCCACCGAAGAGACCGTTGCCGTTGCCATTGCCGTTGCCATTGCCGTTCGTACGACCGGCGAACGGGCTCTCGGCGGGCGCAGCCTGCGCACCGAAGAGCGGAGCGGCCGGCGGAGGCGCCGAGTTGGCAATCGACACTTCGTCGTGCAGCGAGACGGCCGGTCCACGGCCACCGAGCTTCACGAGGCCGTACAGCTGCTCGATCTCACGGAGCGGCAGCCAGTCGGCCATGTCGTCCTTCCAGCAGAACGTCTCGTCGTTGACGACGCCGGCGCGGTACTCGGTCACGATCTCTTGCGCCGTCATGGTGCGCTGATCGCCGTCCGCGACGTTCACCGTCCACTGCTCGTTCTGCCCGGCATAGTCGAAGAGCTGCGTGTCGGCGGCTTCTTCCGCCGGACGCGTCTCGTTGCCGTTGATCACGATCGTCGAGCTGCACTTCTTGCAGCGAATCTTGACGACCTTTCCCAGGACCTTCTCGTCCGCGATGGTGTACTTGGCCTGGCAAGATTGGCACTGGATCTTCATCGCGGGACCGTTCCTTCGCGTTGCACGTTGGGCTTATGCCTCTGCACGATCGACTGAGTTGGATCTAGAAGAGCAGGGGGATCCGTCGGAGAGAAGTCTCGAGAGCGCTCGTTCGAAGTACGCGCCGGCCGATCGCCCTAGAAACAGCGCATACGAACGTCGAGCTGAGTATAGCGGGGCGAGATCGACGCGATCAAGCTGGCCCTCGGAATTCGAACCGTCCGGGGTGACACACACCGTTTCGTTCGACGGCGTAGCGGCGCCACGCTTCACTCTCTCTTGCGCGCGGTTTCGGCCTGGTTTCCAGCGACGCCCTGGGCCGCAAACAGAGGTGTGTTCGGGCGCTCGTTTCGCCGTGCTGTCCACACCACAGTCGACGCACGAGGCCGCCAAAGGTTCTGCCGCTGCCCGGCTTTCCTTGGAGATCGAGGCTTCGAATGTGGGCGAAGTGGTCACGGGTGAGTGATGCTGCCGGCCGGTGATGACCAGAGGTTACAGGCGTCGGTGACCCACGTAAAAAACTTGGTGAAACGGTCTCGCGACGGAGGCGGGGGCGAGTCAGTTCAGGAGGACGAGCTGCGTGCCGTCCTTACCGCAGAAGTCCGCTCCTCCTTCGAAACGATCGCCGCATGTCGGGCAGATTTTTCCACGCTTCGGCTGGCCATTTTTCGCCATCACTGCACCGGCCACCGCGACCTTTGGGATGAGCGCCACGCCATCGTGTGGGCAGAAGGCGACCCCGGCGTCGAAGCTCTTGCCGCAGGTCGGGCATTCGAGCTCGGGCTCGGGCGCGGCGACGGGCTTCGGTGCGTTCAGCGGAACGGTACGCACCGCATTCGCCGCGCGAGTCGCTGCCTCGACGGCAACGAGACTTGCTTCGTGCGCACGTTGTTGTGAGGCGTGCGCTTCTTCCCGCTGCTGGCGGCGGTCGAGCGCTTCGCGGAGCCGCGTCTGATGGCGATCGGCGGCTTGCTTCTCGAGCGAGGCCGCGCGCCGTGAACGGCGCAAAAGCACCAACGCGAGGGCCCCGAGGACGAGGAGCGTGCCTCCGATGATGGCGACGAAGACGAGACGGCGCGTCTTCGAACGATCCTCGACGCGACCTTCGCCGGCGCCGATCGACGTCGTTCCGATCGACACGGACGACGCGGAGTCGTTCTCACCCGCGGCGTTCAGCCCCGAGCGCGCGAGCAGATCGTCGTAGTTGCCGGGCTGGGTCACCTGGATGGTGACGCGCGTGCTCTTGCCCGCCGCTGTGGCGACAATCTCCACGCTTCCTTCCGGCGCATCGCTCGCGACGGTGACCTTCCCGTCCTTGTCGACGGAGACTCCCTTTCCATTGTCCGCCGCGGAGACCTGCCACGTCGTGCTCGTCTTCGTCGCGCAGCCCTTGTCGTCGAGAACGACCGGACGGAACGCGAAGGTCTCGCCGGTTCGAAGGAGCTTCTGCGAAGGACGCACCTCGAGTCGCGACGGTGCCCCGGGCGATTCGCACGCCGCCGGTTTCGGATCGGGCTTGGGCTCCTTGGGCGCGGCAGGCTGGTTCGCGGTGGAAGGTGTCGCCGGCGCCTCGTCCCTCACGATGTCGAAGCTGCGCGTGCGCTTCACGTCCGCCATGCAGCGGCCCGTTTCGAGCGTGATCTCGTAGCGACCGGTCTCCACCACGTCGACGTGGGTGTCCGAAGAGACGACGACCAGCGTGTTCAAGATCGCCTTGCGCGGATCGTTCGCCGGCGTCGTACAGCGCGTTCGCCAGGTCTTCCCGTTCGGCTCCCGCAAGTGTGTCTCGCGGTTCAAATTTGGCATGGGATCGTAACACTGGTTCGTGCGGAAGACGCGCCCCCCTCCCACGAACGCGAGCTCGTCGCCCTCGGCTCGAAGCGCAATGATCTCGCCGCCTCCCGTGCGTGCGCTCTTCGGCTCGGGCCCGCATCCCGGCAGCCACTGCTGCACGGTGAATTCCTCGGAGAGCGCGCTCTGCCGCCAGCGCCCGTCGACCTGCAGGTCGGCGTTCGCGGTTCCAGCCCAGGTGGTCATCAGAACGATGAATCCTGCAACGATCGCACGACGCGCGCCGTCTCCACGCCGTCCAGCAACGTTTCCGCCACCACGCAAGCTCACACCCATCAAGCAAGTCTCCAATGAGGACGACCGAGCCGAGCGTGAGCGAGGCGAGGGAGCTGACAATGCAGGCGGGGAGACCAACGACACGTCGCGGAGTGTAGCGCGGTTTTTTACTCGGGATTTCCGATTGTGTTAGCGTCGGCCCGTGAACGAACGTCTCGCGTTTCGTGTTGGGGATGTGTCGGTCTTCGAGGCTCGTGACGGGCTTCGTCTGGGAGTGGGGCAATGAAACGACTTCGATCTCGCGGCGTGGTGGCACGGGCCGCTCTGGCCGCTCTGGCCGCGCTCGGCGGAGTTCTCGGTGCGACGTCGCGCGCCGAAGCGCAGCCGAAGGAAAACGCCATTCCGGATTCGAACGGAAAGGGCTTCGACACGCACCTGTTCCGCCCGGCGCTGGACTCGAAGGGGTTCTTCTCCACGAACGGAACGGACATCCTCGGCAAGAACGACATCAGCTTCGGCCTCGTCATCGACTACGGCCGCACGCTCCTCCGCGTGGAGGACAAGGGGCAGGAATCCCCGCAGCTGATCAACCACTCGTTCCAGGGAACGTTCTCGTTCAACTACGGTATCGAGAACATCCTGCTCGTCGGTTTGACGCTGCCGTTCAACCTCATGTCGGGGCAGCAGCAGGTCAACACGGCCGGCGAGGCGACGTCGCCCGGCCAGTGGTTCACCGGCCAGCTCGACTCGCAGACGCTCGGCTTCATCGCCGCCCACGCCAAGTTGCGCATGCTTCGCGTCGAGCGTGGCTTCGGCCTCGCGCTCGCGGCGCAGGTTGGCGTCCCCGTCACGGACGCGTTCCGCAATGCGGGTGCGGATCCCAGCGTGTGGTTCTGGCCGCAGCTCATTGGTGAGAAGCGTTTCGGATCCACGGGCCAGTTCAAGATCGGTGCGAACGTCGGCTTCCGCGCGCACTCGCCCAGTGACACGGTGATCGACCTCAAGGACGGCCAGTTCCGCGACGGCAATCGCCTCACGTACGGCCTCGGTGCTTCGTACCGCATTCTCGAGGCCGTCGACCTCGTCGGCGATACCTACGCGACCTACCTCATCTCGGACGCCGCTTCGAAGGTGAAGCCGTCGAACGAAGTGACCGGTGGTCTCAAGATCTTCGTCGAGCGAAACAGCTACCTGATGCTCGGCGCGGGCTCGCGCTACACGCCGGGCTTCGAAGCCGCCAACCTCCGCGCGTTCGTCGGCTTCATCTTCGAGCCGTCGATCGGCGACCGCGACGGCGACGGCATCAAGGACGACGTCGACAAGTGCCCGGACCAGCCCGAGGACTTCGATGGCTTCCAGGATGAAGACGGATGCCCGGATCCGGACAACGACAACGACGGCATCCTCGACAAGGACGACCGCTGCCCGAACGAGCCTGAAGACCGCGACGGCGATCAGGACGAAGACGGCTGCCCCGAAGGCTCGGACGGCGACCGCGACGGCGACGGCATCCTCGACTCGAAGGACAAGTGCCCGGACGATCCCGAGGACAAGGACGGCTTCCAGGATCAGGACGGCTGCCCCGACCCGGACAACGATCAGGACGGCATCCCGGACAAGAAGGACCTCTGCCCGAACGATCCGGAAGACAAGGACGGCTTCGAGGATCAGGACGGTTGCCCGGATCCGGACAACGACAAGGACCAGATCCCGGACGTCGTCGACAAGTGCCCGAACGAGCCGGAGACGTACAACGGCTTCCAGGACGAGGACGGGTGCCCCGACAAGGGCAACGTCATCATCGACGACAAGAACATCGTCATCCTCAAGAAGATCAAGTTCAAGACCGGCTCGGCGGAGATCCTGCCGGAGTCGAACGAGATCCTCGACGCGGTGGCGACGACCATCACGCACCACCCCGAGTTCACGCTCGTCGAGATCGCCGGTCACGCCGACGAACGCGCGCCCGATCAGTACAACTTGAAGCTCACGCAGGACCGCGTGAACAGCGTCAAGACCGCGCTCGTCGCACGCAAGGTGCCGAAGGAGGTCCTGCGCTCGAAGGGCTACGGCGAGTACTGCCCCGAGGACGAAGGACACAACGAGGCGGCCTGGGAGACCAACCGTCGCGTCGAGTTCAAGATCGTCAAGACGAAGGACGGCCCCACGGGCGTCGAGCTCGGTTGCCCCAACGCCACCAAGCACGGTGTGAAGCCCGACCCGGTGCCCTGACCGGACACCACGCGTGAGGGCGCGAACCGTGGCGCCCTCCGCGGATCGAAATCGCTAGAGACGCGCCAATTCGGCGGCGTTCAGCTCCGTGATACGCGGAGCGGCGCCGCCGAAGTCGCTGTGGCGGATCCACGTGGGCTTCACGCGCACGTAGGTGATGCCGGGCCACTCCTCGCGCGACGGACCGTCGGGGAAGCGCTCGAAATAGAGCTTCTTGAGCCGTTCGAGCTCGTCGCCCTTCGGCTCGTCGGCGATGCCTTCGTATTGCACGGTGGGCGCGTCTTCGCTCCAACCGATGACGAATGCGACGCGCGGATCTCGACGGAGGTTCTGGAGCTTTCGTGTGTCGTCGAGCGTGTCGAAGAAGAGCTCGAGATCCTCAGTCACGACGATGCCGACCACCGCTGCCTGAGGCGCGCCGGACGAGGACGTCGTGGCCTGGACGGCGAGCGAGTGCCGGCGGAGAAATGCGACGAGGTCGGAACGGTTCATGGTGCGGACGCTACCACTCCGTCGATCCGACGGGCGCTCGAGTGGGCGAGTCGAGCTATTCGGGCAAGAGCGCGGCGCCGAGCACGCCGGCGCTGTCGCCGATCTGGTGCTTCACGATGCGAGTCCCCAGCTCGTCGTTGAAGACCCAGTGACGGACGGCGTCGATGCCCTCATGATAGAGGCCCTCGACATTCGATACGCCGCCGCCGAGAACCACGACGTCCGGATCGAGGATGTCGATGACCGTCGCCATCGCTCGGCCGAAGAGCTCGAAGCGCTCGGCCATCAACCTGGAAGCCGCGGGCTCGCCCTCGTATGCGGCCTGTGCGATCTCGGAGAGGCTCTTGGTCTTTCCGCTGCGCGCCGCATAGGTTTGCTCGATGCGCGGACCGGCGAGGTACATCTCGACGCAGCCGCGGCGCCCGCAATAGCAAGGCAGCCCGTTCTCGGCGTCGAGCGAGAGGTGGCCCCACTCGCCGGCGATACCTTGCGCGCCGTCCCAAGCACGGAGAACACCGCTCTCACCTCGTAGAACGATGCCGCCGCCAACGCCGGTGCCCATGATGACACCGAACGAAACGCGGGCTCCGCGGGAAGCGCCCCACGTGGCCTCGGCGAGTGCGAAGCAGTTCGCGTCGTTGGCGAAAGCGATTGGACGCCCGAGCGCTCGCTGCACGTCCGCGTGGAACGGGCGGCCGTTCAGCGAGGTCGTGTTCGCGTTCTTGACGAGCGGCACGTCGGAACGCGTGCCATCCGAACGGCGATACGTGACCGAGCCCGGCATGCCGATGCCGATCGGCAAATCGTCGGCCCCGCATTCCCGGCCGACGTCGCGCACGAGCTCGCACGTGGCCTGGACGATGGCGTCGTAGCCTCGTTCGGCATGCGTGGGAACGCGTTTGCGGACGAGGACGTCCGGCGCGTCGCCCCCCAAACGAACGACCACCGCCTCGACCTTGGTGCCTCCGAGATCGACACCGATACGGAGGTTTTCCATGACGAGGCGATGGTGACGAAGGTTGGACTACGCGTCGAGTTCTTCCGCGACGCCGCCCTTCCTGAGGGTGCCGCCGGCGGCCGCGAGCAAGTACGCCTCGATGAAGTCGTCGAGGTCGCCGTCGAGCACGCCGTCGACGTTGCCGACTTCGTAGCTCGTACGGAGGTCCTTCACGAGGCGGTACGGGGCGAGGACGTAGCTGCGGATCTGGTTGCCCCAGGCGATCTGCGTCTTGCTCGCCTGGTAGGCCGCCGCCTGCTCTTCGCGCTTGGCCATCTCCATCTCGTAGAGCTTGGCCTTGATCATCTTGAGAGCGGTGCGGCGGTTCTGGAGCTGCGAACGCTCTGCACGACACACGACGACGATCCCGCTCGGAATGTGCTTCATGCGCACGGCGGTTTCGACCTTGTTGACGTTCTGACCACCCTTGCCGCCGGCGCGCATGGTCGTCGTCTCGAGGTCTTCGTCTTTCACGACGATGTCGATCTCGTCTTCGATGTCGGGCGTGACTTCGACGGCGGCGAAGGCCGTCTGGCGACGCGCGTTGGCATCGAACGGCGAGATGCGGACGAGGCGGTGCACGCCGATCTCGCTTCGCAGGTAGCCGAAGGCGTGGTCTCCCGCGACGGTGATCGAGGCGCCGTTGATGCCGGCCTGATCGCCCTCTTCGAAGTCGACGATTTCGGTCTTGAACCCGCGGCGCTCGGCCCAACGCATGAACATGCGGAGGAGCATCTGCGCCCAGTCCTTGGCGTCGACGCCGCCGGCGCCCGAGTGGATGCTCAGGATCGCATTGGCGTGGTCGACCGGGCCGGAGAGCATGCGGCCGAGCTCGGCCTCGCGGAGACGCTTCTCCAGCGCAGGGAGCTGCTGCCCGACTTCGTCGACGACCGAGTCGTCTTTCTCGGCGGCGCCGAGCTCGAGGAGCTCCTTGGCGTCGTCGATGTCACGGGTGAGCTTGTCGATTCCCTCGACTTTTTGCTCGATGTTCGAACGCTTGCGCGTGACCGCTTGCGCCTTCTTCGCGTCGTCCCAGAAGCCTGGGGCGAGCGTGGAGTCGTTCAGGCGCTCGATCTCTTTCTTCAGTTTAGGGACGTCAAAGATGCCCCCTTAGCGCCATGAGACGCCTTTGGAGGTCTTCGAGTTTTTCGCGCGATTCAGCGAGCATGGTGAGCAGAACGTGCCCAATGCAAGGCGCTGCGTCAAGCGTATCGGCGGGCCCGTCCGGCCCGAACCGGTCAGGCTTGCGGAACCGGGGCTCATCTGGACCACGCCGGAGGGAAGCTCGACGCGTTCGTCTTCGAAGAGGCCGAGCTCCAAGATGTCTTCCGCGGCGAACGCGGGGCGGGCACGCGCGCTCACAGGTCGCCGGTCGATGCGGGAGCCTCTTTCTTGTCCTTCGGAGACGCGCGAACCTCCGAGGGCAAGACCATCACGACGCGCGAGGCACGCCACGCCGAGAACCACCCGGCCGTGAGAACGTCGAGCGAGGCCTCGGCTTCCGCGACCTTCAGCACGAGCTCGGCTTCCTCCTGAGCGCTGGCGCGAGGCTCGCGTTCGGCGAAACGAAGAGCGAGCCACGCGCGTTGCCAGTGGAAGAGCGCCTCGAGCACCTTCGCGGCGATCCGGGCACGAGCGTCCTGCCGATCGACGCGCATGCGCTCGAACGATGGTTCGTCGTCCGCATACAGCAAGCGGTCGAGTCGCCACGTGAGACGCGCCTCGAGACTGAGCTGGGCGCCGGCCGAGTCACGAAGGCGACTGTCATCCGCCGACGTGGTGGTGTCGGTGTATAGCCGTTCGTCGTCGTGGCGTACCGCTCGCAGGCGGAGCTCGGGGAGCACCGCGCTCCAACGTGCGCGTGAGACGATCGCGTCGATCCGTGTGTCGTCCGTCCCGAGCCCCGATGCCTTCAGAGCCATGCCGACACACGCCCGAGCCAGCCTCGGCGTGAGCGCGACGGACGTGTCCACCTCGACAATCGAAGCGGGCGACGGTTGCGGCGAAGACGGCGCCGGACGCGGAGGGGGCGGAGGGGTAGGGGGCGGAGTCTTCGGATCCGCAATCGAGGTTCGCGTCGGCGTTGGGCTCGGGCGCGCCAGGCGATCGAGCGGCAGTCCGAGCACGACGAACCCCCCGTACTCCTGCGCGTTCGTCATCGACCGATGTGAATAGCCCACGAGAGAAAGCCACGCGTGTCCGCCTGGGGCTCGCACGAAACCTCGCCTGCCTCCCGACGGCGCGGCGACCAGGTCTTCGCCGTCGAGGTCTCCGTCCACCAGTGCGTCGTCGAGTGCGAGCGGACTTGGATTCGCTCGTGCCCTCGAAGACGCGAGGAGGAGAGCAATCATGACGAGAGCGAAGCAAAAGGCCGAACGCATGCCCGCGCCAATCGCAAAGCCTGCGCCGCCAGGGCGTCTCCATGATTCTGAGGACTTGCCGAGCGTCCTCCCTGGCCCAGGCCAACTCTTGGCTGGCGGGCGGCCAGGCGGGACGTCACTTCGCGGGGCGCGACGTGCATGAGGGATATCGACCGCATCGATTGGAGAACGCGCACGGCGAATCCTAGGGTCGATGCCATGCAACGCACCCTTCTCGTCGCACTCGTCGCCACCACCCTCGCTTGCGCTCCCGCGCCTTCGTCTCCTGCCAAGTCACCATCCTCGGGAGAGCACCCGCGTTTCACCAGCGCCGCCGACGTCGAAGCTTGGAAGAAGGTTCACTCGCGGACCGGCGCATGGGGGGCGAACGACGAGCGTGGTGCAGCCAACCTCCTCACCGCCGAAAAAAGGCGTGCCGCAGCGTCGCTCGTCCGAGAAGGTGTTTCCGTCTCCATCGCTCGCCCTCTCGAAACGAAGGTCGCGCCCGATGTGCCCTCTCCACTCGGCCACGACATGCTCGAGAACGGTGAGTCCCCGAAGTCCACCTACAGCGCCGATCGCTTGACGCTCGGCTTCCACGGTTGGTCACATACGCACGTCGATGCGCTCTGTCACATCTTCGACCACGGCAAGATGTACAACGGCTTCCCTCAGAACCGCGTCACGGCATCGGAAGGATGCCAGGTCCTGGGCGTCGACCGCATCCGCGACGGTCTTTTCACGCGTGGCGTCCTCGTCGACGTGCCCGCATTCCGTGGAACGAGCTGGCTCGAACCTGGTTCGCCCGTCACCGCAGACGAGCTCACGGCCTGGGAGGCGCGCACGGGAACCAAGGTCGGTGCCGGCGACGCCGTCATCGTCCGAACCGGGCGCTGGGCTCGGAGGGCCAGCGTAGGCCCCTGGGACGTCTCGCAGAACTCCCCTGGCTTGCACGCGTCCGCGGCCGAATGGTTGCGTGAGCGCAACGTCGCCGTCGTCGCCACGGATGTGGGACTCGACGTGATTCCGTCGGGCGTGGCCGGCGACATCCTTCCCGTCCACGTGATGCTCATCAACACGCTCGGCGTCTACGTCATCGACGACTGTGACCCCGAGGCGCTCGCGAAGGAGCTCGCTCGACGCGGCCGATCCGACTTCCTCTTCGTCGTCGCGCCGCTCGTGATCGAAGGCGGAACGGGATCTCCGATCAATCCACTCGCCGTGCTCTGAGTCCCGAGGCGGTCGTCGTCTCGGTCCTTGGGCGCTTTCCAGGCGGGACGAGCTCGAGTCGTGGCCGCGTGTTCTCGACGAGCGACCTCACCGGTCCCTCGGGGAGCGCCTCGAGCAACGCGTTTCGAGCGGCTTGCGCGACGGTGTCACGGAGCCAGACGATCGATGGTTCCCGATCGAACGAGGCGTGCCACATCATGACCACCGGCACTCGGCCGAGAGAGAACGGGGCGGGTTCGGTTTTCAACCCGTGCGCAGCGGCCATGGTCACGGCCACGCGCTCTCCGAGCGTCACCACGAGCGGCGCGGCACGAACGACGAGCGCCGCGGCCAGCGGATGCGCCGTTCGAATGGCCACGCGTCGCACGACGCCCCCATCGGTCATCCTCCGATCGATCACGTCTTCGACGGCTTCTTGCGACGCCACCCTTACGTGCGCCGCAGCTGCGTAGGCATCCATCGATCCGAGGCCATCGGGGAAGAACCGTGGATCGAAGAGCGCGTGATAACCGCCGTTGGCGCACAGTACGCGCTGCTTGTGATGCGCTCGTCCTTCGGCGAACGTTCCCAAGACGAGATCCAGCTCTCCCGCATCGATGCGCGCCGTCGCTTCATCGGGCGCGACCGGACGCAGGTCGAAGTTCACGGCTCGCGCGTGCTCGTGAGCAAGCGCCGCGAGGGCGGGCAAGAACAAGCTCTCCTGTCCCTCGTTCGTGCCGATGCGGAACGTTCGCTCGTCGCGCATGGGATCGAACTCGCACGGCGTTGCCAGGGTCGTCTGCAACCGTTCGAGAAGGGCGCGGACGTTCGGCGCGAGCTGGGCCGCGCGCGGGGTCGGGCGAATACCATCGGTGGTCCGCGTGAAGAGCTCGTCTTCGAAGATCTCCCGCAGGCGAGCGAGAGCGTGGCTCATGGCTGGTTGGCCGAGGCGAAGGCGCTTGGCTGCCCGCGTAACGCTCTGCTCGCTCCACAGCACGTCGAACGCCACGAGCAGATTCAGGTCGACCCGGGAGAGCCGTTCGTAGTCGATGCGCATGGGCTGCCGCCTTGGATGCCTACAGCGCAACTCAGTTGCGCTGATTGAACAGTCAAACGGAGCTCGCGACAGACTTGCGCAAAGGACCGTGAATTTCGGGGCCTCGCCCATCGTGGCCCCGAAATTCACGGTCCGTGCAAGTGGTCGCCGCAGTGGCGCCGGGACGTCGTCGCGCTCGAGCTGAAATTCAGCGGTCGTAGCGCGTCGCGTAGTGAACGTGCCCGTCGCTCGTGATGTAGGCGATGTGCGGGCGCGCGTGGATATCGACGACGATGTCGATCAGCGTCGCCTGACTCGCCGTGGTCACGGCTGCGTCGTCGATCACGTCGTCGAGCCAAGACACTGTGCCCTTCCCGTCGCGCACCTGCCGTCGGTAGTGGAGCGTGCACGACTGGGGCGTGTCGGGAGACGTCCACACGAGGTGGACGAGGCCGAAGCGATCGACGGCCATGGCGGCGTGCGCATTGCTGGACGCCGGAATGGCGTCGATTGTCTCGATGGTGACGGCCTTGCAGTCGGCTTGCCAGGTGGCGAGCGTGAGGACGTCCTGTTTCGAGCCCGCGGGTTGGTTGGCTTCCTGGCCGAAGTAGGTTGCGAACTTGGTGTCCGCCTGGCTGGCCGTACGAGGGTCGCGGCCGAACACCCCGTTGTTCTGCTCGTTGGCCAGATTGCACGGCCCCGTCCATCCCGGCCCCGCATACGTGGCATAGGCGGGCGTCGAGTTGACCCCCTGGGCCGCGTGCACGAGGGCTTGCGGGATACCGGAGGGGAGGAGCGAGAGTGAGACCGCGCCGACCGTGCTCGGCGCCGTCGCCCCGAGGTAGAGCGACGTCACGATGTCGCCCCAGGCCTTGAAAGTACCGCCCGGGGTGCGGCCGCGGGCCGTGACGTTGGCCGCGTCCGGGCCGGTATGGGCGAGGAACGCGACATAGACCGTGCCCGCGCCGTCCGAGACGGCGTCGAGTTGAGCATGGACGGAGCCGACGCTCTCGGCGACGAGCTCCGGCGTCGTGAACGATGACGCGCCCGCGGCATGTTCGACGAAGACGATGTTCCCGCTATCGCTGGTGGCGTCGACGTCGAAGGAGGCGACGCCCAGCGTGTCGGTCCCGCTCGCGACGACCTTCGTGCGGTAGCCCCACTTGTAGAGCGCGAGCGTCGGGCGACGTCGAAGGAGCGAGACGTTGAAGCCAGGCTTGTCGGGCACGAAGTGGCCGAGCAGCATCTCGCTCTGATCGACGTCGATGGTGTTGTCCGTCGCGATGCCGACGCGGCCGGCGGACGTTGCGGCGATGCTCACGCGTTGCGCATCGAGAGTGTCGAAGCTGTCGAGCGTCACGGACGTTCGCTTGGCACACGAAGGGTCGTTCTTCGTCTTGAGCGTCCACGCCTCGCCGCACGACGTATCCGGCGGAGGGAGGTCGCCGCCGTCATTTTCGCCGCCGTCGCGGCTGTCGACATCCGGATGGTCGAGGTCAGCGTCGCCCGCGTCGGTGGCTGCAGTTTGCCGCGGGCGGCCTTCGAAATCCGTTCCGATGAGCGTTGCACACGCCGAGGTCACGAGGGCTAAGGCGACGAAGGCGAAATGCCTGGTCTTGGAGGGCTCGAAGTGCGCGTTCACGGGCAGGCTCCAGAATACCGCCTCGAGCTCCGAAAGAAGACAGGGCCATCTTGTTTTTTCACGCTCGTCCCTGCATGCTCCTCGCGTGAGCGGTGTTCGTCCCGGAGACGTCATTGCCGGGAAATTCCGGGTCGAACGCGTGCTTGGCGAAGGCGGCATGGGATACGTCGTGGCCGCGACGCATCTCCAGCTCGGTCAAATGGTCGCGCTCAAATTCATGCGCGACGAGGTCATCACGCCCGAGTATCGCGCCCGCTTCATGCGCGAGGCGCGCAACACCGTGCGCCTCAAGAGCAAGCACGTCACGCGCGTCCACGACGTGAGCTCGCTCGACGACGGTACGCCGTACATGGTGATGGAGTACCTCGAGGGCACGGACCTCTCGGAGCTTCTCCACACGCACGGCCCGGTACCCGTCCAGGACGCCTGCGAGTACCTGATTCAGGCGTGCGAGGCGCTCACCGAAGCCCACCAGCACGGGATCATCCATCGCGATCTCAAGCCGGCGAACCTGTTCCTCACGCGCGGCCCACGCGGCGAGCCGGTGATCAAGGTCCTCGACTTCGGCGTCTCCAAGGTCCTGGAGCTCGGGAGGGACGAGGAGACGAACCCGGGCGGCCGTCCTCGACCGGGGCGTCGTCTGCCCGACAGCGTCGTGACCAAGGCCAGCGATCTCCTCGGCTCGCCGAGCTACATGTCGCCCGAGCAGATCGTCTCCGCGCGCGATGCCGATGCGGGAAGCGACGTCTGGTCGCTTGGTGTCATTCTGTTTCGGCTCATCAGCGGCAAACCGCCATTCCAGGGCAACTCGCTCGGAGAGCTCGTGCAGAGCATCGTGCATAGTGCAACTCCGAACCTTCGCATGGCGAAGCCGGACATCCCGGCGGGCCTCGAGTTCATCCTAGGGCGCTGTCTCGAGCGCGATCGAACGCGTCGCCTCAAGGACGCCGCCGAGCTCGGCCGGCTTCTCACGCCGTACGCGCCGCCCATCGTGTCACCGTCGCTCGAGCGCATCGCACTTCTTGGACCGGCCCTGGCGGCCCAAGGAGGCATGGCCGTCGCCACGCACGGGGCGCCCATGCCGATGTCGCATCCACCGCCTCACCATCATCCTCAGGTTGCGGCCCCGGTACGGCCCATGAGCATTCCCCCGCACGACGTGCCGGCGTGGGGAGCTCCGGGCGTGCGTTCGGCGCAGGTTGCCCAGGTGAGGACCGACATGACGACGCTCACCGCGGTTCTTTGGGCCGGGCTCGTCGTCATCGTTCTCGGGAGCAGTGCGCTCGCCCTCGCGAAGTTCGCGAAGACGCGCCGGTCCGAATCGCCCGCGTCGATGGGGGCTACGGAGGCGCCCATCTCCGAGCCGCTGCCGCCGAACGTCGGAGTGCTTCCGGCCGATTCGGCGAGTCCGTCGGTCGCGTCGCCCTCCTCGGCACCTTCGCCGCGAGCGACGTCCGGCACGCGCAGCCGTGGCGTGGTACCGGCACGCAGTGCTCAGGTCGGCGAAATTCCCGCCACGCGCGAGTAACCATGTCACGAACGTCGAATCCCGCCGGTACCAAGACCGAGATCCTTCGCACCTTCGTCGAGCACGGAGGCACCATCGCGCTTCGTCGTCGTGGCGAGGTCCTCGACCTCGTGCTCGGCAACGTCGTCCTGCTTTCGAGCGCTGCCCTCGAGACGGAGCGAACCTTCGGCCGTCTGGCAGGTGAAGTGATCCCGAGCGACGGTCGCATGACGGTGATCATCGGCGGGCTCGGGTTCGGCTCGACCCTGCGGGGCGTTCTCGAGGTCGTGCCTTCGGATGCGCGCGTCATCGTGGTCGAGAAGGTGCGCGCCGTCGCGGAGGTGGCACGCGCCGAGGCGGCGGACCTCGTTGCCGGTGCTCTCGACGATCCCCGCGTCACACTCGAACAAGCCGATGTGGCCGACGTCATCGCTCGTGAGCGCGACGTCTCTGCCGTTCTTCTCGACGTCGACAACGGCCCCGATTGGGCGAGCTTCCGTACGAATGCGCGGCTCTATGCCGACAGCGCTCTCGCGCAAGCCAAGACCTCGCTGCGCCCGGGCGGCATGTATGCCGTGTGGAGCGGCTACCCGGCGGACGCGTTCGTGGGCCGTCTCAAGCGGGCAGGTTTCGTGGCGCGTGTCGTCCCGCTCGAAGAGCGCGGTGTCGTGCGCGCTCGGGCCTACGTGGGCGAGCTCCGCTGAAGCTCGTTCGTTGACCCGGGCGCGCTCAGCCGTAAGTCCGTGACTTTCCACGGCTGACCTGTTCGGAGCTCGACCTTTCCCGGAAAGACACGGTCGAGCCACGCGCACGTCACATGGATGACTCACAAGACGCGGCAATATGGCTATCTTGCGCCGCGCAACGATGAGTCAAACCGAACGCTACGGCCAACAAGAGGCGGTCTGAATGGGGATCCAGGACGTCATCCGCTTCTTCATGCCCAAGGAAGAGTACTTCTACGACTTCCTCGAGAAGCAGGCGAAGTTCGCCCACGAGGGAGCCACGATGCTCTCGAAGTTCTCGGAAAACGGCCAGTCTGCCGAAGACGCGCGGGTCGAAATCCAGAAGGTCGAGCACGAGGGCGACAAGGTCGTCCACGACATGGAAGAGGCGCTCGCGAAAACCTTCGTGACGCCCATCGATCGGGAGGACCTCCACAAGCTCTCGTCGGAGCTCGACACGGTCCTCGACCTGACCAACGGCGCGATTCGCGCGTGCGTGATGCTCGGTGTCGACAAGCCCACCGAGCCGATGAAGAAGCTCATCACGCTGCTCGTCGCGTGCACGCAAAAGATGGACGAGGCGGTGCCGAAGCTCCGCAAGCACGAGTACAACGACCTCGTCGCCATCGCCCGGGAGCTGCGCAAGCTCGAGAAGGACGCGGACGTGGTCTACCGCGACGCCATCTCGAAGCTATTCAAGGACCCGTCGGTCGACGCGAAGGTTCTCATTCGCGAGAAGACGGTGCTCGAAGATCTCGAGAACGCGGTCGACCAGTGCGATTCGATCGCGGACACGCTCACCAACTTGGCGATCAAGAATGGTTAGCCTTCTCGTCGCGGTCATCATCACGGCGATCATTTTCGACTACATCAACGGCTTTCACGACGCGGCGAACGCCATCGCGACGGTCGTATCGACCGGCGTTCTGCACGTTCGCACCGCGGTCATCCTCGCGGGCATCCTCAACTTCGTCGGCGCTGTCACGGGAACCGCCGTCGCGAAGACCATCGCCTCCGGCTTCGCCGACCCGGCCATCGTCACGCAGACCGTCGTTCTCGCGGCGCTGCTCGGTGCGTGCGCCTGGAATCTCATCACGTGGTGGTACGGCATTCCGTCGAGCTCCTCGCACGCGCTCATCGGCGGCCTCGCCGGTGCGGTCGTGGCCAAGGCAGGGCTCGCGGCCTTCAAGTGGGCGGCACTCTATTCGAAGGTGCTCGTTCCGCTCGTCGTTTCGCCCACGCTCGGTTTCATCGCCGCGTTCATCCTCATGATGGGGCTCGTCTGGGCCGTGCGGAAGATGCGGCCCGCGACGGTCCACAAGAGCTCGCGAACGATGACGCTGGTCTCGGCCTGCGCGCTCGCCTTCGCGCACGGTTCGAACGACGCGCAGAAGTCGATGGGCATCATCACCCTCGCGCTCCTCGCCTTCGTTCACCAGGGCCACGGCGGCGTGCCCGCGTGGGCGCTCCCCAAGGGGGACGGCGTGCCGATGTGGGTCATCCTCGCGTGCGCCGCGGCGATTGGGCTCGGCACCATGGCCGGTGGTCAGAAGATCATCAAGACCATGGGGACGAAGATCATTCGCCTCAACACGCTCCAGGGCTTTGCCGCGCAGACCGCCGGCGCGCTCACGATTCTCGGCGCCAGCCACCTCGGCGTGCCGGTGTCGACCACCCACTGCATCAACGCCTGCATCATGGGCGTCGGCGCGAGCAAGCGCGTGAGCGCCGTTCGCTGGGGAGTCGCCGGCAACATCCTCACCGCGTGGGTGCTCACCATCCCGCTGAGTGCACTGATGGCGTTCATCACGATGCTCGCCATCGACAAGCTCTTCTGATCAGGTTTCGAGCCGCTGCTCGGTCGTGCGATCGAAGAGCAGCGCGCGCGACGGATCGAACGATAGCCATACCGGTGTTCCCGACGAGGCCTCGTAGTCCGCGGGGGCGCGCGCGATGACGTGCTCGCCGCCCACGTCGACCGTCACCCACGTTTCGCCGCCCATCGGCTCGGTCACGTAGACGCGACCGTTCGGAGCGGTCTCGGGCGGAGAGCCCTCGCCGATCGTGACGTCCTCGGGGCGGAGTCCGACGAGCACGTCGCGACCACGAGCCCTCGACGCGAGCCCGAAGACGGAGGGCTCGGCGACGTTGAGGCGCGGAGCGCCGAGGAACTTGGCGACGAAGAGGTTTGCTGGCCTCGCGTAGATTTCGCGCGGCGGAGCCTCTTGGGCCACCACGCCCTCGTGGAGCACGACGACGCGGTCGGAGAGCGTCATTGCCTCGGCCTGATCGTGCGTGACGTAGACGAACGTGGCCTTCAGCGATTCGTGCAGCTTCTTGATCTCGACACGCATCTGCGCGCGGAGCGCGGCGTCGAGATTCGAGAGGGGCTCGTCGAAGAGACAGAGGGTAGGACGCCGTACGATCGCGCGCCCGAGAGCGACGCGCTGGCGCTGTCCCCCGGAGAGCTCTTTGGGCTTTCGATCGAGGAGCGCAGCGATGCCGAGGCGTTCCGCCGTCTCCGCCACGCGCCGCTCGATCTCCGCGCGCGTCAGGCCTTCGATCTCGAGAGGGAAGGCGATGTTCTTGCGCACGGTCAGGTGCGGATAGAGCGCGTAGCTCTGGAAGACCATCGCCACGCCGCGTTCCTTCGGCGAGAGCGCGTCGACGATCCGACCGTCGATGCGAACGTGCCCTCCCGTGGGCCGCTCGAGGCCGGCGATCAAGTTCAGGAGCGTGGATTTCCCGCAACCGCTCGGCCCGACGAGCGTGACGAGCTCGCCGTCTTCGATGTGGAGATCGATGCCCTTCACGACGCGTGTTCCGCGTCCGAAGGTCTTTTCGAGTCCCTCCAACGTCACCGAGGCCATTCGTTCACCCTTTGACCGCGCCCGCCGTGAGCGCGGCGACGAGCTTTCGCTGGAAGAGGAGCGTCACGACGATGAGGGGCAGCGTGGCGATCACGCTCGCCGCGGCGATTTCACCCCAAGGGTCGACGTGCTCGCCGGCAAAGAGACTGATGGCCACGGGAATGGTGCGCTTCTCGGGCGAGGAGATGAAGGTGAGGGCGTAGAGGAATTCGTTGTATGCGAAGATGAATACGAGGATCGCCGAGGTGGCGACGCCTGGCATCACGAGCGGCAAGAGGACCTTGCGGAACGCCTGGAACGGCGTGCAACCATCGACGCGCGCAGCGAGATAGAGCTCGTCGGGCAGGTCCGCGAAGAACCCTGTCAGGATCCAGAGCGTGAGCGGAAGGGCGAACGTGGTGTAGGGGATGACCAGGCTCATGAGATGGTCGAGCAGCCCGAGCTTGCCGAACACCAGATAGAGCGGAGACACGGTCGCGATCGGAGGGAACATCGAGACCGCGAGTGCGCCGCCGAGGACGAGATTCCGCCCGCCGAACCGAAGCTTCGCGATCGCGAAGGCGGCGGGCGCGGCGATGACGAGGCAGAGCACGGTGGTGACGCTCGCGACGAGCACGCTGTTGCCGACGACGCGTGCGAAGGGCCTGCCGTGGAAGGCTCCCGCATAGTTCTCGAGCGTGACGTGGCTCGGAAGTCCCGTGCGAGCGAGCTCGGACTCGGGCGTGAACGACGTGAGGACCTGCCATACGAACGGCCCCACGGTGAACGTCACCGTGGCCAGCACGAAGAACGCGAGGGCCCAGCGACGAAGATGTTCGCCATTCAAGGGCTCTCCTCCTTTCCGGGCAGGCCGAGTAGTCGTATGTATCCTGCACTGATGGCCATCACACAGAAGAAGGTGACCACCGCGAGCGCCGAGCCGTAGCCGAAGTCGCCAACGCGCACGAGCATCTTGTAGGCGTAGATGGAGAGTGTCTCGGTGGTGTTCGCCGGTCCGCCGCCTGTGAGCACGTAGACCGCGTCGAACACGCGAAACGCATCGAGCGTGCGGAACACGAGTGTGACCACGATGGTGGGACGAAGCAGCGGAAGCGTGATGCTGCGGAACGTCCGGAACGTGGAGGCGCCGTCGATGGCGGCAGCCCTGTACACGTCGTCGGGAATGCCCGTCAGGCCGGCCAGCAGAAGGAGTGCCACGAAGGGCGTGGTCTTCCACACGTCGACCACGATTGCGGCGTGCATCGCGTAGCCGGGCATGCCGAGCCAGTCGATGTCGTGCCCCGGCAGGAGCTTCGTGACGAGGCCGTAATCTGGATTGAAGAGCCACGCCCACGTCTTCGCGGAGACCACGGTGGGAATCGCCCAAGGCACGAGAATGGAAGCGCGGAGGAGCTTCTTTCCGGGAAACGCCGTGTTCAGGAGAAGCGCGAACGCGAGGCCGAGCACGATCTCGATCGAAACGGCGACGAACGAGAAGTAGGCCGTGTTTCCGAGCGCCGTCCAGAACCGTGGATCACGCAGCAGGAACGCGAAGTTCTGCAGGCCCACGAAGCGATCTTCGTGGAACACGATGATCACCCGCCGGAGGCTGAGCCAGACCGCGTATCCGATGGGATAGGCGGCAACGACGAGGAACACGAGCACGCTCGGTGCGACGAAGAGCCAGGGCGTGAGCCGCTCTTTCGGGGTCGGACTCACCGCGTGATCCTGTCGATGAGCTTCTGGGCGCGTGGCAGTGCGACGTCGGCCGGGCGAACACCACTCACCACGGCGGAGAACTCGCTCTGCAGCACGTCGCTCATCATGTTGTAGTAAGGCGTGACGGGGCGAGGCCACGCGCGCGAGACCGCGGGAAAGAGCTGCGCGATGAAGGGAGCCTCGTGAACGAGGCGAGCATCCTGGTACGCGGCGAGGCGCGGAGGGTTGCGCCCGTAGGCGATCGCGAACGTGACGTTGGCCTCGAGCGAAGTGAGGTGGCGAATCAGGTCGATCGCAATCGCCCGCTTCTCGGGCGGCGTTTGGGCATTCAGGGCGAGCTGCCATCCGCCGAGGGCGCCGTGACCGGGGGCACCGCTCACCGTCGGGAGCGTCGTGAATCCGACCTTTCCTCGTACCGGCGAGCCCTCCTTCTGCAGCTCGGTGTACGCGTATGGCCAATTGCGCATGAACACCGCATGACCTTCTTGGAAGGCTCGGCGCGTCTCCTCCTCGGTGGAGCTCGTGACCGATCGCGGGCTCGTGCCATTCGTGATCAGCTCGCGGAGGAACCCGAGCCCTGCGCGTGCCGCGGGCGTGTCGAGCTCGACGAGGCCGCCCTTCGACACCTCACCGCCGTGACCCCAGATCGATTCGAAGGCATTGCAGACGAGCCCTTCGTATTGGCGGCCTTGCCACACGAATCCCGCCAGCGAAGGGTCCTTCTGGCGTGCGGCGCGCGCCTCGCGCACGAGCTCGTCGTACGTGCGAGGGGGCGCGGAGACGAGGTCGCTCCGGTAGTAGAGGATGCCGACGTCCACGTACCAGGGCACGGCGAACGTTCGACCATCGACGATCACCGCCTGCGCAGCACCCTCGATGAAGTCCTGCTTCAGCGATGCGGGCGGGAAGACGTCGGACACATCGGCGATCCAACCGGCGTGCGAAAACTCGGGGATCCACACGACGTCGGTCACGAAGACGTCGAAGTCACGACTCTTCGCTTCGAGCGCGGTGAGGAAGTACTGATGCAGAACCTCGGAGGCGTTGGGAAGGACCTCTGTGGCGAGCACGACCTCCGGATGCGCTCGCTCGAACGCGGCGAGTCGATCGCGCAGGATCGTGGGATCGCCCCACATCGGCTGGTGCTTGAAGACGAGGCGAAGCTTGGCGCCGTTCGTGACGGTGGCTTCCTCGGTCTTCGCGCGCTCGCATCCGCCGCACGCCATTGCGCAGACGGCGCCGAGACCGAGCAGCCAATGGCAAGGGGCGGCCCTCATTCGCGTTCGGCGAACGTAGGATCATCCGCGGAAGGTCGCCAACGCTCGTCACGCCCATGCGGACGAGCGTCGCAGACTCAGATCACTTCTTCGGCGCTTCGGGAGCGGCGCCTGCGTCGACGGTCTCCGGCGCGCCGCCATCCGGTTTGCTCGCGCCCTCGGGCTCGACCAGCTTTCCGACCGCGAGATCGACGGTGCCCACGTCCCAACGATCGTCTGCGTTGCGATGGAGCCGGTCACACGTCTCGGACGTACGAGCGCCGTCGAAGTAGAGCTGCACGCAGACCATCGGGCCCTTTTCGATGCGCTCGTCCACGTACTGCACGGAGAGCGGCATCTTCTTGTCGCCCGCCTTGAGGCGCATGTGGACGTAAGCGCTGCGCGTCTTCACCTCGCAGAGGTCGGGCGCCTGGCTGTCGAGCGCGCACGTGCGCGCCTTCGGGCCGGGAGCTGTTGCGCGGAGCTTCACGCGGGGGAAGGTGTCGGGATCGTCGCTGACGTCGAAGTTCTGCCAGATCAGCTCGACGAGGACATCGCGCGTCTTGGGCGGAAGGACTTCGACCTGCGCGGTAGCGAGGCCTTTGCGGCCGGCTTCGTCCGTTGCCTCGGCCTGGATGCTGTACGTGCCGAACACGTCGGGCGTGATCGTGCCGCGCGCCGGGCCCTTGGTGTACGCGAGCTTGGCGCCCGACCCACCCGGCAGTGAGCCGAGCGTGAGCGTGCGATCGGTGAGCGCGAAGCGGCCGCGAGCTTCGGCGGTGGCCTCGCAATCGACGACTTCACCGGGCTGCGCGTGGAGCTTCGTCGACCACGTGGGCGCCTCGCCGAGGCGGCACTGGACGTTCGCCGTCGGAGGATCGCCGCACGACTCGGCCTGGTCTTCGTCGAGGTAGAATCTGACCGGCTTGTCGATGCGATGGACGATGACTGCGTCATAGGGCGTGTGCTCGAGTTTCGACGTGCAGCCCGTGCCGTTCTTCGTCTCGTGGACCCAGACGTGGACCGCACTGGCGGTCTCCAGCACCTTGTCGATGTGCATCGCGACGGTGTCCTTTGCCTCGGCCGACGCCACGAGGAGCATCGAGACCGAGGTGTCGAGCGTCGTCGGAAGGGCGCCTTCCTGTCCGGACGGCCAGACGCTCTGCCAGTCCTCGCGGTTGCGCACGACGAAGAATCCGCCTCGGAGGCCGGCGTACCCCTCCTGCGAAGTGCGGCGGATCTTCATCGGATCGCCCTGGATTGCCTTGCCGTTCTCGCTGCCGTCGCCATGAATGACCGTCACGGCCGGGGTCGTGCCGCACCCCGCTCCAAGAGTTCCAACAGTTCCAAGAACGACGGCAAAGGCGAGGAGCAAAGGCGAACGCGTGCGCATTTTTCCGGGCGATGATACACCGCTCGGCGTCCCGTGATCACCGACCGACTCACAGCCCGCGTCATCGGCCTCCTCCTCATCATCCTTCCGCTCATCATCGACGTTTCCAGCTTCATTTTCGGCAAGCCTGAGCTTAGGAGCCGTCCGGGTTACGCCTTGATCGTCATCCTGCCGTCGCTGCCGTTTCTGATCGGCGGCGCTCTCTTGCTGCGGCGTGCGGAGCGCATGAAGGACGGCGACGACGACTGACGCACGATGCGACTCCTCGCGAACAGCCTGCTGCCGTAGAGCGTTCGTACGCGGGCTCGTCACAAATCGAGAGAGGGCAGGGCACTCATCTGGTCATGACCCGTTCTTCTTCGATCGCTCTCGCTAGCCTCGCACTCGTCACCCTGTCGATCGGTGCCTTGGCCTGCGGCCAGCTCGCGACCATTGGAAGCGACAGATCCGACGAATCGGCGCTCTCGCCGAACGGCCAACCGGGACCGGCGGATGCGTCCCTCGACCCGGCGCCCACGCCCGACGATGCCGCCGCACCGCCCATCCCGCAGGATGCATCGTTGCCTTCTCCGCAGGGCACGTTGACCTGCCCGTCGAGCGATGCCGGAGTGACGTACACCTACGATCGTTCGTGCACCGCCGCGAGCGATTGCGTCATCGGTTTTCTCTCGATCGACTGCTGCGGGAGCCAGATGGCCTACGGCATCAACGCCGCCGCGAAGTCGCGCTTCGACGAGACCGCTCTGACTTGCGGGATTCGTGGGGTCTGCGATTGCGCTGCGGAGTACGTTCGCTCCGAGGACGGCGCGACCTCGCTCTACGCCGACCACCACGATCTCCAGGTCGGCTGTGCCGACCAGCGCTGCATCACGTACATCGCGAAGTAAACGAGGTGACTCCTCGCTTCGGCGAGGACATTCTTGAGCGCGTGACGAAACGCATCGGTTCTGCCCTGATGGTGGGGGCGAGCTTGCTCGCCGTGGGAGCGGTGCGTGCGCGGGCGGACGAGGCGAGGTCGGCGATCGAGCTTACGTGGCAGGCGACCGATGGCTGTCCGAACGGTTCGAGCGTCGAACGCGAGGTCACGCAGCTTCTCGGGCCCGACTACCACGCGGCATCGCGACCCAAGGCGACGGCGACGGTTCGTCGCGACGGGGAAGCCTTCGTGGTCGAGGTCGTCACCGAAGTCGACGGCATCTCCGCTACGCGAAGCGTGAGCGCAACGACGTGCGAGCGCGTCGCCCATGCGACGGCCATCGTGCTCGCGCTCTCGCTCGACCCCGCCCGTGCTTCGGAAGAGCCCGCCCGTGATGCGGGCGAAGCGTCGGCTCCGAAACCGAGCGAGTCGCCGATCGTCGAAGAGCATCGTGAGACGTCGCCCTCGTCCGCGTCGGATCGTGCGTTCGTCGTGGGAGCCTTTGCCGTCGCGAACGTTGGCGTACTTCCGCGCGCGGCGTTCGGTCCGGAGCTCCAGATCGGCTGGGCGAATGCCGGTTATCGCCTGGATCTCGGTGCGGCGTGGTTTCCGCCCGTCTCTGCGACGGTCGACACGGCGCGCGGTGGGGACTTCGAGCTGGCCGTGGCCTCGCTCCGCGGTTGTCGAACGTGGGGTCTCGGAGGGCGCATGGCGGCCGGGCCCTGTGTAGCCTTCGAGGGCGGCGTGATGACGGGCGAAGGGAAGGGCATTCGCCTCCCTAGTGCCGGCAAAAACTCGTGGTTTGCGGCGAGGGCAGGTGGCCTTCTGACGGCGGATGCCGGGATTTCGCCCCTCCGGCTGGCCCTCTCGCTCGACGCGGAGGTCCCGATGACCCACGATGAGTACGCCGTGGACGGGGTCGGTGTGGTCCATCGCAACGCCGCTGTCGCCGGACGAGGCTCGTTGGGCCTCGAGGCGGCCTTCTGAAGCTGTTTCTCGGAGGGGCGTCACGAAAATTCTCGGCCCCGGGCACTCAACCAACGAGCCGCAACCGGTCGCAGCCGTCATGTCCTCCCACACCCTCAAAGCGATGGCGATGCCCGGTCTGGAGAGACCGGCCGCAAGTGTGCGCAGCGGCACGCTTTCGTTCGAGGAGGTCTACGACGGGTATCTGGATTTCGTCTGGCGAACCTCGTTGCGACTCGGTGCGGACACGACCGTCATCGACGACGTGGTGCAGGAGGTCTTCCTCGTCGTCCACCAGCGGCTTGCGGAGTTCGAGGGGCGCTCGTCGATGCGGACGTGGCTCTTCGGCATCGTGCGCAAAGTCGTCGGTCGTGTGCGACGCACCGCGCGTCGAAAGCCCTCGCACGTGGGAACCACCGAGCCGACCGATCTCGACGTTTTCACGACCGCCGAGTGCGGGCCCGGTGAGTCCGCCGAGCGCGCCGAGGAGCTCCGTCTCGTGCAGCGCCTCCTGGACCAGCTCGACGACGACAAGCGTGAGGCCTTCGTCCTCGCCGAGCTCGAGCAGATGACCATCGCCGAAGTGGCCGAAGCCGTGGGGGCGAACCCCAACACGGTCGCCTCGCGTATTCGAGCGGCGCGCGCAGCCTTCGAACGAGGACTCGAAGAGTGGGAAGCGTCGGGAGGTAAACCGTGACCGAGCTCAGTCCCAAGGCACGGGCGCTGCTCTCGCGGACGGCGTCCGGTTTCGAACCGACGCAGGCGGATCGCGATCGTCTGCGAAGCGCACTGCGAGCACGGATGCTGGCCGGCGCGGCAACGGCCGCCGTGGTTCCTGCGGCCGTGAACGCCGCGTCGAGCACGGCACCGCCCGCCGCCGCCGGTACGACGACAGTGCTCGCTGCGGCGAAAGCCGGAGGCGTCGTATCCAAGCTCGCGCTCGTGAAGATAGGTGCGGCACTTCTCGTGGTCGGCGCAGCGGCAACCACGACGGCCGTGCTGTCGACGCACGATGGCGCGGACGTACCTCGCGCTCCGTCGAACCTCGCATCGCCCACGGCGACGACCGCGCCGCCGCCAGCACCCGGCGATGCGAAAGCAGTGTGGGAGAGCGCGCCAGAGACCGCGCCCATCGAGGTCGCGACGGCCAGCTCGCAAGATGTATCGCCGCCGCCGCGCGCGGCGACGGTTGCAGTGCCGGTCGCTGCGAGGTCCGTCTCGCCGCGCGTGGAAGCCGTGCCGTCGGCCGTGCGGCCTGCACGCGCCGACGAGGCCTTCGACGCCGAGATGGCGGTCATGCGCGAGGTGCAGGTGGCGCTCCGGAGCCACGACGCTGCACGTGCGCTCGCAGCGCTCGACGCCCACGATGCGCGCTTTGGCGGGGGAGCACTCGCGGAAGAGCGCGCCGCCGCTCGGGTGATTGCACTCTGCGACCTCGGTCGTCAGGCCGAGGCGTCGGCCGCTCGTTCGGCGTTCCTCGCCTCGTTTCCTCGGTCGCTTCAGGCGGAGCGCGTACGGCGCGCGTGCGCTTCGAGCGAGACCAACGGGGCTCCTCGGGACTGATGCGACGGACGTGCGGTCAGCTCGGTTTGTCCGTCGACTCGTGACGGGACGCTGCCGAAAGCACCGCGCGCACCGGCGTGGCGAGACGCGTGCCGTACTTCTCCACGGACTCGATGCACGCGAGAATCAAGTCTTCGCGAACCCGTGCGAACTCGGAGAAGTCGCGCGTCTCGACCATGGCGGCGATGTCGAGATCGAACGACGACTCGCCGATGGAGGCGAGCTGGACGAACACGTCGTCGGTGCGGACGTTCGTATGCTCGGAGATGCGCTTGCGCACTTCGGCGACGATCGCGCGCAGCTGAACGACGTTGGCCTCGCGCGAGATCGGCAGCTTGGTCGCGAAGCGAATGCGGTCGCGAGGGCCGAGCGACTCGATGCGCATGTCGGCGAGCTTGCCGTTCGGCAGGATGATGCGTGTGCGGTCGGCCGTGCGCAGGCGCGTCGAGCGGAGGCCAATGCCTTCGACCGTGCCCTCGACCGTGTCGACGCGGATCGTGTCGCCGACGACGAAAGGCTGGTCGGCGAGGATGGACACCGAGCCGAAGAGATTTTCGACAGTCTTCTGCGCGGCGAGGGCGAGCGCCACACCGCCGATACCGAGACCGGCGATGATGCTCGTGACGGGGTAGCCGAGCTCAGAGAAGGCGACCATCAAGGCAATGGCCGCGACGAACACCTTGCCGAGCTTGACGCCGACGGAGGTGAGGGAGCGAACACTGGGGCGATAGGCGGCCCACTGCGCCTTGGAGAGCTCGTCGCCGACGACCGTGACCGTTCGGAACAGCGCCCAGAAAAACGCGAGGTAGCCGAGCGCACGCAGCGCGCGTCCGACGAAGTCCTCGGCCTTCAACGTGAGGCCGAGATAGGGAAGGAGGGCCCAGAAGAGGGCGACCCCGAAGCCCATCGTCACGGGGTTGCGTAGGCGATGGAGGAAATTCGGGCTCCAAGGCCACTTCGCGAGCAGGCGGCGGGCGAAGAAACCCGACAGCCACGTCACCAAGCGGCCGCCCGCGAGACAGAGGGCGGTGAGGAGCGGCAGCGCGAGCCACTGCCAGTAGTAGAGCGCCCAGGGCCCCTGCTCGAGCAGCGGGGCGGGCAGGTGGTCGCGCAGCCAACGGACCTTCAGCGACGCATAGAGCGCATCGACGTTCTGCACGGTCGACTGCGCGAAGACCCAACGGGCTTCGTCTTCCGGGGTGCGCGCCTCGTGGCGAACGATGCGAATCGAGACCGTGTGCCCCTTCGCATCTTTGATCTTGCCGAGCTCTTCGGTCCCGGCGGGAAGGTTGTTGTCTTTCTTGCCGCGAGGAAGCGGCGAGAGCTGATCGACGTCGATCCAGAGGCGCTCGCTGAGGACGCCGTGGAGCTTCCGGGCGAGCTCTTCCCCTCGCTTCTCCGCGCCGCGTGGAAGGTCGAGGTAGCGCGAAGCTTCTTCGTAGCGACCGCGATCGCAGAGATCGAGGAAGCTCTGCATGCTCGTGCGTGGAGAGTCGGGCGCCTCTTCCTCGGCTACCGCCGGAGCTGCAGGGGCGGCCGACGTTGTGGGCTTCGTCGCCTGCGCGAACGCCGAGGCGCTCTGAGCGATGAGCGCGAGCGCGAGCAGCAGCGAGAAAACGAAGCGAAGCGTGCTTCGAAGGGCCCCGACCATGAATCGGCGCCTTTATAGCCCAACGCGTCGATCGACGAGATCCTGTCGATCCATCGGAGACCGCTCATCGCGAGAGTCGTCGTCGTCCGTTACCGGCTTGCCATGGAAAAGCGCTCCACGGTCACGCGAGCGCGCCCACGGTCGTGCAATCTCGTCGGCGTTTCTTGCAGCGATGAAAGATTCGCGCGATCGAGGCACCAGATTTCCCGCATTTGGAATTGGCACGACTCTCGCTAATCAGGCGAGTGCACCGCGCGAGTGGCCGTTCCCCCCCCCCCGGCCCAGCGCGGTGTTTTTTTTTGTCCTCGGCTGCGGGAGCGTCGACGACCGATCGACACCGCTTGCTCGAAGCGCTCGATCAGCGCAGCGCGCAGTTCACGCTGGCGGTGAACGCCTGCGAGGGGGACACGTAGTACGTCACGAGCTCGACGGTCTGACCGCTCGGTACGTCCGTGGTGCCCGGCTTGGGATTCACGTCGGTCGATACCGTGCAGCTCGCCGGGCGTGAGCAGCCGTTTCGCAGCGTGACGACGTGGTTGTAGCCGAAGGGTACGTAACGCGCTTCGCTCGTCACCTGGACGCAGGCAGGAACGGGTGGCCCCGCATCTTTCGCGGCTCCGGCGTCGCCATTTCCACGGCTTCCGTCGTCGGCCTGTGCAGAGACGGCCGACGAGAGCGTGGCCAACGCGACGAGAGCCGCGGTGCTCCCCGTGAAGACGAGCTTGCCGAGGAAGGGGGTGGCCACGTCTCGAGTTTGTGCACGTCAGCGCGACGGTGCAACGTCCGTCGAACCCGAGCCGTTCACGAGGACGGCAGAGCCGTCGACCTTGCCTTCGTCGAGTCTTCCGAGGGCGAGGTTCGCGTCTTCGAGCGGGTGCGTTTCGAAGCTCGTCTTGATCGGAATTTCGCGCGCGAGCGCGAGCAGCTCGATGGCGTCCGCGCGCGTGTAGTTGGCCACGCTGACGAGGTTTCGCTCCCACCAGAGGAGGTCGTAGGAAAACTGCGGGATGCGATCGAGGTGGATGGCGTTGATGGCCACCGTGCCGCCGCGACCGGTCGCGGCGAGCGCCGAGACGACCACGTCGCCGACGGGCGCGAACGTCACGGCGGCCTCGAGCGGCTCCGGTGGCTTCTCGTCGTAGCCGCCGGCCCACTCGGCGCCCATGGCGCGGGCTCGCTCGCGCTCGCGTTCGCTTCGCGTTGCCACGAACACGCGACATCCCCAGTGGCGAGCCACCTGCAACGCGAGCAGCGCCGAGGCGCCGAAACCGTAGAGGCCGAGTCGTCCTCCTGGTTGGATGCCCGACCGCTTGAGCGAGCGATAGCCGATCACGCCCCCGCAGAGGAGCGGCGCAGCGTCGATGTCTCTGAATCCTTCGGGCAGCCGAAATGCGAAGTCCGCGCGGACGATGGCGTGCGTGGCATAGCCTCCGTCGCGGTCCCAGCCGGTGAAGAGTGCACGCTCACAGAGGTTCTCTCGGGAGCTCTTGCAGTATGCACATTCTCCGCACGTCCACGCGAGCCAGCCGACGCCGGCGCGATCGCCGACCGCCCAGGTGTCGACGCCGGCCCCCACCGCCTCGACGTGTCCGACGATCTGGTGGCCTGGCACGATGGGAAGACGATGGGCGTGGAGATCACCTTCCACGATTTGCAGATCGGTCCGGCACACGCCGCACGCGCCCACGCGCAAGAGGAGCTCACCGTCGCCCGGCTTCGGAACGTCCCCGCGCTCCGACACGAGCGGTGCCTTGGCGATGGGGGCTGGAGCTCGCAAAAGCATGCGCTGCATCGTCATGGCTAGGCTTCCTCGTGCGGCCTGAGCTTCGTCGGGCGAAGAACTCCTCGCGACAGAGACACAGAGATCGTCACTCCCACGCAGTCTGCCAGGTAGTCCCAGATGCTGGACGAGCGAACGGGGCTCAAGCGTTGAAGGAGCTCTTCGACGCCGACCGGCACAAGGACCAGGATGGCGGCAAGCGGCAGGATTCGGCGCGAGGCGATCATCACGTCTCGATGCCCGAGTGCTCCGTCGAGGAAGAACGCCAGACCGCCAGCGAGGGTGGCGTGAAGCAGCTTGTCGCTGCCGTGGACCGCATCGAGCTCAGCAGGCAGGAGGTCCCGGTAGGCCAAGACGGACAGCGCCACGGCCACGACGACCATCAGCGCGAACGCAGCCCACGCGGCCCACGAACGCGTGCGAACTCGGTGAACTCGCGTGTGGACGGGCTCCGTTACGACGTTGCTTCCCATATACTGCGCCTCGATGCGTACCGTCATTGTCGCAGCCGGTGTCGTCCTCGAGCACGGCAAGGTCCTTCTGTCTCGTCGCAAGACGGGAACGCACCTCGAAGGGCTCTGGGAGTTTCCTGGTGGCAAGGTCGAGGCCGGCGAAGATCCTCGCGCGGCACTCCGTCGCGAGCTCGAGGAAGAGCTCGGTATCGACACCGAGGTCGGCGAGATCGTCGACGTGACGTTCCATCGCTACGAAGATGCGGACAAGGCGGTCCTACTTCTCTTTTTCGAGGCGTCACGAACGAGCGCGTCGCCGGAGCCTCGCGCGGTCGACGTTGCCGAAGTCGGTTGGTTCGGTCCAGAAGCCCTCGACCCGGCCTCCTTTCCTCCCGCGGACGTCGCGGTGCTCGCCAAGGTGAGAGCCCGTCTCCACGGCTGAGCGTTTTGTCGGGTTCGTGCAACGGAATGGCGCCGGACGGACTGCCCGGCGCGGTGGCGAAATTGTAAAAGCCGCTCGCTCGCGGCGTGGTCGTTCGGACTGATTCGTCTCGAATCGCGTTCCGAAATCGGCGATGGGCTCGCGAGGGGGGCTGTTTCGAACCGGGGCCGAGGTCTTCCATGCGAGCAGGTGGTCGACTCCTCATTCTTCCGTTCCTCGTCGTCGTCGCTTCGGACTGTCGTCGCGCGTCCGAGAGCGAGGCACCGATGCCGCCGAGCGTCGAGCTTCGCGCGGGGCAGATGGAGGTTCGCGCGAAGAGCGTGCTGCTCGCGCCCAATGCCCCGCGAACGGAGCCGCGCCGCGTGGCGAGCGCACCGAAGTCGTCGCGAGCCCCGCTTCCTCGCTCCGAGGCCCATCGCGTTCGCCTCGATCGGGGTGGCGTCAGGGTGCCGGTTCCGGCTCCCGACCTGACCTCGGGGCGGCGCATTCACCTGACGCTCCGTGACTGCATCACGGACCTTGCGCCGGGCATCAACTACCAGGTGTTTCTCGGCGAGCCTTCGCCTGAACACTACGTGGGGGGCATCACGTTCTTCGACGCCGTTCGTCGTCGCGTCACCGATCGGCTGGGTGACGTGACCGACATTGCCGAACGACTGGCTGCCGAAGGCGGAGCCTGGGAGGTGACGATCGTGCCCGTCGGTGTCGCTTCGCGCGCCGCGCACCCGACCGTGGGAGACGTTCTGCTCGTGTCGCGGTGACGTGCCTCAGAAGGCGATGCTCGCGTCGCTGATGGTCGCCGACCCTTTGTAGTGCTTGCGGAAGAAGAGCAGGCTGCCGCGCGCTTCGAACTGGATCGACGAGGGCGCTTTGCCGAGCGCCGTCGGCAGCTCGAAGCGCACGGTCACGTCGACGTGATCGACGAGACGCGGGTTCTTCGAGGGGGAGAATCCGAGCGTGAGCACCTGTCCCGTATCGGCGTCGACCCAGGCCGAGCCTTTGTATGCAGTCTCCGCGGGGACTTTCGGTACGAATCCGACGCGCACGTGCGAGGGGGCGGCGGGATCCTTCTCGAGCAGCGTGAACGCGTAGCGCGACTGTTCGACGGCGAGGAACGGTAGACGGAGCGACTCCGCCTCCTTCTTCTTGTCGGCGCTGCTCTTCGTGCGCTTTTTCTCGGCCGCCTTCGCGCGCTCCTCGTTCGTCTTGTCGACGCCGTCCTCGGTGTACTTGAGGATCTCCGCGATGCGCTGTGCGGGCGAGGCCGTCACTCGGACGACCATGCTTTTGTTGCCGCTCACCTGCCCGCCGCCGTCGAGCTCGTCCATCGTTCCGCTGAGCGTGAACGAGCCGCGACGCTTCATCTGCTCGAACTGCTCGGCGTACTGGGCGAGGCGCGGCATGATGGCCGCGAGGGCCGGATCCAACGCGGTGGTCGGCGGGGCTTCCTCTGCGCGTCCCGCACAAGGCACCGCCGCCAGGGCGACGAGAACGAACGCCCGCGCGACGTGAGCGAGGCGCAGAGAGGAGCGCGTGGCCATCTCCCGAAAGGATGGCCCTCCGAAATCTTCGGGGCAAGCGACGCAAATGCCGTTCGCGAAAGCGCGAGCTGGCAATGCCCGCCGTTCGTGCCTCGCGAAGGCGCCCTTGCGACGCGCGATGCGACCAAAGCGCGCACGCTTCACCGAACGGCTGGTCCGTTCAGCGTGGAGGCGCAGCCGTGACGGCGTTCGCGACCGTGTCGGCGGTGACCTTCGCGAGCAGGATGCCGTTGCGGTGATGTCCGGTGGCAAGGAACAGGCCGGGCAGAGGCGAGCGACCGACGAGCGGTGCGCCTGGGCTTCCGTCGCTCGTGGCGACCTGCGGGCGGAAGTTGCTCCACGCGCGCACGAACTCGGCTTCGCCGAGCCGCGGGGCGATGGCGATCGAGTTGCCGAGCACGGTGTGGATGCCCGCGGCGGTGAGCTCGCGTCGATGTCCGACGTGCTCCATCGTCGCGCCGCACACCACGCGTCCGTCGCCGCGAGGAACGACATAGGCGTGCCCCGAAAAGACGATGCTGCCAAGGCGGGCAGGGCGCTCTTCGAGCATGAGGAGCTGGCCGCGGACCGGGCGCACGCGCGGCAGCTCGTCGGGCACGCCGGGCACGAGTGACGACCAGCTTCCCGCGGCGAGAACCACGGCATCGGCGCGAAGGATCTCGCGGCCATCGAGACTCACACCGACGCATCGACCGCCTTCGGTCAGCAGCATCGAGACCGTGCTCCCGCCTCGAATGACGACGCCGGCGCGGGAGGTCGCCACCGAGAGCGCGCGCAGGAGCTGCGGAGGATCGACCTGCGCTTCGTCGGAAAAGTGAAGGGCGTGCATGACGCCCGAGGCGAGCTCCGGCTCGACCATGCGTGCCGCCGTTCCGTCGATGAGCTCGGCGCGCAAGCCTCGTGCACGTTGGGAATCGACGAGTCGCCTGGCTGCATCCAGGCCCTCCGGGCTCACGATGGAGAGCGCGCCGGAACGCCGGTAACCGATGTCGACGCCGGTGAGCTCACGAAGGCTCGCCGCCCAGTTCGCGTAGGCCTCGCGCGCAGCCACGTAGCCGTCGAGCTCGGCATCGTCGCGCGATTCGATCTGCGCGGCGAGCATACCGGCGGCGGCACTCGAGGCCTCGGCGCCGGGCACGGCGCGTTCGAGCACGATGACGTCCGACACACCCCGGGCTTTCAGCTCCAGAGCAGTGCCGCAGCCCATGACCCCCGCTCCGACGACGACGACTCTCATCTCGCCGATCGGTTTAGCGCCATTCGCCTCAGGCTTCGGGGACTCTTCGCAGAAGCTTCGCCATAACGGCGACGTTCCAAACCGCGAACCCCGCGAAGAGCGCCACGAGGAGAAGCGCCCAGCGTGAGCTTTGGGGGGCGTCGCCCTCGACCAGGAGCCACGATCCCTGCGGAATGTCCTGTCCGGTTGCGTCTTTCACCGCTGCTGCGAGCCCGCGATGCTTCGGCCCGCCAGTCTCGAAGCGAACGAGGCGCCCGGTGAACTGGCTCGGTGGGACATAGCGGACATTCTCCGCCCCAGCGGGGACACGGACCTCGACCCAAACGTTCGGTCGGCCCGCGACGGGCATGAGCCGGAATGAACCCTCGGTCAGCGGACGCTCGTAGCGGATGGCGGCCGCCGCGCCGAGCATGCCCTGGCCCCGAACGAAGCGGTTTTCCTGGAAGGCGCCCTCGGGCGTCTGGATGAGATCACCGAGGTCGGCGGGGTGGGCATCCGTAAAGGCGTAGGCCGCGTCGCGACGGAGCGCGAAAATCATGGCGATCGATGCGATCGCCGTAACCACCAGCATCACGACCGTGAGCGTGCGCTCCCGCTTGGGCGGATCCGGCAGTTCGAGGAGCTCCGGATCGAGCTCTTCGCGCTGGGTTTCGCGCGGACCTCCGCGAGGAGCGTCGAGCGGTTGGGAGGGAGCGTCGGTCAAGGTGGGCAGACTCTCTGCGAGGCGAACTCTACGGCTGGGGAGAACCCCTCGCCAACTCCTGACAGCCCAAAGTGGCCGAGAGTTCCGGAAAAATCCGTCAAAACAAGTTTGAGTCGTAGACCCCGGACTCTGTTACGCTCGCCCTCCGATGGCTTCCGGAAAGCTCGTCACCTGCACCTCGTGTGGGTCCAAGAACCCCCCCGGCTCGGCGCGCTGTGGCTCGTGCGGCGCAAAGATCGAAGCGCTCACCAAAGGCGCCCGCTCGCGGGAGGAGGAGCTCGAACGCCGCTACCAGCAAGAGGGCGTGAGCGTTCAATGGCTCTTCATCGCCATTGCCGTCCAGGGCGTGCTGACTGCGGCGCTCGTCTTCGGGCTGCCGCGCATCGTCACCCTTCTCGATTTCGAGGGGGGTAACGGCATGATCGTGTGCGTCCCGGTTTGGTTCCTCGGCGGCTTGCTCGTCGGAATGATTTCCCCCGGCCGCACCTTCATCGAGCCGATGGTCGCGAGCTTCGTCGTGGCCATCCCGACGACCTTCTTGCTCATCCAGAGCCAGACGGTGCGCACGATGCCGACGTTCCTCTACGTCGTCATGAGCGCGATCGGCATCATGTTCACGCTCATCGGTGCGTACATCGGCGAGCGCATACAGCTCGGTCCCCCGGCGAAGACCGCCGAATAGCTTGGAGCATTGATCCGATGACGACTGCCGCCTCTTCCGTCGACGTGGTCGTGGTTGGCGGCGGGCCGGGTGGCTCCGTCTGCGCCTCACGACTGGTGCAGAAAGGGCTGTCCGTTCGCGTCTTCGAGAAGGAGGAGTTCCCTCGCTTCCACCTCGGCGAGTCGCTCCTCCCCCAGTCGCTCCCCGTGCTCGATGCGATCGGCGTCCTTCCCGCCGTCCGCGAGCAGTTCATCTTCAAGTACGGCGCGCGCTTCCACGACGACGTGAAGGGGCGAAAGGATCGCTTCGCCTTCGCCGACGCGTGGAAGAACGAGCATCCGCACGCCTTCCAGGTCCCGCGCGATCTCTTCGACGCGCTCCTGCTCGACCACGCAAAGAAGGTCGGCGCACAGGTTCACGAACGGGCGCGCGTGCTGCGGATCCTTCGTGAGGGAACGCGTGCGGTCGGCGTCGAGGTCGAGAGCGAGAGTGGCCCCGTCGAGACGGTGCACGCGCGATTCGTCGTCGACGCGAGCGGCCGCGACGCGATGACCGCTCACACTTCGCGCACCACGACCAAGATCGATGGCCTCGATCAAACCGCGATTTTCGGCCAGTTCCGCGGCGTGCAGCGACCGGAAGGGGAGCTCGCCGGCGATATCGACATCGTGCTCTTCCGCGAAGACAGCGGGGCGCGCCCGAACTGGTTCTGGTTCATCCCCTTCAAGGACGGCCGCACGAGCGTCGGCGCCGTGGTTTCACGCGCGTGGATCAAGGACCGCCGCGCGCGCCTCGCCGCGGAAGGCTTCGCCGGCCACGAGGCAGACGGGCTCTTCGCTCGCGCCGTTGCTGAATCGAAGAGCGCCACCGAGCTGCTCGCGGGCGCGACGAACATCTGGCCGTCGGCTCGCGCCACCGCTGACTTCAGCTACCGCGTCCGGGACCTGCACGGCGATGGCTGGGTTGCTGTCGGCGACGCAGGCGGATTCATCGATCCGCTCTTCTCCACGGGCGCGCACGTGGCGATGGTCTCGGGGATGACCGCGGCCGACGCGATCGTCGCGGCGCTGGAAAACCCGAGCTCCGAGAAGGAGACATTTGCCGCGTGGCAAACCGCCATGCGCAGCGGCGCCGAGACCTTCATCCTCGCGGTTCAATCGTTCTACGCGGGACCGCTGGTCGAGTACTTGTTCGCCGAGAACAAGCACACGGCGCTCCGCCGCTCGATCACCTCGCTGCTCGCCGGCGACGTGTTCACCGACAGCATCTGGCTGCGAGATGCGCGCACGCGCCTCCGCGACATGCTCGCCCAGCCCGGCGCCGCCACGACGCTCGACCCGTCGAAGCTGGCCTGAGCTCGATTTTGCAGCGCGTCATCGACTGAAGCGGGTGCCACGGCGGACGTTCTTTCCGGAACGGGCCGAATGGCCCCGCTGGAGCGCGCAACGAATCGTCATGGCCGAGGTTTCTGTGGTGGAGGGGACACGGGAGCGAGCAACGACGTTGCCGGCGGGCCGAAGGCCTTGGTTGTCGCGGCACTCGGCACTTTGCGCCGTCGGCGGCCTTGCCTTCTTGGGCCTCGTTGCGATTGGTGGCTGCGTCAACGACGCGCCGAGCGGCGGCGCAGGCGGGGATACGCCGACGCCGAGCGACGGCACGCCCCCGACCTCCGCCTCACCAGACGGTGCGGTACCCGACCAAGATGCGAGCGATGCAGCGCTGCCGGCGAGTGCGCGCTTCATCCAGATGAACGACGTCTCGATCTTGTTGCCACTCGCCAAGTCGGTCACGGAACGAGATTCGTCGATGCTGAACGCGGGCACGCTGGGGAGCGACGGACCGCTCATCGACAGGGCGCTCTACGAAGCAGCGACCGGTGAGCAAGCCGGCCCCCTTGCCCAGGTCGGGTGCAGCGGGTGCACGCCGATGCTCTACGACAACCTCCGAGTGGTCGCAGTCCGCATCGACCCGTGCTTCGCGCATACGGAGTCTTTCCACGGTGACGACACTTGTCGGAACCAACTGCGACTCGTCTTCCAGGCCCTCGTGCCGAACTCCGACGCCGATGCTGGGACGGTCGACGCGGGGCCAAGCGACTCGTTCACGGTCGTCGATGGCGGTGTCCACGCCTTCTATTCGATCACACGGTCCGAGGTGATCGACATCGCGAATGCGATCGTGAATCTGCGAATTGCGAGCGGACGCGCAGATGATCTCGGGCCGCTGGCACCGCATCCGATTGCCATGAGCGAGGGCCTCGACGGGGCTTTCGTCCGCGGTCTTTACGGGATCATCAAGGCTCATGCGAGCTCGAACAGATTGGTCCGCCTTGCCCGTATGCAGAGCGTCCCGAATATGTGGCTTCTCTCCCAGCACGAGATCGCCAGCGGAGTCCTGACGAGGACGCACATCAAGATGCTGCCAGAGAGCGACGATCTCTTGAGCATCTTCATGAGCGGCTCGTTGGCAGACACGTACATGGGCGTGATTGGTCCGCCGATGACGCAGACCCCCGACACCTACGACGCGATCATGAATTCCCAGTACGCGGTGAACAAGACGGCGGCAGAGCGCCAGGCCGCCTTCGACGCGACGCTTCGGATCGAGAACCCGCACAACCACACCCCCGACACGATCGACTGTGCGAGCTGTCACGCGGCGGGCGTTACGCGCTTGAACGTCGGACCGAAGTACGGCCTCGAAGCGAAGGGCAATCCGAATGCGTTCGCGCTCACGTCGCCGTTCGTTCCAGAGGCGGACATGGCGAGGACCACCGCGCCGGACCCGATGCAGACGCCGGTGGTAACAATCTCCACGCAGACGAACATCCACATGTTCAGCTACATCGAGAATCACCCGTCGATCACACCGCGCGTCATCAACGAGACGGCGGTCATCGTCGACTACCTCAACTCGATCCCGCACTGAGCCGGGGCGGCGCGGCGCTTACGGATCGAAGACAAAAAGCGAATGGGGCCTACGGATGAACCGTAGACCCCTGCATGCTTTGAAGCTTGCGACGCTTGGAAACTGGTCGGCGCGTGGCCGACCGTTTCTCAGGTGTCTTTTTGGTCGCGAACGCGGGCAGCCTTGCCCTGGAGGTCGCGCAGGTAGAAGAGGCGCGCACGGCGGACGACGCCGCGGGCGACGACTTCGATCTTCTCGATGCGCGGCGAGTGCGCGAGGAAGACGCGCTCGACGCCGACGTTGAAGCTCACCTTACGAACGGTGAACGTGCTGCGTGCACCGCCACGGTGACGCTTGAGGACGACGCCCTGGAAAACCTGGATGCGGTCCTTGTCGCCTTCGACGATCTTGTAGTGAACACGGACCGTGTCGCCGACGCGGAAATCGGGGAAGCCCGTCCGAAGCTGCTCGTTCTCGATCGCCGCGATCTTCGCGTTCTGCATGTCCGTCTCCAAAAAGTCCGTATCGAATCGACGCGTAAAACCTGGGAAGAACAACCCAGCCGCGTCGGGGGCGCGCTTTAAAGCACGCACCCGTAGGGCTGTCAACGCGCTGGGTTTTCTTCGATAACGCACCGCATCCATCACGAGTCAGGATGCGGACGCCGCTCATGCGGTGGGCGCTCTTCCTAGTCCCACCAACGGCTTCGCGCCACATCTTCTTGCTCCGCGCACGTGCTAGGCATGCTGGACCATGCCGCTTCGCGTTGGTCAGAAAGCACCGGATTTCGACGTCGTCGCGAGCTCGGGCAAGAAGCTCAAGCTCAGCGACTTCGCGGGCAAGAAGAACGTCGTCCTCTACTTCTACCCGGGTGACTTCACGCCGGTGTGCACCCGCGAGACCTGTGGGTTCCGTGACATGTACGAGGATCTCGAAGGCAAAGACACCGAGGTCATCGGCGTGTCGGTCGACTCGGACGAGTCCCACCGCAAGTTCGCCGACAAGTACAAGGTGCCGTTCGACCTCGTCTCCGACGAGAGCCGCGAGCTCTCGAAGGCCTATGGCACCTCCGACGGCTTTCTCAGGTCCCTGTTCAAAAAGTCGGGCCGTATCACCTACGTGATCGACAAGAAGGGCGAGATCGCCGGCGTTTTCGAGGGCGAGCTCAGCGCGACCAAGCATACGGACGGCGTTCGCTCGCTCGTTGCCAAGCTCGGGTGAATCCCGGCTGTCCTCATGAAGCGCTCGAGGGCCCGTCTGAGAGCTTGACGGATGGGCCTTGGCCGACCAGACTGCGCCGCCCTTCCCCCGAAAGGGAAGGCGAGACTTCGAGCGTTGGAGAGCGGGACTTTCCCCGAGCTCCCTGGCCTAGCACTCAGGCCAGTCTCTAGGACGTGTTCCAGAACGCAAAGCGGTCTCGAGACAGAACCCCAGTCGTGTCCCTGGCCCCGTCCTCATGGGGATTGGACGCGTTGAGTGCAGAAGCGAGAAAAAGAAGATGAACACGAAGCCCGGCATCATCGGCAAGAAGCTCGGAATGACGCAGCTCTACAAGGACGACGGCACGGTTCAGCGTGTCACGGTCGTCGACGTGAGCTCGGTCATCGTCGTCGGCAAGCGCACCAAGGAGAAGGACGGCTACACCGCCCTCGTCCTCGGCATGACGGACGCGAAGGACAAGCACCTCACCAAGGCGCAGCAGGGCTCGTTCAAGAAGGCCGGCGTTGCGGCCAAGCGCACGGTGCGTGAGCTCCGTTGCGACGAGGAGTTCCTCGGCAAGTTCGAGATCGGCGCGGCGCCGAAGCTCGACGAGATCTTCCAGGTCGGCCAGATCGTCGACGCGCAGGGCACGACCCGCGGTCGCGGCTTCTCCGGTGTCGTTCGCCGCTGGAGCTTCGCCGGCTTCGTGCAGACGCACGGTACCCACGAATACCGCCGTCACGGTGGTTCGATCGGTACGAACATGACCCCCGGTCGTACGCTCCCGAACCTCAAGATGCCCGGCCAGTACGGCAACGAGACGGTCAGCATCCTGAACCTCCGCGTCGCGCGTATCGACGCGGAGAAGAACCTCCTCCTCATCGAGGGCGGCATCCCGGGTTCGAAGAACCAGCTCGTCACCGTCCGCTCGGGCGTGAAGGCGCGCATCAAGAAGGGCTGAGTTCGAACGCGCTCTCGCAGCGCTTCGCTTGGTCACGGACGGCACCCTGGTTCGCCACGGGTGCCGTTTCATTTTTTGTGCTCCGCCGCGGCACGCGTTGTCGGTGGCTGGGAGCCCTCGACCCGTTGGCGATAGGAGCGCCGCTATGCCTGGCGGCGGCAGGAAGGTTGCACGGCTCGCCGAGCGCCGTGCGTTCGACATCGTGAGCGCACCGGCAAGCCGATCCTCACGCCGTCACATGAGCCTCGGCCCCTCTCGATAGCTCGATAGGGAGATTGTCATGAGCAAGAGGAGTCACGCCAAACTCTTCGAGCCGCTCCGCGTGGGGCAGCTCCAACTCGACAATCGAATCGTGATTGCGCCGATGTGCCAATACTCGGCAGTCGACGGCTGCATGACGGATTGGCACCTCATCCACCTCGGACACCTTGCTCTGTCCGGAGCAGCCTTGCTCACGATCGAAGCGACGGCCGTGCTGCCCGAGGGCCGTATCAGCTACGGCGACGTAGGGCTATGGGACGATCGGACCGAGCACGCGGTCGCGGATGTGTTGCGGAGCATCCGTCGGCACTCGAAGATGCCCATCGCCATTCAGCTTGCCCACGCGGGCCGAAAGGCATCGACCGATCTCCCGTGGCTCGGTGGGGCGCAAATCCCACCAGGCCGCGAGAATGGCTGGCAGACGGTCGCCCCCTCGTCCGATCCGTACGCGCAACACGAGCATCCTCCGATGGCCCTCGATCGCGAAGGAATGAAACGAATCACTCAGGCTTTCGCGACGGCGGCGCGCAGGGCAGCGCGGCTCGGCGTCGATGCCGTCCAGATCCATGGCGCACACGGCTATCTCTTGCATGAGTTCCTTTCGCCGCTCTCGAATCGTCGGGATGACGAATACGGAGGCCGAAGTCTCGCCAATCGCATGCGCTTTCCGATCGAGGTCTTCGATGCGGTGAGGCAGGCATTCCCCTCCGATAAACCCGTCACGATGCGCGTGTCGGGCACCGATTGGGTGGCGGGCGGCTGGGACATCGAGCAGACGGTTGAGTTTGCGAAGACCCTCGAAGCACGCGGTTGCGCCGCCATTCACGTGTCGAGCGGCGGTCTCGACCCGCGCCAGCGAATTCCGGTTGGTCCGGGCTATCAGGTTCCGCTGGCCCGTGCCGTCAAACACGATGTTTCGATGCCGGTCGTCGCCGTCGGGTTGATTACCGAATACGAACAGGCCGAGGCGATCGTCGGAACCGGTGACGCGGACCTGATCGCTCTCGCACGCACGATTCTCTACGACCCGCGATGGCCATGGCACGCCGCTGCCCACCTTGGCGCGCGGGTTCAAGCGCCGAACCAATATCTACGCTCACAGCCGCGCCAGTATCGCTCTCTCTTCGACATCGAGGGCGGCGGCGAAGATTAGATTCTCCGATGCGCGGCACGAGCGCGACGGATGGTGTCACGGACGCGCTCCGGTATTTGAATCCTGCTCGCGAATCACTCTTTTCCGATATCGGCCGAGTGAGCATCGATGTCGGGCAGAGGCAATCATGTCGTATCCGCCGCAACGCTACCCAAGCGACAAAGGCGAGGTCAGCGCGACCTTCAGGCCGGCGGATACCAAGCCCGACGTCGAGAGAGGTTCGGGGAATCGGACGCATTACATCGCGACGAGCGCAAGTACGAAGGGGGAGTTCGGCCTCTATCGCGTGGACATGGGACCTCGGGCTCCTGGGCCGAGTACGCACTTCCACAAGACGATCTCGGAGTCGTTCTTCATCTTGTCGGGAACGGTCGAGCTGTTCGACGGCACACGTTGGGTCAAAGCCAAAGAGGGGGACTTCCTCTACGTACCCACGGGGGGATTGCACGCCTTCAAGAACGATTCGGATGAGCCATCGTCGATGTTGCTGCTCTTCTCACCGGGCGCACCACGCGAGGAGTACTTCGAAAAGGTCGGAGAGATGGCGAAGCGCGGTGGAAAGGAATTCGAGGAGTTCCTCGTGCGCCACGACAGCTACTTCGTCGACATGTTCGGTCGTCCGGCCAAACTGTGACGACCAGCACGCGTCATCGCCCGGGTGGACGTTGCCGTTCGCTCGGGCGTTTCTCCGAGTTCCACGAAGCGATGCGGTAAGCGTCGCGCAGGGCGCGAACGAAGGTTCTGACCTTCGCCGAGGCATGTTGCGGCGAGGGATACACGGCGTGGATCGAGCGCTCCTCGGTGGCGAACCCCTCGAGCAACGGAACGAGCGAGCCGGTACGAAGCTCTTTCTCGGCAACGAACGGCAAGAGAAACGCGATGCCGAGGCCCGCGCACGCGAGATCTCGCTGGAGCAGGCTCGAGTCCACCCGAACCGCGGGATCGATCCACACCGCGTCCTCGGCGCCGCCGGCCGACTTCCGTGACGCTCCGAACTTCCACGGAACGCGACCGCTGCTCGTGGGGCTGGCGAACGCGAGACATGCGTGGCGCGCGAGGTCTTGCGGCTTTCGCGGGCGGCCCGCACGCTCGATATAATCGGGGGACGCACAGGCGATCATCGATGTCGTCGCCAAGCGGACCGCGACGAGGTCTTCGTCCTCGATGCGTGACGAGATGCGTACCCCGACGTCGAAGCCTTCGTCGGCCAGCCGCACGAAGCGGTCGGTCAAGGCGAGCTCGAGTTGGACCTTCGGATGCGCGCGCGCGTAGTCGGAAAGCGGTGCGGCGAGCTGGAGCGTGCCGAAGGCGACCGGGGCCGAGACGCGTAGTGTCCCGACCGGCTCTCCTTTCTCGGCGGTCGCCGCTCCCTCGAGCTCCTGCATGCGCTCGAGAACGGAACGCGCGTGGGCGAACACGGCCCGACCCGTGGCGGTCGGACGAACCGAGCGCGTCGTTCGGTGGAAGAGACGGACCCCGAGCTCGCGCTCCAACGCCGCCACGTACTTGCTGACCACCGCTTTCGACACGCTCATCGCGCGCGCGGCCTCGGTGATGCTCTCGGTCTCGACCACCTTGCAGAAGAACGCGAGTGCGCGAAGTCGATCCATGACCGGTTCATCGTTTACGAATCGTGAACGATGCGTCAACGGTGACGTGCATTGTCATCCGAATTGCCGAACTGCACATTGCTGCTCATGGACACGAACGAATCACGAGAAACGGTTCTGCTCTCATCGGCGTCGGTTCACCCGGCGCTTGCACCGACGACGATCGGTCCGCTTTCGCTCCGCAATCGCCTCGCTGTGGCCCCGATGAGCCGCGTAAGCACGCTCGGTGACGGCTTCGCCACCGCGCGCATGCGCGACTACTACGCATCGTTCGCGCGCGGTGGTTTCGGTCTCGTCGTGACCGAGGGGACGTACACCGACCTGGCGCACAGCCAGGCCTACGGGCGACAGCCCGGGATTGCCACCGACGCGCAGGCAGAGGCTTGGGCGCCAATCGTCCGCGCCGTGCACGAGCAGGGGACCGCCATCGTCCTCCAGCTGATGCACGCCGGGGCGCTCTCGCAGGAGAACGGATACCGGCCGGCGAGCATCGGGCCTTCGGCGGTCGTTCCGCGTGGAACGAAGATGTCGGATTACGGCGGAGCGGGCGCCTACGCGCTACCTCGCGCGATGACCGAGGAGGACATCGCGGAGGTCGTGGAGGGATTCGCGCGCGCTGCGGTTCGTGCGCGCAAGGCCGGTTTCGACGGCGTCGAGATTCATGGGGCCAACGGCTACCTGCTCGATCAATTCCTGACGACCTATACGAACCAGCGCACGGATCGCTGGGGAGGGGCCGTCGAAAACCGGATTCGTCTGACGGCCGAGGTCGTGGCTGCGAGCGTTCGCGCGGCAGGCGCAGGCTTCGTCGTCGGCGTGCGCGTCTCGCAGACGAAGGTGAACGATCTGGCGTATCGCTGGCCTGGGGGCTCGCGTGACGCCGCGATCGTCTTCGAAGAGCTGCGTGCGGCTGGCGCGGACTACGTGCATCTCGCGTCCGAAGGTGCGGATGCGGCGGAGACGGCGCGCTTTGCCGACGGCGGGAACGTCCTCGAGGTGGCTCGGCGAGTCACTGGGCGGCCGGTGATCGCCAATGGCGGGCTGGCCGAACCTTCGCGCCTCGCCCGTCTCTTCCGGGAGGAGCAGGCGGACCTGGTGGCGCTCGGTCGCGCCGCACTGGCAAATCCCGATTGGCCGCTCCGGTTGGCGCGCGGCGCAGACTTCGAGCGGTTCGACCGTGCGATGCTGCATCCGTTCGCTTCCCTCGAGAATGCCGAGCAGTGGCGTTCGCGGACCGCCTTGTCCTCGCCTCGGTGACCCTCCTCGCTCTGGCGTCCGAGCACGATGGAGAACGAAGACCGTTCGTCCAACATCGTAGGTGGACGATGCTGCGCCTCTACAGTTGGCCGACGCCGAACGGACAGAAGATCCACATCGCCCTCGAAGAGCTCGAGCTTCCCTACGAGCTCGTCCCCGTGAACATCGGGGCGGGCGAGCAGTTCAAGCCGGAGTTTCTGGCGATCACGCCGAACCATCGCATTCCGGCGATCGTCGATCCCGAAGGGCCCGGCGGCGAGCTTCCGCTCTTCGAGTCGGGCGCCATCCTGATGTATCTCGCCGAGAAGACCGGCAAGCTCCTGCCGAAGGATCCGCGTGCCCGCTACCTCGCGCTGCAGTGGCTGATGTTCCAGATGGGCGGCGTGGGGCCGATGTTCGGCCAGCAGGGCCACTTCGTCTTCTACGCGAAGGAGAAGATCCCGTACGCCCTCGATCGCTACACGAACGAGGTGCGTCGCCTCTACGGCGTTCTGGAGACGCGCCTCTCGCAGAGCACCTATCTCGCCGGCGACGAGTATTCGATCGCGGACATCGCCACGTTTCCGTGGGCCCGCGGGGGCGACCGGCGTGGTTTCGACGTGCCCAAAGACTTTCCGAACGTGCAGCGCTGGATCGAAGCCATCGACGCGCGGCCCGCCGTGAAGCGTGGCCTTGCGGTGCTCGAAGATCGCACGCGCACCAAACCGGTGACGGACGCCGAACGCGACGTGCTGTTCGGCTCGAAGCAGTTCGCGACGAGGTAGCTCAGCCTCGCTCAGTCCTCGCTCGACCAGCCGCGCGCGCGCTGCCACGTCTCGATGGAGGCGCCGCGCGGTTGCGGTTCGTCGACCCATTCGATGTCCAGATCGAGCAAGCTCGGCATGCGCGCACGCGGGCTCTGGCGTTCAGGCGTACGGACGCTCACCGGGCTGACGTGGAAAACGCACTTGAGGTTCATGGGCTTGTCCACAGCTCAAGCAATGGGTGGGCCAGGCGTTTTCCGGCCGTTCCCAATGGCGGGCAGGGGGAAATCCCGGCTGGTCTCGTCGGAACCACGGCCGCCTCGTTACCGACGTCCCTGGATCCAACCTGATCCGCAGCGGCTCCATCGAGAGCCACGGAGCACCCGGGTTGGGGGCCCGAGGCTGCTATAAGCGCGGTGCACACCGCACCGACGTCATGGCGAAGAACAATCCGTACAAAGGGGCCGACCACTTCACCCGAGCTGCAAAAAAGCAGGGGTACCCCGCGCGCAGCGTCTTCAAGCTCGAAGAGATCGACCGGCGCCTCCGGCTCATCAAGCCGGGCATGCGGGTCCTCGACCTGGGCGCGACGCCGGGAAGCTGGACGCTCTACGTTGCGCAGAAGGTCGGGCCGAAGGGCAAGGTTCTCTCCGTCGACCTGAACCCGATCGAGGTGCCGCTCCCGGAGCACGCCACCTTCATCCAGGGCGATGCCCTTTCGCTCGAGAACGAGGCGCTCTCCACGTTCGCGCCGTACGACGTCGTGCTCTCGGACATGGCACCGAACACCACCGGCAATCGCCACGGCGACCAGACGCGAAGCTTCGAGCTCTTCATGCGCGCGCTGGCCGTTGCCGAGAAGCTCGTGAAGCCGGGCGGCGCGTTCGTCGGCAAGATCTTCATGGGCGAGGACTTCCAGAACGCGAAGAAGGCGGTCAAGCAGAGCTTCGCCGAGGACCGCGCCATCAAGCCCGAGGGCACGCGTGCTTCGAGCTACGAGCTCTTCTTGATCGGCATCGGCCGCAAGGCATCAAGCCCCTAGAGCGCCTCCTCAATACGTGACCTGGCGATCCACGCAGCCATCGAACTGGATTCGCACGTTCGCGCCGTTGACGTTCGAATAGACGAGCGCCCCGCTATCGAAGCCCAGGCCCGGCGGCGATTGCATACGGCATCCACGATTCCAGTGGAGCGGGGGATCGGAGGTGCGCGACAGCGGGTAACCCGCACCGCCGATGACGACGGAGCTCGCGCCCGACAGCGTCAGCGTGCCGAGGGAAAATGGCGTCGTCGAGAGGACGAGGGGGTCGGGGACGTAGAGCGCCTGCGTGTCGGACGCGTAGCTCGCATTCAGGTCGGCCTTGGTCGGCTGCACGAGCGTGAACACGATGTTCAGTCGCTGACGCACGGTATAGGAGGCCGGCGGCGACCCGCTCGCAACGAGATAGGCCCTTCCGGTCAGCGTGCGTGAGCGTCCGAAACCGTCGCTTCGCACGACGTCGACGAGGAACGACTGGAACCCGACCACGAAGCCCGAGTCACTCGAGGTATCGTCGGTGTCTTGAATCGTGACCCCACCGGTCACCGTCGAGGTCTGGCTGCCGGCGGGGACGTTCGTGCAACCGAAGCTCGCCGACCACGAGGCCGGAACGCCGTCTCCGTCGTCGTCGACGATGTCGTCGCCGCTCACGCACGTTGCATCGACGATAGCTCCCCACGTACGGAGTAGCGTGTCGAGGGGCCGCGGGACCGGACGCGACGCGACGGTGCTGGCCGCGACACGTGCGGAGTACACCCAGTAGCCATTGCCGTAGTCCGCGTAGACGTACGGATCGATCATCGCGGCATCGATCGCTGCCGCGTTGTCGGCGGCCTCGGTCGCCGCAGACTGCACGGGCGTGAGGACGGCCGAGCTGCCCGTCGAAGAATCGGCGGAGCCCGAACACCCGAGGAGCGCGAAGGGCACGACGACGACCGGAGCGAATGCGATCGCGGAGAGCGCGCGGTCCTTCATGCGCTACAGAAGGTGCAGTGCACGTGCCGCAGCGCGAGCGCAGAAATCCGCCGCTCGTGACGTCCGTTACCCCTCGAGGACGCGGAGCGCGAGACCGTGTGTCGCGCTGCGCACGGCCTCGGCGTGGCGTATTACCAGCAGGTCTTCTCGCGGATCGCGCCGATCACCTGATCGGCCATGATGCGATGCACTTCGAGGTTCGGGTGGTAGTCGCAGCCGAGCCCGTAGCGCGTGCCCATCTCGACGAGATCGATGCGGTAGACCATGGTGTCGCCGGCCGCTGCGCGATCGGAGACGATCTGACCGAGCACGTCGCGCATGTTCGAGCGTGCGTTGTCGAGCGGGAACTTGTCCGTCAACATCGGCGGGACGGCGAGGAAGATGTGCGCGTTTGGCCGTCGCTCACGGACGTACGCCACGAAATTCGCGTAGCCCGCCTTGAACGCGCCGAGGTCGATACCGTCGGCGACGCCGTCCTTATCGACGTCGCGCGAGAAGTCGTTCGTGCCCAGGTTGATGACGACGGCCTGGGGCTCCGGCTCCTTCGTGAAGTCCCAGTTGCCCTCGCGCACGTTGGCGAGCGTGCGCTCGTAGTACTGCGGAATGGTCGTCTTCGCGTCGTCGTCGTGTTCGTTCTCGCGGAAGTTGAGGACGACACCTTTGCCGAAGAAACAGGTTGTCACCGCGTCCGCCGAGAGTGCTCGTGCGGCGATCGAGCCGTAGGCAAGGTAGATGTTCTCGGTCATTGCCACCTTCACGTTCGGACGTACTTCGACGTCGTAGGGACAGGTCGCGTTGGGACCTTCGTTGCCGTAACCGCACGTGATCGAATCGCCGATGAACTCGATTCGGCGCGGCCTTTCGGTGGGAGCGAGAAGTTTGCCGCTGGCGCCAAAGTTGAAGCCCGTGAATTCGGACGAGCCGGAGAACGCCTCACTGTTGCGCATCACGGTGATCTCGTGCGTTCCGGGGGCGAGATCGTTCGCGACGAGATAAGAGGTGCGGTCCGGCGTGACCACGAACTTGATCGGGTCGCGATCGTCGATGGCCGCTTCGAAGACGAGCTCCATGTCCCGGTTTTCTGGGAGGTTGATGCCGACGCTGACCTCGGTGCCGTCGAAGCGCGCCGTCGCGTAGTTGCCCGACCAATCGAAGCGTGCGCGCGTGGGGTCGGACATGTCGTAACGGCCGACGAACTTGATGGCGGGAGTCGCCGTGCTCGGTCCACCGATGCCGGCGGCTTGGACCTGCGTGCAGTCGACACGCGCACCCGTCACGCCACCGTTTTGCGCGGGCTCGTTGCGCTGGTCGAGACGCACCACGCACGCGGGCGAGGCCATCACCGAAAGAGTGACCAAAGCCAGGGCCGCGCCCACTCTCCCGCCCACTCGGGGGCCTGCTCGGAAGCTACGAAGCGACATCGCGCTCGGAGTTCTATCACGCGGGCCTCGGAAGACCCGAGTCACCACGCCAGCTGCGGCGCGAACTTCGACGTCCTTGTGCAGGAGGCTCACGCGGCGCATCCAGCCCGCCGCTCGGATTTTCGGGGGTGGTCAGCGGGCGACCCAGCTCTGCTGTCGAGGCAAACGCGCCGTCAAATTGCGGTCTCTCGACCCTCGTGCGGCCAGTCGGCATCGATAAGTGTCGCAAAACGCCAAAATCGATTGCTTATTGCCTCGGGGGACGGGTGCGCAGGCGAGCAGCTTCCGGTACGCTGCACCCCGTGACAGTTGCCGCGTTTCAGGGCCTTCTTGCAGGCCGCTTCGTCATCGAGCGCGAAGTCGGGCGCGGCGGCGTGGGCATCGTCTACCGCGCACGTGACGAAGTGACCGGCGCACCGGTCGCGCTCAAGGTGATCGCCATCCCGGGCGTCGATGCGAGCGAGGAAGCTCGTTTCGGTCGTGAAGGGCGCGTCCTTGCGGGCTTGAGTCACCCTGGGATCGTCCGCGTCGTGGCGTTCGGCCAGCTCGACGAAGGCCATCCCTACGTCGCGATGGAGTGGCTCGAAGGCGAAGACATCGCGCAACGTCAGAAGCGCGCTCCGCTCACGCTCGGACAGGCCATCGAGATCGGCGCACAGGTTGCCGATGCGCTCGCGTACTCGCACGGCGTCGGCATCGTCCACCGCGACATCAAGCCGTCGAACGTGTTTCTCCTCGGGAGCAGCCCCGAGTCGGGCAGGAGTCCGGGCAGTGTCTCGTCGATGGCGGTGAAGCTCGTCGACTTCGGCGTTGCCTCGGCGGAAGACGCGAGGCTCACGCGTACGGGCGCGATCATCGGAACGCCCGCGTACATGGCGCCCGAGCAGGCGCGTGGCGATGCAGAGGTCAGTGCGCGCGCGGACATCTACGGCCTCGGCGCCACGCTGTTCGAGATGATCGCCGGGCGCCCGCCGCACATGGGGCCGACGCCCATCGCCATTCTCGCGCGCCTCGTCACCACGCCGGCGCCGCGTCTCATGGAGATCTTCCCCGAGGCGCCCATCTCGCTCGACGAGCTGCTCGGCAACATGCTCGCCACGCACCCCGAAGAGCGCCCGGAGCGCGCCTCCGACGTGGCACTTCGGCTGCGCGCGATTGCCGTCGAGCTCGAGAACACCGAAGGCTCGACGCGCACGCAGTCGCCCGAGATGGCGCCGATGAACCTCGGCTCGATCATTCTCTCGACGGCCAAGCCCGGTGGATCACGACTCGTGACGTCGATTCTCGCGACGCACGTGCCGAAGGGGCCTGCGCGTACGCGGCTCATCGCGCACCTTCGTGCGCGCGGCGCCGAGGCCACGGAGCTCGGCGGCGACGCCATCGTGGCGCACCTCGGCGTGAAGAAGGCGCTTGGCGACGAAGCTGCCCGCGCACTCGATCTCGGCGTGAGGCTCGCACGCACCGGTTGCAGCGTCGGCGTTGCCACGGGACGAACGCGCATCGATCGCACGCGGCCGACGGGTGAGGTCGTCGACCGAGCCGCAGCTCTGGCACGGGATGCCCAGAAGGGCCAGGTGCTCGCGGACACGACCACCAGCGAGCTCGCTCGCGGGCGCTTCGAGCTCTCGATCCGAGCCGACGGCACCGCCGTCGTCGGTACCAAGGTCGCCGCGAAGAAAGAGGGCGCCGGTGGCTCTCCCTTCGTCGGCCGCGAAGCCGATCTTTCGCAGATCGTCAGCGCCTTCGAGCGGTGTCAGGAAGACAAGACGCCGATCATCGTGACCATCAGCGGCGCGCCGGGCATCGGCAAGACGCGCCTGCGCCGGGAGGCGATCTCACGTTTCGGCTCGCATCCCTCCGCGCCGCGCATCGCGCTGGTGCGCGCCGAGTCGTTCGCGAAGAGCCACGCCCTCGGCATCATGGCCGACATCGCGCGCGCCCTCGCCGGTGTCGCCAAGGGCGCTGCGCTGGAAGATGCGGTCGCCGCAACCGACGCTCTCCTCTCACGCATCGAAGTCGTGAACCGAGGTGCCCGCGAGCTCGTCGCTCGCCTCGTCGCGAACGAGCCTCTGCCCGAGTCCGTCGATGCTCGAGGCGCTCGCGACGCCCTCTGGATCGCGCTCACCGACATGGCGCTCCACGCCTCGAACGAGAAGCCGCTCGTCATCGCCGTCGAAGACGCGCAATGGGCGGACCTCGAGAGTCTCGCGTGGATCGATCACTTGCTCGCGCGTGCGGGCGGTCATTCCGTGTTCGTGCTTGCCACGGCGCGTCCCACGCTCTTCCGTGACGACCCTGCGCGCTTCTCGGGACGCGACCACGTGCGCATCGAGCTTCGCCCTCTCGCGCGTCGCACGGTGCGATCGATCGCCAAGGCCATCCTCGGCGACAAGAGCAACGGCCCCGAAGGCGAGGCCCTCGTCGACTCGATTTCGACGCAGGCCGCAGGCTCTCCGCTCTTCGCCGAGGAGCTCGCTCGTCTCGCCCAACAAGGGCGCGACGCCGCGAGTGCGCCCACGATCGAGGCCGCCATCCAGGTCTCGCTCGACGCACTCGACGAAGACGTCCGTGACGCGGCGACGAGGCTCAGCGTGTTCGGTATGCAGGTCTGGGACGCCGGCCTGACCGCGCTCGGCGGAAAGAACGCTCCCGAGATGATACGCGCGCTCACGGGCGCCGAGCAGCTCGTCGAGCAAGTGAACTCACGCTTCAAGGACTCGCGCGAGTGGGCCTTCAAGCACGCGCTCACCCGTGAAGTCGCGTACGCTTCGCTCGGCGACGATCAGCTGAAGGAGCTGCATGCCAGCGCCGGCCGTTGGCTCGCCAAGATGGGCGAGGACGACGCCACAGTCGCTCGGCATCTCGAGCTCGGCGGGGAACCCGTGCTTGCCGCCAACTACCTCGAAAAGGCGGCGCGACGCGCGCTTGCGGCCAACGCTCTCGGGGAAGCCGTGAAGCTGGCCGAGAAGGCCCTCGCGTTCGCGGAAGACAACCCCACGCAGTTCGCGCGTGCGCAGCTCCTCGACGAAGCATGGAGCCGCCTCGATGCCCGCGCCGGCGAGCGTGACAGCGCCGTGCGCGCGATGCAGGAAGCGGTCTACGACGACGCGAGCGAAGTGCGTGCGCTCGGTGCGCGCGTTCGTTACGAAGACGCGACCGGCGGCGGCCCCGACACCAGCGCAGGCCTCGAAGACGTCATTCGTCGCGCCAAAGACGCCGGCCTCTTCGACGAGGAAGCTCGCAGCGCCGCTGCGCTCGCCGCGCGGTATGCGTTCGCCGGCGAGGTCGACAAGGCGGCCGATTGGGCTGACTCACTGCTCTCGCTCTCGCAGACGCATGGCATTCCGAGTGCTGCCGTCGATGCTTGGCAGACGCTCGCCGTCGTACGCCAGGCCAGTGGCGACGTTCGCGCGGCCCTCGAGGCGCGCAGGAGCGCTGCGCGCGCCGCGTCCGATGCCGGTCTGAAGACGCGCGAAGCCACGCTCACCATCAACGTCGGCTTCGCGCTCACGACCATGGGCGCGAAGAACGACGCGCGCCTCGCCATCGAAGGCGGCATCGCGCTCGCGCAGGCGGTCGGCTCGCCCGGCACCGTGCGCCACGGTCAGATGAACCTCCTCTGCTGGACGGCCACGTTCGGGCCCGACGGGGCGTTCGATTCGCTCCTCGCCGAGCCGCGCGCCATCGCCGACGGCGCCGTTTCGGGCGCGTGGGTTCCCCACGATCGCGCGACGCTCGGCGTGCTCTTCTACCGCGGCGCCGAGCTACTGCGGAACGACAAGCCCCATCGCAGCGGTGAGAATGGCGCCGCCCGCACGACGATGAGCGCCGCCGAACAAGCGCGCACGCTGCTCAAGATTGCCGCCGGCGGCTACCGAGCCACGAAGATGCTCGACGTCGTTCCGGTCGCCCTCGGGCTCTGGGCCGAAGCCGAGCGTCGTTGTGGTCAGCCCGAGCGCGCGATGGAGATCGCGACCGAGGCTGCAGGCCTGCTCGAGCACGGTTCGCCGAGCTTGCTCAACGAGGCTCCCATCTACCTGGCACTCCACGATGCGTGCGTCGACCTCGCGCTGCACGAGGCCGCGAAAGACGCCATCGCGCGCGGTGTCCCTCGTCTCGTCACACGCCTGCACGGCCTGTCGGGCACGCCCTACGCGCGCGACTTCCTCACGCACCTGGCTCCGAACGCCGGCTTGCTCGCCGCCGCCGAGGCGTACGGCATCGTGCCCGAGCCGCTCCTCGGCATCCTCGAACGTACGTAGAGCACCCAAGTTCACGGGGCTGGGGTCACCCACCCGCGTGGATCGCGTGGACACCAGGTGCTGTCGGATTGAAACGACCCGCGCTCGAATCTGTGTTGCCAGCGTGCAAAGTGCTCGCACCAGGTGGGAGCAAACGGGGCGCGAAGGCGAACTTTTCCAGCCTCGTTGGTGACGCGCCGACGGGCCGCGATTGGCCCGACCGTTGCGAGGAAGCGGCGCGATGAGAAAGCACGCATTCCTCGCGCTGGCGCTGGCGGCCGTGGGCTCCGTCATCGGATGCCAAGCCGATGCGACCGATGGCGGCTCTCTCTCTTCGGGTGGAGCGATGGAGCTGCAGACTCGCGCCTTCGCGCGACTGCAATGCGAGACATCGCAAGATTGGAGCTTCATCCAGCACGATCGATTTCGCACGCCGATGCATCTCTCGGCACCGCGTACGGGCAAGCCGCTCCTCTCGTCGGCCGTGAGCGCCGAGAAGACCACGCGCGCGTTTCTTGCGGAATACAAAGATCTCTATCGCATGCGCGATCCGGAGACCGAGCTCCGCCTGGACAAGCTCGAGGTCGACACGCTGGCCATGACGCACGTGCGCTTCCAGCAGACCGTGCGGGGCGTGCCCGTCGTCGGCGCGGAGCTCTTCGCGCACTACGACCGTGCCGGTCACCTCACGTCGATCGACGCGACGTACGTTCCCGAGCTGCACGGCCTCGACGTCGAGCCCTCGGCGAAGGAAGGCGACGCGCGTCTTGCCGTCCTGGCCGACGTACGCGCACGCATGCGCGACGTCGAGCCCTCGGCGTTTTCGGTTCCGGAGGGGAAGCTCGTCGTCTTCGCGCTCGGCGAGGGCCCGGCTCGGCTGGCGTGGGAGTACCAGACGCGCGCGGTGTTCTCCGATCATCCGGCGATTTGGGTCACGACCGTCGACGCCAAGACGGGCGCGATCATCGACGTCTACGACAACCTCCAGACCGTCGAGGCGTCGGGGACGGGCGTTCTCGGCGACACGAAGAAGTTCCAGGTCGCGCAGAGCCCGATGGGGTACGCGATGGTCGACACGTCGCGTGGCGTGCCCATTCGAACGTACTCCGCCGAGGGCCAGGAAGTCGGACCGGACAACGGTGCATCGCCGGTGACCTCGGGGTCGCTCAACGCGTGGGACGACGGGACGGTTGGCCCCGGCGCCGCCGTCGACGCACATGCCTTCGCGGCGGTGGTGTTCGACTATTACAAGAAGGTGCACGCTCGGAATGCCATCGACGGCGCAGGCGGCGCGATGGACTCGACCGCGCATTTCGGACAGGACTACGACAACGCGTTCTGGGACGGCACCGGCATGAGCTACGGCGACGGCGGCCAATACTTCAAGCCCCTCTCGGCCGGACTCGACGTGGTGGCCCACGAGTTCACGCACGGAGTGACGCAGGCCACCTCGGCGCTCCGTTACCAGGGCCAGCCGGGCGCGCTCAACGAGGCCGTCTCCGACATCTTCGGTGCGATGATCGAGCACTCGATCAAGCCGGACGACACGAAGAACTGGCAGATGGGCGAGGTCATCGTGAAGAAGGCGGGGCTCATCCGCGACTTCAAGAATCCCTCCGTCGGCCAGCAGCCCGCGCACATGACGAAGCTCGTCCAGACGCAGCAAGACAACGGCGGCGTCCACATCAACAGCGGCATCGTCAACAACGCGGCGTTCCTCATGACCGCGGGAGGAACGAATCCTGTCTCGAACGTGAAGGTCGAGAAGGGGATTGGCTGGGAGAAGAGCGAGAAGCTCTGGTATCGCGCCAACACCACCTACTTCACGTCGTCGACCACCTTCGCGATGGCGGCGCAGGCGACGATGCAGGCCGCGAAGGATCTCGGTCTGACCGAAGAAGAGCAGAACATCGTCGACTGCGCGTGGAAGGCCACCGGCGTCGTTCAGGGGGCCTGCGTCGCGATTGCGCCGCAGGCGCGCACGCCCTCGACCAGCTCTCCGGAGGAAGGCTCGGTCGATGCGCCGAGCAGCCCATCCGATCAGACGGCCGAAGATCCGGGGACCGGCACGACCACCACCACCGAGCCGACGACCAAACGTCGATCGCTCGCCGCGCAGAACTCCGGCTGCTCCATGAGCACGAGCTCGCTCGGATCCTCGGAATCGCCTTGGGGGTTGCTGCTCGTTGCCACGCTCGGCCTGGCCTTCGGACGGCGCCGCTCGGGCCGCTCCTGAACGGCTGGTGCTACAGTGGGGGTATTCCCCATGTCGTCCGAAGCACAGCCCGTCGCGCCTCTGGTCACGATCGCCATTGCAACGTCGGATGACGAACCTCGCATCGAAGCGTGTCTGCGAAGCGCGCTGAGCCAGGATTATCCGGCCGATCGCGTCGAGATCCTCGTGGCCGATGCCATGAGCATGGACGCCACGCGGGAGATGGTGCTGCGCATCGCCGGCGAAGAACCACGTGTTCGCCTGCTCGACAATCCCGAGCGTACGCGCGCTGCCGCTCTCAACGTGGTGCTGCGTGACGGCAAGGGGGAGATCGTGGTGCCGATGGATCCCGGCGGCGAGTACGGCCGCACGCACGTGAGCAAGTGCGTCGAAGCGCTCGGTGCGTCACCGGCCGAACACCTCGCGATCGTGCCGCGCACGGCGGGTCGAACGTTGGTCGAACGTGCGCTCTCGGCGGCGCAGAAAACGCGGCTCGCGTTTGCGGCAGGTGCGGAGCTGGCCAAGGGGAGCGACCCGGTGCCCACGCTGCTCGGCGCCGTGCGAAAGCGCGTGTTCGACAAAGTCGGTCTCTTCGATGCAGGAGCTCGTGCCGAAGAAGACGTGGACCTTGCCCAGCGCATCGAGAAAGCGGGCCTCGGGCTCACCATCCGGCGAGACATCGTCGTGCACAAGGCCGACGCGTCGTCGTTCAAGGATCTCTTCCGTCAGCACTACCAACTCGGTCGTGCCCGCGCCCGCCGAACCGTGAAGGACAAGCGCTTGCGATCGGTGCGTTCGCTCGCGCCGTTTGCTCTCGTGGTGTCAGGCGGCGCCCTCGCGTTGACCTCGAGCATTCAACCCGTCACGCCGCTCGCCCTGGCCGCGTACGCGCTCGTCACGGGAGCGGCCGCCGTTCGCGTGGGACGCGACGAAGGCATCATCACCATTCCCATCGCCTGGGCGGCCTATCCGGTGATGCACGTCGCCCACGGCATGGGCTTCGGAAGTGGACTCTTCCGTTCGATCGCACGCCCCGATTGGGCGGCGTCGGGCGCGAAGGAACCCAAGCCCGAACCCGCCTGAACGCGAAATCGTCCGACCGCGGGAACTTCGGACAGCGGCGGCGGTCGCAACGCCGATGCCCTCCGCGGAACGTTCCCTCGAGAACCTCCGAGTCGCCCTCCCTCATGCGTCGGTGTCGCCCGATCGACGCTATCGGCCGGACGCATCGGTCGTCGAAGCCCAGCTTTTCTGGGAGCGCGAGCTGCAGGCGGTTCGTCATGTCACGCTCGGGGAAGAGCTTCGCCTCGAAGACTTGAACCTCGAGCTTCCCACCGAGCTCGACCTCCTCGTAGCGAGGCGCGACGGCGAGCGGAGCCCGTTCTTCGTCCTGCCGAACGGCGTCGTGGTTCCGGAAGGCAATCGCATGTCGCTCCGGATCGGACGGCTCACGCTACGACTCGCGTTCGTGGTGGACGACACGCCCGCACTTCCTCGCGTGCCCCTCGATCCTCGCGTTCGACTCGGCGTTCTCGCGGGCGTCGCTGTTCACCTCGTCTTCGTTTCGTTCTTCGCGTTTTCGCCACCGGAAGTCGTCGAGCACGCGAGCGCACCTTTCGTTTCGATTCGACGAACCTTCGTATCACCGCAAGCACTCGGTCTCGTCGATTCGACCTCGGAGGAGACGGAGTCCACCGCGCCTGCGATTGGCGAACCCGTCGCGGTCGAAGATCGTCCGGCGCCGGTGACGGTGACGACGGCTGCCGCGCCGAAGGCCCTCGATTCGGCTGCCAACTTCGGGATGCTCGCTCTCTTGGCGCGCCAGCCACCACGCGCGAGATCTCCGTTCGCACGAGAGACGAAGACGACGCGCGCGGTCTTCGACGGAGCCGCGGAGGCCTTGGCCGTGGGAGGCCTCGAGCTCTCGGGGATTGGAGAAGCGGGCGGGGCAAGGGCGCCGGTGTGCCTCTGGAGAACGGGTTCTGACGAGGTCACTCGCCGCTCAATCGTCGTCGGGCGGAGGGCTGAGTCGCTTCAGATCGCGATCGAGGTCGAAGAGCTTCGCCTGGTAGAGCTCGCTCACCCGAAGCACGAGGGGCGGCTGCTGCTTCTTCATGTTCGCGATCCGCGCGCGCATTACCGGAACATGCAGCGCGTGCTCGACGTATGCCTTGAAGTCGAGTGAGGACAGGAGCTCACGACCACAGGCCTGGATCAGCAAGCCGCGCACGCCCTCCGGCTCGAGGTAGGCCGCATAGCGGTCGCACGATCGCGTGCAGGCCTTGCGCAACGGAGCCTTTCCCCACGACGTGAACAGGACGTACGAAATCAGGAGCTGGCGAGTCCAGTTGCAGTGTCCGAGCTCGAGGCGACCGAGTGACCAACCGATCAAGTACGCGAACGCATCGAGAAGCTCCTGATACTCGCGCGTCGCGAGCTCGGAGGAGAGCACGATGCAGCACCGGCCCGTGAAAATGGAGTGGGCCGTGGTGACCTCGTCGAGGCCCGTCGAGATGTAGAGCTCGGGGATGTCTTCGCGCCCGATCCTCCGGCATTGGTCGACGAGGATCGCGTAGAGCTCGGGGAACTGCCGGTCGGTGATGCGGATTGCGTTCGACTCGACGATGCGCAAGTGCGCGTGGCGCGAAAGGACCAGCGCAGGCGGCGCTGCCATCAACGCGATGAGCGCCGCCCGAATCTTGTCCGTGTGCTTCGCGATCATCGGATGGAACGCGAGCCATCCCGCCCCGAAGACGACGAGCCAAATGGCGACCGCCAGGATCGTCATGCTGACGACGAGACACGCCACGTAGGTGGGGTTCTCGAGCGGATGGCGGAGCTTGCGACGAAGCTCGACCCGACATCCGGTGTTTCTTGCCGGCCTGATGTGCAGTCGATGGAGCGTCGAGGCGTGCGCGGTCATGGCCGGAAAACGCCGTGCATCACGCACGCCGCGCGGCAAAGTGCACGATCGAAGTGCACGATCGCGCGGCCACCGATGCTCGCGCTCGGTCGTGCCGACAGAACCGACGTGTGCGCCCGAAGGAAAGGAGTGGCGCCCGGCCTCAGGCCGTTCGCTTCAGCTCGCTTGCCAGGCGGCCTTGAAGGCCGCGAACGTACGCTTCAGCCCTTCGCGGACGAGCACCTTGGGCTCGTAGCCGATGAGCGCGCGCGCGGCCTCGATCGACGCGAGCGAGTCACGAACGTCACCGGCGCGGCTCGGCACGTACTTCGGCTCGAACTTCACGCCGGCTTCTTCGCCGATGTACGCGAGCAGCTGGTTGAGCGAGATGCGCTCGCCGCACGCGACGTTGACGACCTGACCCGAGAGCTTGTTCGAGGTCGTGGCGGCGAGCAGATTCGCGCCGACCGTGTTCTCGATGAAGCAGAAGTCGCGCGTTTGCTCGCCGTCGCCGTAGACCGTGGGCGCCTTGTTGCCGAGTGCCGCGGTGACGAAGTTCGGGATGACGGCGGCGTACTGGCTCGTGGGATCCTGGCGAGGACCGAACACGTTGAAGTAGCGGAGGCTGAGCGTCTCGAGCCCGTAGAGGGCTGCGAAGACGGCCATCAAGTGTTCGCCAGTCAGCTTCGAGACCGCGTAGGGCGACCGCGGCGACGTGGGCATCGTCTCGATCTTGGGGAGCGTCGGCGTATCGCCGTAGGCCGAGGAGCTCGCCGCGAAGATCACGCGCTTGACCTTGGCGTGACGGGCGCCGTCGAGCACCGTGGTCGTGCCCTGCACGTTGGCGAGCATCGATGCGCCGGGATTCTCGACGGAGCGCACGACCGAGGGAATCGCCGCTTGGTGGAAGATGACCTCCACGCCCTTCACGGCGCGCGCCACGGTTTCGGGGTCGACAATCGACCCTTCGATGACCTCGACGTCGCCCTTCAGCGACTCGACGTTCTTCCGCCGACCCGTGGAGAAGTCATCGAGGATGCGCACCTTCTCGCCCTTCGCGAGGAGTGCCTCGGCAATCGATGACCCGATGAAACCCGCACCGCCCGTGACGAGAAACTTCGCCATGCCGTTCGTATACACTTCGTGCGCGCGCGCTGCGAAACGATTTTGGCCGAACACTTGGCCCTTTTCGGCGACCTCGGCGAAGGTCGACCCATGGCTCGCACGCAGCACGAATCGATGGTCGGACACGCGGAAGAAGGCATGGTCGCCGGATGCTGTTCGGTGTGCGGATTCGCCGACGCCCGAGGCTTGCTCGCGGTCGCGCTCGAAGGCGGCGATTCCACCGTCCTCTGCGGCACGCACGAACTGATGTACCGCCGCGGCGCCACATCGGCCCGCACCGTTTCCGACCTCCGCGAGAGCTTCGGCGACCGTCGCAACATGGATCGCCGCGCCGTCCCCGCCGGCGATTTCGACGAGCTCGCGCTGAACCTCACGGCCGCGTTCACGACCGAGCGTCGTGTCAACGACCGTCGCGGCGTGTGATCAAGACGAACGAATAGGCCACGGCCGTCTTCATCGTCGGGTTCGAGTAGGAGTGACGTTGGTCGCCGCGGAAGGCGACCACGTCGCCCGGTGAGAGCCGGTATTGCTCGCCCGACGCGATGAGGACGATCTCGCCCGTTTCGCACATCAGGTACTCGCGCGTTCCAGGCGTGTGCGGAACGCCCGTGACTTTCACGCGCGGCGGCAGCTCGAAGCGGTCGATCTCCATGCCTGGGATCGGATCGGGCAAGAGCTTTCGAATCAGCGCGGCACCGCGCATTTTCTCGGGCAGCGTCCCCTTCGGGTAGTGTCGCGCGCCGCTCTGAGGTGCGGCGATCAACTCTTCGATCGTGACCTGGAACGCTCCCGCCACGCGGTCCAGGACGGCAAGGGTAGGGTTTGCCGTGCCCGACTCGAGGTTCGCCCACGTCGCGCGGGGCATCCCGGCGAGCTTCGCCATTTGGGCCTGGGTGAGACCTCGGCCTTCGCGAAGCACGCGGACGTTCTGTCCGAGACGGCTGGCAACGTCGTCCATTCCAACGAGGTAGCAGTCCTCCAATCCGTTGTCACCGATGCCACGATGACAGAGCGCATGATCCAAGCTCGTGACCATGGAAGAGAACATGGTCGAAAGGAGCTCGGCGGCGCTGGTGACCGGGGCGAGTCGCGGCCTTGGCAAGGCGCTGGCCCGTGCGCTTGCGCTGAGGGGGAAGCGGGTGATCATGGTCGCCCGCGGTGGCAGCGAGCTTCGCGGCGCCGTTCGTGACGTGAAACAGGCCGGCGGCGATGCGCACGGCTTGGCCTTCGACGTCGGCGACAAGAGCGCGATTCATCGTTTGACCGGGGCGGCGGCGGCACTCTCGCCGCGTATCGATCTGGTGGTGCATGCCGCGAGTACGCTCGGCCCGCTGCCGATGCCGCTCCTGCTCGACACCGAGTGCGAGGACTTCGCGCGCGTTCTGGAGGTGAATCTGGTCGGACCGTTCCGGCTCACCAAAGTGCTCGCGGCGCCGATGATGCTGCGCGGGGAGGGGACCGTTCTCTTCGTGAGCTCCGACGCGGCGACGAACGCGTACGAACGATGGGGCGCCTATGGCGTCTCCAAGGCTGCGCAGGATCATCTGGCGCGAAGCTTCGCTGCCGAGCTCGATCCGGTGCGGTTCCTCGCGGTCGATCCGGGCGAGATGGACACGAAGATGCACGCCGATGCGATGCCCGACGCCGATCCGAGCACGCTCGCGAAGCCCGAAGACGTCGCGGCGCGCATCATGACGATCCTCCGTCGCGCGCGCGAGCTGCCGAACGGCGCTCGCGTTCTGGCCGCTGACTTCCCCAAGGCCGAGCCCTTGCGGGGGGTGTCGTGAGCCCCGCCACGTCGCCTCGGCCGGTCGCCGCGATGCGCCTGCTCGTCGTCGACGGATCGACCGGAACGCTGGGCGTTGCAGACGCGCGAACCTTCCCCGAGCTCCTCGCCCCCGGCGATCTCGTGGTGGTGAACGACGCAGCGACGCTTCCGGCATCGTTCGCGGCGCGGACCGCGGCAGGCGAGCCCGTGGAGCTCCGCCTTGCCGGGCGCGCGGCGGAGGGGAGCGAGCCGCGTTTCGTCGCGGCGCTGCTCGGTGCGGGCGACTATCGGACGCGAACCGAGGTTCGTCCTCTTCCACCGCTCATCGCGTCGGGGGCGCGGCTGTTCGTCGGCGACGAGCTCGTCGCTCACGTGACTGGCCACTCGTCGATCTCCGAGCGGCTCGTGGAGCTGCATTTCTCGGTCGCGGAGGGCTCGGAGGCCGACGTCTGGGCTGCGATCTATCGAGCAGGGCGGCCCGTGCAGTATGCACACGTGCCCGAGCCCCTCGCGCTCTGGGACGTGCAGAACGTCTATGCCTTCGAGCCGTGGGCGGTCGAAATGCCGTCCGCCGGGCGACTCTTCCGCGCCGAGACGTTCGGGGCCCTGAAGGCGCGCGGCATCGCCATCGCGCGGGTCACCCACGCGGCCGGCCTCTCGTCAACCGGGGATCCGAAGATCGACGAAGCTCTCCCGCTCCCCGAGCGATGGCGCGTGCCGGAGGAGACGGTGCGTCTCGTCGAAGCGACGCACGCTCGGGGCGGTCGCGTGCTCGCCGTCGGAACGAGCGTGGTGCGCGCGCTCGAATCGGCGTCGGCTGGCACGACGCTTACCGCCGGTGAGGGGATCACGCATCTCAAGCTCGGCCCAGGCGCGCGACGTACCGTGGTCGACGGCGTCGTCACGGGTGTCCACGAAGCGGATACCACCCACTATGCGCTGCTCGGGGCTTTCGCATCCGCCAAGGTTCTCGAAAATGCCCTCGTCCTTGCCGAACACGAGGACCTCCTCGGTCACGAATTCGGGGACGCTTGCCTGGTCTGGGGGAGTCCCGTCGCGGCGGCGACGCGGAAAGCGCTCGACCGCCCGGCGCCGGTCTCGCGGCGCGAGGTGACGCAGGAGGGGCGCGGCTGGTCTCTCGCGTGAGCGCTGAAAAAATCGTCGTCTCCCTGCTATTGTCCGCCGCGTGAAGTTCGTTCACGCTGCGGATCTCCACATCGACAGCCCGCTTCGTGGGCTCGATCGCTACGAAGGGGCGCCTGTTGCGCGCCTTCGCGGAGCCACGCGTCGGGCTCTCGAGAACCTCGTCGCCCTGTGCATCGAGGAACGGGTGAGCTTTCTCCTCCTCGCGGGCGATGTCTTCGACGGCAACTGGAAGGACTTCTCGACCGGGCTCTTCTTCGCCGCGCAGATGACGCGCCTTCGCGAGGCCGGAATTCCCGTGGTCCTCGTGCGTGGCAACCACGACGCGGCGAGCTCGGTCACCAAGAACCTGCGCCTGCCCGACAACGTTCGCGAGCTTTCGCCGAAGAAGCCGCAGACCATCGACCTCGTCGATGCCTCGGTCTGCGTGCATGGGCAGAGCTTCGCGCAGCGCATCACCACCGAAGATCTCGCGCTCCGCTATCCCGATGCGAATCGGGCGGTGTTCAACATCGGCCTTTTGCACACGAGCCTCGATGGCCGCGAAGGCCACGAGCCGTACGCGCCGACCACCTTCGACGTGCTCAAGGGCAAGGGTTACGACTACTGGGCGCTTGGCCACGTCCACGCCCGCGAAGTGCTCGCGCGCGAGCCGTGGGTGGTGTTCCCTGGAAACCTCCAAGGGCGTCACGCGCGCGAGACCGGACCGAAGGGCGCGAGCCTCGTCACCGTCGAAGACGGAGCGGTTCGCGAGGTCGAGCATCGTGCGCTCGACGTCGTTCGCTGGGAGCAGCTCTCGGTCGATGCGTCGGCCGCGAGCGATCCGCTGGACGTCGTCGATCTCGTGCGGGCCAAGCTGATCGAAGCCGCCGCGTCGGCGGAAGAGCGCGTCCTCGCGGCCCGCGTCGTCGTGTCCGGCAGCACGAAGGCGAACGGCGCCATTCGTCGCGACGTCGAGCGCTTCGTGAACGAGCTGCGCGCCGCGGCGACCGATGGGCTCGGTGACGGCGTGTGGCTCGAAAAGGTGAAGGTCGAGACGCGCTCGGTCTTCGACGCCGATCGCGTTCGCTCCGAGCCCAATGCGGTCGGGCACCTTGCACGCCGCCTCGCCGCCATCAAAGCCGATCCCAAAGAGCTCGAAGAGCTCGCGAGCATCTTCGCCGAGCTCGACAAGAAGCTCCCCGCGGAGCTTCGCGAAGGTGAAGGAGCCCTCTCGTTGATCGATCCCGACGTCCTGCGTTCGTTCGTCGACGACGTGGAGGAGACGCTCATCCCTCGGCTCCTCGAGACGCGCGAGGGCTGAGATGCGTATCGACCAACTCGAACTCCTCGCGTACGGCCACTTCCAAGGACACAAGCTCGAGTTCGGGCCGAACGGCCTGCACGTCGTCTTCGGTCGCAACGAGGCCGGCAAGAGCACCACGCTCCGTGCCATCACGGGCTTGCTCTACGGCATTGCCGCGCAGACCCACGACGATCACGTCCACGAGAAAAAGGATCTCCGCATCGGCGGCATTCTGCTCGGCGAGAACGGAGAGCGCCTCCGTGTCGTCCGGCGAAAGGGCAACGCCAACACGCTCCTGAACGATCAGGGGCAGCCGATCGACGAGACCCCACTCCTCCGTATGCTCGGCGGCGTCTCTCAGGAGACGTTCCGGCAAGCCTTCGGTCTCGATCACGAAGCGCTCACGCGCGGCGCCGAGGCTCTTCTGCAAGGCCGAGGTGACCTCGGCGAAAGCCTCTTCGACGCGAGCGTCGGCGGCGGCGGCGAAGTCCAACGTCTGCTCGCGGAGCTCACGAAGGAGGCCGACGAGATCTACAAGCCACGCGGCTCCACCCTGCCGCTCAACGAGGCGCTCAAGGCGTTCGGCGAGGCGCAGAAGCAGATCAAGGAGCGCCAGAGCCTCCCCGAGGCCTTCGTCACGCAGCAGCGTGCCCTCGAAGAGACCGAGGCCCGACGCGTGGAGGCCTCACGAAAGCGGGCCGGCCTCGCCACGCGGCGCGCCCAGCTCGAACGCGCGCGCTCACGCGTACCCCTCGAGCAAAAGCGGGCCGCACTGGCTGCGAGCAAAGCCCCGTTGGGTGACGTGGTTCGCCTCGTCGAGCGGGCCACGTCGCTCCCCACCCGCGTGGCTCAGTACGAGCGCGATCTGGCCGCGCGACGGGATCTCGAGGTAGAGAGGGAGAGCCTCCGCGCGCGCATCGCCGATGCTTCGCGGCGCGTTGGCGGGGAGCTCGACCCCACGCAGATTCGCATCGACGCACGTAAAGAGGCTCGCATCAGCCGCTTCCTGCAGGAGCGTACGGCGCTCTCGCAAAAGGTCGAATCGGCGAAGGCCGAAGCCGCGCGGAGCGAACGCGAGGTCCAGCGGCTTCGCGAGGCCATGGCCACGAACGTGCCGGACACGACGGTCCTCGCGCGTGCGCTCGCCCAGGCGCAGGCGCTCGGTGACGCCGAGGCTCGCCACGCGAACAATCTCTCCAAGGTCGAACGCAAGCGGCGTGAAATCGATCAGCGCGTGACCGCGCTCGGACTCTTCTCGGGCACCGCGAAGGAGCTCGCCGAGACGACGTTGCCCGCGGCGGAGTCGATCGAACGACTTCTCGCACGTGCCGCCGAGCTCGACCGGGGGCTCGCTCGTCACGACGAGCGCCTGGCGGACCTCGAAGCGCAGATGCGCGAAAGCGAGCGTCAGATCGCCGAACAGGAAGGGGAGTTCGCGCCTCCGGAGCCCACGGCGCTCCGGCGTGCCCGCGAAGCTCGTGACGAGCTCTGGAACCGCCTGAAAAAGGGCGAATCGAACGATCGCCTCGAGCTCGAAGCCGCGTTCGAACGCGCGGTGCGCGAGGCCGATGAGCTCGCCGATCGGATGATCCGCGAAGCCGATCGCGTGACCACGCTCGCCAAGCTCCGTGCGTCGGCCAAGGTGCTCGAGAAGCAGCGACTCGAGCAGCTGTCCGAGCGAGAGGCTCTCCGGGCATCGCGCGCAGCCCTCGACGACGAGCATCGCGCGCTCTGGGCGCCTTCGAGGATCGCGCCGCTCGGCTTTGCGGAGATGAAGGGCTGGCTCGAGCGCCGGCGCCCGATCGTCGAAGCGTTCGAGGGGTTGCTCGAATCCGATGCCGAGCTCGCCGATGCGGCGCGAGACATCGAGAATGCTCGCCGGGTGCTCGCGTCCGCACTCGATTCGTCGGACGCATCGCAGAGCCTCGCCGACCTCGTCGTCGCGGCGCGCCGTCGGATCGAGAGCGCCGAGGCGGCCAAGCGCGTCGTCGCGGACGCGACGCGATCGATGGTCAAACTCGAAGCGCAGATCGACGAACGCGCGGCTGCGGCGTCGAAAGATCAGGCGGCGCTCGCCGACGTCTGCACGAACCTCGCCGAGCTCGTTCGCCCTCTCGGCGTTCCCGACGACGCGTCGACCGACGAAGTCACGCACGCGCTCGACGCGCTTCGCGATCTCTTCACTCTGCTCGACAAGCGAAGCGACGCCGAGTCACGCGGTGCGCTGGTCGAGCGGGCGGCGGGCGGTTTCGAGGACGACGTTGCTCGTCTCGTCGCGGAGCTCGCGCCCGATCTCGCGGCTGCGCGCGCACTCGATGCGGCGGTGGCTATCGTCAACCGCGCGGACAAGGCGCGGCAGATCGAGCAGGAGCTCACCTCGATCGACGCGCGCCTCGAGGAGCTCGGAGGAGCCGTCCTGCCCGACGATGTCCTGCAGCTCGCCGCCGACGCCGACGCATCGTTCGCCGCCCTCGAGGAGATCGATGCAGAGCTCGGCGAGACCGACCGCGAGATCCAGCGCCTCGGCGAGACCGTCGGCGGCATCCGCAACGGCCTCGACATGATGCGCCGAGAATCCGGCGCGGCGGAGGCCTCCTCGGTGGCGCAAGAAGCGCTCGCCCGCGTGCGAACGAACGTCGAGCGCTATTGCCGCGCGCGCCTTGCGCAGGTGCTGCTCTCGCGCGAGATCGAGCGCTATAGGCAAGAAAATCAGGGGCCGCTGCTTGCCACGACCTCGCGATTGTTCTCGCGCCTCACGCTCGGAAAGTTCTCGGGTGTGCGTGCGGGCTTCGATGATCGCGATCGCGCGTCCCTCGTTTGCGTGCGTGCGACGGGCACGGAGGTCGACGTTGCCGGGCTCAGCGAAGGCACGCGCGACCAGCTCTATCTGAGCCTGCGCCTCGCCAGCTTGCTCCGCTATGCGGACATCGGCGGGCCCATGCCGCTCGTCCTCGACGACCTCCTCGTCCAGTTCGATGACGAGCGTTCGCGCGCGGCGCTCGGCGTGCTCGCCGAGGTCTCTTCGCGCATGCAGGTGCTCTTCTTCACACATCACGCCCGCCTCGTGGAGCTGGCGCGCGAAGCCGTGCCTGCTCCCGGCCTTCACGTCCACGAGCTCTGAAATGCGAATGACCATGCTCCGAACGGGATTGGCGCTCTTCGCCTCGCTCGCCTCGCTCGCCTCGTTGGCCACCCTCCTCGCCGCGTGCGGTGCGAGCGTGCCGGCGGGGATTCGCGACGAGATGGCGCGCTCACCGAAGGACACGGCCACCGTCGTCGTCTTCACCGACTTCCAGTGCCCGTTCTGCCGTCGAACCCACGCGAAGCTCGAAGAGGCGCTCGAGGCGCGTCCGAACGTACGCGTCGTCGTTCGCCACGTTCCGCTGCGCAGCCACCCGGATGCGCGAACGGCAGCCAAGACGGCCATCTGCGCGGAAAAGCTCCTTCCCCCGTCCGCGGCGACGGCGACGACCGACGCGCTCTTTCGGTCGAGCGACCTCTCCGAGGCCACCTGCATGGACTTCGTCGTCAAGCTGGGGGCGAGCGCGGACGACGTCCGGGCCTGCCTGAACGCGCCTGCGACCGAGGAGCGTCTCGCGCAGGACGAGGCGCTCTACGTCGCGGCCGAAGGCGACGGCGTTCCGCTCCTTTATGTGGGAAATCAGCGAGTGGACGGCGAGCCGTCGAAAGCTGCATTGGCCGCCGCCCTCGACAAAGCTGGCGCCCGTGCCCATAGCGGGAGTCAGTAGTCGGTAGCAGGTAGCGCCCCCCATCCGGAGGCCGTGTGAGACCCTTCGGAACTGGAGACGCGAACGCGACGCGTGCGCGCCGAGCGCAAGCGAACGGCTGCGCTAGTCTGGCCGGCTATGCAGACGTCACAGAAGGCCACCCGCAGCATCTCTCTCTCTCGCCTTTTCCTAGGGCTGGGGGTCGTGGCCATCGCCGGCGTCGCCGCCCTCGTCGGGTGTGCCGAGGGCTCCGACACTGATGTTTACGGGGAGAGCGCGCTCGGAACCGATCCGGACGACGCGGGCGAGGAGACTTCGAAGACCGTCCTCCCGGCCCCCTCGCAGGGGACCGACGCGGGCAAGGACAGCGGCAGCGCCGACGCGGGCACCAAGGTCGACTCCGGCGCGGACGCGGGCGCCGACTCGGGCACCGGTCCCGTCACGGGCACGTGCACCACGTCGAACACCTGTGCCACGGGCACGTCCCTCGGCTCCGTCAGCGGTGACACGAAGTCCGACGTCGTGACCGCTCAGGGGAGCACGTCGCAGTGGTTCAACGTTCGCGTCACCGAGGATGACACCGGCATCTTCGGAACCTCGGAGCGCGCGAAGGTCTCGCTCACCTCGCCGCCTGGCTCGAACTTCGATCTCTACGTCTACCTGCCGAGCAGCGACACACTCGAATGTTCGGCGGTGACCAAGTCGTCGACCAGCACGGCGGCGGTCGATTCGGTCAGCATCGAGTGGGGCGAAGGCAGCGGACTGGCGAACGGCTCGGACGACAGCCGCACGGTCACGGTCGAGGTTCGCTACGTTTCAGGCACCTGCGCTGCCGGAACGAAGTGGACTCTTTCGGTGCAGGGCAATACGAACTGAGGAGTGATCGGTTCTTCGCGGTTCGCTTCGTTCGCGGCACTCACTCTTGGTTCTTCGCTCGCGCTCGCGGGATGTGCGTCCGGCGGCGCGTCGGTGCAGCCTGCGTCGCAGACCACGGCATCGGCCGCCAAGGAGGCCTTGCCCTTCATCCACGACGACTTTCCGCGCGCGCTCGCCGAGGCGAAGCAGCGAGGCAAGCCGCTCTTCGTCGATGCGTGGGCTCCGTGGTGTCACTCGTGCCTCAGCATGCGTGCGTTCGTGCTCACCGATCCGTCGCTCGCGCCCCTCGCGAACGACTATGTCTGGCTCACGATCGACACCGAGAAAGACGAAAACGGCGCGTTCGTTTCCCGCTTCCCGAACGACGTGTGGCCCACGCTTTGGGTGATCGACCCCGCGCGCGAGCACGCTTCGCTCAAATGGGGAGGCACGGCGACGGCCGACGAGCTGCGTGAGCTTCTCGCGTCGACGAAAGGCGAGGGGAGCGAGGGGGCCCAGCGCGCGGAGGGCATGGCCGCCTTCCGTCGTGGCAACGAAGCGGCCTCGAAGGGAGAGGTCGCCGAGGCCGAGCGTCAGTTCCGTGCGTCGCTTGCCGTGCCGTCGCATCCGCAACGTGCGCGGGCCGTCGAAGCGCTGGTCTCGCTCTTGTCGTCACGCGACGACTTCGGTGCTTGCGCCGATCTGGCCGCCAGCGAATCGGCCTCGCTTCCTTCGGGGACATCGCGCGCGACCGTCCTCGCGACGGGCCTCTCGTGCGCAACGGAGGGCAAACGCACGGCCCTCGTCGCCTCGTTGAGCGATGCGTGTCTGCGGGCCGCCTCCGATCCTGATCCGCACGCGGCGGCCGACGATCGCTCGGGGCTCTACGAAGCCGTGGTCGAGGCGAAAAAAGCGAGCGGCGATGCAGCGGGCGCGAAGGCCGTCGCGCAGACGTGGGCCGCGTTCCTCGAGCGCGAAGCCGTCCGGGCACCGACCAAGCAAGCGCGCGCCGTGTTCGATCCCCATCGCCTCTCTGCCTACATCGCCCTCGGCGATCCGGAGCGCGCCGTGCCCATGCTCCAAGAGAGCGAGCGCGATTTCCCGGAGGACTACAACCCACCCGCGCGCCTCGCGCGGGCCTACTTCGAGATGAAGCGGTGGGGCGACGCGAAGGCGGCGAGCGACCGCGCGTCGGCCAAGGTCTACGGACCAAGAGCGCTGCGGGTTTTCGTCCTCGCGGCGGATGTCGCGAAGGCCCAGGGGGATGTGGCCGGTGAACGGAAGGCCCTGGAAAATGGGCTCGTCCGCACCGAGAGAAGTGTTCTCAACGACAAACAGAAGAAGCTTCGCGCGAGCCTCGCTGATCGCCTCGCGGCCCTGCCCAGGTGATCACAGCAGAGCTGCGCGATCGAGCGATCGAGCGACGTGACGTGACGGCGCGTTGACGCGTTAATCACCGCCGCCCGAGCTCCCATGTCGTACCTCTTCTTTACGAGCTCTCTTTCGCCTGGGTCCGTGCGCGCGCGCGCCGGCAAGCTACTCTTCTAGAGTGCCGTCGGTTCTGTTCGCCGCCGTACCCCTCGCGATCTTGCTGGTGACCGCGCTCGTCGTCGTCATTCGCTCGCGCAGACGGACGCGCTCGCGACGACCGGCGCGCGAGCCGAGCGCCTTCGTTCTGCTCGCCGACAATGCCTGGGAGTCGTGCACGGTCGACGACGTGCGCGAGCCCTGGAGCCGCTACACGACCGAGCCGATCCGAGGCTTCTGTGGAGTGCCGGCAGGGCGTCATCGCATCCGAACGTCGATGGCTGCCGGCGATGCGACGCTCGACTTCGTCGTCTACCCCGGTGAGGTTCTCTCGTGGCGTCTCGACGCCGAGCACGCACGCTGGGAGCCGCACGATCTCGACGCCGAAACGCGCTCGATGCTCGAAGCGGTGCCGGCGAGCTCGACGGACGTCAACGCGAGTGCACGGCCTCGTCTTCCCGGGTGGCTCGTCCACCTTCGCACGACGATCAATCTGGTGAGCTCGCGCCCGCATGCACCGCCTGCCAAGGCCGACGGCGATGCGGTCGATCGCGTACGCAAACGATTCACCAAGCTCGTCGCGCGCGCGCAGATCGAGGGTTCGGAGATGGACAGCGAGCTCCTTGCCGGAGCGCGCTCGCTCGGTGACGCCCTCGTCGGTCGACCGCTGACGCGCAAAGACATGCACGCGCTCGTGGGAGCCGCGCGTGACGTTGCCAATCGCCTCTGCGCGAACGGCGACTTCGATCGCGCGATGCGCATCGTGGGGCTCGGCCTCGCGGTGCTTCCGGGCGATCCCGAGCTGATGGTCGTGGCCGGCTGCGCGCTCGCCGAGCGCGGTGAAGCTGACGAAGCTTTGCGCGCGCTCAACGCTGCGCTCGAACGCGATCGTTGCCTCGAAGCCGCCGATGTTGCCCGCGCCATGCGTGCGCGCATGGAACTTCGCAGCCGCCTCGGACGAAGCGTTCGCGTCTGAGACGTACTTTGAATCGGGGCGGCCCGACAACCGGGGCCGCTGAACCGGCATTGAAAACGGCGCGCTTTCGACGCGTCGCGATGCAGCATCACGCGGCATGCCGGGCAGGCCGCCAAAACAGCGCCCGCGTCATGGCGAGTCGGTGGCGTCTTTCCGATCCTTTTGCGCTATCGTCTCGCCCGCTTTCGCGCTCCCGTCGCTGTTCCGCCGTGATTTGCTCGTGATTTGCTCGTGTTTTTCGGGATGTGTCGAAGCGCGTTTTCCGAGGGAACGATGAACCAGACGCCGCAATCGCACATCCCGAAGCCCCCGCGTGTACCGACTTTCCCCTCCTCGTCGCGCGTTCCGGAGTCCGCGGCCCCGGTGCCGGTTCTCCATGCCGCGAAGTGGCCGCCCGATGACGACGGCCTGCCCCCGGGCCCCGGTTTTCCGTCGGATGGCGGTGGTTACGGCGGCGGTGACGACGGCAACTTCAAGAAGGGCCGCTTCAAGCCGATCTACGTCATCCTCGCGCTCGCGGCGGTTGGAGCGGCAGCGGCGATTTTCATCGTCGGCGGAACGAAGAGCGCCGAGCAGCTCTCGCCGAAGCAGATCGCCGACGAAAAGAAGAACACGGCGCTGATGCCGATGGCCGAGGCGCTCCCCAAGTGGCGCGCGTGGGCCAAGCAGGACGACGTGCCGAAGCTCCAGGAAGAGGGCTTCACGCAGCTTGCCTGGGCGAAGGACCAGGAAGGCCTCCCCTTGATCATCAAGGGCCTCGAGTCGGCCGACCATCGCGTCCGCGGAACGGCGGCGACGGCGCTCCTCGAGTACGGTTCGCCCGCCGCGGATAGCGCGAAGCCGGCACTCCTCAAGGCTCTCCAGGACGCGAACGAGAGCGACCGCCCGCAGATCGCTTGGGCACTCGCCTCGCTCCACGAGCCGACCGCGTTCGACGAGGTCATGAAGGCGTACCGCCTCGGCCACCTCGCGAAGGTGCAGCGCCTCGACGGTAACCCCTCGTTCGACCCTGAAATGCTCGCCTCGATGGTGCCGCTCGACAAGCTCGCGACGCTCGCGGGCGACGAGAGCGAGAGCGTTCGTCAGCTCGTGGCCACCGTCCTCTCGCGCAACGCCGACCCGAAGTGGACGGACGCGCTCGTCAAGCTCGTCTCCGACAAGTCCGTCGAAGTCGCGCGCGAAGCGGCCGTCGGTCTCGGCAAGATCGCGAACGAAAAGGCCATGCAGCCGCTCCTTGGCGCGCTCGCCAAGGCCGACAAGGATTCGCGTCAGAAGTTCCTCGAGGCGCTTCGTGACGGCGTCGGTGGTCGTGGTCTCGTCCTCGCTCTCAAGAGCGTCGACTCCTCGAAGCGCGACACCGAGAAGTTCCAGACCAAGCTGATCTTCGACATGCTGAAGGGCCTCGAGGATCCGCGCTCGGGCGATCTGCTCGTCGAGTACATCGCCCGCACGCAGAACCCGCACTGGAAGACCGAGGCGGCTCTTCGTCTCGCCGAGATCGGCGACATCCGCGCCGTGCCCACGCTCGGGTGGCGCATGAAGCAGGACCCGCTCACGCTCTACAGCAAGGACCTCGATCCCGAGTACCGCATGGACGACAACGAGCGTGTCGTCTCGGCGCGTATGCTCGCGGACCTCGCGGTCCTCTACCCGGACAAGCGCCCCGAGATCCGTCAGGAAGCCTACGACGGCGTCTACCACTGGATCGCCGACAAGCCGCAGCCTCACGCGAACGGTCTCCGCTTCATGGCGGCGGCGGACGCGAAGGAAGCCTTGCCGAAGATGCGCGGTTGGGCGAACCCCTCGACGCCGTTCCCGAAGGAAGGCCAGCAGGAGTTCCCGCCGGTGTGGGCCACGGCGCAGAGCGCGCTTCGCTACATCGGCTGGATGCAGGATCCGCAGGCCTGGCCGATGCTCGAGAACCAGCTTCGCCGCCGTCCCGAGAAGGTCGACGCGACGATGGAAGCCCTCCTCCAGGGCGGCATGGCCGTCATGGGCATGAGCCTCCGCGCGGTCGGCGTCGGCGCCGCCCACGGCTTCGCGCAGTGGGGCGACTCCAAGGCGTACCCGAACCTCGTGAAGTACATCGAGGACAAGCAGAACAACGAGCAGTCGCGCATCGAAGCGTGCTTCTCGCTCGGCTGGGTCGCGACCGACGAGCAGATGAAAGAAGTCGTGAAGAAGGTTCACGAGTTCGACAAGCCCGATCCGAAGACCCAGCTCATTCGCGGCTGCTTCCTCGAGACGCTCATTCGTCACCCGGCTCCGGAAGCGACGGCGGGCCTCGTCGATCTCATCAACGACAAGCTCGATCTCGAAGTTCGTCACCAGGCGGCGCGCGCCATCGGCTTCGGCGGCATGACGCCGGCGATCCAGACGCAGCTCTTCGAGAAGCTCAAGGATCCCTCGGTCCGCAACGACGCTGCGCTCGCGCTCCTCGTCGGCGGCGACGAGGACACGGTTCGCCGCACGATCGCGACGTTCAACGACGTCGATCCCGCGGGGCTCGAGGAGCTCAAGGTCATCTACAACCAGAGCTTCGGCTACTGGAGCGACAAGAACTACGAGAGCGGCGACGTCGCTCGCTGGATCAAGAACGCCCACGCGGCCTCGCGCGTTCGCGTTCGCGATGCACTGCAGGATTGGCCGAAGCTGATCCTCTCGCGCGCGATCCAGGGCATCGATTACGACAACGGCCCGCACTCGATCACGCGCGTTCAGATGCGCGTGCGCCTCGATCGTGACGCGCGCGGTGCCGACGACAAGAAGCGCGCGAACGCCATCGCCATGCTGAAGTTCATGGGCGAGAAGGGCGTTCTCATGGCGCTCAAGAGCGAGCAGGGCGCCTGGCAGGAGCCGGCGCGTCAGGCTTTCTTCGAGCTCATGAACCCCAAGCTGACCGTCGAAGCGCTGCCGGAGACGAAGGACGCGAAGGCGTCTGCGGGCGGGAACATCGCCTCTCCGCGCTGAGCGGTCGAGCCCCAATCGTGAGCCCAATCGTGAGACTGGGGCTCACACACGAGCGGCCCTCGAGATTCGGTTCTCGGGGGCCGTTTTCGTTCGGCGTCTCCTGTAAGCTCGTTCCGATGCGAGGCCCGCTGCTTTTCTCGTTGTGCGTGCTCGCCGCGTGCGGCCCGACGTCTTCCGGACGACCCACGCGGGATCCCTACGCCGACGTGGTCGCGAAGAACGTGGTCGGTGAAGCCGGCGTGACGGTCACCTCTGCGTGCACGCCGACCGGTCCCGAACTGTGCTTCAACGCCAACGACGACAACTGCAACGGCGTCATCGACGAGGGCTGCGGCTCGGCGACGGGCGTACTGCAATTCATGATCGCGTGGGGCGACAGCCCTGCCGATGTCGACATCGTGGTCATCGATCCCTCCGGTGCGAAGGTCAACAAGTCGAATCCGTCACCGAACGGCGGCTTGCGTCTCGAGCGCTCGTGCCCCGACGACGGCTGTCACGGCCAGAACGTCGAGAACGTGTACTTCGAAGGCAACGAGCCTCCTCGCGGCAAGTATGCCGTCGAGGTGAAGCTCGTCGATCCGCACGGCGCCGAGTTGCCCGTGAAGGTGCATCTCTCTGCGCGCGTCGGCAGTCGGACCTACGCGATGGATCTCGAGCTCGCGCCGGGCCAGGGGCAAGATCGGCGCGGCTTCGGCTTCGAGCTCTGACGGTCGTTCGTCACGGGGGGAACGACGTCGGCGACGGAGGGAAGGAGACCTGCGGGACGCCGATGAAGCCGCCCGGCAGGTTCGTCGGTGAAGGCGCGCCCTCGATGACGAGCGAGCCGCCGACGTTGAAGTTCGACGGAATGCGCGTCGCATCGGGAACGCCGGGGACGACCGCGACGCCGCTCGCCGGCGGAAAGAACGTGGTCGAGCCGAGCGGGAAGCTCGTCGCCGTTCCCTCTGCGGGGGGCGTCGGGGGGATGACTCCGGGAGGCACGGGAGGGGTCACACCTCCGGCAACCGGCGTGGGGCCTCCGGTCTCGATCGACACGCCCTGGCCCGCGCCCACGGCGGCTGCGGTCTGCGCTCGGCTACCGATGCCGTAATAGACGACGCCTGCCGGCAGATCCCGTTCGGTGTCGAAGCGACCGGCGCCATCGTCGGGGCCGGGTGGGGGCATCGCGCTGGCCGCATAGATGGGCGGCTCGGTGGCGAACTGCCCGGCCCCCGACGAGAACGTTGGCTGGTACGGGTGCTCCGGCGTCTCGGGCGCAGCGGCCGTGGCTCCTGCCTCCGCCGCTTCGGCAGGCGGCGGTTGGTTGGCTTGCTGATTGGCCTCGACCTGTTGCTGCATTGCAGCAATCGCCTTCACCACGGCGTTGGCGATCTCGTCGGGCGTGGCGTTGGTCCCCCCTTCGTTCGCAGCTCCTGCGTCGGCAGCGCCTGGCGCTGCGGCTTGCCCGACTTGCGCCTGCGCTCGCTCGAGGACGGCCGCGAGGCTTTCACCCGCGGCGCCTTCTTCGGCGGGCGTCTGACCACCGCCCTGACCAGCTGTCGGCGCCGCGCCAGCTTCCGCGGCCGCGTTCGCCTGCTGTTGCCACATCAGCTCGAGCTCGGCGGCGGTCGGTCCAGGTGAGGTGGACGGTGAAGAGACGCGGCCACCGGAAGGGCCCGCCGGCTCCTCGGGACGCGCTATTTCCAGACCTCTCTGGGCCTGGCGCAGAACGGCACGCTCGCGGCACGACGCGACAATCACCCCAGCCGCAAGAAGGCTGACGAGGATCGAGCCGAGGACGATCAGCTTGGTGATGAGGGGGCCGCGGGAACGCGCGGCGGGCGACCTTGCGGCCATGCTCCTCGCGGCTGCATTGCACGTGCCGCACCGTCTCAATTGACGAGGCGCATCAAGTCCCTATATGTCCTCACAATTCGAATGCTCACTGCCAGGAGAACGCCGTGAACCCGACCGCCATGCTCGTCCTCATCGTGGGCGCGCACGTTGTCTTCTTCTGGTCGGCGCTCCGGCGCTGGCAGCTCCTGCGTGTCGGCTCGTTCGTCGATCGCTTCAAGCGCATCCCGGACCGCGTGTCGGCCGTGCTTCGCTACGCGTTCGCGCAGGAGAAGATGGACTATTACCAGCCCGCGGGCTGGGCCCATAAGCTGATCTTCGTCGGCTTCATCGTCCTGCTCGCACGCACCATCGTGCTGTGGGGGCGCGGGTTCGATCCATCGTGGAACCTGCTCGTGCTCGGGCCCACGCAGCCGCTCGGCAAGGTCTACGAGTTCGCGAAGGACATCGTCGCGCTGCTCGTCCTGCTCGGCGTGAGCGTCTTCTTCTACTACCGCGTGATCAAGCCGCAGAAGCGCATGACGCTGAGCGGTGAAGCGCTCGTCATCCTCGGCATCATCGCGACCATGATGCTCGCGGACATCACGTACGACGGCGCGATGCTCGCGCTCGCGAGCCGCCACACGGAAGTCTGTCCGCCGGGCAGCCCCGCCGTCTTCGGCGCGCAGTGTCGTGGCATTGCGGACCTCCTCGCGCCGCTCGGTCCTGGTTACGAGCCGCACACTGGCTTCTCGATGTTCCCGTCGCCTGCAGGCTCGGCGATGTCGCTCGCGCTGAAGGCGGTGCCGGCCAGCGCGCTTCTCTTCATCGCGCACGCGGGGTTCTGGACGCACGCCACGCTCGTCCTGATCTTTTTGAACCTCCTCCCGCATAGCAAGCACTTCCACATCATCACGGGCATCCCGAACGTCTTCTTCCGGGACCTCGAGCCGCGTGGACGTCTCGCGCCGATGGGCAACGCCGAGCAGCTCGTCGAGAAGCTCACGGCCGCTTCGGAGCTCCCCGATCCGACGAAGGCGCCGATCGGCATCGCGAAGGTCGAGCACCTCTCCTGGAAGGCGATCCTCGACTTCTACACCTGCACCGAGTGCGGTCGCTGTTCGGACAACTGCCCGGCCCACAAGACCGGCAAGATCCTCTCGCCGAAGCACCTCACCCTCGCGCTGCGCGATCACATGTACTCGCACGAGAGCGAGCTCGCCGCGCGTGAGATGCAGTGGGGCCCGGGCCTCGAAGGCGCGGCGGCGGCCGATGCTGCGGCGGCTTCCGAAGACAAGAAGAGCCCCGAGCTCCTCGCCGACGAGATCGAGGGCGCGAAGCGTCCGAAGCTCTACGACCCGATCGATCTCGTCCCCAACGTCATCCACCCCGACGTCCTCTGGGGTTGCACCACGTGCCGCGCCTGCGAAGAGCAGTGCCCGGTGCTCATCTCGTACGTCGACAAGATCGTCGACATGCGACGCAACCTCGTCATGATCAAGAACGAGTTCCCGCACGAGCTCCAGAAGCCGTTCCAGGCGATGGAGGTCAACGGCAACCCGTGGAACCTCTCGCGCATGGACCGCTCGGCTTGGTCGGACGGCCTCGACATCAAGACGTTCGCCGAGAAGCCCGACGCAGAGGTCCTCTACTGGGTCGGCTGCGCTGCGAGCTACGACGACCGCGCGAAGAAGATCGCGCGCGCCACGGCACGCCTCCTCAAGCAGGCTGGCATCGACTTCGCGATTCTCGGCCAGGAGGAGAGCTGCACGGGTGATCCCGCGCGCCGCGCCGGCAACGAGATGCTCTTCGCGATGCTCGCCGAGGGCAACGCGGCGGTGCTCAACACGTACAAGGAGCAGGGCGGCATGAAGACCGTCGTGACGGCCTGCCCGCACTGCTTCAACACGTTGAAGAACGAGTACCCGGACTTCGGCGCGAAGCTCGAAGTCGTCCACCACACCGACTTCCTCATGGGCCTCGTCGCGAGCCGCAAGCTCGTACCGAAGAAGCCCGTGGCGGGCCGCGTCGTCTACCACGACAGCTGCTACCTCGGCCGGTACAACGACGTGTACGAGTCGCCGCGCGAGATCCTCAAGTCGATCCCGGGCGTCGAGCTCGTCGAGCCGGACTACTGGACCAAGACGCGCGGTCTCTGCTGCGGCGCCGGCGGCGCGCAGATGTTCATGGAAGAACAGAACCAGAACCGCGTGAACGTGAAGCGCACGCTGCAGCTGGTCGACACGGGCGCCAAGACGGTCGCCAGCGCGTGTCCGTTCTGCATGACCATGCTGACCGACGGTCTGAAGAGCCAGAGCCTCGAAGACAAGATCAAGCAGATGGACGTGGCGGAGCTCCTCGACCTCAGCTGTGCGGTGGACGAGCGGCCGGCTTCGACGCCCACGCCCCACGTCACCGAGGAAGTCGCCGAAGCCGTTCCGGCGGAGTGAGCGCTCCAGGACCGGGGCGACTGCACGTCGAAACGAATCGAGGCGAATCCAGGCGAATCCAGAACCGGGCGCGCGTGGTGGGGGCGAATCTCCCACCCGCGTGCTAAATTCCGGCCATGGCGAAGTGTCCGATTTGCAATGCCGATGTGAAGGCCAAGGCTGAAAACAAGGCCTTTCCTTTCTGCTCGCCGCGTTGCCGAACCGTCGACCTCGGCAATTGGCTGAACGGGTCCTACCGCGTGCCGGTCGAAGAGGAGATTTCGACGGAGGCGCTGCTCGACGACTCTCCTCCCACGAGTCGGCACACCATCAACTAGGTGCACGCGTACCTGCAGGCGCGGCCGCGAGCTGAGCGGCGCGTTCGCACTCGAGCTGTGCGAAACTGGGGCGGATGGCTCGTCTTCCCAGTTCCGTCGGCTTCGTGACGCGCGTTGTTGCGCCTGCCGCTTTGCTTCTCGTCCCCGCCGTCGCCCACGCGCAGGGCATCGCTCCGCCACCGCCGATCGACCCCAATGCTCCCGGCGCTCCCACGGCGCCGTCGCCTGGCGTTGCGCAGGCCGCGACCTCCGACAACACCACGGCACGGCTCGATGAAGCCGAGCGTGAAGACACGGGCCGCAAGTTCGAGCTGTTCTGGGTGAACGGCGAAGTCGGCGGCGCGTACATGAACCTGACGCAGCTGTCCTCCGATGCGCTCGCCCTCGATCAGTCGAAGTCGGGCGGGCCGATGTTCGGGCTCGGCGCGGGCGTGCGCCTCGTCGTCTTCGTGCTCGGCGCGCGCGTTCGTTACAACGCGCTCAGCGTCTTCAACATGTGGCAGCTCAACGGAGAGGCCGGGCTGAAGTTCCCCATCAAGGACGTCGACTTCGGCATCGGTGCGCACGGCGGCTACTCGTTCGTCGGCAGCCTCGGTGACTCGGCGCTCGCCACGAACACGGCGACGCCGACGAATGCTGACGCGGTGAAGGTCCGTGGTTTCAACCTCGGCCTCGACGTGACGCTCGACTACTTCGTGTCGCCCACGTTCTCCGTTGGCCTCGGTGCCTTCGCCGACTTCCTCTTCCTCAATCGACCTGCGCTCGACAAACCGACCGGACTGTCGGCCGATCAGGCGGCGGCCGTCGATGCCGACCCGCTCTACCAAAAGTCGGGAACCAGCGCGGGCTTGCAGGTCGGCGGCGCACTCCGCCTCGGTTTGCACTTTGGCTTGTGAGGGCCCCTACGCCTAAGATCGCATAGACGCATGACGCCGACCGGGGCCGAGAAGCTGGCTGCCGAGCTCTCCGCCCCCGTCGGCGAAGTGGACGGTCGCAAGATCGCGCCCATGCTCCTCGCACCGGGCGACGACGGCTCGCGCCACTTCGGTCAGCCGGGCTGGACCTACGAGCTGAAGCTCGACGGCGCGCGCATCCTCGCCGACAAGCGCGGGAAGCGAACGGCGCTCACGTATCGCAAGCTTCGCGACGCCACGGAGAGCTATCCGGAGATCGTCGAAGCGGTGAGCAAGTTGGCCGAAGAGCGCGTGGTGCTCGACGGCGAGGTGGTCGCCTTCGACGAAGCCGGCAAGCCGGACTTCGAGCGCCTCGGCCAGCGCATCACCGTGGGAAGCGGCGGCGTTCGTCGCGCGATGATGGCGGTGCCCGTCGTCTTCATCGTGTTCGACATCCTCGCCATCGGCGATCGTGACTTGCGGCGTCTTCCCATCGAAGCGCGCAGGGCGATTCTCGAACGCGTGGTTCCGGCCGAGGGCCCCAAAGACGCGCTCGTGCGACTGCATCCGAGCTTCGACGATGGGGCCGCGCTCTTCTCGCTGTGCCGGCAGCACGCTCTCGAGGGCGTGGTCGCCAAACGTAACGGCTCGATCTACCGCGTCGGCGAGCGCTCGCTCGACTGGGTGAAGATCAAATGCGAGCTGGAGGCGGACTTCGTCGTCGTCGGCTACACCGAAGGCGAGGGGAACCGCTCGCATTTCGGTGCGCTCCTCCTCGCGTCGTACGACAACGGCAAGCTCGTGGCGCGTGGCCGAGCGGGCAGCGGGCTCGACGAGCGGATGATCGCAACGTTGCTGCCGCGCCTGAAGGCCATCGAGGTGAAGGGCCTGCTCGCGGAAGGGAAGTTCTCGACCCCACGAAAGCAGCATTTCGTGAAGCCGGAGATCGTCGTCTCGATTCGCTACATGAGCTTCTCGAGCGACGGTGCACTCAAGCATCCCGTGTTCCGCGGCGTGCGACCCGACGTGGATCCCGAGGAATGCACCACGAATCCGGACTCGCCCGCCGAGCCGGCGAAGCCTCGCAAGGCCGAGCGATCCACGAAGAGCGCATCGATCATCCCCGAGGCTGCCCTCGAGAAGGATGAGGTGTGCACCTATTACGAGCACGTTGGTTCGCGCCTCTTGCCGTGGCTCCGCGGGCGTCCCTGCCTTCCGCTCCGCTTCGATCCGAAGTCGGGCGTGTCGAGTGCGACCTGGCCGCTTCCTCGGTCGACACCGGCGAGTGTGCGAACGTCCGCATCGGCTCCCGGAATGCTTATCGATCAGCTCTCCGATCTCCGCGTCGTCGTCGACCTGGGGGCCGGTTCGATCGCCGTGCCGGCCAAGAGCGACTTCATCGCGATTCACGCCAAGGCGGACGGCGTCGTTGGTCGCTTCCGCGAGCTTGCGTCGGCCGTCGGGCTGCCGTCGCTCGTGAAGACGTCGGGCGTGGCGGGGTACGATCTGCTGCTCGCGCTCGGCCCGTTGCCGCGTGCCGCCGTCCAGACGTTCGGCGAGCTCGTCCTGCAGCTCGTCCGTGGTGATGACGAGGCGAGCTTGCTCGACACGGTCGTTCCGCCGTGGGCGCTGGTCTTCGAGCGAGGGATCGTCACCGCCTCTCTCCCGCTCGACGAAAATGAGCTCCTTTCCCCGTCAGCGCGCGGCCTGAAAGACGCCCGCGCTCGGGCCGAGGCAGGCCACGGGGCCGACGCGGCAGCGTTCGATGCACGCGCGATCGACCCGGCGAAAGCGGTCGCTGCGCTCGAGCGGATCGTCGCGGCACGAGGCGGCTCGCGCTAAGCTGCCCCCCGTGCTTGCCGCCCTGCGCTGGATCGGGCCCTCGGTGGTCCCCGCTCTGCTCTTGCTGGCGGTCGTCTACTTTTCGGACCGCAGGCGCGAGCCGTTGCCGCTCGTTCTGCTCACGTTCTTTCTCGGCGCCGTCGGCAAGTTCGTGACCGGCTATGCAGAGGCGCGGGCCTCGGCCTGGACGGGCCTCGACGTCACCACGCACGTCGCGGGCGACACCGGCGCCATGATCTTCCTCTTCGGCTTCGCCGCTCCCGTGCGCGAAGCCTCGAAGGTCGCGGCCATGTGGCCGGCGTTCCGCTCGAAGTATTTCGACGAGCCCATCGACGGCATCGTCTATTCGTCGGCGGCGGCGCTGGGGTTTGCCTGCGTCGAGAACGCCTTGGTGCTGCGCGAGCATTCGCTCGGCTGGATCTGGGTGCTTCGCACGCTCGTGGCCCTTCCGGCTCACGTCTTTTTCGCGGCGGCGTGGGGGTATGCGCTCGGTCGCGTGAAGCGCATCAAGCGGCCGGGCGCGATCTTTCCGGCGGCCTGGCTGCTCGCGACCGTAATGCACGCCCTCTACTGCCACCTCGTCTACGGGCGAGGCCCGGGCGCGCTCGTGGGAACGCTTCCACTGCTGCTCGCCATGGGCACGGCCACGATCTTCGGGCTTCGTGACCTCGCCGCTCGCGGTGACCGTTCGTCACGCACCTCGATCCTGCTCGAGCGCGTCTCGTCGCTCTACGTCTCGGGGCCGCCGAGCCTGAGAACGGTGCGCGAGGCGCTGCACCAGGAAGGTCAGCCGATCACGATCCGCTGGATCGTTTTCGGGGCGCTCGTCACCCTCGGTGCCATGACGCTCGGCGTGGCCCTATCGGTGGCTTTCGGCCACTGGGCGCACGTGGACTTTTCGACGGTCGACGAGCACGACGTGTCCACGACGGCGCCCGTGGCTTTGCTCGGTTCGGGCCTCCTCGCGGCCTTTCCGGTCAGCGGCTACCTCATCGCGAGAGCCTCGAACCTCCCGACGCTCCTGGAGCCGGCCCTCGCCTCGGGCCTGGCGATTCTCGGGGCCCTCGTCCTTCTCGGGCTGGCTGCCCCCGTCGCCCTGGTTTTTGCGCTTGCGTTCTCGCCCATCGCCTGGGCGCTTTCGTGTGCCGGGGCCTGGATCGGCAGACCCGCGCGCTGAGCGCGTTCCCGTGCTAGAGAGTGCTAGAGAGGGGAACACCGTTGGAGCTCGTCTGTTTCGAGGCGAGCTGGGCGATGTTCACCATCATGTTCAGTACGACCGCGCAATGAATGTGCCCTGGCTGGGGTGTTCGCCTTGACTTTCCCAGGCTGGTCAATAGAGTGCGCGGTCCTTCCCCCCTTGTCGGGGGGCTTTTGTCGAGGATTCTAGCCGTGGCCAATCACCCGTCTGCCGAGAAGCGCAACCGTCAGCGCATCGTTCGTACCGCCCGCAACCGTGCGATCACGAGCACCGTCCGCACCCTGGTCAAGCGCGTGCGCACGGCCCTTCACGCGAAGGACAAGGCGGCGGCGACCACGGCTCTCAAGGCCGCCACCGTCGCCCTCGACAAGGCGGCGACCAAGGGCGCCGTCCACTCGAAGGCTGCTTCGCGCACGATCTCGCGCCTCTCGGCGCAGGTCCACCGTCTCGACGCGGCCAAGTAAGGTCTCGTTGCTGCGTTCGGCGGATTGTTCGAATCCGCCGTTCCGCGCAACGATCCCGCTCAGGGTCTCCCAAGCAAGCTAGGCTTGGGGCGCATGCACGCGTTTGCGTCTGCATGCGTGTTTGCTTGCTCATGAGCGATTTCGACGAATCGAGAGAGCGCGCGAAAGCGGCCCGAGAAGCGCTCGTCGGCAAGACCCTTGCTGGCGGGCGCTACGTGCTTCGTAGCCTCGTAGGCCACGGCGGAATGGGCGCGGTGTACGCGGCCGAGCACGTTGGCCTCGGCAAGCGCGTGGCCGTTAAGTTCGTCGACCCAGAGTTCGCGACCGACGAGCAGGTCGTCGCCCGGTTCGCCCGCGAAGCACGTGCGATGAGCGCCATCGAGAGCGCGCACATCGTCAGCGTGTTCGATGCCGGCACCGAAGACGGACGGCCCTACCTCGTGATGGAGCTGCTCCGAGGCGAAGACCTCGGCGAGCGTCTTCGTCGCGAGCGCCGCGTACCGGTCGATGAGGCGATGCATGTCGCCGCCCAGGTCCTGAAGGGCCTCGGCCGCGCGCACGCCGCGGGGATCATTCATCGCGATCTGAAGCCGGACAACGTCTTCCTGGTGAAGCACGATCTCGATCCGCTCTTCGCGAAGATCGTCGACTTCGGTGTCTCCAAAATCGAGCGCCCCCGCGCCGGCACCACGCCGCTCGCGCTGACGGGGCGAGGAACGGTGCTCGGCACGCCGTTCTACATGTCGCCCGAGCAGGCGCAGGCCATGCCCGACGTGGACGGGCGAAGCGATCTCTACAGCGTCGGGGCGATTCTCTTCGAGTGCCTCTCCGGACGTCCGCCGCACACGGGCGAGAGCTACGAGCAGGTCATTCTCTCGATCTGCATGCGCGATGCACCTGATTTGCGTGCTATCGAGCCTTCGATTCCGAAGAACGTCGCCGAGTTCGTCGCGCGTGCGCTGAGTCGCGATCGGAATCTCCGCTTTCGCGATGCCGGGCGCATGCTCGCGGCCCTCCACGACGTGGCGCCTGAAGAGCGCAAGCGAGTCCCGATCGACGCCGAGTACGGACCGACGTTGCTCTCGGTCGGCGTCGACGTCGCCGCCGAGATTTCGGTCGCCACCCGGTTGGGACACGCGCCTCTCGACTCCATCGCGGACACGGAGAAGCTGCCTGCGCCCGTCGCCTCCGAGCGTTCGGACCACGTCGCGCCGAGCGAGCCGTCGCCGGCTCCTGCCAAGCCGAAGGCGCCGTCGCGAAAGCCGAAGCGAAATGTCGGCGTGCTCGTCGCGACGGCCGTCGTGGCAACCCTCGCGGGCGTTCTCGTGATGGTGGGCATCATCTTGTCGCTCGAGAAAAAGCCCGCGCGAGACGGGGTTCAGGCAACGGACACGACGGCCATCAAGCCCGTGGCGTTGCCCTCTGCCACCTCGTCGTCACCGATCGAAGCGGCGTCGTCCTCGAGTGAGCCCCTCGCGAGCGCGACGAGCGCGACGAGCGCGGCGAGCTCCGAGCTCCCTGCCGGTCGCACGGTGGCTCCTCGAGGCACGAACGTCTTGGTTCGCACCAGCGCTTCGGGCAAGCTTCCTCCGCCGCCTTCTTCCGCGGCGGGGGGGCGAACGGATCCCGCGCCGAACAGAGGGGCCAAGCCCCTCGACATTCAGCGCGATCTTCCGTGATTCATCCCCTTTGCTTCGCTCGTTCCACGTTCTTCCCGTCGAAGACGCGCGCGCGCGCGCACCGGATGGTCGCGGCGCTGCTGCTGCTTGTGGCGTGGTTCGCGCTGGAACGCACGGCCGTGGCCGACGAGGCGCTCGCGCGTGAGCATTTCCGAAAGGGCGTCGCTCTCTACGACAAGAAGGCTTACCAGCCGGCGCTCGACGAATTCGAGATTGCCTATCGCGAGAAGCCCTCGCCGGGCATCAAGCAGAACATCGCGCTCTGTCTCAAGGGGCTGCAGAAGCCGGTGCAGGCCGCGACCGCGTTCGACGAGGCGCTCGCCGAGGGCAAAGACACGCTCAAGCCGGACACGCGAGCGGCCATCGAGCAGGAGCTCGCAGAGCTCTCCAAGATCGTCGCCACCATTCGTCTCGACGTGGTGACGGTCGGCGATCGAAAGCCTGTCGCCGACGCCGAGATCTCGATGGGGCCCGACGGCAGTGCGCTGTCGCCGATTGCCGACTGGCATCGACCGATTCGCGTGACGCCGGGCATCTACGTGTTTCGTGCGCACGTGCCCGGGTACGCCGAGCCGCCGGAGAAGAAGCTGTCGCTCCTCGCGGGCTCACCGGTCGACGCGGCGTTCGAGGTGACGAAGTCCGGCGCCGTGACGCTTCGCTCCGACGTGCCCTCGACCGTGATTCGCGTCGACGGCACCGAGGTCGGGCGAGGCACGTGGTCTGGAACGCTCGTCGCGGGCCCACACAAGGCGGAGTTCGCAGCGTCCGGCTATCCGACGACCATCGTTCCGATCGTCGTCATCGCCGGCGCCTCCGTCGATTATCCGGTCGTGATGGCGCGCCCGGCGGACCTGCCGCCGTACTACTACGCAGCCCCCACCCAGCCGCCTCCGGTGTCGCTCAAGAAGCACTATTTCGTCGGCATGTTCTCGGTCGACACCGAGACGCTCCGCTTGTCGAGCGCGCTCGGTGAGCTTCCCGAGGGACGTCGACGAACGTTCACCGGCGGGTCGTTTGGCGTCCGAGCCGGACTCCGCCTCTCACGCTTCTTCGCCGCCGAGCTCTACGCCGACGTCGGCCTGGCCACGGCGAAGTACCAGCTTCCTGCGTCGAACAACAACGGCGAGAGTCTCGTCGCGCAGGAGAGTGAGACGAGACTCTCGCAGTTCCAAGTCACCCCCTTGCTTCGTTTCAGCACCGCTGGCAAGGTGCGTTTCACCACCGCGACGGGCGTTGGAGTCCATGGAAACTCCATCTCCGCGAGCCTCGTGCAGACCTTTCCCTCGCGTGTCGACAAGGACGGTTCGAGCCTGACCGCGTCTTGGTTGATGGACGCGGGCATCCAGTTCGATCTGGGCTCGATCTTCCTCGAAGGGGCCGGCTTCGTCGACGTCAACGGCATCGGTTCCGTGCGTGACAGCGAGGGTCATCGCTTGCTGCTCGACTCGCCGGCAGCTCGCCTCGGCGCGCGCTTCGGGCTCGGCTTCTCGTTCTGAGTTTGCAGTCGCGCTCGCGCGTGCGTGGCCGTGCGAGCCGTGCGACTGGCCGCGCGCGCGTTGTGCGTCGTCACAGCGCGCCGGTGCTCAGTTCGTGGCTCGAAGCTTGCGTCGATTCCCTGGCTGAGAGGCAGCCATGGACGCAGACGAGCTGTTCGATCACGCCATCAATGCTCTGCCTGAAGCGGTCGGCGATCTCCTTCGCGCGGACCGCAATCCGCTCGACTACGTTTTTGCCAACTTCGACGGCGCGAGCGAGATCGGGATGGCGCTCATCGCGTCTGACCTGGCGTGCGAGCTCGGCGTCGAGGCGCCGCGCGCGCGAACCGAGGTCGAGCGCATGATTGCCTCGGCAGGGCAACGTGGCGAGGAGCTGGTCGTCTCGTTGATGGTCACCAAGGACGTGCTCGGGCGAATCCTCGCTGCCTCCAACGTGGACGTTTCGACGCGTGTCGCGGTTCGCATCTGGCTCGACGGTCCCGTGGCTGATGGCCACTTCCGCGTGGTCGCGATCGCCGGTGCGGAAGTCCGTGCTGCTGCGGTCGACGGAACGCCGGAGCTGCACGTTTCTCCGCCTACGCCTTCGTCGATGCTCAACTGATTTCGCACCACGGCGGAAGCACGCGAAGTCAGAGCGAAACGCGGAAGGATTGCATCCTGCAACTCCGATCGTTGCATCTTCCCCATACGGGAGATGCTGTGGCGAAGTGACGCGTCGTTCGATCTTCGTTCGGGTGTCTAGATGGTGCGCGGACGATCGTATACCGTCCGTGTGTCCATGGCGCAGACGACCACCAGCTCGCAAGCGCTCGCGCGACGGCATGATGGTCCGGCCGTACGGCTGGACGACGTGCTCATCACGGCGGAACTCGCGCACCGGCGCGCTCGCCCGCCCAATCTCGAGGCAGAGAGTCGTGCGCTCCAGGCGATAGGTCGTGAGCTTGCGACGTCTTGCAACGACGTGCTCGACGCACTTTTGCGTGCGTCGCTCGAGATTTGCGGTGCCGGATCGGCGGGAGTGAGTCTGTTGGAGGTCGGCGCAGATGGCGTCGAGCAGTTTCGCTGGGTCGCTCTCGTCGGTGAGGTTGCGGGTGCTCTCGGAAGGTTGATCCCGCGCTACGAGAGCCCTTGTGGCGTGAGCCTCGATTACAACGCGCCTCAACTCTTCGAGCGCCCCGACCGGCTCTTCCGCTATCTCGAGTCGAGCAACATCGTCGAGTGCCTCCACTATCCGTTCTTCGCCAAGAACGGGCGCATCGTCGGCGTGCTCTGGATCTTCGCGCACGAGAACGGTCGTCGGTTCGACACCGAAGACGTCCGCATCATTTCGAGCTTCGCCGACTTCGCGGCCTTCGCTCTCGCGCGTCAGTCCGCCGAGCACGATCGCGAGCGCCTCCATGCCGCCGAGCGTTGTGCCCGCTCCGAGCTCGCGGAGGCCTGCGAGCGTCTTCGCAACGCCGACATGCGGAAAGACGAGTTCCTGGCGATGCTCGGCCACGAGCTGCGCAACCCGCTCGGCGCGGTGGCCAACGCGGTCACGCTCCTCGAAAATCAAACGGGCGGGGGACCACGCACGGGGCGCCTCATCGACGTCATCCGCCGTCAGACACGCGTGATGACGCAACTGCTCGACGACCTGCTCGACGTCTCGCGCGTCACACTAGGCAAGATCGAGCTTCGCCGTCGTCGGGTCGATCTCGGTCGCGTGGTTCATCAAGTGGTCGACGGGCTGACGAAGGAAGCCCTCGCGCGCCAACATCAGGTCACGCTCGACATCGGCGAGTCGCTTTTCGGTATCGTCGACCCCACGCGTCTCGAGCAAATCGTCTCGAACCTGCTGACGAACGCGATCAAGTACACGGATCGCGGCGGCCACATCTCGGTGACGCTTCGTCGCGACGAAGGCGGCGCTCTCCTCTGCGTGCGCGACGACGGCCCCGGCATCGCCGCCGACTTTCTGCCCTACGTCTTCGACCTCTTCTCGCAGGGCGGCGCAACCAACGACCGCGCGCAAGGTGGTCTTGGTCTCGGCCTCACGCTCGTCCGCCGCCTCGTCGAGCTCCACGGCGGTCGCGTCGAAGTGCGCAGCGAAGGCATCGGCAAAGGCAGCGAGTTCCTCGTTCGCCTCCCGCTTGCCGAAGCCGAAGGCGGCACCGGCGCCGACGCGACCGGCGCGGTCAAAGCGATCGTCGCCCCGCCGCGTCGCCTGCGCGTCCTCGTGGTCGACGACGATACCGACACGGCGGCGCTCTCCGGCGAAATGCTCGCGCTCCTCGGCCACGATCCTCACGTCGTGAACGAGCCCCAGGCCGCTCTCGACGCCGCCGCGGCGACCGATTGGGACCTCATCCTCCTCGACATCGGCCTCCCAGGCCTCGATGGCTACGAAGTGAGTCGAAGGCTCCGCGCCGGCCGAGCCCGCAGAGCCCGCCTGGTCGCCGTCTCCGGCTTCGGCGGCGCTCCTGACCGTCATCGCAGCTTCGCCGCGGGTTGCGACGAGCACCTCGTCAAACCACTCGCCGTGGAAGATCTGAGAGAGATGCTCACGCGAGCCTTGGCCGCGACTCCGGCCGTCTAGTCCGATTCCGATTCCGATTCCGATTCGAGCAATCGGAACGAATTGTTCCTCGCTGAATGCGCCTCTTGGTGCGCAATTGGCGAGTCGCGCATTCGCAGTTCGAGCAGCGCGCCGGTCGAGCTTCGCTCGTGAACGCGCATGGATCGCAGGATCGCGCGCAGCGTGCGGGATGGCATCCGCGCTGCAATCGACGTCGTGGGCACTGCGCGCGATGGATACCGGCTCATGTTGATCCCTGCCGATCTCGAAAAGCTTCCCGCAAGGGACCCCCGTGAGGTCCTTCGCACACTCTTCAATCGTCGAAAGGCCGGCACTCATCCGGCCATTCGTCTCTACCTATCGGGCGGTCATCGATTGGCCGGTCGCCTTCTGAATCTTCAGGAAGACCGCGGACGCGAATACGTCGTTCTGCTCGACGAGGGTGACGAGGACCTTTCCTATGTCCCGCTCGACCAGGTGTTCGTGGTCACCGTTCGCCGCTTCGAACCGGTCGCCCATTCCCTGTCGTTCGGCGCGATTCCTCGTCCGCTCGGAGAGACGCCGCCCACGCGACTCGAAGTGCAACGTCAACTCGCGTCTCTCGTGAGCACGCTCGAGCGCGAGCATGGCATTCGAGTATCCATGACGGTCGAGCCGTCCATTCCCGACGACAGCGTCGCGCTGGCAAATCTCCGCGACCTTCTCGATACGCTCGGTGGGGCGCTCCGCACGCTCGCAAAGGACGCGCTGGGCCGCTCCGCACTGAGCTCGGTTCCACGAGCGACCGTGCGGCACACGAAGGACGCCTCGCTCTCGCTCGCAAAGCGGGACGGCGTGCTCGAAGTCACCGTCGATCTCTTTGCCTCACTCCCATTCAACCTCGAGCTGGCGGTCGCCGACGATCTCCAGCGTGCCCTTTGATTGATTGACAAGAAGGAGTCCTAATATGGGTCTTGCAGAACGTCGCGCCGTCCAGAACTTCAAAGACAACAGCTTTCCCGTTCTCAAAAAGCAGATCGACGCGACGTGCGGATTCGATATCCCGTTCGAGATCGCCTGGGACAAGCTCACGGTCGATGGCTTCGACCACGTCTACGAGCAAGGCTTCACGGAGGTCTACTTTCGTCCCATTCTCTCGGCATTCCAGTCGATCTGCGCCGACGACATGGGCAAGGATGCTCTGAAGGGCGTGCTCAAGCAGGTCGCCATCACCAATACGAGCGAGAACAGCTCTCCGAGCACCGGATATTCGTTCACCGACGGTGTACTCAAGATCGATCTCAGCCCCGTCCGTAACATCGACTACACCAAGGACCGCACGGAGAAGCTGCAAGCGTTGCTCGAGAGCAAGCTCTGAGTTGAAAACGAACCGCGTGTAATCGACGACGGCGCCGCCACGTGAGGGAGGCGCCGTCGCTCGGCGGAGCCTTCCGAACAGTCACATGCGGAGGAAGCGACCTCCGACGGACACGGCGAAATCCTCGCGTTCCAATCTCGTCGGCAACGTGATGACGAAGCGAGCGCCGGCACCGGACGCGGCGGTGACGTCGCCACCGAGCGAGCGAGCGAGCCCGCGAGCGATGGACAGGCCGAGGCCGGCACTCTCCCACGCGTCGTTGTTCGCGCCGCGAGCGAACGGCTCGAAGATGCGCGGAAGGTCGTTGTCCGGGATGCCCGGCCCCTCGTCGACCACGGAAATCTCGACCTTGCCCTCCAATGGCACGGCGGCGATGCGAACGGACCCTCCGCGCGGGGAGAAGCGAACGGCATTCTCGATGACGTTGCGAAGGATACGCCCCACGCTACGCCGCTCACCGCGCACCATGGTTGCGATTGGTGTCACGTCGATGTGAAGCTCTCGGCTGCGTGCAACCGGTGCCACGTCGGCCACCGCGTCCGTCACTGCGTCTTCGAGCGACGTGAGGTCTTTCGACGGTGCCGCGTCGACGCGAGCGAGCTGCAAGAGATCGTCGGCGAGCCTCGTCAATCGCCGCGCCGAGTCGAGCGCGCCGCCGAGTGCGGCTTCGTGATCCGTCGGGTCGGCACCGGGGCGGAGCGCGTGTTCGAGCTCGATTCGCAGAGACGTCAGCGGCGTTCGAAGCTCGTGGGCAGCGTGGGAAACGAAGCGATCTTGGGCGCCCAAGAGGCCGACGAGGCGCTCGATCATCGCGTTGAGGTCGTTCGCGAGCTGGACGATGTCGACGTCGGACGAGGCGAACTCGACGCGTGCGCTCGTGTCTCCCTCGGCGACGCGGCGCGCAACGTTCTCGATGATGCGATGCTGGCGTGTGAGTCGGGTCGCGACACCGATGGCTACCGCCGCGGCCCACGCGCAGCCGACGGCAAAGGCGATGAGCATGGCGCGCGCGAGGATCCGGGCGTCGTCTTCCAGATCTTCGCGTGGGGTCGCGAGGAGAACGCGTCGTCCGGTGTGTTCGACGAGCACGAGGACCCCGCGCATACGAATGCCGTCATGCTCGAAATCGAACCCCACGTCGGGGGCTTGAACGTGGGGCATTGGCGGAACGGACGCGAAGTTCTCGGTGTGCGAGAGCGGCATTCCGTTGATGCCGTAGATGACGCCATACTTCGGCAGTGGACCGACGGCGTTCGCGGAGGGACCTGGTGCATCCGAGAATTCCAGATGGCCGGCGGCAGCTTCGACCGCCTCGCGTCGTCCCACGTCGAGGAGGGCCTTGTCGAGCTGCGCCCGCTGCGACGCCACGAAGCGCTCCCAGACGATGGTGAAGGCACCACCCATCGTCACGGCCGTGAGCGCGAGCACCACGAGCGCGGTACGGACGCGAAAGGTCATCGGTCTCGCTCTGCCCTGAGTCTGTACCCGGCGCCACGTAACGTCTCGATGGTCCACGCGTGATCGCCGAGTTTGTCGCGAAGGCGACTCACGTGGACCTCGACGACGTTGGGCACGATCTCATCGGCGTCCCACACGTTCTCGATGAGCTCGATCTTGGTCGCAACCTGGCCGGCCCGGCGCGCGAGATAAGCGAGAAGGTCGAATTCCCGCACGGTGAGCGCGAGAAACTTGCCATTCGCGAATGCGTTTCTCCTGCCGATGTCGAGATGGAGTGGACCAACGTCGAGGGCTGCGAGCCGGGGGCCTCGACGGAGTAGCGCCCGCAGTCGAGCGAGGAGCTCCTCCATTTCGAACGGCTTCGTGAGGTAGTCGTCGGCTCCGAGGTCGAGCGCTTGCACGCGGTCTTTCGTCTGACCGCGCGCGGTGAGCATCAGCACGGGGCCCTCGTAGTCTGCGCGTCGCAAGTCGATGCAGACCTGGAGACCGTCGCCGTCTGGAAGCATCCAGTCGACCACGGCAAGATCGATGGCGCTGACGTCGGCCGTCCTTGCCTGCGTCGCATTCGCTGCCAGCACGACCTGATATCCATGACTCGTCAGCACACGGGTGAGCACCGACCCGAGCTTTCGGTCATCCTCGACGAGCAGAAGACGCACTGGCGGTAGTCTAGGCCTCCCGCTCGGGAAGACGATGCTGAAGCTTACGCGCCCGTAAGGTCCAGCGGTGAGAGGCCTTCAGGCGCGACGAGGTTCGCTAGGGTGCCGGCGGTGCTAACCCCGAGACCACCTCATCCGTCGGGGCCTCCGCCGTCCACGTTAGAGGCCCCCGCTCGTGGCCCTAGCCGGCGAGCTCGTCTGACAATAGCCGCGCTCGTCGTGGGCGCGGCTGCCGTCGTTCTCGTCGGAACGCTAGCGCGGAGTCGGCGAGGGCACGGTGCGTCGGCGGAGTCGTCCACGCGCGATGTCCCTCGTCTCGACGGAACGAGCGTCGTGTTCTCGAACGCGTTCAAGGAGCGCGCGGGCTTGGCTTTCACCAAGGTCGAGAGCGTTCCTTTCAAACCCGCGGTGCGCGTCGTCGGAACCGTCGCGTTCAATCCTACCTACGTTGCTGCCATCGGAACTCGTCTTCGCGGCACCGTACGCCGAACGTACAAGTACGAGGGCGATCGCGTGACCGCCGGCGAACCGCTCGCGGAGGTCGAGAGTGCCGATCTCGCCGAGGCCCAGTCGACGGCCATTCAAGCAGAGGCAAGCCTCCGAACTGCCGAAGTGCAGGCAAAACGAGAAAAGGACCTTCTCGAAAAGAGCCTCACGACGGCGCGCGAAGCCGAGGTTGCTGCGACGGATCTCGCGAATCAGAACGCCAACTACAAAGCAGCTCAGCAGCGGGTTCGGGCGTTCGGCGGAAACGGAACGTTCGGTACCTTCGTCATGCGTAGCCCGATTGCCGGTCACGTCATCGAACGTGCGCTCTCGCCAGGACAGTCCGTCGATGGAAGCATCGTCGGCTATCGCGTCGCCGATCTCGACCATCTCTGGATCGAGCTCTCCGTGTTCGAGCGAGATCTCGGCCTCGTGCATCTCGACGACGACGTCGAGGTGAGTCCGCTCGCGGAACCGGGCGTCAAGATCATCGGCAAGGTCGCTCACGTTGGAGAGATCATCGATCCGACGACGCGCAGCACCGCCGTGCGCGTGACGGTCGATCACCCGAAATACCATCTGCGTCAGGGGCAATCCGTCCACGCCACGGTCACCACCGGCACCGCCTCACGTCATGCTCTGCTCGTGCCACACGCGTCGGTCGTGCATGTCGACGGACGCCCGACCGTCTTCGTCGCAGAGAGCGATACCCGCGTGAAGCCGACGACCGTGAAGCTCGGCGGGTCGGATGGCGCCAGCTACGAGATCCTCGACGGAATCGTCGCCGGCCAGCGCGTGGCCAACGCCGGTGTCTTCGCATTGAAGAGTGAGCTCTTCCGGTGAGCGGACGACCAACATGCTCGAGAAACTAGTCGCGCTCTCGATTCGCAGTCGCAAGATCGTCGCCGGTCTACTCCTCGTCGTCCTCGCACTCGGAGTCGTCGCCGCGCGCAAGCTGCCGATCGATGCGCTGCCTGACGTCTCGAGCGTTCAAGTGGACTTGCTGACGAAGTGCGGAGGCCTTTCACCCGTCGAGGTGGAGCGCACGGTCACGGTCCCCATCGAGAAGGCGCTCAACGGCATTCCGCGCAGCTCCTCGATGCGCAGCGTTTCTCGATTCGGCCTGTCGTCGGTCACTGTCATCTTCGAGGACGGCACCGATCTTTGGTGGGCCCGCCAGATGATCCTCGAGCGCGTCCGTCAGGTTCAAGCAGAGCTGCCCGCGTCCGCATCGATCCCCGAGCTTGCGCCGCCCTCGACGGGGCTCGGCACCATTTACAAGTTCGTCGTCCAGTCGAATCAACACTCGCCGATGCAGCTGCGCACTCTCCTCGATTGGGAGATAGGGCCGCGGCTTCGAAGCGTGCGGGGCGTGGTCGAAGTCAATCCATTCGGCGGAGAGCTCAAGCAGTATCAGGTCGATGTCGACCCTCAGAAGCTTCATGCTCGGGGGCTGACGCTGAACGACGTCATCGAGTCCCTGTCCGCGGCGAACGTGAGCGTCGGCGGTGGGTATGTCGAGCGAGAGGGGGAGTCGTTCACGATCAGCGGCAGCGGGCTGCTCAAGAACGAAGACGAGATCGGTGACGTCCTCGTGCGCAGCACGAAGAGCGGTCCCTCCGTTCTGGTCAAGCACATCGGTGAGGTCAAGATCGGGCCCGCGCTACGGTACGGAGTCGTCACTCTCGACGGCCACCGAGAGGCGGTTTCGGGGCTCGTCATGATGCTGGCGCGTGCCAATAGCCGCGACGTCATCTACGCAGTCAAGCAGCGCATGGAGGAGATCAAGCGCGATCTTCCCCCTGGTGTCACGATTGACGTCCTCTACGATCGCGCGGACTTCGTCGAGCGCACGCTCTCCACCGTCGCCACGAATCTCGTCGAGGGCCTCGTCATCGTGACGATCGTACTCGCCGTGATGCTCGGCACGGTACGCGGCGCCCTTGCGGTGGCGATCGGGATTCCTGCGTCGATGGCGATCGCGCTCTTCGGCATGCACCTGTTCGGGGTCACGGGCGATCTGATGAGCCTGGGCGCCATCGACTTCGGCTTTCTCGTCGACGGACCCATCGTCATCCTCGAAGGAATCATTGCCGGAACGGCGGGGAGGGCTCTCGTCGGAAAGGCGCGTGCAAAAGCCTATTCCGATGTTGCGAAGCTGGTGATCAAGCCGGTGGCATTCGCCGTGGCCATCATCATGCTCGTCTACGTGCCGCTCCTCACGCTCGAGGGGGTCGAGGGCAAGATGTTCCGCCCGATGGCGATCACCATGGCGTGCGCCCTCTTCGGAGCGCTCGTCTTTTCGGTGATGTTCTTCCCCGCGCTCCTCGTTTTGGTCGTTCCGCCGGCCCATGATCACGGCCCGAAGTGGATGGAGGGACTCACGGAGCTCTACGCGCGTCTGGTGCCGCTGGCCGTGCGGTATCGCTGGCCCGTCCTCGCCGCGAGCTTCGCGAGCCTCCTCGGCGCGGGCTATGCGTTCTCGAACGCGGGCGCGGAATTCGTCCCTCGAATCTTCGAGGGAGACCTGGTTCTTGCGCTACAGCGAGCCCCGAGCATTTCGCTCGAGGAGGCTCGGCGGCTCGACCTGCTTGCCGAGAAGATCGTGCTTGGCTTTCCCGAAGCGCGCAAGGCCCTGGGGCAAAGCGGTCGTGCAGAGATGGCGCTCGATGCCGTTGGCAACAACAACACCGACATCCTCGTGCCGCTGAGGCCGAGGAAGGAGTGGAAGAGCGCTCAGGATCTCGAGGGGCTGAGCACGCTCCTCAAGGACAAGATCGAGACGGAGGTCCCCTCGACGTTTGCCTCCGTATCGCAACCGATCGAGGACCTTACCAACCAACTCATCGCAGGCTCGCGCGCCGACGTGTCGATCAAGATCGTGGGGCCGGACCTCGACCGTCTCGTCGAGTACTCGAACAAGGTCGGTGAGCTCGTCCGCGGGATCGAAGGAACCGCCGACCTCAAGATCGAGCGCATCATGGGCGGTCCGCGCATTGCCGCCACGGCCGACCGCGCACGAATGGCCCGATACGGAGTTCGGGTGAGGAACGCGTTCGACGTTCTTGCGGCCTCACGCGAAGGCGTCCGCGTAGGAGAGATTTACGAGGACGAGCGACGCTTCGACTTGCGCGTCTTCGTCCCACCGTCGCAGCCGAACGCCGAAGCTCTCTCGGAGCTCTTCGTCGAGACCGACCGCGGCGAGAGCATTCCGATTCGCGAGGTGGTGAGTCTCGAAGAGGGCGATGGCCCTTCCGTCGTCAAGCGGCTCGATCGCGAACGACTCATTCGCGTGGACGTCAACCTTCGTGGGCGCGATCTCGTCTCGTGGGTCTCCGAGGCACGGCAGAAGGTCACGTCGGGCATCACGCTCCCGACGGGCTATCGCATCGAGTGGGGCGGTCAGTTCGAGAACTTCGAGCGCGCGTCCGCCCGTCTGGCGTTGGTCATCCCTGCCGTCATCGCGGTCATCCTCGGCATGCTCTTCTGGATGTTCGGGAGCCTGAGGCCGGCATTCGCCGTCTTTCTCCTGGTTCCCTTCGCAACTACCGGCGGCATGCTCGGTCTCCTGGTGCGAGGGATGCCGTTCAGCTTGCCGGCAGCCGTCGGCTTCATCGCTCTCGGTGGTGTGTCGGTACTGAACGGAGTCGTGATTGCGACCGCGACGCGGCGGCTGATGCTCGAGGGGCTCCCGGTCGAGCACGCGGTCGAAGCCGGCGCGGCCCAGTCGGTGCGCGCCGTGCTCACCACCGCGGCCGTCGCAGGCCTCGGGTTCTTGCCCATGGCCTTGTCGTCGAGCGCGGGCTCCGAAGTGCAGAGGCCGCTCGCCACCGTCGTCATCGTAGGCATCTTCTTCAGCACTGCCTTGACGCTCGTCGTCCTGCCGGGGCTCCTCGCGATCCTGTTGAGGGGATGGACCGAACCCGTCGTCGAAAGCGACGAGGAGCCAGAGCCGCTCGCAGCGGAATGACTGCCCGTCGCCTCGGAACCGTCAGAGGGCCGCGACCAGCATGAAGGCGATGCTCATCGCCAGCGACAGAAGGGGCATCGCCCAGGTGAGGAAGCGGAAGGCCTGCTCCTGGACATAAGGGCCGAAGAAGCGAAGCAGCAGATTGTACCTGAAGAACAGAACCACGATGCCGAGCGCAAGCGCCAGCGACACGTAGTTGAGTCCGAACAAGCGCGTCACCGTGTTGTCGCTGCCGGCGACGACGCCGTAGGACGAATAGATCGCGAAGCTGAGCGCGATGACCGAGAAGAGGCCACCAATGCCCATGTTCGCGAGCTCGAAGGCTTGAATCTCGAATCCCTCGCTCGTCGGTCGGTTCATCCAGATCGCGAGGAGAGGGATCAGCAGCGACGCAACCAATGGGATGAAGATCGGCGCGAGGCTCGACGTGGCCAATCGGTCGACGAACAACGAGGCCGTGATCCGTGAATAGTGGTCGCCGTTCCAGCCGGGGAGAGCGTCGGCACGAAGGTCGACGAGCCCTGGCCGCCAGCCCTCGAGATGTTTTGCGTGCGAAACGCGACTGAACTCGACATCGTCCTTGTCGAAGCGAAGAGCGACTTCATCGGTCGTGTTCTCGCGAACGAGCAACTCGAGCAGGAGGTGCTGCCTGTCGAACGGAAAGCGCTCCGGATCGACGTTGACCTTGTAGCGCCCAGTCACGCGCGCGAAGGTCTCGACGTCGCCGTTCGGGAAGATGCGAACGCGTCGGCCGACGTACGACGCCGCCTCGAGCCGATTGGCAACGTCGATGGTCGGCGTCCACATCTTGGCGAGCTGGTCCTCCGCCTCCTTCCCTCGGAATTCACGGTAGCCGCGGTAAGCGTCGCCCTTTGGAAACTGGAGGCGTAGATCCGTCCACCGAAGGCGCATGTCGGTGGTGCACTCGAATTCGCTTTTGTTGTCGTCGAAGGACTTGAGCTCGAGAAAGAAGATTCCCACGTAGACAGGAAGCGGAAGACCTTTGCCTGTCGGAAGGCTGAGCGCTGGCTCTGCGCCGCCCCGTTCGTCTCGCGCTTCCGGAACGGGCTCGCCTTTGCCCGCAGGCGTTGGCTTCCCATCGACCGGCGCGGGCAAGGCTGCCGTCTCCGGTGCCTCAGGTGATTTCGCTCCACGGCTCTTCAGTGGAACCAAGAGGAACGCGACGCCGAAAAAGAGCGTGACGATGAGCGTGACGAACGTCCGCGTCGTCGATCGATTCCTTTTCATCGCTGCTTCTCGCTGCGGAGTTTTTCGTAATTGGCGGCCAACTCACGGAGCTCGGCGCAGTAGCTGTCCGCGGGATCGGCCTCCTTCGATGCGTCTCCTGATGCAAGCGCAGACATGCGTTCGTTGAGTGCCGCGAGTGGCGCGAGAAGCACGCCCCGCACGACCACGAGAATTGCGCCGACCATCATCACGATTCCGAAGAGCGCCGCGAGGAGCTGCCACACCAGAGCCCGATGCGCGAGGCTCGTGTCTTCTCCGAAGTTCGAGGACAAGGCCACGACACCGATCTGCTTGTTGCCTTCGCTGTAGAGGGGAACGAGCTGTACGCCCCATGAGGTACCTGCAACGGTTCTCTCGTAGGTGCGCGGTTCGTTGACGTCGACATCCTTGTCCGTGACGAGTGCCGCAGCCAGCTCGGGGTGAGTGGAATGGAAGCGGGTGTATTTGCCGACCCGATTCTTCGGCGTCAGCACCTCCGGAGATACGTCCGTGGCAATTTCGCGAAGCAGCCTCTCCTCGAAGAACACGGTTGCTTCCAGGCCGAAGGACTCCTTGATCGTGTCGAGCTCTGGTGCGAGCTCCAGGCCCATCTCGAAGCTGCCGACCAACTTCCCCGCGTCGTCTTGGATCGGGACGATGCCGAAGACGGCGGGGCCTACGCGCGTGATCCCCGTTCCCTTTCGCACGACCTTGGTTTGATGGACCTCTGCGAGGATCGGACGAAATCCAGTTTCGTCTTCGCCGAACTTCTCCGGCCGATCGAGCCTGAGAAAGGAAACGCCCGGCGGAACGTGGAACTGCGCTTGGTCGAGCCCGTATTTCTGCCCCTGAAGCTCGAACATCTTCTGGCACTCGGCCAGCAGTTTGGCTCGATCCCTGTTGATGAACGCCGTTCGTACGCTTGGCATCGCCGCAACGATCTCTGCGCGGCTGAGCGCCTTGTCCTCCGTGTCGTGGAGGAGATCGGCAAGGACCTGCCGCATCAGTTGGTAGTCGCCGTCGTGCGCCGACTCGAGTAGGCGCGACGTCAAGAGCTGGGCAACGAGCGTGATGGTGACCACGACGGACACCGTTGCGGCGATGAGGAGGGCAGGGCCACTGCGTCGAAATCTCACGCCGGGAGCGTCGAAGAGCTTCGCGGAGTCGTCAAGCTCCAGATGGCTCGACTGCCAAACGACTAGCGTTTGGGGCGACGGTCGCCGGCCCTTTCGCGGCGCGCGGGGCCTAGCTCGGCGACGATCAGGTCGAAGGCCGTTCGGACGCGCCTGCTCGTGTGGAGCTCACGATGCGCAACGAGCCATGCCGGCACGGGAATGACAACGACGGCAGCACGCGTTCGACGAGGGGTTCGGCGTCGCCGACCTCTTCGATGATCGCGCCGATGCCCAGCCCGCTCTTGACAAGCTCCCACAGGACCATGTGGTTCGCGATTCGGATCGGGAAGTTCTTCGGCGTCAGGTCGAATCCCATCGCATTGAGACCGGCCATGAAGCGAACGGTGTCACCGAAGCCGATGAACTCCGCGTTCGCGAGATCGCGCGCGGTCCGCGGGTTGCCGATGCGATGAAGGTAGCTCGGCGTTGCGTAAAGGCGCGCGGGCGTGTCGCGCAGGCGCGTTGCGACCAGCTTGGGATCGCTCGGCCGACCGCTCCGGAGCGCGATGTCCGCCTCGCGCTTGCGGAGGTCGCGTACCTCGTTCGTCGCGACGAGCGTGACCTCGATCGCGGGATGCTCGCGTCGCAAGCGTTCGAGGATCGGCGGCAAGAGGAATGCGGTGTTCACTTCGCTCGCCGTGATCGTGATCGACCCTTCGAGCGTCTGCGATTGGCCGGAGGCGCTGAGCGCGACGTGGCTCGCCGCTTCGCCCATCGTGCGAACGTGCTCGAGCAGCTCGACACCGGCCGCCGTGAGCGCGAGCCCGCGCCCGACACGCTCGAACAGCACGACGCCGAGCTCCTCTTCGAGCGCGTCCACCTGGCGGCCGAGCGTGGGTTGGCTCATCCCGAGCGCGCGTGCGGCGCCGGAGAAGGAGCCCTCTTCGGCGGTCACGAGGAAGGCGCGAGCACGGTTCCAGTCGAAGCCTCCGGTTCGCCAATCCATTCATGGATGCATGGATGACCTTTGAATTTCGTCAATTCTAGCGAGGCTGATCCGCTCCTACTCCTAGATCCATGCAAGCATGCATCTACGAAGCGTACGGTCCGCCGGAGGTCGTGAAGGTGCGCGAGGTCGCGACGCCGACACCGAAGGCAGGGGAAGTCCTCGTACGTGTCCGCGCAGCCGCGGTGACGACAGCCGACTGGCGGCTCCGCGCGTCTGCATTCCCGCGCCTCTTCTGGCTGCCAGGCAGGCTCTGGCTCGGCCTCTTTCGTCCGAAGAGGACGATCCTCGGGATGGACTTCTCCGGAGTCGTCGAGGCGGTGGGGAACGGCGTCTCGCGTTTTCGCGCCGGTGATCGAATCTTCGGCTCGGCGAGCGCGTCGCGCATGGGCGCGCACGCCGAGTATCTCGTGGTCGAGGAGGATGGTGCCGTCTTGCCGACGCCCTCGTGTCTTACCGACGAAGAAGCCGCCGCCAGCCCGTCGTCGATCGCCTCTATCCGCTCGAGCGCATCGTCGACGCCCACCGGCACGTCGAAGGCCGCCACAAGCGTGGGACGGTGATCATCGCCCTAGGCTGAGGTTCGCGTTCCCGTCGCGTTCCTGTTCTCACTGCTCGCCGACGAGGCGGTAGGGGCGCTACGACTGGCCTCGTCTCATGTCTTCGAGCCGTTCGTTCGCTTCGTCTTCTCCTTGGGTGCCGGTTCTCGCGCTGATGGGCTCGATGGCGTCCGTCTGTGTTGGCAACTCCTTCGCCAAGACGCTGTTCAACGCCCTGGGCGCAACGGGAACGGTGGCTTATCGGATCACCGTCGGTGCCGTCATTCTGCTGGTGCTTTGGCGGCCGTGGCGGATGCACCTGTCTCGGCAGGACGCGGGACGTGTCGTCCTGTACGGCGTCACGCTCGCCAGCATGAACCTGCTCTTTTACCTGTCGCTGGGCCGGCTGCCGATCGGCATTGCCATCGCCATCGAATTCACGGGGCCCTTGGTGTTGGCGGTGGCACTGTCCCGGCGTGTGCTCGATTTCCTGTGGATCGGCTTGGCCGTGGCGGGATTGCTGATTCTCACGGTGGGCGGGCAAAGAGTCGGCAGGATCGACCCGATGGGCGCCGGCTATGCGCTCGCGGCGGGTCTGTGTTGGGCGCTTTATATTCTCGCCGGCAAGAGAGTCGCCGCGCTGCATGCGGGCCAGTCCACTTCCTTGGGTATGGCCGCAGGGGCGCTGTTCGTCGTTCCTTTTGGAGTCGCGCAGGCCGGACGGGCGTTGCTTTCGCCGTCCCTGGCGCTGGCCGGGCTCGGGATCGGATTGCTGTCGAGCGCACTCCCTTATTCACTGGAGATGGTGGCGTTGAAGCGCATGCACAGCAGGACGTTCTCCGTGCTGTTGAGCCTGGAGCCGGCGATCGGTGCACTGGCGGGCGCGGTGGTCCTGCACGAGCAGCTCTCGATCCGGCAGTGGGTGGCGATCGCGCTCGTCATTGCGGCGTCCGCAGGATGTGCGGCGACCGCCCGGGGGAGCGCGCCGCCGGTGGAGGGATAGGGATAGCGCGCGTTACGGCTTGCTCTCGATCTCGACGTCGTCGAGCCAACCGCTCCAGCTTCCACTGGGAAGGTAAAGGATACCGACGTCGATTGCCGCGTTCGTCGTGAAATACGCATTTGCCGCGGGATCGAGAGCGAGTGGAGCGATGGCCTCGGCTCCGTCGACCTTGACGGTGAGCCGGCCGTATCCCGCGCCGGTCACCGCCGGCGGCTCGAGCAAGAACTCGATCAGGCGCCATCGATTCACGCCGATGAGCGCGTTACCCACGTTCGTCTCCGGGACGGGGCCGCCGACTCGCACGTTCATCGTCTCGCCCAGGTACGCGTAATAGCCAAATCCGCTGTCGTACTTGAATTGGATTACCGATGGCCCGTTCCCCGCGCGGTCCGTTCGGAAGTGAAATCGGAACGTCACCGCGGACGAGCCAACGGGCACGACCTTGCGAAGCGACAGGTAGGCGAGAGGGGCGGCCGCGGCGTCGGCCACGAGTGCGAGTGAGCTCGGCGCCGAGTCGTAATACGATGAGGCGATCATTCCGATATCGCCGGGCAGCGTCGTCGAGTCCCAAAGCGCGGCGAGCGGTGTCGTTCGGTCGAAGTCGTCGCAGAACAGCGCGTTCGTTCGGCTCGCGCAGTACGGTACGCTCGCGTCGAAGGTGGAATCCGCCTGTGCGTCGGGTGCTGGTGGCTCGACGTTTGGGGTGCCGGCCTCGGCCTCTGACGCAGTGTCGGGCCCGCCGCCGCTCAGACCGTTCGTATCGACGATGAGCCCGCAGCCGCCGAGGAGACCGAGCGTGAGCGCGAATGCACAGCGTTGGCGCGTGACCACAAATGCTCAATATCACGCCAGTGTTTCTGGCAGGCGGAGATGTCGTAATCGAACGACACGTGATCCCGACGGATCGTTTTCCTCTCCGCGCCATCGCGGTCCACCAGCGTCGGCCAGCCCGATGATAACTTCATGCGTCGTGATTCGGCTTCATCGACCCGTCCGAATCGAGCAGGACGAACTCCGCGCGTGGGCGTACGACGTTGATCCGTCACCACCGGTGAACGCCGATCTCGACGTGTGGGACCTGATGCTCACCGAATGGTTCGCGGACGATCGCCTCTACGTCGAGCTCGCGGCCGACGACACGTGTCCCAAGCGGCTCGTCGATGAGTCGCGAGAACGAGGCGGACGCACGGCAGTATGCCGAGCAGCTGCTCATCCTCGTGCGAGGCCAAGGCGGCTCCGACCTACGGGAGCTTGCAACGAGGCTCGAACGCTTCCTCGCCGATCCGACGACCATCGCCGATGAGTATTGGCACGGAGGACTGATGCAAGCTCATGCGTAGAGGCCCATAATCGTCCAGCTCGCGTCGTGTTTTGCAACGGTTTGTAACAAACGCTTTGACGCATCGAGCAACGAGTGCCAGCGTCGGGCGCCCGTGGGCGTCTCGCTATTCGTTGGAGCGAAGGACGGCGTCGTCGTCGAGTCGAAGAAGGTAGGTCGCCGGAAAACGGCCGTCTCCGCCGTCTTCGTATGCGCGACACTCGTTGGTTCCTTGTTCGTGTCGGCGACCGCGTCGGCGCAGCCGGCCCGTGCGAACGCGCCCGACGCGGCGGGCTGCGAACCGGTTACTCGCGAGCTGGAGGCCTCACGTCAGGAGGCGTCGCGGGCACGCAGCGAGGCCGAGGAGCAAGAGCGCAAGGCCACGACCTGCGAGGCCGAGCTCGCCACGACCTCGAAGCAGCTCCACCAGAGCTCGGACGCCGCGAAGACCTGCGAGGACGCCAAAAGCCACCTCTGCTCGGCGACGTCGGCCTTCGCCGACGACCTCACGAAGGGCCGCGCGCAGGCGGCCTCGGAGACGGGCTGCGTCTCGGGCGAGCAGCAGACGAAGCTCGACGCGCTGGTGAACGGCTGGAACGGCACGGCGACGTGGCTGAACCAGCTCGCCGCGTACGAGGCCGGAGAGACCGACACGCTCCCGCGGGCACGCAGTGTCGGCGGCACACCCATCGAGCGCACGATCCAGCGCATCGCGCGTAACGGCGGCGGTCGCGCGTTCCATCGCCGTCTGCTCATCGAGGCGCTCCAGATCGTCGCGCCTCAAGCCTGGAATCGCATTCGTGCGGGCGGGACGACGGGGATCGACGCCTGGTTCTCGGCAACGACGCCGCTCGACGCCGAGATCCCGAACGAGGTTCATCGCGCGCCTGCCGGTGTCCCTGGTCCTGCCGGGCCCCCGCTCACGGCGGCGCTGCACCTCGTCCGGGCCTTCAAGGTCGCGGCCCACTGCGAGCCGTCGCCCACCGAGGGCAGCGAGTGCTTGCGCGCCCGGCAGCTCGAACAGCTCCTCGAGTCGAGCGGCTCGCTCGTCGTGCGACGGCGCGTCCAGGAGATCTGGGCCAGCGACTGCACGACGCTCAGACCCGAGGCGATCACTGGATGGTTCGACGAGCTTCCAACGGCGCACGGCGCGGCCGCGCCCTGGCGCGAGATCGCGGAGAACGCCTACTCGAAGCTCTTCACCTGCTACCTCGACGACGCGAGCGAGCACACGCCTTACGGGACGTGGCTGAAGGAAATGCTCCCGAGCGCGAGGTCCGTGACGGCGTCACGCCTCGAGCGCATCGACGCCGTCCGTGCCAAGTGGGACGAGGGTTCGCGCGAGGCGAAGTGCGCACGCGCCGTCCGCGCGTTGCAGAACATGGCGGTACCGGCGACGTGTTCGGTACCCGCGGGCGACTTCCGACCGGCCCTCGACGCGTGGGCGGCCGCGTCCGACAAGCTCGATGACGGCGGCGTGCCGCTGGCGATGTGCGCGCAGTTCGCCTCGCTCCTCTGGGAGGGCAAGGCCGCGTCGATCGACGGGTCGTTCTCGCGTCCGCCGTCGCTCGACGAGATGGTCGTCGCCCGGCCGATGCCCCCGACGCCGATGTGGCGGCTCCGTGAGCATTGCGAGGAGCGCGGAGGCGGGGCCACGTTCCCCGACGACGTCGCGTTCCTCGGTTCGCTCGCTCGCCGCTTCGGTGAGGCCGTCGAGAAGCCTCCGTTCCGACTCGACCCGACGACGTCGAAGCCCGTCGAGCTGCTCCGCTTCGAGGCATCGCAAGGGAACGGGCCGTGGATCGCGCACGTGGCACAAGGGGCAACCGCGTGCGGTACCCTCGGCATCGCCGACGAGCGGTGCCGTGTGTGCTCGAAGCTCTCCCCCGGAGCCGCTTACGACTGCTTGCTCGTCGACCGCCTCGAGTCGTCGTGGACGCAGCGTACGCGCGCGCTCGCGCTCGGATTCGGTGGGCTTGCGTTGCTCGTCGTCGGCGCGACGTGGCTCCGCCGACTTCTGCGCGCGCGCCGGCGCTACGCCGAGTGGGCTCGCGACACGGCGGCGTTCTTCGACGGCATTGGTCTGTCGTCGCGGCGCGATCGGTGGCGGGTCATGTTCCCCTCACGGCACGATCTTCTCGAGGTGACGTTGCCCTCCGAGCCCGCCTGGGAGCGCTGGGGTCAGACGGCCGCCGTGGTCCGTGTCCCGCCGGGGCCGCGCGTTCTCGAGCGCGACATCAACCACGCGGCGTTCGTCGCGCGTCGGCTGAACGCCTCGGTGGTCCTGCTCGAGCACGACGACACCGCAACCCCCGACCTCTCCGCCGTGCGAGCCATGCTCGAGTGGGCGGCCAAGGGCGGCACGCGCGCCGTGCAGATCCTCCCCATCAGCGTCTCGCGCTCGCGCTGGTCGAAGAGCGCGCACGACGTGCTCGATCTCGTCGAGGAATCGTCGCTCCGAGGCAACCCCTTCGAGCTGCGCGGCAGGATCGCGACGTCGACGCAGTTCTTCAACCGCGAGCGACTCGTCTCGGGTCTCCTCGCGGCGGCGCAGGCCGGCCACTGGATGGTGGTGACGGGGCTCCGGCGCTTCGGCAAGTCGTCGCTCGCCCTCGAGGTCGCGCGTCGCGTGCCGGGGCCGTCGGCCTACGTCGACATTTCCGGCTTCGACTACGAGATCGTCCACGAGAAGGATCCGAGCGTGGCCGCCGAGGCGATCCTTCGCTTCGTCTGCCTCCGCCTCACGGAGTCCGCGCGCGAGCGCTGGCCGTCGCACGCGATCCCCGCGCCGCCCGAGACGTCGATCGACGCGGCCGTCCTCACGCGCTGGTTCCGCGACTTCTCGCGTGCCTGCCGTGACGCCGCCGGCCGCCCGACCACCGTGCTCGTCGTGCTCGACGAGATCGAGCAGGCCCTCGCCGTCGGCCCCGACAAGCTGGCTCATGCGCTCGACGTCCTCGCCATCGTCCTCGGCCGTTTGAAGAGCGCGGTCGGCGATGCGGCGATGCCTGACGGCGGCACGCCGATCGGCGTCTTCCTCACGAGCGCGCTCCATCCGCTCCTCTGGGCGCCGCTGCGCACGCTCGCGCATCAGTCGATCATGGGCTCGTTCCAGCGCGTGTGCGTCCCCTGCCTATCGGACGACGCCGCGACCACCATGATGCGCAGCCTCGGCGGCCGTCAGGGCATCCGCTTCTCCGATGAGGCTCTCGCGAAGATCGTCGCCGAGTCGCAGGGCGTGCCGCTTCTTCTCCGCCGGCTCGGTGCATCCATCCTCGAGCTCTACGATGCCGAGCGCGCGCGCCAGGGCAGCCTCGGAGCGGTCGAGGTCGGCGTCGAGGGTACGGCCGAGGCGATCCTGCGCGAGAATCGCGAAGGCTCACCGCTCCGCGTCTGGATCGAGACGGAGATCGCGGCGCGCTCGACCGTCACCGGGGGGCTCCTGCGGAAGCTCGCACGCGAGGACATCGTCTCGGTCACCGAGCTCTGCGCGCTCGCCAAGAAGACTGTCGCCGAGGACTTCGACCGGACCGGCATCTCGGCGACGCTCGCACCGGACGAGCTCGAGCGTCGTTCGGAAGAGGCTGCCCACGTCATCGTGCAGCTCCTCGAGGAGAGCGGTCTGGTCGTTCCGCACGGCGATCTGACGGCGCCCGACGGATATTCGCTGCCCGAAGGCGCCATCCGCACGGTTCTGCGAGGTCGTGCGAGCACGTGGGTGGCGGCGGCCGCGGCCATCGAGCCCCGCGCAGACTGAACGCGCCCGTGATACCAAAAGGCATGCTCCGTAGAATCGCCGGGACTGCGCTCACGGCGCTCGCCGGCATGAGCGCGCTCGCATGTGGTACCTCGAGTCGTCCGGCGACGGGGGACGTCGACGGCCCACCAAAACGCTGGGTCGTGATCGCGCCCCATCCGGACGACGAGACGCTCATCGCGAGCGGCGTTCTCCTGCACATGGCGCAATCCGGCGGTGATCCGGCCGTGATCGTGATGACGAACGGGGACCTCGACTGCCTCCACGACGGGCTCGCGCGTGAGGGCGAGAGCGTCGCCGGCCTTGCCGAGCTCGGCATCAAAGAAGACCGCGTCTACTTCCTCGGCTATCCGGACGGCGGCCTCTCTCAGCTCGGGCGGACGCCGCTGCCTCCGCGCCGGAGGATGATCGACGGCGTCTGCGAGCAAGGCAACACGACGTACGGCACGCGCGGCCATGGCGGGCGCGAGTACCACCGCAGTCGTACCGGCGCCTCCGCGCAGTACACGCACGAGAACGCGGTCGCCGATCTGGCGGCCCTGCTCGCGGAGCTCCGTCCTACCGACGTTGCCATCACCCATCCAGAGGACACGCACCCCGATCACGCGGCGACCTATGCGTTGTTTCGCAGTGCGCTCGACCGCCTACCGGAGGCTCCGCGCGTCCATCGGGCGATGGTCCATAACGGAGACTGCTGGCCGACCGGAACGGCTCCGCGCGAGCCTTGCCCCATCGCGAACATCACGCCCGACCAACCCACGCCGCCGCTCTCGGGGCGTCTCACGGGGTACGTTCCGGGCGAGCGGCTACCGGTGCCTTCGAGCTGTCGGGTGCGCGATCCCGAGGTGAACCCGAAGCTCCGCGCGATCGCGGCGCATGCCTCGCAGACGCGCGGAACGCTCGATAGCTACCTCTTCGCCTTCGCGCGCAGCGACGAGGTGTTCTTTCCCGAGCGCTTCGAGCATGGCGAGCGGAGCTGGTGGCGGATCGACCGCACGGGGCGTGCGAGCCTCACCACGCAGCGGGTCAAGGTCGAGCGCGACGACGACGATCGGAGCCTGCCGCTCGCGGTTCCGCTCGTCGTTGCGGCGAGCCTCTCGCGGCCGCCGGTCGACGAGCAGGGGAGCATCGTGCGGATCGATCTGCTCGAGGACGCCTCGGGGAGCTACGAGCTCATCATCGACGCCGATCGGCGCGAGGCGTCCGTCGTTCGCACGTTCAAAGGACGTATCCCCGAGCTTTTGCGTGTGTGGCCGTTGCCGCACGATCTCTGGGCATCGAAGACGGCCGAGCCGTTCGAGATGGTCATCGAGCCACGCCCGGACGACGGTTCGGTCGCCGAGCTCGCGCTCCGGCTCCGCGGGGAGCTGGTCGGCGTCGCGGTCGACGTGCAGCCTCGCCTCCACGGCGACCGCATCGGCTACTCGAACGTGTTCGCCGCCAATGGCGAGTTGATGGTGCGCGGCGTTTCGAACGTCAGCGCGTTCCCCAGCGTTCGTCCCGCACGGTGATGAGCGCCCAGGGAAGGATCCACTGGAGCAAGAGCACGCAGTAAACCGAGTAGAGCGCGCCGTAGAGGAACCGGAAGCTCCGCTCGATGCGCAGGTAGTAGAGCGCGGTGAACGTGGCTCCAAGGAGCAGCGCGATGGCCGAGTGGACGACGACGGTGAGGTTCGTCTGGAAGGTCGTCGGCAGCAGCACGAGGCCGTAGAAGAACAAGAACAGGCGCAGGTTCGAGACCAAGAACGTCACGGCCGGCAGGACGCGATTCTTGCGCCGGTACCGCGTGAACATGAACTTCGCGAAGCTGAAGCCCTCGACGATGTAGCTTCGGTCCCAGCGAACGAACATGCGTGACATCTGCTTGTACGTCACCGGCGCGAGCGTTCGAACGATCGCGGTCCGCTGGTAGACCGTGTCGTAGCCCTGGCGGAGCACGATGTTCGTCAGCGCCTGATCCTCGCCGTGATTCACGGGGCGGCCGAGGAACGTCTGGCCGGCCCACTCGTCGAGGAAGGGGAGAATCGCCTCTCGGCGGAAGGACGAGAGGGCGCCCGGGCAGCACGCGACGCAGCGGTACGTCGACTGAGCGGCGCGCCCGAAGTCGAACGCGAGCGCGTATTGCACCTCGAGCATGCGGCTGATGGTGGTGTCGCGGTTGAGGACGACGACCTGGCCGGCGACCGCACCGATCTCGCTGTCGGCGAGGAACGGCGCGACCATCTCGCGGACCGTCTGACGATCGATCTCGCTGTCGGAGTCGATGGTGACCAGGATCGAGCCCGTGGCCGCCCGGAAACCAGCGACGAGCGCCTCGCGTTTTCCGCGGTTACCCTTGAAGCGCACGAGCTTCACGAGATCCGGGTGCTCGCGTCGCAGGCGCTGCATGTGGAAGAACGTGTCGTCCCGCGAGCCGTCGTCGACGACGATGATCTCGAGCAGCTCCGGGGGGTAATCGCAGCTCGCGACGGAGCGGATGCTGCGCTCGACCATCGGCCCCTCGTTGAACGCGGGGATGACGACGCTCACCTTCGGCCACTGCGCATCGGCAGGCGCCTCGAACGGGCGGTAGCGAACCCAGAGTCCGCTGAGCAGCGCGGTGTAGACCGACTGGATGACGACGACGATCCCGATCGGGTGGCTCATCATGCCGAGGATGGCCGTCCAGAGTGCCGGTAGTCCGCCCGCGAGCCGACCGCTCGCGCCGAGCATCCAACCGATGCTCAAGAGACCGCCGAGCAGTGGCAAGAGGCCAACGCACGCAATGAGCGCGCGGCGAACGATCCTCTGCATGCGCGCCAGGATAGCCGATGTCTCTTCAGGGGCCAGCTGCGGATGCGCGTCCGAGAACGTGCGCCGCGAGCGATTTTGTCCCGATCAGGTGTGAGCCACGGCCCGTGACAGGAGCTGGATGAGCTCCAACGTAAGACCCGTCACTTACGATGCAGGACCACGCACGACGGCCAGCGCTGGTTGAGGATGTCGAGCAGCTTCTCGCCGCTCGGCTCCTTGGCGCCGGTGGCTGCTTCGGCGAGGCATGCGGGCGGCACACGTGAGCGGCAGCGGAAGAGCTGGGTGAAGCGGCCTTCATCTCCCTGTCCGAGCGCGGCCTTCGCGATGGGCGAGCCCTCGCCCACGATGAGCATGGACACCTTCGGATCGGCGAGAATGCGCGTGGCGTCGGCCTCGGAGGCGCCGTCGGGAACGTGCAGCGCGCGCGTCGAGAGATCCGGCGGCCAAGCCAGGTACGAGAGCTCGAGCGAGGAGTCGAACGCCGTCGTCTCGCCCGGCTTCATCTTCGCGAGCGCGTCGTGGAAGCGGCCTGGCGGTCCATCGGCGCCGACCGCGTCGATGCGCTCTTTTTCGTTCATGTGCCGGTAGTCGGCGAGCGGCGGCCCCTCTCCCACGAGCGCGGGGTATGCGCGCCAGAGGCCGATGGCGGCAGCCATCGCGGTGAAGCCGAGCACGCCGCGCCGTGCCCACGGTGAAGCGAGCGTGGAGAGCTGCGAGGCCGCGAGCGCGAACACGATCCCGGGGAAGGCGAGGATGTATCGCGGGATCGCCGGATCCGGCGAGGCGAGGGTCGCCAGCATGACGACGGCGAGCGCGATCGATCTGCGCCTGACCACGAGCGCGATCGCGATGGGCAAGGCGACGAGAAAGAGGATGCCGAGGCCGCCGTAGCGCATGTCGAAGATGGGCGGAGCATCGAGCGCCGTCCACGATCGGAAGATGCGAATCGGGAGACTCCCCTCGACGCGCGGCGACGCGCAGCCCGACGAGAGGACGGCTGCCATCGGCACGTCGCCGGGTAGGACGATCGGGCCGAGCTTCATTTGCACCGGCCAGATCGGGTTGCCGTGTCTCACGAGGTTGAGCACGTACGACTCGGCGCCGAGCAAGAGCGTGACGGCGCCGGACGCGACGATGGCCCCGCGGCGCCCTGCCTTCCATCCGCGCACCGCGAGCACCGCGAAGAGTACAGTCACACCCATCGGGGCGTTCGGCTTCGAGCCGAGGAACAGGCCGAGCGCGATGCCCGCGGCGACGAGATGGTCGTTGGTCGGCTCGGCGAGCGTGAAGGCGGCCGCCGCAAGGAGCATCGCGGTCGCGCCGACGTCGATGTAGTTGGTCGGCAGCTGCAAGAAGACGGCGGGCAGCGTCAGCCAGAGGAGCCCCGCGGCCGTCGCATGATCGCGACGTGCGCCTGCCTGGCGGGCGATGACGGCGATCGCCAGCGCGCCGATGAGGCCGAGCGGGATCTGCGCGGCGTCGACCAGGCGGTCGTCCGGAAGCATGGCGCGCCAGGCGAGGAAGTAGTCCTCGATCGCGTGCGGGTAGGTGCCGAGGTACGCCATGTCCTCGGGCACCCCGGCGAAGCCGCGGTCCTGGAGGGCGAAATTGACGTACGGGAGGTGGTAGCCGAGCCCGTCCCACTGCCAGACCGGCAGGAAATAGGCGGCAAGTGCCGTCGCGGCGACGGCTGCGATGCTCACGGCGGCAACAGGCAGGACCTCGGTCGTGATGGCCTGTTGCCACGACAACCCGACGCGTCGCTGGCGCCGTACGATCATGGAGGCGATAGCGCATGCGGCGAGGCCGCCGATCATCGGCCCGCGCGAGAGAGCCTCGACCCTGCCGAGGACGCGCACGATGGTGACGAGCACGGCAATCGTGCTCACCGCCCCGAAGAGCGCACGCTCACGCGGCAAGGAGCGCGGGAGGGCGATCGCGCCGAGGCGGACGCCGAGGACCGACGCGAGCAGGATCGCGACCGGCAGTACCCCCCACCGAGACGTCTCCTCGAGTGACCACACCATTCGCCCGACCATGTGCGACGATCGAAACGGCGAAGTCAAACGGGAAGACCCTTTGCCACGGGGCGCGACGCTCGTGGCCCTCCTGGATCGTCCAGCGCGGCGGGAAGAAATGGGGCCATTCGCGGGTTTCGGAATCCCGTGAGGGTTTCATCGGTCGAAGCGCAAGCTCGGCAGGGGCTTGACGTTTGTTCGCGTGCGGGGCAAACGGAGGCCGAGGGGGCGCGCCTGGCGCCGGCTCGGGCATGAACTTTCGGATCTCGTTCGAAGAAGCGATCCATCCCGAGCTCGTCGCCGAACTCGAGAAGAGCGTCACCTACGCGAGCGCGAAGTTGCGCAGCTTCCGGGTCACGGCCGACGGTCGCGGCGCCGAGGTGGAGTGCGAACAAGGCGCGCGCGCCGAGGTGACCGACAAGGTGGGCAAGCTCGTCGGCGCGATGCTCCGCAGCTTCCGGAGCCTCGGCGAGCCGGAAGAGATCGCACGGCGCACACGGAGAGATTCTCTGCCCATCGAGTCGGACGCGTTCGCCGAGCTCGAGAAGCGCAAATGGGTACGCGTCCTCGGCCGAGGGCAGGTGAGTCTCGCGGGGGGCGCTTATGCGCTGCGGCGCTTCCTCGACGAGGCCGTCCGCGACGTCGCGAAGACCCGCTTCTCCGCGGAAGACGAGGACCATCCCGCGTTGCTCGACACGGAGGTCCTCGTCCGCTGCGGCTACTTCCGTTCGTTTCCGCACTCGGTCTGCTTCGCTTCGCATTTCGTCGAGGACTTCGACGCCATCGAGTCCTTCCGTGCGGCGAACGCGGAGAGCGACACGCTCGCGGTGCCCGAGCCTTCTGCGCTCACGCACTCCGATGCCGTGCTGCGGCCGGCGGTGTGCCTGCCCGTCTACCGCGAGCTCGAGGGAGCGTCGCTCCCACCGGGAGGGATCACCATTACCACCTCCGGCAAGGCGTTCCGGTACGAGTCGCGCAACATGGCCGGCCTCAAACGGCTCTGGGATTTCTCGATGCGTGAGATTGTCTTCGTAGGCTCCGCGGAGGACGTCGAGGGGCAGCGTACGCGGATGATCGAGGCGGTGACCTCGCTCATGGACGCGTGGGACCTCGGCGGCCGTCTCGTCGCTGCGTCCGATCCGTTCTTCGCCACCGTGCGCGGTGCAAAGGCGCTCTGGCAGCGAAGCCGCGCCGCCAAGTACGAGATGATGGTCGAGGCCGGCCCCGAGGCGATCGCCGCCGGCTCGATCAACTTCGCCGGCACTCTCTTCGGAGATGCCTTCGGTATTCGCACCAACGAGGGCGAGATCGCGACGACCGCGTGCGTCGGCTTCGGCCTCGAGCGGCTGGTCCTTGCCCTATTCAGCCAGCATGGCTTCGCGCGCGAGCGCTGGCCCGGCGTTCTCCGTGAGGTGGTCTTTGGCTAAGCGTTCGCTCTTCGAGGTGATTGGTCGGGCATTGAACGTCCCCATCGCGTCCGTCTCGGACGCATCCAGTCCAGAGACGCTCCGTCGATGGGATAGCCTCCGTCATCTCGACCTGATGAACACGGTCGAAGACGAGTACGACGTTCGCTTTTCGGCGGCCGATCTGGCGAAGGCGCGGTCGGTGGGGGAGATCCGGCGTCTCCTCCACGAGAAGGGGATCGACGCAGCTTGACCGTGGTGGCGCGCTTCTCGACCGCCCTTCGAACCGTCGCCGCCGCGGCGGCCGTCGTCGCTGCCGGGGCCGTGCCCCTGCGGATCGCCACCTCCTGCTTTGCTCCGTTCGAGCCTTATCCGGGTCACACGTCCGACTACGGTGTTGCGCGTCCGCGGGCGATTCGGGAGGCCTTGCCTTCGATCGCCGATCGCCCCGAGCCCGTCGCGCTCGTGCTCGGCAGCTCGGGCGTGGCGCGAGCATTCGTTCCCTCGGTCTTCGACGCGGCGCTTGCCGGGCGTGGCAAGCGCTACGTGTCGTTCAACCTTGGGCAGCTGCTCTTCCAGCCCGAGACGGCCCTTGCGATGGCCAAGGACATCCGAAGGACCTTCGAGGCCAAGCACAAACGGGTCGGGCTCGCCGTCGTCGGCATCGCGGAGCCTGACATCAATCGCGACGCGATCCGCGCCGCACGCAAGGCCATGCCGGATCAGGCCTTCACCTTCGCCAGCCCCGAGGTGCTCGTCGATCGCGCACACGTCGATCCGCTCGGTGCGCTCGGTGACGGTCTCGGGCTGCTCTTCTTCGGCAACGTTCGCCCTTCGCGCGTCGGTCTCTGGATCGAGGAGGCGATCGAGGCGCGGCTGCCCGCATGCAACTCGGGCCTCAAGCAGCCGCCGGAGGGCAAGGAGGCGACAGCCGCACTCGCGTCCTTCTGCGACGAGCTCCGCGCTCGGTTTCCACGCGGCGTTCCACCCTGGAATCCCGCGACGCGCGGCGGACTCGATTTCGGGCTGCCGGGCACTCGCGCATCGCTCGAGCGGATGATCGCGCTGCAGCCGAGCGACGTCTCGTCGCCGCCGCCCCCGGCTGTTCCTCCCGATCCTTTCGCGAAGGCGCCCGACAACGTCGACGAGAACGAAGTCCGCACGATGATCGCGGCGGTGCGCGAGATCGCGGCGGTGAGCGACGACGTCTTCGTCCTCCGCGACATCATGAATCCTGCCGTTCTGGCGAGCGTGCCGCCCGCGCAGAGCGCGCAGTGGCGGGCCATTGCCGCTCGGATTGCCCGCGAGGGAGGCGCAAGGATCCTCGACTTCAACGACGGCTCGGTGACCTCCGCCGACTTCGGGGATCGTACGCACTTGAATCCGCTCGCCGCCGAGCGCTTCTCTGCGCTCCTCGCGTCGCGCCTGCGCCCCATGGTGCAGAAGGACCACCATGCGTCTCGATAGCGGCGCGTTCATCGCCCTCTTCGCGATCTTCTTCCTCGTCTACTCGGCGGCGCCGTCGCCGTGGAAGCGCTGGATGCTCGTGGCCGGCAGTGTTGCCTTCTACGCAACGCTCAATCCTCGCTACGTCCCGCTGCTCGTCGGCCTCGGCGTCTTCACCTTCGTCATCGCCTCGTACATCCATCGCGAGACGATCGCCTTCCGCCGGGACGTCCTGCTCTGGGTCGGCGTCGGTGTCGACCTGCTCGTCTTCGTCTTCTTCAAGGGCGCGGCCCCGGCGGCCCACGCGCTCTCGGCGCTGGGGGTCGGCTCCTCGTCGCTCCTTCAGGTCGCGGTTCCTCTCGGCGTCTCGTTCTACACGCTCCAGGCCATCGGCTGTCTGATCGACGTGCACCGCCGTGTGTACGAGCCGCCGCAGAACCTCGTCTCGTTCCTCGCCTCGTTCACGCTCTTCCCGCATCTGCTCGCCGGGCCGATCGTCCGCTCCTCGTTCCTCGTGCCGCTCGTCGAAAAGGTCGACGCCGTGGCGTGGCCCACCGCGCGGAGGGCGCTGCTCCTCTTCATGGTGGGGCTCGTCAAGAAGGGCATCGCCGACAAGCTCGCCCCCGTCGCCGACGCAGCGTTCGACGCAGTCCATCCCATCTCGTCGCTCGAGGCTTGGACCGGGCTCTTCGCGTATGCCGCCCAGCTCTACGGCGACTTCTCGGGATACACGGACATGGCCACGGCGCTCGCGCTGCTCCTCGGGCTCGATCTGCCGCCGAACTTCGATTTGCCATACCTCGCCACGTCTCCGGCCGACTTCTGGCGCCGCTGGCACATCTCGCTGTCGAGCTGGCTGCGTGACTACGTGTACATACCGCTCGGCGTCCGCCTTCGTCGGCGTCGCTACACGAACCTCGTCGCGACGTGGATCGTCGCCGGCCTCTGGCACGGTCTGAGCCCGCTCTTCGCGCTCTACGGTCTTTATCACGGCGTGCTCCTCGCCGGCACCGACTGGCTCTCTCGACGCGTAGGCGGCGACGACGAGGTGCGTGGGATCCGCCGCGTCGCTCAGACGGCGCTCACGCTCTACCTGGTATTCATGGGCTACGTCTTGTTCCGTGCGCGGGATGTCTCCGCCGCCGGTCGCTACTTCGTGGCGCTGCACGCGTTTCGGGCGCCTTCGGGGGCTGTGCGCGGTTCGCTCTCGGTGATCGCCGCGTGCGTTGCGGCGGTCGTCTTCGGCCATCTCCTCGATCACGCGATGCGACGCTCGGCCCTCGAACGTCCGTGGATCCTATGGCCCGCCATGGCGGTCGCCGTGACGTGCCTCGCCCTGGTCAGCGGCGCCGCGCAGCCCTTCATCTACGCGGGCTTCTGAGAACGCCATCGTCGCGTCACGTAGCGGAGCGAGAAGCGCCGAGACGAGCTAGGCACTTTGTGCTTCTCTACGACGAGGTGGGCATGACGAAGGAAGGCGCGCTCCTCGATTGTCTCGCAGCGAGCTACCGGCTCGATCTCGACGGCCCCGAGTACGTTCGTCACCTCGTCGAAGCGGCCGTACCACTGCTCGACCGCGGGCTCGGGGTCATCGCGTACACGTACGACGCGAAAGACGGCGAGCGCCCGGTCATCGATCACTTCGCCACATCGAAGCGCTTCGATCCGAGTTGGCTCCCTCCCTACTACGCGGCGGTGGAAGCCGCGGGATACGCCGGCCCGCCGTATCCTACGGGGTTCGAGACCTGGAGGCACATGATGTGCGGCCAGGCGAGCGCTGTCGCGAAGATGCGTCCCTATTTGCCATTCTTCGCTCACATCGGAAGATCACGCGATACCTTCGCTGTGAATGCGCTCGATGCGAGCGGCCAAGGGCTCTGGCTGGGAGCGCCGTTGCCATCGACGACGAAGGTCTCGGCGGCGCGTATCACGCTCTTCACGAGATTCTCCGCGCACCTCGCGTCTGGGCTCCGCTTGCGGAGGAGCGCGCAGCGTTCGAAGCCCAAGGCGTCTGCGGTTTTGTCGCCGACCGGCGCGCTGCTCGACGGGAATGACGGTGTCGTCGAGTCGCGGGAAGAGCTCCGACGCGCGACGCTGGCGTTCGACCAGGCGCGCACCAAGAAGATGCGTGCCGACGTCGAGCTCGCGACGAGGCGCTGGCGGCCGCTCGTCGGCTCGCGCTGGTCGCTGATCGACGACTTCGATACCGACGGGCGGCGTTTCGTTCTTGCCGTGGAGAACTCCCCGCCCACGCGGCCGCCGCGTACGGATCTCAGCGAGCGCGAGCACCAGGTGATGACCCAAGCACACCTGGGCCACACGGACAAAGTCATCGCGTACGAGCTCGGGCTCGCGACGTCGACGGTGCGCGTGCTGCTCCATCGGGCGATCCGGAAGCTCGGAGCCACCACGCGGCGCGAGGCGCTCGCGCGGTTCGACGCGCTGGTCAAGGAGCGTCAGAAGGACGGATAGCAGCTCTTGCCATCCGTCGTGATCGCGGTGTCGGTCGCCGACGCTGCGCTGACGTCGACGAGGTGGAGATTCAGCGTCGAGTCGACGTCGTTGCGGATGCAGTAGACGATCTTCGACGTGTCGGGCGAGATCGCCGCGCTGTAGATCGTCGAGCCCTCGGGCGGCACGACGAGCGACGACACCGTGCCGGCCTTCATGTCGTACGCGAGGAGGCTCGGCTTCCAGTCGACGTCCGAAGTCCCTCCGATGAAGAGAAAGCCGCTCCCGTCCGAGATCCAGCTCGCCTTTTCGAGAAAGACGTCCACGTTTCCGGCGCTGCGACCAGACGCGACGAGCTTCTTCGGCTTCGTGCTGCCGTCCGCGGGGTAAAGGTAGAGACCGTCGCCGTCGCCTTGTCCGGGGACGCACACGCTGTGGATGAGGAGAAACTCGCCGGTCGCTGGGTTGCGAGCCGGATGGAGAACCGAACAGCCGAACGAGGTGGGAAAGCTCGACGGCGGCGCGCCTCCGTCGGTCGGAACGATCCAGGGGACCGAACCTCCCGCCAGGCCCGTGCTGTCTTGCCAGTAACTGCCGAAGTCGTAGAGCAGCCGAGAGCCGTCTGCGTTCCACATCGGGTTTGCGACGTCGTAGGTGAACCCTCTTCGGCCTTGAGCGTCTTTGGGGAAAGTCGGTGTGAGGCGGCGAAAGTCCGTGCCGTCGACGGCGAGCGTCCAGATCGCTCGCGTCGCGAGGCCCGTCGCGGTGTCCTCCGCCGTCGGGCCGTAGAGTGAGGCGATGGCAATCCGGCGGCGATCCGGCGAGAGCGAATACCCCTGGATTTCCCAGCCCGGACTGCCGTCGCCAGTCAGATCGGTGACGACGCGCTCGTCGCCGCTCGTGAGATCGCGCGCGACGACGAGGTCGTGATCCTTTCCCTCGTGGCGGAGGTAGAGGAGCGTGCCGTCGGCGAGTTGCGAGCCGTCACCAGCGATGCCGCTCGAGCCCGACGAGCCCGCGTCCGATCCTGACGAACCCGATGGCCCAGACGAGCTCGACGAAGCCGGTGAACTGGGCGTGCATGCGGGGACGACGACGCAAACAATGGCCACGACCGAAGTCCAACGACGAAGGATCATGGCACGAGCCTAGGAAGGCTCGCGTGGTGTGGCCAGCGCGCAAGGATTTACGTAAACACGACGCCTTCAATTTCTCCGTACGCAACCGTAGGGCTGAAGGAGCTGTCCGTATGGTGCATATTGCATGCAATTGGCCGGGTACTCGTGGTGGTCGTTCCCGCACCGGGCGCTGCTCGAGCCTTGGGCCATCTTGCAGCAGTAGTAGCCGGCCGAGTCGAATCCGAGACTGCTCGCGGAGCTCGAGGGATCTCCGTAGATGTCACATCCAGGCTGACCGACGAGCGTGTAGCCGTCGGGCGGCAGCGGCGGGGCAGGGGGCGGCGGCGGCGCAGACGGTGACCACGTGGTACCGAGCGGGCTCGGATCGGTCGTGAGGCGGTTCCGAACCGTGACCGTAAAGGTCTCCCACTCGGCGGCCTTGGTGCGGTCCGCCTTGACCTCCGCGCCGCCTCCGCGCTCGGCGACGACGTATCGGCCGTCCCACGCGCGCAGATTGATCTTGTCGTTCGAATGAAGGGGGCCGCTCCCACCCACTTTGGTGATCGTGAAGGTCTCCCACGTGCCGGCAGCGTCGCGATTGGCCTTCACCATCCCGTTCTCGGCGACGACGTACTTCTTATTTTGCGCGCGCACGTGAACCTTGTCGCCGGAGACGAGGTCGCCGCCGTTCAGGTCGATCACGACGAACCGCTCCCAATCACCGGCAGCGTTGCGGTCCGCTTTGACCTCTCGACCGCCGCCCCATTCGGCGACGACGAATTGACCGTTATAAGCTCGGAAGTTCAGGATGTAGACGGACCCGGTCGCGCCTTGAGCGTCCGCGCGCTCGGCAGGCAGCGTGCCCACACCGACGATAGCGACAAGCAATGCGAGTGCAGCAGCATGCGTGATCTTGCGTTTCATCAGCCCATTGATGCACGTGACGAATATCCAATCAAAGGTGCTGATGTTTACGTAAACCGCTGCGTATGTCGAAATGCATCTCTACGGCTTCCAGCAGCAGCGACGTCGCTGGGATGCCCGCCGCGGGCCAGACTCAGTCAGTCATCGCGATCGATAGGCTCGATGGGATATCCCGGCAGTCGTTCGGCCAAGAACGCTTCCAGGCCTTCGCGTTCTTCGACGTTGCCGTCCTCCTTGTCGAACTTCCAGAGTCCTGCCTCGAGAGACTCGACGAACGACGTCAGCCAAGCGTCGAAGCTCGGAGCAACGATGTCGCGATCGCTATCCTTGTTCCAGAACTCGAGCACCTGACCAGGCTTGCCGCCTGCGTGCGGAAAACTCCCTTTCGGATCCCAGACGAGCAAGCTACCGCCGCCATTGTGGAGAAAGGGCACCCACGCCGCGTGCCACCAATCCTCGGAATCGAATTCGCCAGCCTCGGCGAGCTCGGCGAGCTCTTCGTGCCTCTCGACCGCTTCCTCGAGCGGCATGAGATTTCGGTTGTGCTGAATGGCTTCGAAAGAGTCCTCCGAATTGCCGTTTCGCCAGCGATAGAGCGCTCTCATTCCGTCGGGGAGTGTCACGCCGAGCTTCTTCTCGTGCTTCGAGATCTCCGCGTCGGAGAGTCCCGCTTGGAGTCCGGCGAGCGCCTCGGGATGATTCTCACGCAGCCACGTTTCGAGCCGTCGAACGACCTCGTCCATCGTCGGGTCCTCCCTCTTCGTGACGAAGACATACTCGTTCCGGACGACCCTCACGTGAAGAAGTTGGAACGATGCTCGTCTAGCTTGGAAAGGCAGCGTAGCTTGAGCGACGTGGACGCCGAACTAGCGACCCTTTGTCAGGCCTGCGGGCTCTGTTGTGACGGCTCTCTCTTCGGGCGCGTCCCGCTTGCTCCGGGAGAGGCCGCGTCCGCTCGCCGAAACCGACTCCTCGTGCTCGACAGCGAGAGAGGCTTCGAGCAACCCTGCACGGCGCTTTCGGTGCGTGACACCCGTTCGGGACCGGAGCATGTGTGCTCCATCTACCGCGAGCGGCCCACCGCCTGCCGCAGCTTCGCCTGCCGTCTCTACGATCGACACGAGCGGGAAGGAGGTCCCCTCGAACCTCGCCTCGCTGCGGTGCAGCGTGTCCGTCAACTCGTCGCCGATCTGCAAGCCCAGGGCCTGAGCCCGACCGACTTCGAGGCCGATCCTGGAAATCCCTCGCGCCCCAGCGAAAGCGCGAAACTGGCGTATGCCGAGCTGATGCGACGACTCGAGGAAGACTTCGCGCGCGCGTGATCAGCCTGTTACGGGGCGGGTTTTCCTGGGTCGCTGGCCGATCCGCCATCACCGCCGGTCGAAGCTTCGCCTGCGCACTGAATCTGGGTTGGGACAGATTCGAATGTGATGCACGTCGCGGGACACCCCGCACACTCACAGGCCGCTTGCGCGGAGGCGAAGCACTGCTCTCCCCAGAGGTAGGGGCATTGGCTAGCTTCGCGAGCGTCTGCCCGAGGCGTCGAGCCAGGGCAAGTCCGCAACGCGTCGTCGACCTGGCCGGCGCCGTCGTTCGATTGGCCGCAGGCCGCGAACGCGGCCACGAATACCGCCGCACCACCGATTCGCAAGATCTCTCTCGTTAAGCGTGAATCCATGGAGCCCCCGACGGCCGTAGCCCACTTCGTTCGTCTCACGTCATCGTAGCTGGACCCCTCGCAGTCGCAAGGCATTGCCGATGACGGACACCGAGCTCAAACTCATCGCCAACGCTGCGAGCATGGGGCTGAGGAGCACTCCTGCGAGCGGGTAGAGCGCGCCTGCCGCGATGGGCAGTCCCAACGCGTTGTAGACGAACGCGAAGAAGAGGTTCTGCTTGATGTTCTTCATCGTGGCGCGCGAGAGCGTGCGGGCACGGGCAATGCCGCGCAGGTCACCCTTCACGAGCGTCACGTGTGCGGAGTGCATCGCGACGTCCGTTCCGGTCCCCATCGCGATACCGACGTGCGCGGTCGCGAGGGCGGGGGCATCGTTGATGCCGTCTCCGGCCATCGCGACGAAGCGACCCTCGCTCTTGAGCCGTGCGACGACCTTCGCCTTCTCTCCGGGAAGCACCTCGGCGACGACCTCGTCGATGCCGAGCTTCGCAGCAACGGCCTTTGCGGTGGTCTTGCTGTCGCCCGTGAGCATGACCACGCGCACGCCCTCGTCACGGAGCGCGGTGAGGGCCGCCGGAGTGCTCTCTTTGATGGGATCTGCCACGGCGACGATGGCGGCGAAGGTTCCGTCGACGCCGACCAGCATGGCCGTCTGACCCTGACCGCGCCGCTCGTCGAGAGCCGCGGCGTTCGGCACGCCGGCGATGCCGAGCTCGCCGAAGAGCTGCGGGATGCCGATGACGATGTCTCGACCGTCGACGCGTCCGCGGATCCCCTTGCCTGACATCGACTCGAATCGCTCGGGCTTGGCGAGCGTCAGCCCGCGCTCCTTCGCGCCGAGGGCGATGGCCGCGCCAATCGGATGTTCGCTGGCTTGCTCGAGGGACGCCGCGAGCCGTAGGGCGTGGTTCTCGTCGATGCCCTGAGCCGCCCACACGCCAACCAGACGCGGCTTGCCGAGCGTGAGCGTGCCGGTCTTGTCGACGACGAGCGTGTCGATCTTGCGGAGGGTCTCGATCGCTTCCGCGTCCTTGAAGAGGATGCCGGCAGAGGCGCCGCGGCCCATGGCGACCATGATCGAGATTGGCGTCGCGAGGCCGAGCGCGCAAGGGCACGCGATGATGAGCACGGCGACTGCGTTCGTGACGGCGAGCGCGCGGGCGTCGCCACCGAAGAGCCACCACCCGATCAACGTAGCCACCGCGATGAGGATGACGACCGGGACGAACACCGCGGACACTTGATCGGCGAGCTGCTGGATGGGCGCGCGAGAACGCTGGGCGTCGGCGACCTGCTGCACGATCTGCGATAGGAGCGTGTCCTTGCCGACCTTCGTGGCCCGTGCGACGACCGAACCTTGGGCGTTGAGCGTGCCGCCGATGATGGTGTCTCCCGGCCTCTTGTCGACGGGGATCGGCTCGCCCGTGATCATCGATTCGTCGACCGCGCTCTCGCCTTCGATGACGACGGCGTCGACGGGGACCTTCTCGCCCGGGCGAATGCGCAAGCGGTCGCCCTCGGTGATGGACTCGACCGGAACCTCTTCGTCGCCGTTCTCGGTGACGACGCGCGCGGTTTTCGGCGACAAGCCCAGCAGCGCGCGCACGGCGGCTCCGGTACGGCTGCGCGCACGTAGTTCGAGAACCTGACCGAGGAGGACGAGCGCAGTGATGACCGCCGATGCCTCGAAGTAGACGCCGACCATGCCGTGCGCGTCTTTGAGCTGCGCCGGAAAGGCCCCGGGCATGAGCAACGCGGCGACGCTGTAGAGATACCCGACGCCCACGCCGAGACCGATCAGCGTGAACATGTTGAGGTTGCGCGTACGGAGCGACGACGCGAAGCGCACGAAAAACGGCCATGCGCCCCACAGCACGACGGGCGTGGCGAGCACGAACTCGATCCAGACGCGCACGTGACCGGGCAAGGCGGCGTCGAGCGCGGGGACGAGCATGTGCCCCATCGCGATCGCCAGGAGTGGCAGCGAGAGCGCGACACTCACCGCGAAGCGGCGGGTCATGTCCTTCAGCTCGTGGTCCTCGGGCACCTCTGCCGTAATCGCCTTCGGCTCCAGCGCCATTCCGCAGATCGGGCAGCTGCCCGGGCCCTTCTGCACGACCTCCGGGTGCATCGGGCACGTGTATTCGACGTCGGCTGCGCTCGGGCCATTCGAGGCCGAGGACGTCACCTTCGGGGTGGCTCGATGCGCGCCGTGCGTGTGGTGGTGGTGGTGGTGATCGTGGTTAGGCATGGCTGGCGTTGTCGGTGTGCTGCTGCTGGGCTTTGGCCGATTTCTTCGGCCTTCACTCCTGCTGACGCAGCACCCGCCTCGCTCTTACAGCCCGCGCGTTCTTTCTCGTCCCGCACGTCATCGGCGGCTTCGCCTGTAATCGACGGGCAGGTGGTGCGTCTTCGGGATTGAAGGGCGGGCACACGGCCCGCGACCCACCACGCACGTCAAGAGGACGGAACCATGTACCACAGCAGTGTTCAGACGAATCCTTCGCAGCCTCAGGCCGGTCAGCCGATGACGCTCCGTCTCACGGTTCAGGATGAATCGGGCCGAGCCGTCCCCGAGCTGGCGCACTCGCACGAGAAGCCCATGCACCTGATGATCGTCTCCACGGACCTCCATCACTTCGCGCACGTGCATCCCGTGGCGGATGGCGACGGCTTCCGCCTCGAGCACACGTTCGAGGAGGGGGGCGAGTACCTCCTCGTCGTCGACTACCAGCAGCCCGGTCGCGGCCAGATCGTGGATCGGCATCGCGTGCACGTCGAGGGCGCCGTGAAACGCCCTGCAGAGGTTTTGGCGAAGTCGCCCCTCAGGCAGCGCGTGGATGGCCTCGAGCTCGCGTTGAAGATCGAAGGCGAACTCCACGCGGGTGAAGGCGCCATGCTCCACTTCGATGCCACGGACGCGGAGACCGGCCTGCCGGTCGCGGACCTCGAACTCTACCTCGGAGCGAAGGCTCACTTCATGGTGCTGAGCGCGGACGGCGAAGACTTCGTCCATGTCCACGCTCTCGAGGATGCCCAAACCGCATCGAGGGTATCCGCACACGCCGTGTTCCCGCGCCCGGGCCTCTACAAGCTGTGGGCCCAGATGCAGCGTCGCGGTGCAGTGGTGACGGTCCCCTTCGTCCTGCGCGTCGGCACGGCGCGCCCAGGAGCCAACCACCACTCAGGCGGCCATGCGCATCACAAGCACTGAGTCGCCGCCAGGTCGGAAGAACAGCGCCTGATCACCATCCGCGCGATGGAACCGAATTGCGTTTTGGAGTGCATCGGTCCGGCGAGGTGCTGGCAGGCGCTATTCGCGATGCTCGGTGCGACGGTAGACGTCAACCCTTTGCGAAGGCCAAAAGGTCCTGGTTGAACTGGTCGAGATGCGTCGCCCAAAGTCCATGCGGCGCGCCCTCGTAAACCTTCAAGGTGCCTCGACGAAGGAGCTTCACGGCCAGCTTCGCCGAATCGTCGATCGGCACGACCTGGTCGTCGTCGCCATGAATCACCAGCATGGGGACGTCGATCTTCTTGAGGTCCTCCGTGAAGTCGGACTCGGAGAAGGCGCGGACGCAGTCGTACGCGGCCTTCACCCCGACCTGCATGCCGAGCAACCAAAACTGATCGCGAACGCCTTGCGGAACCTTCGAATTGGGGCGATTCGTTCCGTAGAACGGCGCGCTCAGGTCTTGGTAGAACTGCGAGCGGTTCGTGAGCACGTTCGAACGGATGTCGTCGAATACCGAGATAGGAAGGCCGCCCGGATTCGCTGGCGTCTTGAGCATGAGCGGAGGAATGGCTCCGACGAGGACTGCCCTCGAGACGCGCTTCGTGCCGTGGCGGGCAAGGTAGCGCACCACTTCGCCGCCGCCCGTGGAATGTCCAACAAGCATCGCGTCGCGAAGGTCGAGTGACTCCAACACCGCAGCCAAGTCATCGGCATACGTGTCCATGTCGTTTCCGTTCCAGGGCTGGGTCGAACGGCCGTGGCCCCGGCGATCATGCGCGACCGCGCGGAACCCGTTCGACGCGAGGTGGAACATCTGCTCGTCCCAAATATCCGAGCTCAGAGGCCAGCCGTGACTGAAGACGACCGGTCGTCCCTTGCCCCAGTCCTTGTAGAAGATCTGCGTGCCGTCGTTCGTGGTGATCGTTCCCATGTTCGACCTCCTTCTTGCTTCCGTGACTGTCGGGACGGTTGGCGGCCTGGTACGCGCCAGTGCGCTCGGAGAGCACGCGGCGAGCACGAGCGCCTCCGATGAGACTGCGGTGATGCGACCGGAGCGATCCCGCGTTCCGCTCCGTCACCTTTCGCCAGCCGCCGTTGCTCTGGTGATACGCACGTTCGAGCCGTCCGCATTGGACCGCGTTGTGGTCACGTCAGTTCAGCTCGACCGACGTGCGCGTCAGACGAGACCGGTTTTGAGGGCGGTCAGGACAGCGCCCGCGCGCGAGCGCACACCGAGCTTCTGGTAGATGTGGATCGTGTGATGCTGGACGGTCCGGTCCGAGATCCGGAGTGTGCGGGCGATCTCCTTGTTCGTCGCTCCTCGCGCGAGCAATCGGAGCACCTCGAGCTCGCGCGAGGTGAGATCGGACGAGGCCCGCGGTTTGGGCCGGCCGTCGGGTGATTCGGCACCGAGGAGCGCGCATACGCAGTCCGGATCCAGCCGACCCTCTTTGGCCTCCGTCTGCAGGAGCCGTCGCGCCTCGCTCAACTCGAAGGCGGCGCGGTGCGCGCGTGGCTCTCGCAACCCGACCCAGACGTCCGCGGCGGCGAGCAATCGTTCGGCCCGTGAGAGGCCGGACGCGCTCAGGTTTCGCGGATAGCCGCTTCCGTCGAGACGTTCGTGGTGAGCTCCCGCGAGTCGCGCCACGTCTTTCAACATCGGCGATGCGCTCAAGAGGCGCTCCGTCATCATCGGGTGAGTGTTCGCTGCATCGCGCTCGTGGGCCGTCCAGGTCTTCTGGAGCCAGATCCCCGTAGGGACCAGCACTTGCCCGAGATCGTGCAGCCGCGCGGCGAGGGCGAGGCGCGCGCGATCGTCGCCGGTGACGCCGACGTTTTCCGCGACCGCGTCGCACACCGAGGCGACGGCTCGCGAGTGACCGACCGTCGACGGCGTCTGAAGATCCGCAAAGTCACCGAACGCCGCTGCGAGCTTTGGCGCGGTGAGAGGCGGCGGCGCAGCGCCAAGCACGGCCTCAGCCGCCTCGAGGCGCCCCTCGGCGAGCGTCGCGAGGAGGGGCGTGAGCGACAGGGCGAGCTTCGTCAGCACTGGGTCGAGTGCACGGCCGGATTGAAGCTCGAGGGCGTCGCGAGCCATTTTCACGTCGCCGTCGAGGAAGAAGACAACGGCGACGTGAGCGACCTGGCCGATGCGACCGACGATGGAGGCCGCGTCACCCACGAGTCCGTTCGGACCTCCTGCGCCGTCCCAGCGCTCGTGGATCTCGTCGAGCGCTCGAGTCACCTCGACGCCGAATCCGAGGCCCTCGGCAAGGATGCGACCCGCATCGCAGCTCGCCGCATACCACTGGGGTCGTAGGCGCCGGGACGACGAAAGGAGGCGCGCAAGTCCCGTGACACCGCCCTTCAACGAAGTGTTCGCCCGGGTCACCGAACGGGCGAGATGGACGTCGGACATGTCGTCGCCATGAAGGATGGCGCGTCGAAGTGCGATGTCGTTGCCAAGGCGCGACCACTCGCCTGCATAGGCCGTGCACCCGAGCTGGCGCAGGAGCCCAGCATAGAACGCTGCTCTCCGCTGGACATCGGGGAGCGCGAGCTCGCACGCCAGATCCATGGCGAAGAGCCCGGTGAGAAGGCTCTTCTCGGGCGCGAGACCGTTCACGAGGTCGAGGACGGTGGCGAGCGCCGTCAAAGACTCCAGGGAGGCGGTCTCGCGGCTCGACGAGCGCGCCCCGTTCATGCGCCTCCGGGCAGTGCAGAGCGCGCGTCTAGAACGTTCTTGCTCCTGCTCGAACTGGTCGTCTCGATTCGCCACAGGAGGAACTGCGAGGCCGATGGCACGGGTAAGTTTTGACCACGATGTTCACCAACCCGCCATCGAATTCGTCCGCGAAGAAGCTCACGCTTCCCAGGGAAAAACCGAGCGATCCGCTCGCGCTCGCGGAACAAATCCATTCTAGGCATCCGCCGGCCCCTTCGGTACGAGCCGGCATAGGCCATTTGGCCGACGCGGGCACCCGCAGAACACCGTAGTGGTTGGGAGAGCTCGAGTCGCCAACGGCATCGCGATCGGACATGGTGTCCGTGAGCGGGGCTGAGAGCGGGGCCCTATCGACGGACAACGATGAATCGGAGCGAATGCGTCTGCGTCGTCGATGACGACATCTCGGTCCGCGAGGCGATTGTCGCCGCCGTGCGCGCCGAGGGTTGGGACGCCTCCGGCTTTTCGTCGGCCAAGGACTTCCTGTCCCATCCGGCCAGACAGAACGCCGCGTGCCTCGTCCTCGACGTCGACCTGCCGGATATCTCCGGACTCGCGCTCCAGAGCCAGCTTCAGGCGGCCGATGACCGCCTGCCAATCATCTTCGTCACCGGGTTCGGAGACATTCCGATGTCGGTGCGGGCGATCAAGGCCGGCGCGGTCGACTTCCTGACGAAGCCGTTCGACGCGGGGGAGCTGATCGACGCCATCCGGCGCGCCTTCGGTATCAAGGCGATGCTGGCGCAAGGCGAGGGCCAGAATGCGGAAGGCAGCAGCGCGTTCGACGGCATCATCGGCGCGAGTGCGCCGCTCCAACACGTGCTCGGCCACATCAAGCGAGTGGCGCCCACGGACACCACGGTCCTCATCCAGGGCGAGACGGGAACGGGCAAGGAACGGCTCGCGCGCGCCGTGCACGCGCTCAGCGCGCGACGCAACGGACCGTTCATCCGCGTGAACTGCGCATCGATTCCCGGCCCGCTACTCGAGAGCGAGCTCATGGGGCACGAAAAGGGAGCGTTCACCGGCGCGCTCGCGAGGCGGGTGGGACGCTTCGAGCTCGCCGATGGAGGCACGATCTTCCTCGACGAGATCGGCGAGATGGCGCTCGAGTTGCAGCCAAAGCTTCTCCGTTTGCTCCAGGAGAAGGAGTTCGAGCGCGTGGGCGGCTCACGAACGATCCGAGCCGACGTGCGCGTGGTCGCCGCCACGAACCGTGACCTCCGCAAGATGGCGGAGGAGCGCACGTTCCGCGAAGACCTCTACTATCGTCTGAGCGCGTTCCCGATCACGGTGCCGCCGCTGCGCCATCGGCGCGAAGACATCGAGGCGCTGATGCACCACTTCGCGGCCACGTGCGCGGCCAGGGTCGGTAAGCGAATCGAAGCCATTGCACCGGAGAGCGTGCACCGGATGGGGCGCTACGACTGGCCTGGGAACATCCGCGAACTGCAGAACGTGGTGGAGCGCGCCGTCATCCTCGCCCAAGGACCGACGCTCGACGTGCCGGCTCCGGGCGAACCCGCGAGCTCCATCGTCGAAGACAGTCCGCCGCTTTCCCAGGGCCTCGCGGACGTCAGCCGAGCGCACATCCTTCGCGTGCTCGACGAGACCAACTGGGTCATCGCTGGACCGAATGGAGCCGCCGCGCGGCTCGCCATGAATCGCTCGACGCTGAACTTCCGGATGAAGAAGCTCGGCATCGTCCGGCCGCCGCGAGGCGAACGCTGAAGAACGGCGTCCGGAGAATCGATATGTCTCAGACTGCCCCCATCGACATGCACCAACTCGTGGTGGACGCGCTCCGCGAGAGAGAGTTGCCGGAGGCGGAGCGAATCGTGCGTCTCGCCTTCGGCACCTTGTCGCCCTGGCGTTTACGTGATCGACGATTGGCGGTGACGTGAGCCCGAACGCCTATCAGGTGCTCCGCGAAGGCAGCCATGTCCGCTTGACTCGTCGCCCGAGCACGCCAGGCGGTGCCCCGGCGCTGACCGTGACGTTGACGGCCGAGCAGCCGACGCGCGAGAGCGTGGAGCGCCTCCAGCACGAATACGCGCTGCGCGAGTTCATCGATCGTGAATGGGCCGCACGCCCTTCGGCGCTGTCGGCAGCGGACGGGAGGCTCAGCCTCGTTCTCGAGGATCCCGGTGGCGAGGTGCTGAGCCCGGCGCGGCCTTGGGCGCTCATCCCCTTCCTGCGCGTGGCGATCGGGATCGCGAAAGCGCTCGGGGCACTTCACGGTCGAGGGCTCATCCACAAGGACATCAAGCCTGCGAACATTCTCGTCGACGCGTCTTCGGGCAACGCTTGGCTCACCGGGTTCGGCCTCGCCTCCCGCCTCCCGCGCGAACGGGGCACGATCGCGCCGCCCGAGGTGATCGCGGGAACGCTCGCGTACATGGCCCCGAGCAGACGGGGCGCATGAACCGATCTCTCGATTCGCGCGCAGACTTGTACGCCTTCGGCGTCACGCTCTACGAGCTGCTCACCGCCACCTTGCCGTTCGTCGCAGGGACCCCGCTGGAGTGGGTGCACTGCCATATCGCTCGCCAGCCGGCGCCGTTGCGCGAGCGCGCTCCCGAGGTGCCCGAGGCCGTCGCCCAGATCGTGACGAAGCTCCTCGCGAAGTCGGCCGATGATCGCTACCAGACGGCGTCGGGCGTCGAAGTCGATCTCCGACGCTGCCTCGAGGCGCTCGAGAGCACCGGGCAGATCGATACCTTCCCGCTCGCCGCCCACGATCTCCCCGAGCAGCTCGTCGTCCCCGAGCGATTGTACGGACGCGAACGCGACATCGACGCGCTCGTGTCTGCCTTCGATCGCATGGTGGAAGGCGGAATGCCGGCGTCGGTATTCGTGTCCGGCTACTCGGGGATCGGCAAGTCGTCGGTCGTCCACGAACTGCACAAGACACTGGCGGGCGCGGGCGGTCTCCTCGCGTCCGGTAAATTCGATCAGTACAAACGCGATATCCCATATGCGACGATCGCGCAGGCATTCCAAGGTGCCGTTCGCCAGCTCCTCGGCAAAGACGGAGCGGAGCTCGCATGGTGGCGCCGCGCGCTCACGGAAGCCCTGGGAGACGAAGGGCAGCTGATCGTCCAGATCATTCCCGAGCTGGCGCTGATCCTCCCCGAGCAACCGCCGATTGTCGAAGTCCCACCGCAGGAGGCGCAAACCCGCTTCCAGCGGCTGTTTCGGAAATTCCTCGGTGTCTTCGCCCGCGACGAGCACCCCCTCGCGCTCTTCCTCGACGACCTCCAATGGGTCGATGCTGCCACCCTCTATCTGCTCGAGCGCCTGCTGGCCGAGCCCGAAGCCGGACAGCGCTTCCTCGTCATCGGCGCGTATCGCGAGAACGAGGTCGACGCATCGCACCCGCTGACGCGCGCGCTCGACGGCCTCCGTAAGTCACCCCGGCCGCCTTGCGAGATCACGCTCGGCCCGCTGGAGGTCCCGGATCTGAACAGGCTCGTCGCCGACGCGCTGCGGTGCGATCTCGTCCGTTGTCGTGCGCTTGCCGAGCTCGTCCACGCGAAGACCGCCGGCAATCCCTTCTTCGCGATTCAGTTCTTCACCGCGCTCGCCGACGAAGGTCTGCTCGCGATCGATCCGCGCACCCGAGCGTGGACGTGGGACTTGGCGCTCATTCGCGCGAAGGGCTTCACCGAGAACGTTGCCGATCTGATGGCAGGCCGCCTGACGCGACTGCCCGCTCTGACCCAGGAGGTCCTCAAGCACCTCGCCTGCCTCGGCGTCACGACCGACGTGGCGACGCTCCACCTCGTCTCCGGCGTCGCCGAAGACGACCTCCACGAGGCCCTCTGGGCAGCCGTTAGCGACGGGCTCATCGTCCGCGCCGTCGACAGTTACCGTTTCATCCACGACCGCGTGCAAGAAGCGGCACACGTACTCATCCCCGAGGGGGAGCGCGCCGAGTCCCATCTCCGGCTCGGTCGAATGCTCGCGGCGCGTGCCACGGCGGAGCAGATCGCAGAGAACGTCTTCGACATCGTCAATCACCTCAATCGCGGCGCGGCCTTGATAACGTCGGCAGAAGAGCGCCGGCGTGTGGCCGAGCTGAACCTCCTTGCCGCGCGGCGAGCGCAGGGCTCCACGGCGTATGCGTCCGCCCTGATCTACCTGCGCGCGGGACGCGCCATGCTGACCGACGACGCATGGCGAACGGACTACGCGCTCTGCTTTGCGCTCGAGTTCCACAGGGCAGGATGCGAGTTCCTGACGGGCGATCTGCCGCGAGCCGCCGAGCAACTGGCGTCGCTCGCCACGCGGGCGATGGAGGAAGACGTGGCGGCAGTCACGAGGCAGCGCCTCCTCGTCCACACTGCGATGGATCGCAACGAAGACGCCGTGGTGATCGGCCTCGAGCACCTGCGTCGCGTCGGCATCGATTGGTCGGTCCACCCTTCCGACGACGAGGTCGGCCGCGAGTTCGAGCGCATGCGCCAGCTCCTCGGCGACCGAAGCATCGAATCGCTCGTCGACCTACCGCCGCTCGAAGACGCCCAGCTGCGTGCCACGATCGACGTCCTGTCGGACCTCACCGCCGCCGCGTCCTACGTCGACGAGAACCTCCTCGGTCTCGTACTCCTGCGCGTGACGAACATGAGCATGGAGCACGGGAATAGCGACGGCTCGTGCTTCGCCTACGTGTGTCTCAACATGGTGGTCGGACACCGCTTCGGAGACTACGCATCGGGCTTCCGCTTCGGAAAGCTCGCGTTCGAGCTCGTCGAGAAGCGACGGCTCGACCGGTTCATGCCGCGCGTCTCCATGTGCTTCGGTAGCATGGTGAACCCATGGACGAACCACATCCGGAGCGGCCGGGCCCTCGTCGTACAGGCGTTCGACGCGGCGAGCCGCGCGGGTGACGTCGTCTTCGCGAGCTACAGCCGCGAGATGCTCGTGACGAATCTCCTCGTCTCCGGCGAGCCGCTCGCCGAGGTCCAGCACGAAGCAGAGCGTGGCCTCGCATTCGCTCGCAAGGCGCGCATCGGCCTCGTCTCCGCGTTCCTGCGAGGCGAGCTCCAGCTCGTTCGTGCGCTCCGTGGGCTGACGGTCGATTTCGCATCGTTCGATGACGAGCTCTTCGACGAGACGAAGTTCGAGGAGGAGCTCTACGCCAATCCAGGCCTGGTCATGGCGACCTTCCGGTACTGGGTGCGCAAGGTGCAGCTGCGCTTTCTGGCCGGCGATTTGCCGTCCGCGCTCGACGCCGCCGAGAAGGCGCAGCGGCTGCTCTGGACGTCGCCGTCCTTCTTCCAGGTTGCCGAGTATCACTTCTATGCCGCGCTCGCGCACGCGCAGGGTTACGACACGGCGAGCCCCGAGGGGCGCGCGGTGCATCGTGCGGCTCTCGACACGCATCGCTCGTGGATCACCCGCTGGCGTGCGAACTGCCCGACCAATTTCGGCACGCGAGCGGCATTGGTCGATGCCGAGGTCGCTCGCATCGAGGACCGGCCGCTCGACGCCGAACGGCTCTACGAAGAAGCCATCGCGGAGGGGCGCGCGCAGGGCTTCGTGCAGAACGAAGCGCTCGCGAACGAGCTCGCCGCACGGTTCCATGCGGCCCGCAACCTTCCGACGATAGCGCGCGCGTACTTGCGCAACGCGCGTTACTGCTACCACCGCTGGGGGGCCGAGGGAAAAGTGCGGTGGCTCGACCGCGTCCACCCGCGACTTCAGACTCAGCCTTCCCGGTTCGGGGAATATCCGCTCGATCGTACCTCTCTCGAATCGACGGCGACGATCGGGGCGACGAGCGAGCAGCTCGATCTCGCCACGGTGGTGAGGTTCTCTCACGCCATCTCGCAGGAGATCGTCCTCGCTCGCTTGGTGGAGACCCTGCTCACGATCGCGCTCGAGCACGCGGGCGCCGTGCGCGGCGTTCTGCTGCTCTGCCGAAATGGGGAGCTCGAGTTCGAAGCCGAAGGGATCAGCGGCGACCGCATTCGTGTGAGGCGCCGCGCGTCGCCGTCCGATCGAGCTGAGCGCCCCGCGCTCCCCGAGTCGATCCTCGCGTACGTCGTGCGCTCGCACGAGAGTGTGATCCTCGACGACGCCGCGGTCCTGAACTCGTTCTCGTCGGACGCTTATCTCGGAGAGAAGGCGTCACGTTCGGTCTTCTGTCTGCCGCTCGTCAAACAGGCCCAGCTCATCGGCGTCCTCTACCTGGAGAACGACCTCGCGCCGGGCGTCTTCACTCCGTCACGCATCGCCGTCCTTCGGCTCGTCGCCTCGCAGGCGGCCATCTCGCTCGAGAACGCGCGCCTCTATGCCGACCTCGAACGAACCCGCTCGTACATGACGGAGGCCGAGCGTCTCGGATCGGTCGGCAGCTTCGGTTGGGAGCTCGCGTCGGGGGCGCTCTCGTGGTCCGAAGAGGTCTGCCGTATTCTCGGCTACGACCGCCATGTGTCACCGACGGTGGAGCGCGTGGCCGAGCGGATCCATCCCGAAGAGCGAGACTTGCTCCGTGCGCGCATCGAACAGCGCGTCGCCGCGCGCAACGATTTCGACGTCGCGCTACGACTTCGGATGCCCGACGGCGAGGTCAAGCACGTCGAGATCCTCGCTCACGCGACGGTCGACGGGACCGGTCAGCTCCTGTCCTACGTCGGCGCGGTCCGAGACGTGACGGCGACCAAGCTCGCGAGCGAAACGCTCGAACGGACTCAGGCGGAGCTCGCGCACGTCACTCGCGTGGCGACTCTCGGGGAGATGACCGCCTCGATTACACACGAGATCAACCAGCCGCTGGCCGGGGTTCGAATCAACGCGAGCACCTGCATCCGTTGGTTGTCGGCGCCCGTACCGAACATCGACGAGGCGCGCGAGGCGGCGAGGCGCGCCTCCAGGGACGTGACCCGCGCCAGTGACGTCGTCGCGCGCCTCCGCACGCTGTACAGGAAGAACGGCACCGATCCGAGGCCCGTCGATCTCAACGAAGCGATCGAGGAGGTCCTCCAGCTGATGCGCGCGGAGCTCCGCAAGAACGTGTGCGCCGTGCGCGCCGAGCTCGAGCCGCGATTGCCGACAGCCTTCGGCGATCGCGTACAGCTGCAGCAGGTGGTGATGAATCTCCTGCTCAACGGCGCCGAAGCGATGAATGAAGTGGCCGACCGCCCGCGCGAGCTCGTCGTTCGCACGGAGACGCATTCGACCGGCGAGGCGCTCGTCGCCGTTCGAGACGCGGGCGTCGGTATCCCCGCAGCCGCCCTCGAGCAAGTCTTCGAACCGTTCCACACGACGAAGCGCGGCGGCATGGGGATGGGGCTCTCGATCAGCCGCAAGATCGTGGAGAGCCACAGCGGCCGCCTCTGGGCGAGCCGCAACGATCGCCACGGCATGACGTTCTACTTCACGGTGGCGACGTCCGCGCCGCCTCCTGATGCGCGCTAGACGTCAGGCGGCAGCCGGAGAGGTGGTCCACTCGCTACGTGATGCACGGCACGCCCTCGCATAGGCACCCGGCGTCGTCCCCGTGAGCTCCTTGAAGCACCGCGTGAGATGGCTCTGGTCACAGAAGCCGAGCGTATAGGTCACATCGGTGCAATCGGCTCCGGCCGCGAGCAGCTTGCGCGCATGCGCCACGCGCAAATGCGTGCGAAAGCGATATGGCGGCAGGCCCATGGTCCGCTGGAACAGGCGGCAGAGATAGGAGCGCTCGACACCAGCGGCCGCGCTCAACGTCTCCAGGTCGAAGTCCTTTTCGACGTTCTCTTCGATGTAGGCACGCGCGCGTGCGACCGGGCCGAAGACGCGTCCGATACAGAGGACGTCGGTGGTCGGGGCAACGGCCGCGATGAAGGTCTGAGGCGCCGCGAGATCCAACGCGAGCACCGGCCCCACCCGAGGGGCGTGCAGGCGCGCGCGCGAAGGGCCGACGTTCTCGACCGAAGGAATCTCGAACAGCGCGCGGAACGCGCCACCGGGAGCAGCGTCGATCTTCGTGCGAGCGCCGAACGACTCGATGACGAGGACCGCCCCCGTGGGGAGGACCGCGGTGCGCTCGTCACACGTGAAGGTGACCCCCTCGGAGAGGGCCTGCACCACCATGCGGTGGGGCCACAAGAAACACCAACTCTTGGCCCCACCCCCGCGCACCTCGAGGACTTCGAGAGCTCCGCCATCGTGCTCGACGTAGGACCACCCGGCCGAAGCGAGATCGAGGTTCGAATCGGTCGTGGCGCGAGAAGTGGAGAGAAAGGTAGGCATCGTCCGTGGTCCCTTCCGTGTGGAGGGACCCAACGCACGCGCCGTTCCATCCCGTCGAAGCGACGGTTTCTGGGTAGAACCGTAACGCTTCGGATCCTGGGGATGGCAACAGTTCACCACTGACCATGGCTGGCGGTAGCCGGCGGACAGCCCATGGCCCATACCAAGGTATAATGGCCGACAACCCGGCCGAACGGCACATTGGGGACACCCATGGATCCTCTCGTGTGTGTCGTCGACGACGACGATTCGGTTCGCGAGTCGCTCATCGGCCTCCTCGGCTCGGCGGGCTTCGCGGCGGAAGCGTTCTCTTCGGCTGAGAGCTTCCTTGCAGCCGACGTCCGACAGCACGCCGCCTGCGCGATCGTCGACGTGATGATGCCGCACATGACGGGCCCTCAGCTCCAACAGGTGCTCGCCTCCGAAGGTGCTCTGCTTCCGCTCATCTTCATCACCGGGGAGCCACGCGAGGAGGTCCGCGAGGGCGTGATGCGAGCAGGAGCCGAAGCATTCTTCGCAAAGCCGTTCGACGAGGACGAACTCCTCGAGACCGTCGCCGACATCGTCAGGCGTCGCGGCGCCGAGTAGTGAGCCGGGGGTAGCATGCACGACCGTCCATCTTCGATTTGCATCGTCGACGACGATGTTTTGGCACGCGAGGCGATCGTCGGCCTCGTCCGGTCCGCTGGTCTCGAGGCCGAGGCGTTCGGCTCCGCACGCGAGTTCCTGGCGCGCCGGAGCGGGAAACCCCCGCGATGTCTCATCCTCGACGTCGACATGCCCGAGCTGAGCGGCCTTGCTCTTCAGAAGAAGCTCGCCAGCGACGAGATCGACGTGTCGATCATCTTCGTCACCGGTCATGGCAACATTCCGATGTCCGTACAGGCCATCAAGGCCGGCGCCGTGGACTTCTTCACCAAGCCTCTCGATGCCGACGCGCTTCTCGGAGCGGTCGAAACTGCGCTGGCGAAGCGTGGTTCGGCCGCGCGGCCCTCGGGCCCGGACGCGATGGTCGCTGCTTACACGGGCGCGGCCCCGTGCGACCAGGGCATCGTGGGCGCGAGCTCGGTGCTGCGCAACGTCCTTCATCACCTGGAGACCGTCGCCGTGACGGACTCCACGGTGCTTGTCCGCGGGGAGACGGGCACCGGCAAAGAGCTCGTCGCGCGCGCGATCCACGAACGGAGCAGGCGCAAGCGCGGCCCCTTCGTGAAGGTGAACTGCGCCGCCATCCCTGCGGGCCTGCTCGAGAGCGAGCTGTTCGGTCACGAGAAGGGCGCCTTCACCGGAGCGTTCTCTCGACGCGTCGGTCGTTTCGAGCAAGCCAACGGCGGCACCATCTTCCTCGACGAGATTGGCGAGATGCCGCTCGACCTCCAGCCCAAGCTGCTGCGCGTGCTTCAGGAGCGCGAGTTCGAGCGCCTCGGCAGCCACCAGACGGTGCGCAGCGATGTCCGCGTCGTGGCGGCCACGAATCGGGATCTTCGCGCGATGGCGGAGAATCGGCTCTTCCGCGAAGATCTCTACTACCGATTGAACGTCTTTCCGCTTTGCCTACCGCCGCTCCGCGAGCGAAAACAGGATATCCCGCTGCTCGCCCAGCATTTTCTCGGTCGGTTCGCGGCGCAGATGAACAAGCCGCTCCAGGCGATCTCGCCGGAGACGATGGCGAGCCTGACCGAATACCACTGGCCGGGAAACATTCGGGAGCTCCAGAACGTGATCGAGAGGGCGGTGATCCTCTCGCTCGGTTCGACGTTCGAGCTTCCCGAAGCGCTCGGCCAAGCGCCGCCTGGCGCGGCCTCGAGCGCCCCGACCTCTTCGAGCGCTTCGATGACGAGTGCTCCGCAGGGACCGTCGAGCTCGGACGAGCTCACCGAGTTCACCCGCGCGCACATCGCCCGCGTGCTCGAGTCGACCGGCTGGGTCGTTGGCGGGCCGAACGGTGCCGCTCGGCGACTCGGCATGAACCGGTCGACGCTCAATTTTCGAATGCGCAAGCTGGGTCTCGTGCGACCTTGAGCGTGCGCGTGTCGAAGAATCTTCCCCCCTGCCGGGCTGCGGCACCTTGAAACCGAAGGCCCCTACCGAGACGCCGCGAGTTTGCATCGTCGACGACGACATCTCCGTTCGTGATGCGCTCCACGGGCTCCTGCGCTCCGTCGGATGGAGCGTCGAGACGTTCGCTTCGGCTCGAGAGTTCCTCACCAGACCCGAATCGGAGCAGACGCCGGACTGCCTGATCCTCGACGTGGAGCTGCCCGACCTGAATGGCCTCGAGCTCCAGGCTCGTCTGACAGAGGCTTGTCTGTCGATCCCGATCGTCTTCATCACTGGTCACGGCGACGTGCCGATGTCCGTCCGCGCCATGAAGGCCGGCGCCGTCGAGTTCCTGATGAAGCCGTTCGACGACGAGGTTCTCCTCGAAGGCGTCGAGCAAGCGATCGAGCGAAGCCGGCGTGCGCGCCAGGAGGACGCCGAGCTTCGCTCGCTCAAGGAGCGTCACGAGTCGCTCACCCCGCGCGAACGGCAGGTCATGGCGTTCGTCGTCGACGGACTGCTCAACAAGCAGATCGCGAACGAGCTCGGAACGACGGAGATCACCGTCAAGGTGCAGCGCGGACAGGTGATGCGGAAGATGCGCGCGAGCTCACTCGCCGATCTCGTCCGCCTCGCAGAGAAGCTGAAGACGCGCGGCTGCTGATTCGACCGAGCGCCGCAATTCGTTCGTCGAACGCGGAGGGCCACGGCCGCGCTGCGCAAATTGCCTTTCTCGACGAGGGCCATGGCGGCGCGAAGGTCGTGTCTCGAGATGCAACGCCCCGCCGTCGTCACGAACGACGACGTGCCTTCGGGCGGTGAGTTTCGAGCGACTTCGGGCAACAGGATCCAAGAGTCGAGGGCGCTGGGAGGGCATTACTTCGATGCGAAACATCATCGCAATCGAAGAGGAGAACCCCATGCCCACTGCATCGCCGACCGCCGCAAAGTCGCTTCTCAGCCCCGTCGATCACACGCTCATCCTGATCGACCATCAATCGCAGATGGCGTTCGCGACCAAGTCGATCGACGCCGTCAACTTGCGCAACAACGCCGCCCTCATCGCGAATGCGGGCCGCGTCTTCGGCGTCTCGACGATCCTCACCACGGTCGCGGAGAAGAGCTTCTCCGGTCCCATCTTCACGGAGATCCAGCGCGTGTTCCCGGAGCACAAGGCGATCGACCGGACGACGATGAACTGCTGGGAGGACTCGAACGTCACCGACGAGGTGAACAAGATCGGTAAGGGGCGCGTCGTTCTCGCCGGTCTCTGGACCTCCGTGTGCATCGCCGGGCCGGCGCTCTGCGCCCTCGAGCAGGGCTTCGAGGTCTACGTTATCGCCGACGCGTGCGGTGACGTCTCGACCGAAGCGCACGATCGCGCGATGGATCGCATGGTCCAGGCCGGCGTGCGACCGCTCACGTCGCTCACGTACCTGCTCGAGCTCCAGCGCGACTGGGCGCGGGCCAAGACGTACGACGCGGTCACCGGCGTGGCGAAGGACTTCGGTGGCTCGTACGGCCTCGGCGTCACCTACGCCAAGACCATGTTCGGCGCCTCCGAAGGCAATCACTGAGACGTGCTCGTCGGAGCGGGAGATACGGAATGAAGATCTATATCGCATCTCTGTTCGCCGGCGTCCTGGCAGGCGCAGTTTATGGCCTGATCAACGTTCGCTCTCCCGCTCCGCCGGTCATCGCTTTGATCGGGCTGCTCGGAATGCTCCTCGGTGAGCAGGGCGTGGCCATCTCGAAGCGGATCCTCCAGGGCAAGTCCCTCGCGAGCGCCTGGTTCGCCGAGGAGTGCGTACCGAAGATCACGGGCGTGTCTGCGGAGACGCCCTCGCCGAGCGTGCCGACCGACGCTGCCGTCGTCGCCATGCCCTCGCAGGAAACCGCTTCCAGTCTCGAAACGAAGTGAGCAAACCATGACCGAGCTCATCGTCTACAACGCCAACATCACGTCCCTCGATCGCGCGAATCCGGCGCCGGAGGCGTTCGCGATCGCCGACGGACGGTTCGTCGCCGTGGGCAACAAGGCCGATGTCTTCGCGACGAAGACTGCGACGACGCGGATGATCGATGCGGGGGGCCGACGGATCATCCCCGGCCTCATCGACAGCCACATGCACGTCATCCGCGGTGGCCTCAACTACAACATGGAGCTGCGCTGGGACGGCGTACGCTCCCTCGCGGACGCGATGGCGCTCTTGAAGCGTCAGGTCGACATCACGCCTGCCCCGCAGTGGGTGCGCGTCGTCGGTGGCTTCACGGCGCACCAGTTCGTGGAGAAGCGATTGCCGACGATCGAAGAGCTCAATCGAATTGCTCCCGATACGCCGGTCTTCATCCTGCATCTCTACGATCGGGCCCTGCTCAACGGCGCTGCGCTGCGCGCAGTCGGCTATACGAAGGACACGCCGGATCCGCCCGGAGGTGAGATTCAGCGAAACTCGCGCGGTGAGCCCACGGGGCTGCTCATCGCCAAGCCGAACGCGGGCATCCTCTACGCGACGTTGGCGAAAGGGCCGAAGCTTCCGCCCGACTACCAACTCAACTCGACACGCCACTTCATGCGCGACCTGAATCGCCTTGGTGTCACCGGCGTGATCGATGCCGGCGGTGGCTTTCAAAACTACCCCGACGACTACGACATCGTGCAGCGCCTCGCCCGCGACGGCGAGCTTACTCTGCGCATCGCCTACAACCTCTTCACCCAGAAGAGCGGCGGCGAGCTCGACGACTTCAAGAACTGGACGAAAATGGTCCGCCCGGGCGACGGCGACGATCTGTTTCGGCACAACGGCGCGGGCGAGATGCTCGTCTTCTCGGCTGCGGACTTCGAAGATTTCCGAGAGCCGCGTCCGGAACTCCCCGCGAGCATGGAGTCCCAGCTCGAGTCGGTGGTGCGGACGTTGGTCGAGAACCGATGGCCGTGGCGCCTCCACGCGACGTACGACGAGACCATCTCCCGCGCACTCGACGTCTTCGAGCGCGTGAACCGCGACATGTCGTTCGACGGCTTGCACTGGTTCTTCGACCACGCCGAGACGATCTCGGACCGCAACATCGACCGCATCGCTGCGCTTCAGGGAGGCATCGCCGTGCAGCACCGCATGGCGTTCCAGGGCGAATATTTCATCGAGCGTTACGGAGCGAAGGCAGCCGAACGCACCCCGCCGCTCGCACGAATGCTCGCCGCCGGAATCCCGGTGGGCGGAGGCACGGACGCAACGCGCGTCGCCTCGCACAACCCGTGGGTGTCCCTCGCGTGGCTGGTCACCGGCAAGACCCTCGGCGGCACGAGTCTCTATCCGAGCGAGAATCGCCTCGATCGCGAGACCGCACTTCGACTCTGGACCGAGAAGAACACGTGGTTCTCGAACGAAGAGGCGAAGAAGGGCCAGATCAAGGTCGAACAGCTCGCCGATTTCGCCGTCCTCTCCGCGGACTATTTCTCCGTTCCCGAGGACGAGATCTCCGGGCTCGAATCCGTGCTCACCGTTCTCGGTGGAAAGGTCGTCCACGGCGGCGGTCCCTTCTCTGGAATGGCACCGCCTCTTCCGCCGGCGATGCCGGATTGGTCGCCGGTGCGCCACTCCGGTGGGGCGACCGCGGCTGCAGCTGCGGCCGTCGCTGGAGTGTCTTCGCGACGAGCGAACCTTGGTCCGGGCGAAAGCGCCCTCTGGGGAGCGGCAGGCTGCGCCTGCTGGGCATTCTGATGAACATCGGAATCGATTCTCTGTTCTCCCAGAAACGACAGGACGACGCGCGCGACGCAGGGCTCTTGCTCCTTCGAATTGGTGCGGCGTGCTTGATCTGGAAGTTTCACATGCAGCCCAAGCTCGCGCACTTCGATCACGAGCTCGCCACATTCCCCGATCCGATCGGCGTTGGCCATGCCGGAAGCTTTGCGCTCGCGCTGCTCTCGGAGGGCCTGTTCTCCATCGTCGTCGCCCTCGGTTTCATGACGCGCCTCGCAGCGTTTCCGATCCTGTTCACGATGGCGATGGTCCTCTTCCTGGCCGTGCGCGGGTTCGAGGGCTCTGACGTTCAAGCCGCGCTCCTCTACGCTCTGCCGTACGGCGTGATCGTCCTCACCGGACCAGGTCGGTGGTCGCTCGATCACCGGCTCCTCCCTCGGTACGAGTCGGTCCTGCGCCGGCTGCAGAAGCGTACGCCCGCACGGGCCGACGCGTGAACATGCGGTTCCTCTCCTCCATCGCAGCCGTCGTCCTGATGGCGTGGGCACGAACGTCGGCGGCGGCGGACGACGACGACCACGCCGACGCTGGCAACCTCGAGCCACGACCCGCCGATGCGCGCGAAGCAGCGCCCGAGGCTGCGCCGGCGTCCGAAGAGCCGGCCACGAACACGCCTCCTCCGCCGTCCCTCCAAGGAGACGATCCTCTCCTCGCACCGAGCGTGCCCGAGCCTCCAGCAGCGGCGCGGGTGCCCGTGGAGCGAGACTCGGATCCGGCCGGCGACGTCAATCACGACCTCGCTCCTTCGGTGGCGTTCCAACAGGTGCGCTACCTCGAAGACTATTCGCGCCTGGCATCGGCGGATCTGCGCGCCCCGCTGGACGTGATCAAATACATCCCGCTCTGGCCGGGCGGTTACCTCTCGCTCGGCGGCCAGCACCGGCTCCGCTACGAGTACATGGCGCCGTCCGAGCTCGGCAAGTCGGTCTCGGAGTCGATGGATAGCGTCCTCTTCTCGAGGAATCTCCTTCACACCGACTTTCATTTCACGCCGTACCTGCGCCTGTTCGCACAAGCGGGCGCGTATTACGCATTTGGCTCCCCCGCGGAGGACGCGCCGCCCGGAGCAGACGTCTTCGACGTCGCGCAGCTCTTTCTCGAGACGCGCTTCCAGGTCGCCGGAGTCAACGTCACGACGAGACTCGGGCGCCAGGAGATGGGCCTCGGGTCGACCCGCTGGGTGAGTATTCGAGACGGCACGAACGTCAGACAAGCGTTCGACATCGGACGCGTCGTGCTCACGGGGCGAAACTGGAATTCGCATACGTTCTTCGGCGTCGTCCCCAAGCTCCAGCGAGGCGCTTTGGACGACGAGCCGAATACGAAGAATCTCTTCTGGGGCAGTTACTGGACACTCAACGCACTGCCGCGCAAGGCGCTCTCTTTCGACGTCTTCTATCTCGGGCGTTCGCGCCCGGCCGTGTACCGCGAGCTCTCCGGGCGTGAGGTCCGTCACACGATGGGGGTTCGTGTGTTCGGCGAGCTCGACACCGGGCTCGAATACATCGCACACGGTCTCATCCAGGTCGGCAAGCTCGGCGACGCCGACGTTCTCGCCTGGGGCACCGCCGGTGCTCTACGCCAGCGTCTTCCCGGCTTTCTCCACCCCGTCCGCATCGGCGTCCGCGGAGACGCCCTGAGCGGCGACGCCAAGGCGGGCGACGGCAAGGTCGGAACGTTCGATCCGCTCTTTCCGAATCAGACGTTCTTCAGCGCTCTGTCGTTGATCTCGCCTGCGAACCTCTACGACGTCCACCCGCTCGTTTCGGTCGACCTGGCACCGGTCGTCCTCGAAGCCGGATGGATCTTCTACTATCGCCAGCAAACCGCAGACGCCGTCTACGCGCCCGGTGCACCTCCGCTCATCAAGGCCGCGCTCTCGGACGCCCGGTTCACGGGCTCACAACCGAGTTTGTCACTGGGCTATTCCGTAACGCGGAATCTCACGTTCAATATCGAGTATTCGCACGTATTCGCTGGCGCTGCGATGCGCGAAGCCGGCGGCCGGGACATCGATTTCCTCGGCCAATGGACGACGTTCACCTATTGACCTCAATCGACAATCACTCTCGAGTAGGACCCGTGACTGAACCTCCCCGCCGTGTCATCGTCGCTCTCTTGCTACTCACGTTCGTCACGGGCATCGTCGACGCTGCGAGCGTGCTCGGTCTCGGACGCATCTTCGCCGCGAACATGACCGGGAACGTCGTCTTCCTCGGTTTCGCACTCGCCGGCCAGCACGCCAAGGCCGCGGTGATCGCTGGGCTGAACGCGCTCGGCAGCTTCATGGCAGGTGCCGTCCTCGGCGGGCGGCTCTCGAAGGTGATCACGCCCCGGTCGTTGACGCTCGCCTTCGGCATCGAGCTCTTGCTGCTTGGGGTCGCCACGGCCGTCGCGCTCGTCGACGTCAAGGTGGTGGCGCCGATCCTGATCAGCCTCCTCGGGCTCGCCATGGGCCTCCGTAACGCGGTGGTGCGCAGGCTCGCGATCCCCGATCTGACGACCACGGTGCTGACGCTGACCGTGACGGGGCTTGCCTCGGATTCATCACTCGCCGGCGGATCCAATCCACGATGGCAACGGCGCGTCGCGGCCATCCTCGTGATGCTCCTGGGCGCGCTGCTCGGCGCCACCCTTCTCTCCGTCGGAATGGCGGCGGTCATCGCATCCGCGACGCTGGTCGAGGCCATCGCGCTCGTGCTCCTCGCGAGAGGGGCCGAGGCGAAGGCCGAGAATTGAGCTCGCGAGGCGAGGGAGAACCGGTCGCTCGTGACCTCGAAGTCGCGATGATGACGACGAAGAAGATGACGAAGGGAAGACTCGAGGCGTTCAGTGACGGGGTGATCGCCATCATCATCACGGTGATGGTGCTCGAGCTCAAGGTTCCGCACGGTGATGATCTCTCCGCGCTGCGTGTTCTGGCAGCTCCCTTCGCGGCCTACGTTCTGTCGTTCCTCCACGTAGGGATCTATTGGAACAATCACCACCATCTCCTGGCGAGGACGGAGCTCGTCAACGGGAAGGTGTTGTGGGCAAATCTCAACTTCCTGTTCTGGCTCTCGCTGATGCCGGTCACCACGGCATGGATGGGGGAGACGCGGCTCGCGCCGGTACCGACTGCCCTCTATGGCTTCGACCTCTTCCTTGCCGGTGTCTCTTATTTCGTGCTCGGTCGCGTGCTCGTTCGAAATCAGGGGCCGCGGTCACCACTCGCGCAGCTCATCGGCTCCGACACCAAAGGCCGCCTTTCCACCGGCCTATACGCGGTCGCGGTTCCGGTGGCCTGCGCTCATCCGCGACTCGCCGCAGCGATCTACGCCCTCGTGGCGCTGATGTGGTTCATCCCCGATCGACGCCTCGAATCGTACGAGGCCCTACCGCCCTGAGCTGTCGTCGGAGCTGGGAATGCACATTCAGTCGGTCCTGCGTTTCTTGAAGCAGACGGCATCCCATGGCCGCTGCGACGCAAGGTGTTCGGCGATGTGGTGCACGAACGCGCGCCAACGCGCCAACGCGCCTGGCGCGGTCGTCGCTGTTCACTCGGTCGACAAGAACTGGTCGTCTGGGTAGCAGTAAGCCCACGTCTCGCCGGCTTCGCCGGACGTGACGATGGGGTGCCTCGTCGAGCGGTTGTGCGCCGTTGCGTGTCGATTGGGCGAAGAATCGCAACAGCCCACGTGGCCGCAGGTGAGGCAGACGCGAAGGTGGACCCACCCGCTACCCATCGCGAGACACTCCTCGCAGCCCTTCGCCGGTCGATGTACGCGCTCGATCTTCACGTCATGCGCGACGTGACCGCAGGGGTTCGACAGATCGATTGAATCGTTCTTGCTCATGTGCGGTTGACCTCGTTGTGCCGAAGACTCTGTCGGGTCGCTGAACCGGCCTATTCGGCGAGTACCTTGTGGATGAGCTGGACGCAGACCGATCCATCGCCCACGGCGGCCGCGACGCGCTTGACGCTGTTGGCGCGGACGTCGCCCACTGCAAAGACGCGCGGCTGGCTGGTCTCGAACATGAGCGGCGACCGCGCGAGTGGCCATCGCTCTCGCTCGAGGATCTCGCTGGTCAGATCGAGGCCCGTGCGGACGAACTTGTTGTCGTCCAGAGCCAAGCTGCCGCCGAGCCAATCCGTGTTTGGCGTCGCGCCGATCATGGAGAAGACGTGGCGGATCGGTCGGCGGGTCTCGACCCCGGCGTCGTCGCACCAGGTCACCTCTTCGAGGTGCTCGCTCCCGGCCACCGCCGTGATGCGTGTGCGCCGGTGGAGCGTGATGTTGGGCGTGTCCTCGATGCGACGTATGAGATATCGCGACATGCTCTCGGCGAGGTCGGGCCCGCGGATGAGCATGTGCACGTGTCTCGCGCTGCGCGCGAGGAATGTCGCCGCCTGCCCCGCGGAGTTGCCTCCACCGACGACCACGAGCGCTTCGGCGCCGCATCGCATTGCCTCGACGAACGTGGCCGAGTAATAGACGCCGACGCCTTCGAACCGGGCGAGCTCGGGGACGTCGAGCTTGCGGTACCGAATGCCTGTCGCGATGACGGCAGCGCGGGCGCGGATGGCCCCGCCCCCCTCGAGCTCGATCCGCAACGGCGTCTCGTCGGACCGCAAGCTCACGGCGCCCTGAGCGACCGAAAGACCAGCTCCGAACTTCTCAGCCTGTGCCAGCGCCCGAACCGCGAGCGCCTGGCCGGAGATGCCGGTGGGAAAGCCCAGATAGTTCTCGATCTTCGAGCTGGATCCCGCCTGCCCACCGGGCGACGCGGCCTCGACGATCATGACGTCGAGCCCCTCCGAGGCGGCGTACACCGCCGCGGCAAGACCCGCGGGACCTGCTCCGCACACGACGACGTCGAACACGCGCGTTGGCTCGATGGTCGGGTTCAACCCGAGGCAATCGGCGACTTCCGCCTCCGAAGGGTGCCTGAGCACGCGCTCGCCGCGGCAAATGAGGATCGGGATGTCCTCCACCCGCACCTGGAACTGGTCGAGCATCGCCTGCACGTCGGGATCGCCGTCGAGGTCGACGTACTTGTACGGCTGCCCGTTGCGCACGAGGAACGCCTGAAGTCGAAGAGTCTCCGCCGAAACGCGCGATCCGATGACGACGGCATCGCCCCATCCCTCCGAGAGAAGCGCCACGCGCCGCAGGATGAACGCCCGCATGGCGATCTCGCTGAGCTCCGGATCCGTCTGGACGAGCGAGCGAAAGCGCTGCGGTTCGACCCGGAGCGCGCGAAGGTGGCTCTTGGCGCGTGCCCTGACGAGCGAGCTTCGGCCGAACAGCATCGGCATCTCGCCGGTGAACTGACCGGTGTCGTGAACGGTCACCGAGTGCTCGAGCGTACCCTCGGGGTGGACGATCTCGAGCTGCCCATCGAGCACGACGTAGAAGGGGACGTCCGCGTCCCCCCGCTCGAACACGATCGCGCCGTCTTCGAAGTCTTGCTCGGTTCCGAAGGCCGCGACGCGTGCGATTTGCGACTCCGTCAGCGCCGGAAACATCTGCCCGCGTCGGCCGTCGAGATTCGGGTATTGGGGGCCCGGCGATCCCATGCGCGTGCCCGTCCATGCAGGTGCATCGTGCGCGGGGAAGGATTCAACGAGCGCCTCGCTGGAGGCGTCACCGGGCCTAGTCGATTCCGTCATCTGTCGACCTCCGAGGAATCTTGGGGTTCCGCTTGCCACGCGATTTAGGCGCGGTTGAGGCTGTTCATGATTATCGCGCCCTTCTTTCTTCTTCGTCGGCCGTGAGCCGTGCCCAGGGGAGCACTCGGAGGCGCTCGATCGGGATCGGGCGCCCGCTCAGCTCGCTGACGCCGTACGTTCCCGCATCGAGCTTCGCGAGTGCCCTGTCGATCTCCGCCAGAAGTCCGCGCTCCTGACGGGCAAGGCCGAGCAGCTCCCCCTCCGCCGTCGCACGCGTTGCTGCGTCCATCGGGTCGGGGAGGCTCTCCTCCTCGAGGTGGGTCGCCGCCGCCAGGTTCCGGTCGTGCGCGCGAAGTAACTCGGCGCGCTTGGACTCGAGCGCCACTCGAAACGATTCGCGATCCTTCGTGGTCAATTTCATGCGTGTGGCTCCACAATGGTGACGCTTTGGGATCTCGTCTTGGACGCCGTTGTGGGCGAGCGAGCCGATTTGGCTTCGCTGGCCGGTTCCCGGCACCATGCCGCCCTGGAGAAGCGCGAGCGCGCTCACTCGTCGCGACTGAAGTTCCGCCTCACCGGCGATCGCGCGAACGAGAGCGGAAGATTCAAATGCCTTCCGAAGGTCACCCCGAAGCCCTTCGTCCTCCGACTCGTGCGCCAGAAGCCGTTTGGCTTCACGACACACGTCCCCAACGGCCTCCAGGTCGATGACGTTGCGACGGGATACGAGGAACTCGATGTCGACGGCAAGAACGGCCAAGGTCCGGAGCCAACGTGGCGTCGGCGATTCGGCCGCGCCCATCGCGTCACGTACACACACACGCTCGGTGATGACGGAGGTGAGTGTTTCGAATTGCACGGCGAGCAGCTCGATCTCGCGTGCGAGAACTTCCTGGCTCTCGAGGTGCATCGCGATTCTCGTCACGAATCGGCAGAGGAAGGGAAGTAGACGGAGGCCAGGGTCCCCGACGCGGGCGACGACTCGATTCGAATCAGACCACCGTGGCGCTTCACGATGCTTTGAACGACGGCTAGCCCGAGTCCCCAGCCACCTTCCTTGCGCGAGCAGAACGGAGTACCGAGATGAGCCACCACCTCCCGCGGCATGCCTGGCCCGCTGTCTTGCACCGTCCAGAGGTGTGCCCCGTCTGCAGTGTCGTCGAGGGAGACCTGGACGGCGGCGCCGCGAGGCGTCACGTCGATGGCGTTCAAGACCAAGTTGGCGAGGGCTTCGACGAGCTCGCTGCGCACGCCACGGAGGCCTCTGGAACCGCATCGGACCAGCAGTTGGACACCGCTTGCCTCGGCGCGATCTTCGACGCGACGTACCATGTCTTGCGCGATCTCCTCGGAGGAGCAGAATTTCGCGTCGTCGGCTCTCGAGCTGCGCGTCAGGTCCTCCTCGAGCAGCCCACGCATGCGGGCCGCCGCGTCCTGCGCGCGCTGCAGCCGTTCGCGGCTCTGCCCCGTGACTTCCCGCTCGAGGAGCTTCTGAACTGCGATGATGACCGCAAGGCAGTTCTTGAGGGCATGCAGGCGAGCTGCCCTCGGTGCCGGCACCGTGCCTCCGAGCAAGGTCAGAGTGGTCGCCATCGCATCGGCCTTGATTGTCTCCGTTGTCGTGCCCATGCGACCGCAGAATGCATCCTGCATGCCGCGGGGCGAGCGCTCGGCCCTCTACGAAGTTCGTCTCGATCGTCCCGCACACGCGCCGCGACGAACGCACCGTCAACCCGCAGCTGCATCGAGCCGGCCGTTGACGGATGACCGCAGTCTGTCTCGGTGACCAAAGGTTGCCACGTCCGCGTCCGTGAGCAGTGACCGGCGGTCGGCGCCGTCAGCGAAGCTCTGCCGAGGTCCGACGAGCTCGCCGTCGGCGCCTTCGGGGCCGTCGTCCATCGGACTCGGAGCCCTGATTCAACCGTTGAACCGTCGGCGGATTCTCAACAGAGGCCGTGCACGATGCGGGATGGCGTGAGAGCGGCGATTCGTGCGAAAGAAGAGACATGCAAGCTGTCGATCGCTCCCGAATGGCAGGCGTCGCCGCAGTCGCCATCGGGGTGGTCGTCTTCGTCGCCGACGCGTTCGCGCCGCTCAACGTCGCCATCGCGGTTCTCCACGTCGCCGTCGTCCTTCTGTCGGCCAGCGCCTGGAACCGCCGAGGGATTCAGGCAACGTCGCTCGTCTGCCTCGGTGCGACCCTGCTCGCCTACGCGATCGCTCATTCCCACGAGTTCTCCCCACACGCGTTCGGACGCCTCCTCCTGAGCCTGTCGGCGATCTCGATCACCGCATTCTTGACCCTCAAAGGACAGGCCGCGACGCAGGCGCTCGTCGAGCAAAGTGAGTCGCTGCGGCGGAGCGAAGCCTTCCTCGCGGACACGCAGCGGCTAAGTCAGACCGGCAGCTTCAGCTTCAAAGCACCGAGCGGCGACATGTACTGGTCGGACGAGGCCGCGCGCATCTACGGCTACGAACCGACGGTGCCACCGACCATGGAGCGTGTGCTCGCCCGAGTATGTTCCGGCGACCGGGCTATCGTTCGAGGGGCCTTCGATCAGGCGCTGCGCGGTGATGGGCCTATCGACGTTCGACACCGGCTACGCATGCCGGACGGCGAAACGAAATACGTCCACGTGCTCGCGCGTACGATCTGGAACCGTGATGGCGAGTGTGAATACCTGGGCGCCGTCACGGACGTGACGAAGGCCACGCGCGCCGAGCAGGCGCTCCACCATTCGCGAACGGAGCTCGCCCATGCCACCCGCGTGAGCACGCTCGGACAGCTCGCCGCCTCCATTTCGCACGAGGTCAGCCAACCGCTGTCGGCGGTCAACATCCACGCGAAGGCCTGCTTGCGATGGCTGAACCGTCCCGAACCGGAGCTCGCCGAAGTGCACAATACCCTGGCCCGCATCCTCGAGGCCACCGGGCGAGCAACTCAGGTCGTTGCGCGCATTCGGTCGCTCGCGCGGAAGGGGGAACCCAATCACGTCGTCTTGGATCTGAACGAGCTCGCCCGAGAGACGCTCCTCCTCGTGCAGCGCGAACTCCAGACGCAGGACGTGACGTTGCGCGTCGAGCTCACGAACGATCGCGCTGTCGTCCACGGCGACCGCATTCAGCTCCAGCAGGTGCTCATCAACCTGCTCATGAACGGCATGCAAGCGATGCGTGGGGGGACAGGTGAGTCGCTTCTCGTCCTTCGAACCGTGATCGAGACCGAAGGCGACGTGACCCTCACCGTGAGCGATACCGGCCCTGGCGTGGCGCCGGAGAACGAAGCTCGCTTGTTCGAGCCGTTCTTCACGACGAAGTCGGATGGCATGGGGATGGGGCTCTCGATCTGTCGGTCGATCGTCGAGGCTCACCACGGGTGCTTGAGACTGAGGAACGACCCGCGAATCACCAAGGGCGCCACTCTCGCGCTCACGCTTCCCCCCTATCGTTCGGACATCGCCACGCCCATCGAGCGGACGAACGTTTCGTCCGTCGGAGCGCTTTAGCGGCAATGCCGTTCGGATAAGCAGACATCGGTCTGACATCCGATGAATCCGACCTGAGATTTTTCACAGGAAGGGGAGAAGGGCGGAAGTCTTTGGGGCGGAGAGCGGACACATCGCGCGACACCGCGTCGGCATTGGCGCAATTCAATTCCCGAGCAGACGGATTTTGGCGCGTTACGCGGGGCGATAATAGACCCTTCCGGTCTTCCGACCTTCCTGTGAAAATTGTCTGCCTATCCGAACGGCATTGGCTTTAGCGGGGACACGCACGCGGTCGATCGCGTTCACCCCATGATGCGGTTGCCGAGTGAGATGCCGAGCTCGGAGAGCGATGCGTTGGTTCGTTGCTGATCGCGCTCCCATCGCGACAGTGCGGACTCGAGGGCCGTTCCCTGCGCAACGTGGTGCAGCGCTTCGGCGAGCACGACGGCGTTGTCTGCTGCCTTGGCGACGCCGGCGGCCGTATGCGGTCGCACGAGACATGCCGCATCGCCGAGCAGCACCGCACGGCCGAACACCATCCTCTCGGCAGTGAGGTCCTCGATCGCCTGTGCGAACGGCGCGCCCGTCGCGTCGATGAGCGCGGCGAGCGTCGGCGCGAGCAGCTGGTGACCCGCTTGTGCGAGCTCACGCCGGTTGTCCTCCCTCATCGCGCCGGGCGGCAGCGACCTGTCACGTTGCGTCCCGTCCTGTGCGAGGAAGAGCGTCGGCAGCCGCTCAGGCGCGAGACGCCGGTACCAGACCCAGTTCACACGCCGCCTCCCAGGCTCGACGGATCCGTCGCGCCCGGGCACCAGATACGTGAGGAAGAGATGAGCCTTGCCTTGCTGGAACGTGAAGCGGTCGCGCAGGACGCGCAGCGCTGCCGCGGGGAGTTCATGCTCGTCGACGAGGCCGCGCCACGCGACATAGCCGGCGTAGACAGGGAGCGAAGAGGGGAGCAGTTGCGCGCGCACGCGGGAGCGGCCGCCGTCGGCGCCGACGAGCAGTTCTGCCTGTTCGACGCGTCCACTCTCGAAGTGCGCCTCGAGTCCCGTGCCGTCTTGCTGGAAGCGCACGAACGACTCGCCACCGTGGATGACGTCGGAGGGCAGGGCACGCTTCAATGCGGTGTAGACCACGTTCCACGCGGTCTGCGTTTGCGGCATGTGAAAGCGCTGTACGATCTGGTCGCGTTCATCGAGATAGATTCGCTCGATCGAATCGACCCCCGCGTCGCGAGGGAGTGGCACGCGCCCGAACGCAAACGCGTTGACGATCGGCGGCTGCAGGACGATGCCCCCGCCGCGGCTATCGAGCTCGTTCAGCGACTGCTCGAAGACCTCGACACGCCACCCCACGGCACGCAGCGCGGTCGCTGTGAAGAGTCCTCCCACCGAGCCGCCGATGATGATGGCACGCGGCCTTGCGTCGTCCATGCTTCGCTCCCTCGACGACTCATGCTGACATCGTGGGGGCCGGCTCGATAGAAGGAGATTGACGTCTCGAGGACGTTCCGCTCAACGCAGACGAGCCGTGGGGTTAGAAGGCAACGGGCGTCGGCGTCGAACGGTTCGTCGATGTGCCGTCGCCGAGCTGATTGTAGTTGTTGATTCCCCAGCAGCGAGCGGTGCCGTCCGGGAGCCGAGCGCAGGTGAAGTCGGCGCCTGCCGTAAGGTCCGTGATCCCGAAGAGGCCCTGAACCATCACCGCTTGGAGGCGGGTCGCCGTGCTGCCGTCACCGAGTTGCGCCACCGTGTTCCGTCCCCAGCAGCGGGCCGTACCGTCGGAGATTCGTGCGCACGTGTGGCTGCCTGTATCGCTCACGGTCAGCTGCGAGACACTGGAGACGCCGCTCACGATGACGGGGGTCGATCGCTCTTTCGTCGTATTGTCGCCGAGCTGGCCGTCGCCGTTGCCCCCCCAGCAGCGCACGGTGTTGTCCGAGAGGCGTGCGCAGGTATGGCGGTAGCCCGCGACAACCTCGCGCGCCGTGGTGAGATTGCTGACCTGCGTCGGGACGAGACGAGTCGTCTGCGTACCGTCGCCCAGCTGAGAGTAGCTGTTGAGTCCCCAGCAGCGCACGGTGCCATCGCCGAGCCGCGCGCACGTGTGATTTCCGCCGGCCGAGATATCGGCGACCCCGGTGAGATCGGGCACCAGCGTCGGCACCCAGCGCTCCGTCGTGGAACCGTCGCCGAGCTCGCCGTTGTTGTTGCCTCCCCAGCAGCGCACCGTGCCGTCGCCGAGCCGCGCGCACGTGTGGAACCACCCGGCCGTCACCTGGACGACGTCCGACAGGTCCGGCACCACCTTGTTGTACGTCGACGTCGTGGTTCCGTCGCCGAGCTCACCATTCTTGTTGTTCCCCCAGCACGTCATCGTCTTGTCCGCGAGACGTGCGCACGTGTGATACCTGCCGGCGACGACCTCGACGGCATTGGACACTCCTGAGACGACCACCGGCGTGCTTCTCGGCAGGGTCCCGCCGACACCGAGCTGCCAGATGTCGTTGTTCCCCCAGCAGCGCACGGTGCCATCGGTGAAGAGCGCACACGCATGCTGCCCGCCGCCCGCGAGCTTGGAGGGGAACCCGGACGCGCACGCGGTTGCGTTCGTGGCGAGGCTCGTCTGCCCCGTGGGGCAGGTGGTGCACTGGCGGTTCGTGGTCGCCGTGCCCGAGGCGCTCACGTACGAGCCAGGCGCGCAGTCACTCCAGGGCGTGCAGCTGGTGGCATTGGCGACCGTGCTGTAGCCACTCGTGCACGACGAGCAGCTCCGGTCGCGCGTGGCATTGCCGTTCGACGAGATCGCTTGGCCCGCCGAGCAATTCGTCCACCCAACGCACGCGGTGGCGGAGTTGCCATCGTGGTCCCACGTTCCGCTCGGGCACGCCTGCTTCGGCGTCGTGCCGCCGGCGCAATAGGTTCCTGCAACGCACGCCGTGCACACCGGCGCGGATGACGACGTGCCGGGGGCCGTCTGTTCGGTTCCGGCAGGACACACGCCTTGAGGCAGGCAGCTCGCCTGGTTCGACGACGACGAGTACGTGTCCGCCGGACAGGCCGCGCACTGGCGATCCGTCGTGAACGTGCCCTGCGTGGTCACGTAGCTGCCCGGTGAACACGAACGCCATGCCGTACAGCTCGCGGCGTTTGCCTCCGTGCTGAACGTCGCGCTCGAGCACGTGGCGCACACGCGATCGGCGACGGCGCTGCCAGTGGTGACGATGGACTGCCCCGGCACGCACGCACGCCATGCAACGCACGCCGTCGCGGGGTTCGCATCGTCATCCCATGTGCCGTTGCCACACGGCTGCTTCGGCGTCGCGGCGCCGGCGCAATACGTTCCGGCTTCGCACGTGCTGCACACGGGGGCCGACGTCGGCGTGGCGGCGGCTGTCTGCTCCGTTCCGGCGGCGCAGGCGCCGTGCGGCAAGCAGCTGGTCTGGTTCGGCGACGACGAATACGTGTCCGAGGGACACGGCGCACACTGGCGATCGGAGATATCCGTTCCCGCGACGCTCACGAGGGTGCCGGGCATGCAGCTCGTCCATGGCGTGCAGCTCGTCGCGTTGCGGGCCGTGCTGTACGTCGCGCTCGGACACGCGGCGCACGTGCGGTCGACGACGGAGCTCCCATCGACGGCAATGGCATTTCCCGCAAGGCAGTCGGTCCACGCGGCGCATGCCGTCGCGGCATTGCCATCGTGGTCCCACGTTCCACTCGCGCAGGCTTGCTTGGGGACATCCGTACCCGCGCAGTACGTTCCAACCTCGCAGGGCCTGCAGACGGCAGGCGAGCTCGGCGTGGCGGCGGCGGTCTGCTCCGTCCCGGCCGCGCAGACGTCGTGCGGAGTGCAGGAGGCTTGGTTCGGCGAGGACGCGTAGGTTCCCTCGGGGCACGGCGCGCATTGACGATCCGCCGTGCTACTCCCCTCCGCGCTCACGTGGTTGCCGGGCGCACACTCCGTCCACGTCGCACAACTCGCCGCGTTGGTGGTCGCGCTGAAGCTGCCGCTCGCGCACGCGGCGCACGTCCGGTCGGCGACCTTCGACGGATTGCCCGAGACGTACGTCCCCGGCGCGCAGCTCGACCACGCGACGCACGCCGTCGTGGGGTTGCCGTCGTGATCCCAGGTGCCGTCCTCGCAGACGATATCCTTGTTCCCCGGAAGTTCGCTCGTTGCGTCGGCAGCGGCATCGGTTCCGGCATCGGCGCCGTCGACCGGCCCGCCCTCGACGGACGCATTCCCGGTCGCATCGGGAAGGGTTTCGTTACAGGCAGACAGAATCGAGAAGATGAGCGCGGTGATTGGGAACGCTGCAAGCTTACGAACGACCGTCATGGAACCTCGGAAGAGCCCCCCTCATCGAGCGACGATGTGCGTGATCCCTCGATCCGCCGATCGAGGCCCACGCACAAACCGCGCAACCTAAAGGAAAGCGCCAAGCTCCGCTACGTCGTCGATGTCACGACACCTGCCTGCATTTCACGCGCTCTGACCGTTCAGGGCTCGCCTGACTCGCGTGGGCACGGTGGCGACTCCAACCGTTTTCGAGCGGCTCGCGTGTGGCGTGGCCGCGATCAGAACCAGCTTCGAGCCGCATGCCACGCTGCCCAACACGCTTCCAGACCACTTTCGAGTCGGTCGCGACCGGCTCCGAATCGATCGAGTGGCTCTCCGAGCCGCGCAGCGCCTCGCTCGCGCTTGGTTTCACCGCCGATTCACGGGCTCGCGCCCACACCCGAAGTGGTTCGAGCGCCTCTCGACGCGGTCGGGGGCGGCGTCGAAGCGGTACGATCCACTCGAGCGCCGGTCGCGCGCGGCCTCGAAGTGGTTTGATTCACCACGAAGCCGCACGCGGGTGAGCACCTCAGGATGGAACGGGGCTCGGGCTCGCCGCGTTCGGGTCGGCCGCGCCAGGGGTGGGCTCGACGGCCGGCGCTTTGCCGCGGCGGTTGGCTTTCGTTTCGGCTTCGCGGAGCGCACCAAAGATCATGGTGTCTTGCGCGGGCGAAATTCCGGCGAGCTCGGCGTTCGCGATGAGCGCGTTGACCGCGCGGATCCAAGCGTTGCGCGCGTTGACGTTGGCGACCGCGCTCGACTCCGTCGCCGTGAGGCGGAGCTGCGCACGCTCGTCTTCGAGCACGCCGAGACGCTCGCCGTGCGCGATTCGCTCGTTGACGAACGATGTCAGCGTCTTCTTCTTGTCGACCACGACCGATGCGAGCAGGCTCTTCACGTCGGCCGCGCCACCGAGACGCGACTTGAGGAGCGCAGCGGCGCCGGCCTCGTTGCGGTAGCTCGTCGAGATGATCGAGACTCCCTCGGGCGTGAGTAGCGCTCGCGCGGCTTCGATCTCGCGAGCGCGTGCGCTGTCACCAACGAGAAGGGCGATGCCTTGGAGAACGAAGTCGACGCCTCGAACGACCGCATCGTGTCGCGCATCGACCTCTGCGGCTTCGGCCGAGATCTCGGCGCCGCGCGCATCGCCCTGCCCAGGCTGCGCGCCGTGCAGCTGCTTGTGCGCCTCTTCGACCCTCGGGAGAATTCCCACACACTCGGGCAGTGCCAGAAGGGCCTTGCGAGCCGGAGTCCCGTTCGTGACCCACGGTCCCGAAATCTGAACCATCTCTGCCGTCAACAGACGCTTCAACGCCATCGTTCCCTCCCCTGAATGGAAATGGGGGCGCGCCAAACGTCTCCAACGCCCCCCGCACGGGAGGCTAAACGGACCCGAAAACCCGTCAAGCCATGATCGTCGGCCCGACGACCGCCGCTGCCTGCGTCGTCCGGTATTCCTCTGCCGGAGGGCGAACGACGTCGCAAGGCCGGATGAACGACGCCGCCCTGACGGATGTGCTCGTTGAAGCGGCTATGACGAGGTCGGCGCGGGGTAGCAGCGCCCTAGCAAGGTCTTAGAACGTCGTTTGCACTCCGGAATGACCGGATGACCGAACTCCAAGGAGTGCTCCGCCATGAGACAGACGATCGGCGACTTTCTCATCCGCCGGCTGCAAGAGGTCGGCGTCCGCCACATCTTTGGCGTTCCTGGGGATTACAACCTCGAGTTCATGCAGCAACTCGAGGTCCGCGGTGAGCCGGCCTGGGTTGGAAACTGTAACGAGCTCAACGCATCTTACGCCACAGACGCGTACGCCCGACTCAATGGCATCGGCGCGCTGGTGGTGACCCACGGCGTCGGAGCCCTCAGCGCGATCAACGGCATCGCCGGCGCCTACAGCGAGCACGTTCCCGTGATCTTGATCTCCGGTTCGCTGCCGCTGCGAGCCGTTCAGCGTGGAGATCTGATGCACCACACGCTCGCTGATCGAGAGAAGGGGAATTTCTGTCGAATGTTCGCGGAAGTTACGGGCGCCCAGGCTCGGCTCACCCCTGAAAATGCCGTCGTCGAGATCGACCGGCTCATCCTGACGGCCTGGCGCAACAAGTTGCCTGTCTACCTGGAGCTGCCGTCCGATATCTCCTACCTCGAGATCGCGGTCCCCGAGGCGCCGCTCGCGCTCGAGATGATGCCGAGCGAGTGGGAGAGCCTCTCGACCTGTACCGAGATGATCCTGCGGAGATTGCGGTCCGCGAAGTCGCCGGCGTTTCTCCTGGATCTGGATGCGATTCGCTTTGGCGTCGCGGGACAGATCATGGTGCTCGCCGAGCGCTTTCACATCAAGGTCGCGACGCTGAACTGTGCCAAAGGCGCGGTTGCCGAGAGTTCCAGTCAATACATCGGGACCTATGCGGGCATCGGAAGCTCTCGCGCCACACGCGAGGCCATCGAGGGGAGCGATTGTCTGCTCACGGTCGGCTACCGCCGCGTCGAGTCGACGAGCGGCTTCTTCACGGCCAAACTGCCCGCCTCTGCCATCCACCTGAACTCCCACCATGTCGACACGGCGGAGATGACCTATCAGGGCGTTTACCTGGCCGAGCTCCTGCAGACCGTCGTTGACTCGTCTTCGGGTAACCCGACCACGAAACCGCCGGCTCGCCCTCCGACGAAGTCGACGTTCGTTCCCTCCGCCGAGCCGCTCAGTCAGGACGCCTATTGGAAGGCGATACAGAATTTTCTCCAACCCGGGGACGTGATCATCGCCGAAGACGGGACCTCGAGCGCCGGCTTTGGGCGACTCACGCTGCCCGATGACTGCATCTATGTCACAGGGGCCTTCGTCTGGTGCTCGATCGGCTACGCGACGGCGGCGCTGCTGGGAGCCAGCCTGGCTTCACCTGGACGGCGCCACATCTTGCTGACCGGCGAGGGCTCCCTCCAGATGACGGTGCAAGAGATCTCGACGGTCATGCGGCACGACCTCAAGCCCTGGATCTTCGTGAACCAGAACCAGGGCTATACCGTAGAGAGAGCCGTTCTCGGCAAGGATGCGAAATTCAACGACGTCGCGACCTGGCGGTATTCGGAGCTGCCGCACGTCTTCAGTCGAGACAAGAAGGCCGAGACCTACGTGGTCACGACCAGCAGCGAGCTGCAGAAGGTGCTGGACGCTCCGCACTCGGGCATGGTCTTCGTCGAATGCGTGATGAACAAGTTCGATGCGCCCATCGACCTGATCATCGGTGGTCACGCGATCGCTGAGACCGACTACGGAGCTCGCGGGCCACAGGCGGCGCCGAACGCGCAGATTGCATTGCCGACGAAACCCGCAGAGCGGACGGTCGAGCGCCCGCCTCGGTAAGAGACTTGGCCGTGGGGGCCTAGCGCTTCGCGGAGTGCCTCGTTGGCGCGCTTCAGGCGTTGGACGTTGGCGATGACCGACTCAAGCGCCTGAACGCGTGCGCCAGGCGGGCTTGGAGGCTCCGCGCGAGGTCAGCGCGTCAACGCCAGGACAGTGAGGACGCAACCCGTGATGCTCAGCAGCGACATGACCCCAGCGGGCATGACCTTGCGGCTTCGAACGAAAGCGCCCACGAAGCGAGCCGACAGCGACGCGGAGATCGCGAGACCGAGGAACAATCCATCGCGCGCGGCGCCTTTCCCGACGAGGTAGGCGCTGACGAACAGCAGAGCTCCCGCGACGGTACCGGCGATCAGCGACGCACGGCTCTTCGCGCGCACGAAGCCTACGACGCCGCCCGCGATGGTCAGGGCGCCGAAGACGTACAGGTAGAGCCAAACCGCGACGAAGATGGACATGGCGAAGGCCGACAACCCGGCAAAGCGAACAATGCGAACAAAGCGGACAAAGCGGACAAAAAGAGAAAACCCCTCGCAGGACCAACGAGGGGTTTTGGGGCGTCCCCAACCGGGATCGCAACCTTGGCCTCTCGCCGTGGGGCGCTAAAATTCGAGCTTTCGAGGGCGGCCTGAGATGGCTCCCCGAGCCTTGGCGCTTTCGGCGCTCGTCCTCCTTACAGCCGCCTGTTCATCCGAGTCAACGGGACAAGCACCTTGCGTCGTAATGGGAACGGCAACACGTTAGTCGTCGACGAGACGGTCCGTGCTCTGGCCTCGGCGAGGCCCCGTACGTCGAGGTGGCCTGCGACGACCCCGACGATGTCATCACGGACGGCTCGTGCCACTACTCGAACTCGACCCCGGTCGACCGCGCAGACCAAGGTGTTGGGCAGACGGAAGACGGCCGCCAGGCGTGGCGGTGCTCACGCCAATCGGACCGCCAGCCGCCCTACGGGACGGTGACGGACGCGTGGGGGACGTCCGACCTGACGACGAGCAGGAGCTTCGGCCCCAGCTCCTTGTGCTCGCACTCGAGCGACGCTGGGTGGCTGGCGCCTTTGCGGAGGTGTCCCGGCGAAGCCGCCACTGCCACCACTTCAGGAGCTTCACAGTCACGCGAGCACGACGTCCGATCTGCTCCGCGTCGCCAGTCTCCTCGAACTCCGCGCCCGACCCGCCCACCAACCTGCGTCACGTCTTACCATGCGGCACGACACACCGGCCCCACGCCCGCGCACCGCATCTATCGCCGTACGGTTGCCTCGATACGGAACTTGTGACCTTCGCGCTCAGCGTTTCTGTGGAGCACGGCGCGGAGATCACCGACCGTCGGCTCGCCTCGTAGACGAGGAGGTTCGTCGCCAGCGGCGGGGCAGGCCGCGAGCGTACGGCGCGGCGCGGCGCGGCGCGAAAACGAGCCTGTAAGCCGGTGGTGACGTGGTTGAGATCGTGTACCATGATTGCGTGCGACGGCGCATCCTCGTGTTCTGGACCCGAAGCGGATCCGAACAACGAAGCGGCGGTCCATTGTCTCAACGACGGTCATCTTCTTCACCGGGGGCGCAGGTCGAGGACGAGCGCGATGTCCTCGTTTGGGCGCTTCGCGAGCCGGGTCGCCATCGCCCCAGAGCCCACTCCATTTTCGCTTAACCTCGCAGGCACCCTCGTGCGTCTTCGAAGGCGTGGAGGCGCCAATGGGCCCCGCGCTCGATTGGCGGAGTGCCCCATACTCCGCACAGGAGCTTCCTTCGAACATGGCGCCCGTGCCGCAGCGGAGATGAACGATGAAATGCGCAAGCCTGCTATTGGTCCTTGGATGTCTCGGCTCTTTCGGCTGCGGCGACCTCGGTGATGCGGATGACGGACCTCCGCTCGCCGTGATCGAGGGCCAGCTCAGCCAGACGAGCGTGAGCCCACCGGCCGCCAACGTCCGGGTCGCCGTCGTCTGGAACACGAGCACGACGGGGTTCAAGACATCCGTCGACGTGCCCGTCGCGCCCGAGTTCCCGTCGAAGTTCCGCCTCGAGTTGCAGGACACGCCGCCCACGACGGCGATGGTGGGACCGTCCGGCGAGGCCGATCCGACGGTCGGCAACCCCGGAGTGGGCGGCCGGTCCCGTCCGCTCGCCAACGGGCCCTCGAACTTCGCGTACGCGATTGGATCGGTCGTAGCCTACGAAGATCTGGACCAGAATCACCAGCTCGGTCTGATCGACGCCTTGACGCCTCCGACGGATCGCGTGCTCGGCAGCAACGACGAGCTCCTCATCGTCTACGTGGAGGGAGATCCATTGCAAGCCGGCGCGATCTTCACGAGCACGCCGCCGCCCGTGCAAGGCTATAACCTGCTCCGTAGGCCTCGTTGCTCGCAGGGATCATCGGCCGCCCCCCCGACCTGCCCGCCGATGACCTGGCTCCCGATCTCGACCCCCTACGACCTTCCGCTCACGGCAGATCCGCAGCTCGCCGAGCTTATGTGCCGGGGCGCGAACGGCAGGGCCGACGCGGAGACGACGACGACGCCCGCTCCGAAGCCAGCGCCCGGCCCGAACGGCTGGCCCGCTGCCAATACCGAGGGCCTCAACTGCAATGCAGACGGTCAGAGCTACACGCTCACCCGCTGCCAGACGAGCTCGCAGGGCCTCTGCAAGGACGCGCTCCAGTCGTGCACTCAGGAGACGTGGACGCTACCGTCGACGCCTCCGCCCGCCGAATGGCCGTGCCCGATCGAGTGAGTGGGTGAGCGAGGGCCTGAGCAACCGGGAGGTCGCCGACCTCTACCGCCGGTACGGGTTTCTCCTGCGCCGGCGGTGCCTCATGCTCATGTTCTCACGCGCCCCCGCTCAGGTCGACGATGCCCTTCAAGAGACCTTTCTCAAACTCATCCGTGCCGGAGCTCCCATCCGCACCGCCGAGGAGCCGTTGCGATGGCTCTACCGCGTTGCCGATCGAACTTGCTTCGACCTGCTTCGGAAGACGAAATACGCTCGTCGTTCGGATCCCATCGACGACGTTCTCGATGAACTCCCGGCCAACACGGGGCTCGAGCCCGAGCTGCGTCGCGCAGCGATGGAGTTGCTCGATGCGCTTGGCCAGGAGGATCAGCAGATCGCCGTCATGGCCTTTATCGACGGCATGAACCAACAGGAGATCGCGAACGAACTCGGCTATTCGCGAATGACCATCATCAAGCGCGTGGCTCGCCTGAAGGAGCGAGCGCAGCGCATTCGTACCCGAAAACCGAACGCCAACGCGCGCCGCGCCGGGGACCTCTCGTGAGCGAGCATCCGACCTTGTTCCGCCTTGATGCCCACGCCGCGGGCGATCATGACGACGGCGTGGGGGAGCATCTCGCGCTGTGCACCGCGTGCGCCGACTACGTCGAACGCCTGCATGCCGAGGTGCGCCGGCACGCCGAAGACGATGAGGCGAAGGCCGCCGAGTTCGTGCTCGATCTTACCGATCGGCAACGTGCCCATGCCGCGATTGAACATGCGCAGTCCCAGTGGCGGGCACGACCACGCCGCACGGTCGTCGCCGGGCTCTCGATCTTGGTCGCAGCAGCCGGATTGGCGCTCGTCGCACAGAATGGCATTCCGCTGACCGGGGGCGATGGGGCCGGGAGTGGGCAGTCGGCGATCCGCTTCAAGGGCAAGCTCCAGCTCGCGGTGATTCGCGATCGATCCGGCGACCAGACGCGGAGCGCGACGGAAGTCCGGGTGAGGCCCGGGGATCGATTGCGTGCCGAGATCAGCGTTGACTACTCACGCCCCGTCGAGGTTGGCTTCCTCGGGAAAGACGGGACCTGGGTCCTGCTCCTCGCCCCCGCGCTCGTCGAGGCTGGAACCTACTTCTCGGATCGCGCGGCTCAGTTCGACGAGGCGCCGACCGAAGGCTGGATCCTCGCTGGCCGACCCGAAGACGTGAAGCGAGCGAAGTCCGAGCGCTCTTTTGAGAACGTCCGTGCCATTCCGGTGGTCGCCGAACCATGACCCGGAGGGTCGTCGCCCCTCTCGTTGTCCTCGTGGCGCTCTTGCTGGTCACCTCGCCATCTCGGGCCGATCCGCTCCGGCTGCTCGTCGCAATTGGTCATCACAGCGGCCTGGCCGGTGATGTACCGCTCAAACACTCGGCGCGCGACGCGACTCGCGTCCGCGACCTGTTCGTGCAGCTCGGGGGGGTTCGTCCGGAAGACGCCTTTCTGATGGTCGATCCCACGCCGGCGCAGGTCTTCGCGGCCATTGATAAGGTCGCGGCGATCGCGAGCGGACGCCAGATAAACGACGTCTCCGTTCTTTTCTATTTCAGTGGCCACGGCGATCGCCAGGCGCTCCATTTGGGCCGTGAACGCATCCTGCTCTCCGACCTCGATCGCAAGCTCGCTGGCGTTGCTGCGGGCCTTCGCATCGTGGTCACCGACGCCTGCCGGACCTCCGATCTCCGCGGCAAAGGCGTTACGTCCACTGACCCGTTCTCGGTCACGCTCGACGCCACGCCCCGGGCCTCGGGCGTAATTCGCCTTCATGCGTCTGCCGACGGCGAAGTTGCGCAGGAGTCCGACGAGCTCGCTTCGGCCGTCTTCACGCACTATTGGCTCTCCGGCCTCGCAGGCGCGGCCGACGTCAATGGCGACGCACGTGTCACCTTCGACGAGTCGTATGCGTTCGCCTACAGCCAGACGCTCTTCCGATCGGCGCGCGCATCCGGAGTCGTGCAGCGACCGGCTGTCGAGACGGCGCTCCGCGAGGGGGCGCCCATCGTGTTGACGAACACGACGAGTACGACCTTGCTTCGCTTCCCGCGCGCTGCCGACAGCCACTACATCATCTACGGCGTCGGGTCACGGACCGTCCTTGCTGAACTCTGGAGCTCGTCGGAACGAAGGGTCGCGCTTGCCGTGCCCCCCGGGCGGTACATCGTGCATCGACGCACTGGCGGACACGCGGCGGCAGCGCAGCTCGACCTCGATAAAGATCAGGAGCGCGAGGTCCACGCCGCCGACTTCCACGCTGTTCCGGAGGAGACGCTCGCGCGAAAGGGCGGCGATCTCATCTTGCATCCGAACGAGCTCTCCGTCGGCTACGTGGCGCGCACGTCCCGTCTCTACGACTTCGGACACGAGTTGGGGGTTCGCTACGAGCATGCGTGGGACAGCTTCGCGCTCGGGATCAGCGGCACCGGCGGTACGGGTAGCGGCGCGAGCATCACGCAAGAGTCCACGGTCTCCTGGCTCGGTCTCGACGGCGTCGCCGAGGTCCGTTCGACGATCGGGCGGCTCGTCCTCCGCGCGGGAGCCGGGCCCCGTGTCCTTACGCTAGTCCGGTCGTTCGTCCGTAACGATGCGGAGCGCCTCGCACTCGCGGGATACAACACCGAGCGTCGTTTTCGCGGCATGGCGCTCGGTGGGCATGCGCTCGTCGGTGCTCGCCTGTCGCTCGGCTCGCGGTTGTGGCTCGATCTAGATGCGCGCAGCGAGTTACTCGGCGTCCGCGTCAACGGCGAGTTCACCGCTGCGTGGTCGGCCGGAGCCGGAGCCGATGTCGGTCTGTCCTTCTGACACCGCTAGGCCAGGCCGGAACGGATAGGATCGCCGCGACCGACAGCGGCTGCGTGCGGGCCCTTTCGCTCGGCAGCCGTTACGCCCGAGGCGTGATCAGCCGGTCAGGATGCCGTCGAGCTGCCGCCCAAGGCGGCTTCGCGCAACCGGGCGAGTAACGGCGGGCTGGACGGCCCCGCGCGCGGGGCGCCGCGTCCTTTGCAGCTTGGCAGTCGATCGCAGTCCTCCTCGCACGGGCGCCGTGATGGCCTATCGGGCAACGCGTGAGCAGCTCCGGTCACGCTGACGGCGGTTACGCAAAGCTCAACAGCGTCGAGGTAACACTACTGCGATGGGTTGAAGCGGGATGAGCGGGCGTCTTCGTCCGCGTGCTGGTGTCCACGCGGGAGATTTCGCGTAGGCGCGATTCGTCCGTCCCGCCCGAGGGGGAAAAAGCTGCACACGTTCGGCGACGATGAACGCGTAGCAGCTCAGGACGACCGAGACGTGATGATGCCAACCGGGAAGGAGCGGCCTTCGAAGTGAGCGAGCCCCAGCTCGCCCTTCAATTCCTCGTACGCGCGCTCCGTGCGCCAGCGTTCTTGGATGATTCGCACGATCTGTTTCTTGCTCATTCGCCGGGGAAGCGTGGTGAGCGTGAACTTCGTTGGCTTGTCCTTGCCTCGCGCCACTCCATCACAAGCCACATCGGCTCCCGATCACCCGCGTCGGTTCCCATCGTCGTATGCAACCTTCACGCGCCGGAATACGAAGTTCGACGAGAGCTTTCCGCCGGGGCCATCGCGCCATGTGAGACGACGAAACGCTTTGCGCCCAAGCTGAACACCGACGTCCTGCGCGCCGATGGGCGCCCCGTGACGTCGCTCCAACCGGGCCTGGGTGCGCTCACATGCCGCACCGGGCTTGTCGTCGGGACCGTCGGCGCTCGCCCGCGCAGCGATGGCTCCACACTCTTGCGCTCACCATCTCCCAGAATCCCATGGGCGTAGAGAGCGAAGCATTGCTTCTGCTCGCGCCGCGCAAGATGCTTGCCGATGCGCTCGTCGAGGTATTGCCGAAGCCTAAGCTCCATCGCGCCGTCGTCCGCTATCGTCATCGCGTGCAGAATGCATCGATGTGTTCTCGGTAGTGATGTTAATCCAAATAACGTTGCTACACGCAGGCCTGGATGATATTGCACATGCTGTGGGGGGAGGCCGTCGACACGGAGCAGCGCCTACCCTCGCAGGAGGGTGTTTATATGTCGAATAAGAAGCGCATCTTGCTGCTCGGGGCAAGCGTCGCTGTGCTGTTGGGGTCCGCGATTGGAGCCTCGGCCGCGTCCGACGCGCCCAAAGCCCCACGTACAGACGTGCAGGTGGAGCCCGTCGCGGCGTCGTTCGTCACGAATCCGACGGACCCGACGGACCGCCCGGCGCTCACTCCTGAGAGCGTAAGCCCGGAAAACGCGGCGACCGTTCACGCGTATGTGGGAACGCCGAATACCGCAGATACCTTTACGTTGCAGGTCGAAAGTAAGTAGTCGATTGCAGTGAGACCATGGGGAAGATGATCATGAAACGAATCGCTGCGGCTCTAACCCTGGCAACCATTGCGCTGGTTTCTAGAAACTCGTTTGCTTGGTTCGACATATGCAACAACAAGACAAACGGCGCCAGCATGTACGTAACGTATGCGTCTTACGTACCCAATACAACGAAGGTCTTCTCCGACGCCTGCGGAAGCTATGACGGCGTCTACTCACCTGCCTACTTCACGGCGTGGCGGAATACGGGCTGGTGGCACTTGGAGCCGAACCAGTGCGCACGGGTCTACGGGCCGGCGCTCACCAACACGTGGGGCTACGTGTATGCGCAAATCAGCGATGGCTCGACACTGACCGGGGCCAACATACCTTTCACGGTTTCGAATGTAGCGTTCTCGATAGATCAATATAGGGCAGGGCCGTTCAACTGCGGGGCAGGATGCGTTGGGGTGAATGGAGCGGGGAGCTGTGGTCAACCTGCTCCGAACTACTGGACAGTGAACGCGCTTCCTGTCAATCAGGGTAGCTATACTAACTTCACCTTCAGCATTCACTGATGAGACGCACGAGCATTTTCGCATCAATTGGCAGAAGAGTGACTGATTGGCCGCGAAGTGCTCGGCAATTCGTCGTGGCAACGACTGGATTGGCTATGCTCGCCATGGGGCTCGTATCGTCATGCGCGGGCAAAGATACCACTCCGGGAGAAGGCACTGCGGAGGGGGGGGCGTTGTGCCATTGGAAGTACGAGACCCCGCGTGCGGAAGTCGGTTCACCGTGTTTGCCGGAAGGAGAGCAGTATCCGTCATTTTCTGGATTTACCGAAAATCTGACTATTATTGAGAACAACAACAGAACATGCCAGAGTGGGATCTGCCTGGCGGACCACTTTCGAGGGAGGGTCACGTGCCCCTATGGGCAGAATGACACTGGACTCGCACCCGCCGGGGCACCAGCGTGCGTGACCGCTGAAGCGTGCCTTTCGCTCGATGCCGGTGCGATTGCTCCCCAATGCGCGGATCGCACGGCCGAAGCAGTCGTCTACTGCTCGTGCCGATGCGCCGCTCCGGAGGCTTCGGCCGACGACGCAGGTCCAGATTGCATGTGTCCGGACGGAATGGCTTGCACGCGAATTAGTGCAAGCCTGGGCAGCTATTGCGTGAAGACGGCCTCCGCCTTCGACGCACAAACGGCGTGCCGAGTCTCGTGTGAGCCGCGGTCATCGCCCTGTCCTTGAAACGTGAGTCCTCGATGCGCGAGACGACGAGCGAGAGCTCACGCTCTTGTGCGAGCTCTCGCTCGAGCGACCTCAGGTCGTCACACACATGAGCCGTGCGGGCTCGTGCCCGCACGCTGCGTGTGCTGGGCTCATCAAGTTCGATCGCGCCCGCTTCGTAGGTGTCCACCAGCCGCTGAAGCGTGTGTTCGTGCCGCGCACCGCACGAACCGCCTGGTCGCGCTGCACATCGTGCTCGGCGCGCGCGCTTCTCTCGTATCCCCTCCGCGGATGACGTACTTGCGGAGTGGCTGGGAAGCTAAACGGGCGCCGCGTGAAGAACACGTACATCGAGCCCGAGAACGGATCCTCGGCGAACTGCGAGCGAACGATCGCCGCAAGGCCGTCGATCCCCTTGCGGCCGTCGACCCGTGCTGTCGCAACGAGTACCGAAACGCCAGGCGGCAGTGTCAGCACGCGCGTGTCCGTCGCGAGAGCGCGTCGACCAAACGCGCCGACGTGCTCGACGTCACATCCCTCACGGACGACAACGACGAGCTCGCCGACGCGCACCTCGATCTCCGGTTGGCCCGTCGGGGACCTTGGGAGCGTGACCGCGACGAACGCCGGCTGCGAGGAGCTCGGGGACGATGCCAGCCGCTTCTTCCAGTACTGCAGTCGCTGCGTCGAGACTTCCTTCCGTCGCGCGAACCCGGCGGCGGTCTCCGCCGTCGCCGCGAGCTCGGCTAGCGCTGCGCGTGCCTCGTTGAGGACGTCATCGGCGGAGGGGATACGCTCTTTCTCGGCAGCGCCATCGCGCGGGCCGTCGGCTCCGCCGGCGCGGAGCAGCTCGACGACGAAACGCCGCGCGTACGGCTACAGGAGCTTCAGCAACTATCGACTCAGGCTCCTAAACGCGTGCGCCGAAGCGGACTTGAAGACTCCGCCCACCATCCAGTGAGAAGAGCCGAAGAGCCTGAGAAGAGCCCCAAATTCCGCGTTTCCCGAAGACCGCCAACAGACGAGGTCGCCGGCCATCAACAGCAGAGCTCCCACGATGGATCCGGCAATGAGCGACGCCGGGCTCTTCGCAAGCACGAAGCCCACGACGCTACCGGCGATGTTACAAAAAGAGAAAACCCCTCGCAGGACCAACGAGGGGTTTTGGGGGCGTCCCCAAGGGGATTCGAACCCCTGTTAGCGGCGTGAAAAGCCGCGGTCCTGGGCCTCTAGACGATGGGGACCAGTCGAAACGCGCCCCTAACTACCCGCGCTTTGGCCGCATGTAAAGAACTCGTGTGCTTAGACGGCGCGGTGGCGTCATTTTGTGCGTTTCGGCGGGGATTTTGAGGGGGAGGGGAGCGCGCTGGGACTCGTGCTGGCGCTCGCGGGACGTTGGTCGAGCTCGGATCAGTCGTTGGAATGGTCGAGGACGCGGCGGATGCGGTCGGCGTAGGGCGTGTTCGGGTGGTCAGCGAGGAGGCGCTGGCCGAGTGTGCGCGCCGTCGCTCGATCGCCGGACAGGGCGAGGGCTTCGACGTGCATGACGGCGACTTCTTCGCGAAAGAGGCCGGCCTTCGCGAACCGCTTCTCGTAGCCGACCGTTGCCTCGAGGCATTCACGGCCGTGACCCTTGGCGAGCGCTCCGCGTGCTTTCTCGACGAGTGCGAGCTCTTCGAGGAACGGATCGGCCGAGGCCGCCGGCGGAGGTGCGATGGCTGTGCGGGATGCGGTCGGCAGATCTTCGACGCGAATCGACGTCTGTTCGGGCGGCGTTTCGACCACGGCACCGGCAGGCGCCTGTGGCGCGGGAACGACGGGTGCGGGATTGGCCGATGCGGTCGTGACCTGCTGCAGGTTCGTTCCCGTCGACGGCCACGGCGAGCGCGAGATCACGCCGGTCACGACGAGCAGGCCTCCGAGACCGACGATGAGCCACGGCGTGAGCGAAGGGCTCGACCGCGCCGCGTCCGTGGCTCGCGGCGCTTCGTTCGACATGCCTTCTTCGAGGACACGTGCGGTCGCACGGGCGATGGCGCCGGGCGGGGGCATGTCCCGATCGAGCAGCGCATGGAGACCTGCGAGATCGGCGTCGCTCGAGAAGAGGCGTTCGGGCTCCTTCATCGCGTCTCCTTCAGGCGTTTGAGGTGACGCTCGTAGCGGGCCTTGAAGTCTTCGCGGGCGCGACGAAGGCGCGAGCCCACCGTACCGATGGGCAGACCGATCAGCTTCGCGATCTCGTTCATCGTCATTCCATCCATCTCGTACATGACGAAGATGGCGCGCACGTCTTCGTCGAGCTCGGAGAGGAGCCGGTAGACGACCTCGCACGCGCGCTTTTCGTCGAGCTGCTCCTCGGGATTCGGCATGGCCGCGAGCTCGGTGTCGACGTCGCGCAGGGCCTCGCGGTGCGCTTTGCGTCCGAGCTCGCGGCTCACGCGATAGGCCGTCGCCAAGAGGAAGGAGCGCTCGCTCGTCTGCTCCGCCTTGATGTCGTCGACGCGGCGCGCCGCGACGAGGAAGACCTCCTGCGAGACGTCTTCCGCGAGCTGCTCGGGAATGCCGATGCGCCGGAGGAACTTCCACACGGCATTGAAGTGATCGGCGATGAGCTGCCTTAGGCGCGCGCGGCGTGCTTCCTCGAGTGCGCTCGAGCGCTCGGATTCATCCGGCGCCACCCGAGGCGCCTGGCAGGCTGCGGCCATCGCCCCTTAATGTGAGAGCGCCCTCGAGTTGCTCACAAAAAGCGACGGGCGCCTTCAGAGCTCGAAGCCGAGGCCTACACCGGCAGAGACGCCGAGCGCCGGCGCCTGGGAAACGGGCTCGCTGCGGGGCGTGGACCCCGCGGACATCGAGGCGAGCTCGACGACCTCGAAGCGACGACGCGTGAAGGGAGCCACGAGCTCAAGCTCTGCAGTGACAACCCAAGGACCGGGAAGGTGCCAGACGCCGAGCGCGGAGACCGCGCCGTCGAACCAGTACGTCGTGGTCCGCTGCGCGAGCGGGATGCCTCGGCTCTCGACCTGGAGGATGCCCAGGTTGCTTTCGACGCAGGGCGCCACGTCCAGCGGGTCGCCGAGCAGGCGAAGGCGAAGTCGAAGCGGGCAGGCGCGCACGGTGGCGGCCGACCAGAGAAACTCCGTGCTTCCACCCGGGACGCCGATCGCGCTCGGAAGACTCTGGCGAAGACCGAGCCCGACCGACGAAGGGCCGACGAGACCGCTTGCCTCGGTCCTTCCGAACGGTGGAAGAAGCAGGTCGACGAACGCGCCCATCACCGCCATCGAACGCGCGGTCACGGCCGAGCTCGACTCGAGGCGCACGTCGAACGTCCAACGAGGCGCGCTCGCCACGGGGCGAACGTTCCTCGTCCGCCGAGGCTTCGGCTTCGAGGCTGGCCTGTCGGGAGCGATCCTGGGGTCGTCTCCCGTCTGGACGACGATCGGCGGAGCCGCGGGCTCCGGAGGTGGCTCGGGTTCAGGCGCTGGCGTGGGCTCCTCGTGTTGGTCGGAGCTCGATGCACCAGGGTCGATGACGAGTGCGACCATCACCGCGAGGGCGCGAGCCACGGTCGCGCACGTCGGGCCGGAGACGACCTTCTGCGAGGTGCGCTCGCCCACCTCGATATCGAGCGTGCCGCGGACGAGGGCCTCGCGGCGATCGAGCGCCACGACGAAGTGCCGAGCCGCGCGCTCGTCGCGGTCGTCGACGAGCCTCCACTTCGTGGTGTATCGCCGAACGCTGTCCAGAAACTCGGTTCGCGATGGGCAGGTTGCGGATGCGCGATAGTCGACGCGTACGGTCGCCGAAGGCGCCCGAGTCTCGTCCGCCCGGCCCTCCTCAGGCGCGATGCACGCCAGAAGGAAGACGCCCGCGGCCACGTAACGACATCGGCGACCCGGGCCCATGAGGGATCGCCCCCATGACGACACCCCCAAGGCCGGCGAGCAACAAAATAGTCGTCGGCCTCGGCTCACTTTTCGTGAGCAAACGGAGCTCGCCATCTCATTTAGGGGCGATGGACGGACGGAACGACGAGCGACGCGAAGCTCGAGCTCGTGTTCGTCGCCGGTATTTCAAGGTGGAGGTCGAGGTGATGCGCATCGATGTTCCGGAATCGACGGGTGAGCGATGAAGCGCCTTGCTGCTTCGCCCATCCGCTACGTCGCGCTCGCGGTGCCGTTCGCCGTCGTTCTCGCCGCGGCGTCTTGCTCGGACGACGGGCGCGTCGTTGTCGGTGGCATCGGTCCGACGCCGGAGGCAGGGACCTCCGGACCGGCGTTCGTCGAACCCGGCGAAGAGGCAGGCTCTGCGCCGATCCTCATGTGCGTCAGCACCGAGTGCCCGGCGCCGTATGCCGATTGTCCAACGTCCACCCACCGCTGCGGAACGCACCTCGGCGACGATCCGAACAACTGCGGTGCGTGCGGGCGAAAGTGCCCCGATGACCCGGTGCTCCAGGCGCTGCAATCGGGCGGGATCGGCACGATGAATCTCGTGTGGGATTGCGTCGAAGGTAAGTGCTCTGCGCGTTGCCACGATCCTCTCGCCAACTGCAACGGCCACCTCGAGGACGGCTGCGAGGTCGACGTCACGTGTGATCCCGAGAACTGCGGGGCGTGCGGGAACAAGTGCGCGCCCGGACAGGCGTGCGTGTTCGGCACGTGCGGTTGCCCGAACGGTCTGACCGCGTGTGGCCCCGGGCAATGCGATGGCGCGCAGTGTGCCGACACCAGCACCGACTTCTTCAATTGCGGCACCTGCGGCAACGTTTGCAACGTTCGGCCGCCCGATCTCGACCTGAAAGAGCACATGGATTGGGGCTGCTCGGAGGGCAGCTGCAAGGTGGTCTGCGCGAGCGATTGGTCGGAATGCGATCACGATATCGACAACGGCTGCGAAACCAACATCACTACGAAAGAGAACTGTGGAGCCTGCGGGCACGCGTGCAAAGACACGGAGTCGTGCATCCAGAAGCGCTGCGTGTGTGATCCCACGAAGACGAACTGCTGCGAGAACAGCCAGGTCGTCTGCGATGGTGCGTGTGTCGCGCTGAGCAGCAATCCGGATAATTGCGGCGCGTGCGGGAACAAGTGCCCGGGCCCGCCGGTGGACGGAGGCGGCAGCGGAAACGTGCAGGTGACCTGCGTGCAAGGAAAGTGCGGGTTCGCCTGCGATCCCGGTTATTCCGACTGCAATCAGGATTTGACCGACGGATGCGAGGCGTGGCTTCGCTTCGACGCGAACAACTGCGGCGCCTGCGGGACCGCGTGCGCCCCCGGCCAGCCGTGCGTCGAGGGAGTCTGCGCGACGGAACCGTGTGACGGCGGCCCCACCACCTCTCGGTGAGAGCGAGGATGAGCATGCGCATCATGAGACGGTGGATGAACGTAGGGATCGTGGTGGCGACGGCGGCGTTGTCGGCGGCGCTCTTCGTGGGCTGCAGCTCTGACGACGTCGAGCCCGTGTCCCCCAGAGGCGCAGGGCCGACCCAACCCATCACGGAGACGGATGCCCAAACGTCCGATTCGGGAAAGGACGTCGCACAGCCTGACGATGGCGGCGCGCTCCGCGATGCCGATGCAGCCGATGCCGACCTGGGGCCATGCAGCGTCGACGGCTGGTGCGAGACCGACCTGACCTCGCCGAACCTGGAAGCCATCTGGGGCAGCGGCCCGAACGACGTGTGGGCCGTCGGATGGTTCGGCACGATCATGCACTGGGACGGAACCGCCTGGACTCGCTTCGAGAGTGGTACGCAATGGCCGCTCTTCGGCATCTGGGGGACCGGCCCGAAGGACGTATGGGCCGTGGGTCGTTACGGAACGGTGCTGCACTGGGACGGCACGAGCTGGACTCCTGTTGCGAGCAATACGACCGTCGAGCTGGTCGGTGTCTGGGGCAATGGCCGTGGCGACGTCTGGGCGGCCATTGGTTTCGACCGTGCGATGATGCACAAGGATGCCGCCGGGGGTTGGAGCCGCGTGCAGTTCGCCGGCTTCAACTACATGACCGGAATCGCGGGCGTCGAGCAGAGCTCGTTGTGGTTCTGGGGAAGCAACGGCGTCTTCCGTTGGAATCAAGACGCTACCGGTCCGATGGACAACATCGCCATCGACATCTCCTTTCCGTGGTGGTCGTCGACCTATCCGTGGGATCGCGGCCAGAGCCCGGTCACCAGTGTGTGGATGGCGGGCCCCGCGGACCTGTGGATCCTCACGCAGCGAGGGGACGTCTACAACTGGAAGGAAGCGACCGACGGTAGCGTCACCGCCGTGCAATCCCGCGTGCCGTCGAGCGGTGCCGCGCAGGACGGCTCACTCAAGTTCACGTCGATCTGGGGATCGAGCCCGACGAACCTTTGGGCGTCCGGTCAATTGGGCAGAATCGTGCATCTCGAAAATTCGAATTGGTCACTTTCGTCGACGGCCGTTCGCAATCGGATCTTCGATTGTACGCTCTCGCTTTGGGGGGCGAACGCGGACGACGTCTGGGCCGTGGGCAAGTGTGCAGATGGCCAAGCCGTGGCACTTCGGAGGCATCCATGAGAAAGCTCGCCCTCGTCAGCTTCGTCCTCGCGTCGTGCGCCGCATGGTATGGCTGCGCGTCGACCCAGGAGGTCGAGGTGGTCGATGCACCGGATTCGGAGCCGTCGAACCAGCTTCTCGAAGCCTCCGCGTCCCAGCCCGATGTCGACGACAAGGACGTTCGCGAGCCAACCGACACGGGCGCCGATGCCATCGCCGATGCGAACGACGCCGACGCAGATGCGGACGTGATCGACGAAGATCCCAACGCGAATCCAGTTCGGTCGATCGCGCTTGGAGTCGACGTCGCATGTGCGATCGTCGACACGGCAGATCGAACGAACGTGCTCAAATGCTGGGGCTACGACTCGAGCGGCCAGGTCGGCGTTGGTCGCGACGGCGGTTATGCGTACGTTGCGGCTCCGACGGAGTTGGCTCTCGACGACGTCCGTAAAGTGGCCATCGGCTCCGATTTCGTGTGCGCCTCGACGGGCGACACCGGTTTGATCCACTGCTGGGGAAGCAATTCCACGTATCAGCTCGGAAATGGCATCTCCGGGAAACTCACCACGCCGCCTCAACAGGTCACGATCGGCGGGACCCTCGAGCTGGCTGCCGGTCGACAGCACACGTGCACACGACTCGACCATGGCGGTCCGATGATGTGCTGGGGAAGCAACGGATATGGTCGTCTCGGCGTCGGCGACGAATTGCCGAAGAAGTCCCCGACGGTGCTCATGGATGGTTCCGGACAGGGACTCTTTCTCGGGCAAGACGTCGCTCTCGGTGATTCCCACTCCTGCGCTCGAAGCGCGTCGGGCGATGCGGTTTGGTGCTGGGGTTGGAACTGGTATGGCCAGCTCGGGACCAGGACCCTGCCGGACGGCAGCGTAGGAGCACCCACCGATCGACCGCCGAACTATCTCGTTCCGGCGCGCGTGACGGGATTGACGGGGACGGTCCGTCAGGTGGTCGCGGCGCTCCACGACACGTGCGCGCTGATGGACGACGGCACGGTTCGCTGCTGGGGCGAATGCTCCACCGGCACGTGCAAGGAGTTCATGGACCCGCCGCAGCCGGAGCCCAAGGTCATCGTCGACGGCGAGACGCAGCTTCCACTGCAGGGCGTCGTCAAGATTGCAGGCGGCTACTCGACGGCGTTCACGCCGGAGATGCACTTCTGCGCTCTCCTCACGGACGAAACCGTTCGCTGCTGGGGCTCCAACGCTCACGCGCAGCTTGGTCGGCCGGTGAGCAAGGCATGGTCGCTCCAGGCGACGCGGGTGCCTGGGCTCACCCACGTCACGGACGTCGCGGCGGGCTCGACGTTCAGCTGTGCACGCATCGGTCAACGCAGGCTCAAGTGCTGGGGGGACAACACCCGAGGAGCGCTCGGTCAGACGGCCATCCAACCCGGTGACGACATTCGACCGACTCCGCAAAACGTCGAACTTTGACGAGAGCAAGTCATGATCTCTGATCGAATGGGGGTTCGGATTCTGGTTGGCCACGCCGTCTTCGCGCTCGCTCTCGCGGCGTGCGCGGGGGGAGACCGGGCCACGTTCGGTGATCCACCGCCTGCGGACGACGCCGGTCTGGAGAACGGGCCCCCGCTCATCGATCCCACCCCTGTCTCGGGATGTCAGCGCGCCATCGACGATCGGAGCAGCATCGGTTGTGACTACGCGCTCTTCTACCCGCGTGCCTACAACGCGCGGGGGTATCCCTTCGATGTCGGCGGAGGCTGTTTTGCGGCCTTCGTGGCGAACGACAGCGAACGCCCGGCGACGCTCGAGGTGACGTACGGAGACCAATCGCTCGACGTCACCAAGTTTGCCTATATCCCCTCGGGCAACGGCAAAGGGATTACGTACGCGCCGCTCACCAATGCCGAATTGCCTCCGCGGCAGGTGGCAATTCTGTTCCTCGCCAGTACGACGGACTCACCGCAGAAATGTCCGGCAGGAACGCGCCCGGCGATGTCGGCCGACGTGTCGATCGTCGGAACGGGACTCGGCAAAGCGTTTCGCCTCAAGACGTCCGAGCCCGTCGTCATGTACGACATCTTTCCGTATGGCGGTGGAGTTGCCGGCTTGGCGTCGGCAACGCTCCTCCTGCCGACGAGCAGCTGGGCCACCAATTACCTCGCGGTCACACCCCAGCCTGGCGTGCTGTCGGCGCAGGCGAAGACGGGAACCGCGTCCACCATGGGCGACAATTCGCTCGACCCGTGGGTGGTCATCGTCGCCTCCGAAGACGACACGCACGTGACCGTGACTCCCACCGCCGATCTGAGCGGCGGAGGCGGCATCGAGCCCACGCCTCGCGGCACCGAGCGGACGTACAGCTTGCAGAAGGGGGACGTCCTCCAGTTTCGCCAGATGAGCGAGCTCATCGGAACGCCCATCAACTCGGACAAACCGATCGGCGTCTGGGGCGGTTCGACGTGCATGAACATCCCCGAGGGCGTGCCGGCGTGCGATTCGGCGCATCAGCAAATCCCTCCCGTGCGAGCGCTCGGCAACGAGTACGTGGCCGTTCGACCCCGGAATCGCTACGCCGCCATGGACGAGACCCCGCCGTGGCGAATCCTGGCGGCGGTGGACGGCACGCAGCTGACCTACGTTCCGGCGCGTCCGGAAGGGGCGCCGGAGACGCTCGACAAGGGCCAGTTCGTGGAGTTCCGCAGCGGAGAGCCTTTCACGGTCAAGAGCCAGGGCAAGACGCACCCGTTCTACATGGCGGGCTACATGGAGAGCTGCGAGACGTACACGAACGACGTGAAGGATTGCCGAGGCGATCCGGAGTACGTCAACGTGATCGCGCCCGAGCAATATCGGACGTCGTATGTGTTCTTCACCGACCCGACGTATCCTGAAACGCACCTCGTGGTGGTGCGCGCCAAAGGTGAGAACGGATTTTCGGACGTCAACCTCGATTGCCGAGGTCCGCTCACCGGCTGGACGCCCGTCGGCGACTACGAGTACACGCGCGTGGACCTCGTTCGCTTCAATTTCGAGGGCCAATCGGGCTGCGACAACGGCCGTCACGAAATGACGAGCGACTCACCCTTCGGGGTCACGGTCTGGGGGTGGGGCTCGGGCGAAACGGGCGATCTGACGAGAGGCTTCTATTCGATCTACGTCAGCTATGGTTATCCCGCAGGCGCCAGCATGAAGCTCATCAACGACATCGTGGTTCGCTGAGGCCGAGTCTCTCGACGCGCGCGACCTGGCACGTGAACGAGTACAGGTCGCCGCCGGTTACGAATAGACTTACCTACAAACGCCGGTCGTCGGCATCACGCACTTTCCGCTCGTGCACGTTGCGGGAGCGCGGCACGTCATATGGGCGCCCTCGAGGCAGCCGCTGCCGTCTTCGACGATCGGCGGGCACGTTTGGGTGCCGGTCCCTTGTCCGCAGACTCCTTGCACGCATCCTACGTTCCCGCCGCAGCTCTCGCCGGGAGCGGCGAACGTGAACGGCGCGCATTGGCCCGTCGTCTTGCTGCAGCCCAGGCCTTTGGGGCATGGGTGCTGGACGTCGCAGGCCTCGCCTTCCTTCGGACGGCTGGCGCACTTGTTCGTCATCTTCTCGCAGAACGATGCTTCGTCGCAGACATCGTCGTCGTCACCGCAATACACGCCGGGCGCGAAGCGCGGATTGCACGTCGGCGTAGGATCGTCGGCGCTGGATTTGAAACAGAGATATCCGGGTTGGCAGAGCACGTTCGCTCCGCAAGGCGCCTTCGGCTCGGCGTAGCTGACGCGCTTGCACGTGGTGAGCGTCACCGCGTCGAGCGAGCCGACGCAGACGGTGCCCGGTGTGCAGACCGAGCTCTTCGGCGAGCAGGACGCCCCCTCGGCGAGCGGGGTCGCGCAGACTCCACATGTCGACTTGGCATCGGGATCCCCATAGTCACAAATCCCGCTCTTGCACTGTGCACCCGCGTTGCAAGCCGCGCCATCGGCCACGGTGCCGGCCTTCGTCGTGCATTCGGGGACGAACTCCGCGACGGTTCCACAGGGCAGTTTCTCGAGCGCCCGTGCGCACGACTCGACGTTCGCCGTCGAGCGTGACGTGCCCGTGAGTGCGAGCTCGGCGACGCAGTTCGTGACGTAGCGCGTACGCGTGGCCGCGACGGTCTCGGCGGAGATCTCCTTGGCACAGCGCTCCTCCGAAACGCGGAAGAGATGCTGGCAGGCCGCGTCGGCGGTGGTCTCGTTGGCCGAACCCGTGTCCGTTCCGGGCGCATCGCCGGACTCGCCGCCACTGCTGCCGCAGGCGGCGAGCATCACGCCGAATGAAACGAATACGAAGTATCCTCGGGTCGCTGATTCCATGATGTTGCGTCTTCAGTTGATCTTTGAGGGCTCGATGTCGTTCAGCTTGCGGAGTGCTGCACCACCCGGATACGCGTAGCTGGCTGCGGCGTCGGTTCCCCACACGGTCACGGTAAAAGGGCCCGTGCTGTTCATCTCGTGTCGGCCCGCCGTGCAGGTTCCGCTGCCCACGTGCTGATCGAGACCGTCTTTCTTCAGGCTGACACGAACGAACTCGTGTTTGCCGTCGGTGCCGACGGGCTTCCACCCCTCGAGCGTTCCGGCGCAATCCAACGAGACGGGCTGGAAATCCCGCCCCTCGGAACGCGATCGAACGACGACGAGATGCGTATTCCGGAAGCTTCGGTCCGCAAAGAAGACGTAGTTCCCGAGATATTGTTCCGTGGGAATCACGTAGGTGATCTCGGGATCGCCGTCATCCTTCGCAGCACCGGAGAATTCGAGGCCGGACATGTACGCGTACACCGCGATCGGGTGCTGCGCGTCCTGGCTTCGGACGACGAAGGGATCTCTGGTGGTGAAGAGGCCCGAGCCGGCGCTTGCAAGTTTCGTCGGAGCGTCTTCCGGCGGCGCCGGATCGTAGGTGAGCACCGTGTCGTCAGCGGCGGCGACGATTCGGTAGAAGTACTCCTCGGGAGCTCCGTCCGCGCGGCGCGAGAGGTGCGGAACGGCCGCGTACTCGTGTCCCCACGAGTGGACAGGAAAGAGCTGAAGCTGGGTCGTATCGCAGGCGTACTGGCCTGCGGGAATGAACATGCATTGGTGGCCGCCGAACACCGCGACCTGTTTCGTCGACGAAATTCGACTGCCAGACAGTTCCGTTCCTTGGTTGAATTGAATCACCTCGCCGCGATTCATTCGATACTTCTGAGGCACGCCCTTGTCCGCTCCGTCGACGCCGGGGCCGCCCGCGACGTTCGTGCTTGGGATGAGCGTGACCTCCGTGTCGTCTTCGGCGGCAACGAGCTGGGTCGTCGGCGCTGCCGGATAAGCGAGCGAACGCTCCCACGGACTTGTCACGATGTATTCGTTTTTCCAGGCCGCTACCGGAAGGACCAGCGTGGCGGAAGGCGCGTACGACTTGGCTCCGCCGAACGGATACATCGTGTACGTATTGACCGGCGCCGAGGTCTTGATTCGGAACGATTGGGCTCGTCTGGTCCCGTCGACCCCCGTCTCCTTGAGCATCGCAGGGGTGATGCCGTCAGGGCAGGGGACCCAGAGATCCGTCTTCGGTGGACGCTCGGGCGAGTGACTCAGGAAGACGACGGCCATGTCGCGCGGTTGCAGTTCGCCCGTGAACGGCTCGTACGTCGTGCCGTCGCCGGTCGAACGCAGCACCCGCGCCGACGTGGCGAGGTCGATCGGGACACCCGCGTAGTCGGCTTCGATTCGTGCAGGCGCCGCCCACGTATTGGTGACGATGGCGGCGAAGCAAGAACCACCGCTCTCCAGGTAGAGGCTTGGCGGCAGCGCAGCGAACTCGCATCCCGCCGACGAGGTGTTGATCGCCGTTGCCTCGCAGGCAGGCACGCAGGCGCCGTCGGCACAACCTTGGTCGGGAGGGCACTCCTTGAACACGTGCGATTCGTCGCAGAAATCGACGATCGCACGGAGGTCACGCGAGCACACCTGTGCAGCCTTGCAACCCGGAGGCGCTGCATCCGAAGAGATGTCGAAGCCGCGCCGCTCGTCGGCGAACGGGTTGCGATCTCCTTTTCCGCACGCCACGACGGCCGCAAGCGCGACACCTCCGACCACGACCGCGTAGGTCCCGGGCTTCATCGGATCACTTCCGGATCCGGATGGGCCGCGAGATCGACGGCGCCCCGACCGAGCTCACCGTACGCGTTGGCACCCCAACATTCGACAGTTCCGTCCACGAGGGATGCGCACGCTGCTCCGCGCGTCGTCGCGAAGGAAACGACACGATCGCCGAGTTGGGTGACCTCCATCGGATATTCCGCCGAAGGCTTGTCGTTCGGATCGACACCGAGTGCCCCCGCGCCGTTGGCGCCCCACCGATACAGCTTGCCCGTCGAGAGAAGGGCGCCGCCCTGCTCGACCTGTTGCGACGAGCTCATCGAATAGGCTGATAGCTTCACGTCGACGGCGAGCTCCGTCTTCGGAAGAAAGACCTTGTTCGCCGACTTCTCGCCGCCGTGGGGCAGCCATTGCCAGAGTTGGTTATCGGCAGCGAGCCATGCGAAAGGCCACGCGCGGAGGACGGAGGAACGTTCGAGCGGCCCCGACCACGGTGGGTTCACCGATGTCTGCCCTGTCACCTGGGCGCCGATGTTGACCAGCACCTGGTCTGCGCGCATCGCGATCACCGTATCCATGGCCGGGAACCCCGCCGTCGCGATGGCGAGCGACGTGAGCGGACCAGGCATCGTCGTCACGGCCTGAGGCGGAAACGGCGTGAGCGGCGCAGCGTCGATTCCGTAGGCATCCCACGCGAACATGAAGTCGGGGGAGAAGACGCCCCAGCAATAGAGGCCGCCTCCCTCGGCGGCGATCGCGCAAGCCAAGCGATGACCGAGCTGCACGTCTTTGACCGGAGGAATTCCTTCGACGCGTGTTGGAACGGCAAGCGTCTGCTCGGAGAGCGGTCGCCCGAGCTGGCCCGCATCGTTGCGTCCCCAGCAGTAGACGGCGCCGTCCGACGTGCGTGCGCAGGTGCCGAGATTCGGTCCTACGCTGATTTGTACGACGGAGGAGAGGCCCACCACCGGCGCGGGCGTAGCGCCGTCGAGCGCGGACACGGCCGCGTTGCGACCGAGCGCGCCGTCTCCTCGTTCGCCCGGCGTGGCCGGTGGGTCGAGCGAGTCACGGCCCCAACAACGCACGGTCCCATCGGAGAGCAATCCGCACATGTGATGCCCGCCGTTGCCGCTGACCGCGAGGTAGCAAGGCTCGCCCTCGCACGTCACTTCGCGCGGCTTCGGACTTCCTGCGTCCACCTGCGGAGTATCGACGTCGGCCGTGGCATCGCCCTGCGACGGAGCGGACCCGTCGATGCTCGAATCCGCTCCGGCATCGTTTTCGACATGCGTGCCGTCCTGGTCGGACGAGGCACACGAGATGGCAAGAGCACACGCGGCCTCGGCCGCGAAGATTGCCGCCCATCGCTTCATGGCTGACTCCCAGTCGTCCGACGAGCCGCGAAGCCCACGCCGGACTCGAGACCTTCACCCGCAATCCACGCTCGACCCGCGGCGTTCCCCCAGAGCCCGTTGACGCGCCCAACGGGCGCACCGTTGATCGCCGTGGGCGTCATCGCGAGGGACGTGCCGTCCCAGCGATAGAGCAGGCACCCATTCGAAAGCCAACCTTCGTTGGCCGACGACATCGATCCGACGATATGGGAGCACGGAGCCTTCAAGGACGGTTCCGCGGGGGCATGGGCATGTCTTTCGTCACGATGGGATCGCCGAGGCTGCCGTCGCTTGCGATCGGCACGAGTCGAATCGTCGTCATCGAAGAATTGTAGAGAGTGCGATATCCGACCCAGAACCAAAGCCTCTTCGGCTCGGCTTGTCCGGGGGTACCGAACGTCGCCATGACGGATTGGCCCTCATCGAGGAGCGTCACCGACCAGCTCGTGCCGTCGTAGTGAGCCATGGCCCCGCGGAGCGCCCAAGACGCCCACGTGCAGTCGTTCACCATGCAGCGCTCGCCGCCGACGTAGACGTCCGAAGGGCCGAATCCCCAAATGCTCGACCAGTGATACGAGCCACCCTCGGCAGGCCAGACCGGAATACCCAGGTCTTGGACGGTGAGGCCACCCTCGGGCGCGTCGACGAAGCGGCGGACGGCCGACTGTCCGTCGTCCTGACGAATCACTTCCCAGAGGGCATTGGCGCTCGGGTCGAGCCAGCTCGCGTTCACGGCGAAGTCGTTCGCGAACTCGCGAAACCCCGCAGCGGCACCGCCCTGCTTCGAATATCGAATGACCTTTCGGTCGGCGGCCACCCAGAGGTCGTCGGCCTTCGCCGTCCATACCCCGTCGTGCGCTCCCGAAGGGTCGATGGTCGTCGCATGAACGTGATTCCACGCCGTGCCGTCCCAACGCAGAACGCCTTGCGTTCCTACGGCCCAGGCATCGGCGTCCAGCGCGGTGACCGCGAGGAGCGGGAAGGTGGCCGGCAGCGGCGTGGTGCAGAAGCCGCCGGCGCTGCAGGTCTCGCGCGACGAGGCCTCTTGCTCGGGCTGTCCGGCATCGGCGCCGTTTCCCGCCTCCGGCGTCGTCGGGACAGCTGCGTCCTGGTCGGTCTGGACGTTGTCGGTATCGTTGGGATTCGACGTCTCGTTGTTCTCAGCGCATGCTGCCGGTGCAACGAGCGCCGCGAACACTCCGAGCGCCGGAAGGACGGCACGCCGAAGTCGACCTACGTTCATTTCGCACTCTCCTGGAAGTGCAGCATTCCGCCGTCGCCTGCAATCCACACGTCGTTGGCAGAGCTGCCCCAGACCGACAGCAATCGTGGTTTGTTCTTGGCCTGATCGAAGGGCGTGGAGAGCTTCGTCCAGCTCGTTCCGTCCCAGTGGAGAACCGTTGCCGCTTCACCGACGACCCACACGTCGTCCGGACCGAAACCGAAGACACTGTTCAGATCGGTGGTCACCGGACTGCCAACGTAATCGAACTTCTTCGTCGGCCGCGTGCTCGCCGTGACGCGCCGAATCGCGCCTCCTTCGCCGACGAGCCAGACGTCGTCGCCGTGGGCCCACGACCCGTTGAGGGGCAGCTCGCTCCGGGTATCGAACTCCGTGACCTCCCACTCGGAGAGCGGAACGTCGGTCGGCGCTGCTTCGGGGCGACTCGCACGGAAAGCGCAACTATGCGCGATCGCGCGGTTGCACAAACCGGCAGACCAGACTTCGCTTTGTCGTGCCGTCGTGACAGTGCGGATCTGGGGCGCCCGGACCGACAGCGCCTCAGGTGGGGAAGGCCCGCCATCCAACCAACGGGAGAACCGTTCGACCGGAGTATATTCGTAGTGGAGGAGGTGGCCGATCCAGACCGTGTCGCCGATGCCATGCACGGCGGCCGGCAAGTACGACACGTATCCGCGCACGGCGGGATATCGGAACGTCGACCACGCCGTCGACTTGGGACCTTTCCATCCCGTCGTGTGACGAATGCGGTCTCCTTCGATGATCCAGACGTCGTCAGGACGCTCGAGCCACACGCCTCGCGCGGTGTAGACGAGCGATCCGTCCGGGACGTCGGTTTCCGCGATCTCCCATCGAGAGCCGTCGAAATGGCCAACGAGACCTTGGTTGCCGACGGCCCAAACGTCGTTACGGCTCGAGCCCCAGACGCTCGTCAACGACGCCTTCGGGGAAATCGGGATATCCGCAATGCAGAGCCCCGAGGCGCTGCACTTCTCGCTCCCAGCATCGGTGACGGCGCCGTCGCTCGATGCGTCGTCGGCGTCGGGCGCGGCTTCGGGCGTTGCGTCGATGACGGTCGAAGCGTCCGTGCCTGTCGCGTCCCGTGCGCCGGTGTCTCCCTCGTCTGCACATGCCACGAAGGCGAGGGCCGTCGCCGGCACGATCGAGCCAATCCAGAAGAGCCTTGCTACGCGCCTCATTGGACCTTGCACTCCTCGGTGGTACAGCGCCCATCGACGCAAGCCTGACCCTCGATGGCGTCGCATCGAACGCCGCACGCTCCGCAATTCCGGGGATCGCTGCCGAGGTTCGTCTCGCAGCCGTTGAGGGTCATGCCGTCGCAATCGCCCCAGGAAGCGGCGCAACGGAAACCGCACACGCCATTCGTGCACGCCCTCGAGGCATGATCGTCTTTTCCGTATTCGCCTTCGGGACATTCGAAGCGGCACGCCCCGCAGTTGTTGACGTCCGAATCAAGCGCGGCTTGCGAGCAAGCTGCACCGCAACGGCAGATGCAGCGGCCGCCTTCGCAGATCTCGCCCTCGCTGACGAGACACTTGTTGCCACACCCACCGCAGTTCAGCGGGTCCTCGAACGTATTGACCTCACAGCCGTTTCCGTCGGCTTGGTCGAAGTCGCCGTTGCAATCCGAAAATCCCGTCAGGCACCCGGGCTTGTTGCATTCGCCGGCTCGACAGTCGTAGTTCGCATTCCACTCGGGCGGAAAGGGCGGATCGGTGCTCTCCGGGCAGATGTTTCCGCAGGCGCCGCAGCTTCCCCAGATGGTGCACTCGCAGGTGGGCGACAAGCCATTGCCCAGACATGCGTGATCGGCCGGACAGGCGAGTCCGCACTGGCCACAGTTCTGGTCGCTGACGAGATCGGCTTCGCAGCCGTCCTCGACGAAGCCATTGCAATCCGCATGTCCGTAGTCACAGGACAACTTGCATTGGCCGTCGATGCAGTGCATCGCCCCGCGCATGTTCGGATGATCGCCGCCGCCGAGTTGCGGACAGACGTTGCCGCATGCTCCGCAGTTGTCGTCGTCACTGAGGAGATCGGTGCACGGGAATTGACTGTGCGAGCACGTGGCGTGTCCCGGAGGGCACTTCGCCGTGGGGCACAGACCAGCCGCGCCCGAAGCATCGACCCCGGAGCCGCTGTCCGACTCCGTGAAGATCGGCGCCGACGCGTCGGGACGCGTGGCAACGAGCACGTCGTCGGAAGAGGCCTCGGTACACGCAAAAACGAGCACGCCCACCAGTGCGAGGAGAACGGTGCTACCGATTCGAGCCGTCATCGGTCCTCCGGAGAAGAAAGAAGCGAACGAATGCGCGCCTCGTAAGGACTGCTCGGGTGCGCCGCGAGATACTCGCGCGCGAGCGAGCTCGCATTCTTGTCACCAGCCGCGAACGCCGCCTCGATTCGCATCACCTTTGCTTCGAGGGCGAACTGCCCAGCAGGAAACTCTCGGTCGTGGAGATCGATCGCCGCGAGGCACGCGCGAGCGTCTCCCTTCGTCAGGGCCTCGCGTGCGACCGCAATGAGCTCGAGCTCGCGTCGAACGTTGCCCGCAGGTGCTTGGGACGGACGCGGCGTGGTCGAAGAGGGCGCCGGCGGGGGCGTCAGGCGTGTTCGAGCGTCGCGCGCGACGTCTCGTGAACCATGCGTGGTGGCCGAGCTCGGCAAGTCGTCGATCGAAACGGAGGGGATTGCCGGAGCCTCGACGGACGGCGTTGGGGACGGAGCCGTCGCCGTCGCCGTCGCCGCGAGACTCGACGGCACCTCCGAGGGGGGCTCGGTCATTGGTCGCCGATCGATCATCACGCCGACCGCGGCGAGGCATCCAATTCCCGCGAGCGCGGTCCACCCCCAACGACGCGCGCGGAGGGTCGCGAGCGACGCGAGGAATGAGGGACGCGCGGCGAGCTTCTGATGCAGGCCCTGCAGCGCTTCGGGCGGCGGTTCGCGGCGCTTTGCATCGGCGACGAGCTTCGCGAACAGCTCGTTCTCTTCGATGAGCGGACGACGATCGGTCATCGCCCACCTCGCATTCTCGTCTGCATTCTTTTCAGCCGTTCTTCGAACTTGTCCCGCCCTCGGCGGACGCGCGACGTGGCGGTCCCGAGCGGGATCCCGAGCACCGCGGCGATCTCGGGGACGGATTGACCTTCGATTTCGGAGAGGACGAACGCCGTACGAAGTTCCTCCGTCAGGCCGTCGAGGAGAACGAGCAGGAGATCCTGCTGCTCCTTCTTGCCGAGGGAGTCTTCGGGTGTGTCGTGGAGGACGGGGTCTAGGGATTCGTCGTCGGGGTCGACGGCGAGCACTTCGAGCCGGTGCTTCCGTCGCAGCTGGCGCGCGACGTGGACCGCAGTGCTGAAGAGGAAGGACTTTTCACACCCCGGTCGAATCTTTTCGAGCTTCCGAGCGACGACGACGAAGACCTCCTGCGCGGCGTCGTCGACCGCATGGGATGGAACGCCGAGCGTGCGAAGGAATCGCCAGACGCTCGCAAAATGAGCGGTGGCGACCTCGTGCTGACGATCGTCGGCGCGGCTCCTCGACATGCTCGGAAGAGTGGTTTCACTCCCGGCGAGCGAGGGAGAGATGACCGTCATGGTCGTGAACGCCGGGTGATCCCGAAATCGATCAACTTTTCTCAGAATCGCCAGCCGATACCAACCCCCGCAGAAAAGCCCACCGCCGGCGCTCGGCTCACGACGCCGTCGGGCTCGACCCTCAGCCGATCACGCTTGCGCGGCACCCACGACGCCGCCACCAATTCGGCGAAGAAATTGGGATGAGCTTGCCAGCGAGCGGCGAGGAGTCCGCCGTAATCGAACCAGAAACGCCGCGTGCGCTCGGCGCCGGGGATGTCCCGCGCCGTCGCCGAAAGCTCGCCCACGTTCGCGCCCACACACACGTCGGCCGAGAGGTGCGACGCGAACACGAGCCGGCTCGGGCAGGCCTCGATTTGTCCCGCGGTCCAGTCGATGTCGACCCGTGCCTCGCCGACGCTGGCCGTGCGCGTGAAGCTCTGCCGGAGGCCTACGCGAAGAACCGGCCGAAACCAGGGAACCTGCGCGATCGTCCGTTCGACGTCGAGCTCGACGAAGGCATCGAAGACAGCGAGGAGCCCCGATACCGCCGTCGTGCCCTCGACGCGCGTTCCCACGGCGACGTTCACGTGCGGTGAAGCGACGTCGTGCGCCGCCGGCTTCTCCGAGGGAGCCGGCGCGATGCTGGTCGTGGCTTCGTGCGACGCCGACGACGACTCGTTCGCGGCGGGCGGAGTCTCGGTCGCTTGCTCGCGAGGTGCGCTTGGTGGCTCCTCGGCGCCGCCAATGGCCGCGCGAGGGTCGATCGCAAGCGCGACCGTGATGGCGAGGGCGAGGGTGACGTCTTCGCAGGTCTCGGCGATGACCTCACGCCCGACCGTCGTCCCCTTCGCGTCGCGCAGGTCGAACCGCCCGACATACCCCTGATCACGACGCTCGGCGCGAAGACGGAAGGACCTCACGTCCTCGCGGCCACGGGCTAGCGTCCACTTCGTCGTATACCCCGTGATTTGCCGCAAAACATGCTCTGCGGAGGGGCACTCGGCGGGCGCCGCGTAATCGAACGCAATCGGCTCGATCGGTCCTTCGGCGCGCGCGTCCTGCGCCGTGGCGAGCGGAAGCACGAGTCCGAGCACGCGGATACAGGACGCGTACGAGGCTCGGGACGCCCTCCACCGCGCCAACGTTCTCACCAATAGGCGACGCTATCGCGCGCACGCCTTCGATGCCAGACGATCGGCGACCCCTCCGGCGCCGACTCGCCGAGGCGCCCGCGCTTCTGCCCGCGGCGCCTAGGAGCGCAACCACGACGATACCTCGATTGGATACGACACCTCGGTCGCCGCAATTTGCCGCGACCATGGCCGTGCGAACGATGACGTGTGCGAAGGCGCTCATCGGGCGAGGTTCGTGAGCCTCCACAGGCGATCGCTGAAAGCCCGTCGGGTGTTCGGCTCGAGCGGCTCGATCGCTGGAGAATTCGTATCGGTGTGGGACTTGCGTCGATCACCGTGCATGCGCCGCCCGTCCAGCTCACGCGCCTCGGCTTCGACGGCAGGTAACCTCGTGCAGCCCCAATCTCTCACGGTCGCGGCGCGATTCGAGGGGTCCGATGTCCGAGGAGAGCCTCACCGACGAAGATCTCCGTGAGATCTGGCCCGTGTTGTCCGCGGACGAGCGCCTTGCGGGATTCCACAGTCTCTCTCGAGCCGAGGTCCACGACTTCTTCCTCGGTCTCAGCGCCAGCGACCAGGCGCAGGTGCTTCGAGAGATGCCTTCGGCGGAGCGCCGGCCTTGGATTCGGCTCCTCGAACCCGATGACGCCGCCGACGTTTGCCAGAAGGCTTCACCGGCCGAGCGCGAGGAGCTCATCGCGCTTCTCGACGAGCACGCCCGTCGAGAGGTGAATGCGCTCTTGGCGTACGCGGAGGACGCGGCAGGTGGGCTGATGAGCCCGCGCTTCGTGCGACTCCGGCCCGACATGACGGTCGATGCCGCCATTCGCTACTTGCGACGTCAGGCCCAGGCCCAGCGGCGCGTAGAGACGCTCTATTATGCTTACGTCCTCGACGGTGAACAGCGCGTCCGCGGAGTGGTGTCGTTTCGTGATCTCTTTGCTTCGCCAGGTGATCGCCTCCTCTCCGAGGTCATGCACGAGCAGGTGATCACCGTCCCCGAAGACATGGACCAAGAGGCGGTGGCCGAGGTCATTGCCCGACACGATCTGAATGCCGTGCCCGTCGTCGATTCCGAAGGACGAATGAAGGGCATCGTCACGGTCGACGACATCGTCGACGTCGTCCGGCAAGAGGCCACCGAAGACATCCAGAAACTCGGCGGTATGGAGGCGCTCGACACGCCGTATCTCCAGACTGGCATCCTTGCGATGATCAGGAAGCGAGCGGGGTGGCTCTCGGCGCTCTTCCTCGGCGAAATGCTGACGGCAAGCGCCATGTCCTACTACGAGGAAGAGATCGCGCGGGCCGTCGTGCTCGCGTTGTTCGTGCCTCTCATCATCTCGAGCGGCGGAAACTCGGGCTCGCAAGCGACGACGCTCATCATTCGCGCGATGGCCCTCGGCGAAGTTGGGTTACGCGATTGGTGGCGTATCGTACGGCGCGAGCTGTCTGCCGGGCTCGCGCTGGGCGCCATCCTCGCCTCGATTGGACTCGTTCGCATTCTCGTCTGGCAGGCCCTCTTCCACACGTACGGCGCCCACTCTGCTCGAATTGCCGCGGCCGTCTCACTCAGCCTCGTCGGCGTGGTGACCTGGGGCACGATCTCCGGCTCGATGTTGCCGTTCATCATTCGGCGGCTAGGGTTCGACCCGGCGAGCGCATCCGCGCCGTTCGTCGCAACCCTCGTCGACGTGTCCGGCCTGGTCATCTATTTCAATGTTGCTCAGGTCGTCCTTCGCGGCACCTTGCTCTAGGCAACTCCTTCGGAGCCGCGTCGATCGCCCGCTTCCTCCGCTTCCTGCGCAGGCAGCCCAGGGGCAAAGAGGCGATAGAGCACCGGCACCACGAACATCGTGAGGACCGTGGAGCAGGAAAGGCCCCAGATGATGACCGTTGCGAGCGGGCGTTGGACGTCGGAGCCGAGTCCGGTCGCGAGCGACGCCGGTAGCAGGCCAAGTACGGCGACGACCGATGTCATGAGACCGGGCCTGAGACGGCTGACGCGTCCTTCGACGATCGCTTCATCGAGCGAAACTCCCCGAGCTCGCGCCGTATTGATCGCGCGAACCATCAAGATGCCGTCCATCATCGAGACGGCAAAGACCGTCGCGAAACCGACTCCCGTCGACACGTTCACGTTCATGTTGCGCACGTAGAGAGCGAGAACGGCGCCGACGAAGGCGAACGGAATCGGCAGGAGGAGCAAGGCGGCCGTCTTGAGCGAGCGAAATGCCATCAAGAGTACGACGAAGATCGTGATGATCGTGACCGGGATGAGTACGAGGAAATGCCGCCGCGCTCGCGCGAGGTTCTCGAACATCCCGAGCCATGCAATGCCGTAGCCCTCGGGCGGCACGATCTCCTTTGCGAAACAGGCCTGCGCCTCCTCGACGAAGCTCCCCTGGTCGCGTCCCACGATGTCGGTTCGAATCGTGATGCGGCGGCGTCCCTGCTGGCGTGCGATGAGCGTCTGTCCGTCGATGACGTCGATGCGAGCGACCTGGGCAAGGGGGATGGCCACCCCGTCCGCGGTGTAGACGGGAAGCCGCCCGATCGCCTCGGGGAGCTCAGGATGGCACGGTCGAACTTGACCGCAATGTCGAAGCGCCGCTCACCTTCGTAGATCGTCCCGATCGGCTCGCCGCCCATCGCGGTGTCGATCATCTTCGTTACGTCTTCGATGCGCACGTTGTACCGGGCCGAGAGCGCGCGATCCGGCTGGATGACGAGCTGGGGCTGCGGTCCTTCCTGCTCGATGTTCACGTCCGTCGCGCCGGGCACGCTCCGTAGAAGTGCCTGCGCGCGTCGCGCGAGATCGAGTAGCACGCTTGCGTCGTCGCCCGAGACCTCCACGGCGAGGTTCGCGGAGGTCCCGTTCGTGTCCTCGGTGACGCTGTCGATGATGGGCTGCGTGAAGTTGAATCGCAGCGTCGGGAACTCGGCTCGAAACCGCGAGCCAATCGCGGCGACGAGCTCGTGTTTGGTTTCGAAACGCCTCCAATCCGATTTCGGCTTTGGGCCGATCATGATCTCCATTCGACTCGGCGGGAACGGGTCGGTGCCGCTGTCGTTTCGTCCGGTCTGGACGGAGATGAAATCGACCTCCGGAATCTCGAGCGCAAGCTCTCGCAGACGCCTGCCGTACTGGGCAGCCTGCGTGAGACTCGTGCCCTCCGGGCAATTCGCTCGCACCCAGATCACGCCTTCATCCATAGGAGGGAGAAACTCGGTACCCAGCCGCGGAACGACGAAGACCACGATGGCGACGAAGAGACCGACGGCAAACGTCGCAACCTGGTAGCGCCTGCGCAAGAGTGCATGGAGCCATCGCACATAGACGATCTTGAACCGCTCGAGCAGCGGGTTCTCCCATTCGGCATATCCTCGTCGGAAGAGAAATGCGGCCAGCACGGGGACGACGAGGAGGGCGAAGACGAGGGCGCCTGCGAGCGCGAACACGATCGTCAGCGCCATGGGCCTGAACAGAAGCCCTTCGATGCTGGTGAGCGTCAGCAGCGGCAAGTACGCTGCGATGATCAGGAACATCGAGACGAAGAGTGGGCTCTCGACCTCGAGCGCGGCGTCGCGGATGGCGTGCACCACGTTCTTCGAGGTGACGGGGCGAGGCATCGAGCCCACGCGCCGAGCGATATTCTCGGCCATGATCACGGCGCCGTCGACGATGATTCCGAAGTCGATGGCTCCGATCGAGAGAAGACCGATCGGGATCCCGGTGAGGCGCATCAGAGCAACGGCGACGAAGAGTGCGAAGGGAATGGTGGCGGCCACGAGGAGCGCCATGGTCGGGCGGCCGAGGAAGAAGACGAGGACGACGACGACGAGCGTGATGCCGAGCAGCACGCTGTGGGTGACCGTGTACATCGTGCTCTTGACGAGGAATGTGCGGTCGTAGAACGGGCGGATCCGCACGCCGTTCGGCAGCCCGCCGGCGTTCAGCTCCGACACCGCGGCGCTGACGTTCGCGAGCACGTCGGACGGGTTCTCTCCTTTGCGCATGAGGAGGATGCCTTCGACTCCCGCGTCCATGGCGTCTTTGCTGAAGATGCCGGAGGGGGGCGGATGATCGAACAGGACTTGGGCGACGTCACGAACGTAGATGGGCGTGCCGGAGGCCGATTTGACGAAGATGTTCTCGAGCTCGCCGAGCGTCTGAACGGCGCCTCTTCCACGAATGACGAAGGACATGCTTCCTCGCGGAATGACGCTCCCTCCGGCGCTTGCGTTGTTCGTCTCGATGGCGGTCACCACGTCGTTGACCGACAGGCCGTAGCGCAGGAGCTGTGCGGGGTTGAACACCACCGCGAACTGCTTCTCGTGGCCGCCGAAGTTCGAGACATCTGCCACGCCTGGTACGCGGAGCAGGCGCGGAATGACGACCCAGTCGTTCAGCGTGCGGAGCTCCATGAGGTCCTGCGTCGTGTCGCCGACGAGCTCGTAGCGGAAGATCTCTCCGTAGGCCGTGGCTAGGGGGCCCATCTCGGGGCTCGCCCCATCGGGCAAGGAGACCGTCGAGAGCCGCTCCTGCACCCGCTGCCTCGCCCAGTAGCTCTCTGTCCCTTCCTCGAAGATGAGCTGGACGACCGAGAGCCCGAAGATCGTGCGTGAGCGGACCATCTCGACGCGCGGAACGTTGCGCAGCGCGATCTCGACCGGAATCGTGATCTGCCTCTCGACCTCTTCGGGCGCGCGGCCTGGGGACGTGGTGATCACCTGGACCATCTGCGCGGAGATGTCCGGGTAGGCGTCGACGCGCTGTCCTTGCACCGCCCAGATCCCGATCCCGATCACGGCAGCGACGACGATGAGCACCTGCAGGCGAAAGCGCAGGGCAATACGGATGAGGAAGGGAATCATGGTGAGCCGACAGCGAGTGATTCGATGACGAACGGCTTGAGCAAGATGGCTCCCTGGCCGAGCACCTTCGTGCCGCCCGGTACGCCACGTAGAACTTCACTCTCGGGCCCTCGCGATTCGCCGAGAGTGACTTCAGTCACGACCCACTGCCCGGCTCCGTGCGATACGAGGAGGTAGTCGGATTTCCCGACGTGCAGGATTCCGTCGGAGGGGGCCCAAAGAGCATCCCGCTCGTCGGTGCCCAGGCCTACGTCGGCGAACATTCCCGGGCGAAGCTCGCCGTGCTTGTCATCGAGGATGACGAGCACCCGCAGTGTCCGCTGCTCGCGCGTCACCGTGGGGGAGATCCGATTCACCGTACCGACGAACTCTCTCCCCGGCAGGCCATAGAAACGTGCCTTGGACGATTGCCCTTGCTGCGCGCGTTCGATCTTCGATTCGGGCACGTCGGCGACGAGAAGCGCGCTGCCTTCCTTGGCGCTGCCGAGCGCTTCGGGGTCGAGGCCGGCTTGCTCGAGTTGTCGCTGCAGGGCCGCCTGGGTGCGCTCGGCGGTCCGCAGTGCGGCCGTCGCCTCGTGGACGATCTTCAGTCCTTCGAGCTTGGCCTGCTCGAGGTTGGTCTCCTCGACGGCAAGATCCTTCGGCGAGTCGGAGCCGGCTTGAACGAGCTTGCTCAATCGCTCGACGACCTTCTCCTGCGCGCTCACCCTCGTCGCGTCGAGCCGCTCGGCCGTGTTGAGCTGTTGCCTCGAGAAGGCGACCTCCGCACCCGATTTCTGCAAGTCCACGTAGGCCGAGAGCAGGTCGGGGCTCGAGAACTGCCAGCGCCCTTCGGACGTCCTTGCTCCTTTGGGGAGACTCGCCATGATGGAGCCGGTCACCTCGAGGATCGCCGAGGTCGTTCGCTCCGTTCGGACGCTCGCGACGACGAGCTTCGATTCGAGGCTCGAGCCCGGTTCGATCCGGAACTCCTTGGGGCCCGTCACGCGCACGGCGGAGGGGCCGTCTGCGCGCGGGGCCTGCGTCATTGAGGGCGGCTTCGTCAGAGCCAGATAGCCGACGAGCGCGCCGAGGAGCACGACGGTTACGATCCAGCTCACGATCTCGCGCGAAGGTTTCTCCTCCTCGCGCTCGGCTGCGTTTCGTGCATCCTCTCCGTGCACTTCCTTGGTCGTCATTGGAGAACCTCCTTTCCCAGCGCCGCATTGAGCGAGTGCTTTGCTTTCCAGAATCCAGCGCGTGCTTCGATGGTTAGTCGCACGGCTTCGCGATAGGCGTTTTGGGCGTCGAGTACCTCGATGAGCGTCTTGCCGCCGAGTCGATACGACTCGAGGACCTTCTCGCGCGCAGCGCCCGCGGCGCTCAACGTGCCGAGCACGTCCTGCGTCACGACCTCACGCGCGACTTTGTATTCACGAAGCGCTTGTTCGACGTCGGCACGGAGCTCGAGAAGGACGGCCTCGCGGATCGCGATGCTCTGCCGGTGTGCGGCTTCGGCCTTTGCGATGGCTCCTTGATTTCGATTGAAGAGTGGAAGTGTCGTATCGACGCCGACGCCCCACGCATTGATGTCCGGCACGCCCAGCGAAGTCTGGAATTGACGCGTGTATCCGACGGCAACGGCCAGATTCGGATATGCGTTCCGCCGCTCCATCTTGATGTCCGCAGCCGCACGCTCGACATCGCGCTTCGCGGCGATCACGTCGGGGCGTGAGGCCTCCGCCGCCGCCATGGCGTCCGTCAGGGACGGCGCGTCCGGCACGGTCGCGAGCTCGAGCGAGCCGCCCACCTCGAGCGAGGGACGGGCGAAGGCCGGTCCGAGTCGAGCGCGAATACGTGCCATCCCCTTGTCGACATCGGCCTCGCTGCGCAGCATGTCGCGATGTGCCGCGAGGAGGGCGAGGCGCACGCGATCGAGCTCGATCGTCCCGACGCTTCCGAGCGTCACCCGTTGTGCCGTGATCGATTCGAGGGTCTTGACCTGCCCGTGTGCCTCTTTGGCGAGCTCGAAGAGCGCTTTTGCCTGAAGGACATCGTAGTAGTCGGTGATGGCCTCGAGCACTCGCTGGCGGACGAGGTCGGCGCGCTCCGCCGCTGCAACGTCCACCGCGCGTCTCGCACTATCCATCGCTGCCGTGCGTTTGCCGAACAGAATCCCGTCGAGCGCATAGCTCAGGCCGATGTCGAGCTGAGGAGGTCCACCGGGCCGCTCCTGCGTGAATCCCGCGCCTGGGAACGGATTCAACGTTTGCCCGATCGAAAGGCCGGGGTTGGGCAAGAGAGCGGTCGTCGTGAAGTCTCCTTGGGCCATTCGGACGTTTTCGAGGGAAGCGGCGATGCGTGGATCGCCGAGCACGCTCGCGCGGATCACGTCCGACAGCTGAAGCGTGACGATTCCTCCAGCGTCATTTCCAGGACTCGTCGGGGGTGTCGCCTCGAGGGGCGCGAGGGGCCCGGAGGTAGCCTTCGGCGACGTCTCGGTCTCCCGCGCGAAGTTCGGAGTGGCGCCCTGGCCGAAGAGCGACGCAGCGGGCGGGTTGTACGTTGGGGAGCAGGAGGCGACGATCGAAGGGAGTCCGATCGCCATCCAGCGTTGCCGGAACATCATGAGCGCCGCGGCTCTGAGCAACAGCCATGCCGCACCGGCACCGCCGTCGCCTACCTCTGTAAGCGCGCTCGCTTCCCTCCGTCATGGCGAATTGCCATGTGCGGGCGGGATTGCCATCTGATCGACACGGCAATCCGCCGTGACGGCGCCTTGCGCAGGCGCCTGGCGCTCGCGTCAGGAAAGAGCTCCCGAGGGCAACGTGATGTCGACCTCGGTTCCGCCCTTCGCACTTACGGTGCGAACTCGAATCGTGCCGCCGTGAGCATCGACGATTTGCTTGCAGAGATAGAGCCCGAGCCCTGCGCCGGGTGGTTTACGCGTCGCGCTCGGACGCGCGTGCTCGACGCGAAAGAACTTCTCGAAGATACGCGTCTGAAGCTCTGCCGGGATGCCGGGCCCGGAGTCCGTGACCACGATGCGTGTCGCTCGGTCGTCGTCGCCGGCGCTACGCAGCTCGAGCGCGACGCTGCCCCCCTTCGGCGTGTACTTCACCGCATTGCTTAGGACGTTCGAGAGCACCGTCTCGAGCCTCGGTCCATCGACGACCGAGAGGTGCGGCGTCTCCCCGAGCTTCACGCTCAGCGACAATCCAGCGTCTTCGCAACGAACGCGGTATCGATGGGCGATGGGCTCGATGACGTGGCGAAGATCCGTCGGTTCGAGCGAGAGTTGGAGCTGCCCGGCCTCGATACGCGTGACGTCGAGAAAACGTTCCGTCAACGTCGCGAGCTCTTCGCAGCCCTGCAGGGCGGTCTCGAGCATCTCGCGCTGCTTTTGCGGCAGTCCCGTGGCGGTCTCTCCAAGGAGCAGGAGGTTCATGCGGATCGACGTCAGAGGCGTCTTGAGCTCGTGCGACGCGACGGCGACCACCTCGCTGCGTAGCTCGTCGAGACGTGCAAATTCGGTGACGTCGTAGAGAACGAGGACGGCGCCATGGCCGCCAGCATCGGGAGCGGCCACCGGCCTTGCGAGCGGGAGGAATCGCAGCGCCGTATCGGGCCCCGCCGCGAAGGCATGCGTCAAGTCGGCGCGGGGCCGTTCGGTTCCGCCCTCGAGCGCTTGCACGAGCTCACGGGAAGCCGGTTCGGGTAGGCCTAGGCTCTTCCATGTCCCCGGCGGTTCGTCCTGGTTCGATCGGTCGAGAAGCGCACGCGCCGGTCGATTCATGGCGTCGACTCCGCCATCGGGCTTCACCACCACCACGGCGTCGGGCAGGGCCTCAAGCGTCGCCTCGAGATTGTTCTTCGCGCGGAGCACCTCGCCTAGGTTGGAGCGCCGGAACTCGTCGAGCGCCTCCGCCATTCGATTGAATCCCGACGCGAGGCGCCCGAGCTCGTCCTCGGAGGCAACGGTCACGCGGCTTCCGAACTCGCCGCGCGCGATGGCTTCGACGCTTCCGGTGAGGGCGAGCACGGGTTTGACGACCGTTTGCGTGAGGTGACGCGCGACCGCGAGCGACACGACCAAGGCGATCAGCCCGACGCCAGCGACGATGAACGTGGCACGAAACGCCTCGTCGCGCGCGCGCTCGCCCGCGTGCTGCATCTCGCGGAAGTTCACTTCGCGGATGGCACCGCATTCAGCGACGGCCTTGCGCAGCAGCGGATTGACCGACTTGTGGTAGCGAGCGAGCGCCGTTGGGGGATCGGCTGCTCGGAGAAGCTCGTCCGTGGCGACACGATAGGCATCGACGTAGCTTCGCAAGCGCCGTCCTGCCTCGAGCTCTTCGGCTCCGACGAGGATCGACCCGAGCTCGCCGGAGACGCTGTCGAATTGATGTCGCTGCGAATCGAGCGAGGCCACGTCGTCGGCGCTTCGGTCCACCATGGCCCGCAGGAGCTCGTCGTCTTCCCGTTCGAGCAGCGTGCCTGCGCGCGTCGTCAGATCGAGCGTTGCCTGGCTGTCGTTGAGCGTACCGGCCACGACGATACCGAGGCGGGCGAAGGTGTAGACTCCGAAGACCCCGCAGGCGACCGTGGAGAGGACGAGAACCGCGCTGGCGAGCAGGTATTTCGTCGAGAGCCGTCGGACGGTCATGACCGTCGGGATGTACGCGCGAGGCCGGCGGCGTCAAGCCAGACGATAGCGCTTCCGCTTTCGATGCAGCGTCGTGATGTCGATGCCGAGTGTCCGCGCGGCGGCGTCGAAGGTCGGTGCCCGCGCCACGAGCCTTGCAATGTGTTCGCGTTCGAGCTCTTCGAGCGAGACGTCTGCGCCGACCTCGACCGGGACCGTGCGTCGATTCGGAGGGGCGCTCTGTCGGGTGAGGATCTCGTGGACGTCGGCTTCGGGCAGCCCCAGATCTTCGGGCAGCAGAACGCCGCTGGGCGCGAGGGTGACTGCGCGTTCGATCGCGTTGCGAAGCTCCCGAAGGTTGCCGGGCCAGGGATATTCGGTCACGAGAAATTCCGTATCGGCGCGGAAGGCCAGCCCCGTTCGTCCGTGGGTGCGCTCGAAGAATCGCAGGAAATGGAGAGCAATCGGCAGAACGTCTTCACGCCGGTCACGCAGCGCCGGGAGAGTCAGCGTGATGACGTTGAGCCGGAAGAGCAGATCTTCACGGAAGCGACCGCTTCGTGATTCTTCCTCGATGGGGCGGTTCGTTGCTGCAACGAGACGAACGTCGGCATGGCGTTCGCGTGCTTCACCGAGACGCTCGTACGTGCGGTCGTTCAAGCATCGCAGCAGACGCGCCTGCGCATCGGCGGAGAGGTCGCCGACTTCGTCGAGAAACAGGGTTCCGCCCTCGGCCTCTTCCACCTTGCCGGCCATGTCGGCGACGGCTCCCGTGAAGGCTCCCTTGCGATGTCCGAAGAGTGCGCTCGTCATCAAATCGCCGGTCAGCGCCGGGCAGTGGACCGTCACGAACGGCCCGGCTTTCCGCCTGCTCGTGCGATGAATCCACCGCGCGAGGACGTTTTTGCCGGTCCCGCTTTCGCCGCGCAGGAGAAGGACGGAATCGGCGGATGCCGCTCGCGTTGCCGTCTCGATGAACGATCGATAGCGCGCGCTCCTCGACTCGAACCCGTGAGCCGCCATTCCGGCATCGACTCGTTCACGCAGGCGCGCGTGCTCGACCTGGAGCCGTTTGGCCTCGACCACGCGGCGCGCGGCCTGGCGTACCTGCTCGGGCGTGAAAGGTTTCGGCAGGTAGTCCGAGGCCCCGAGCTTCATGGCTTGCACCGCGGTTTCGAAGCTCGCATACGCCGTCACGACGACGACGCCGATTCCGGGCTGCTTCCGGAGAATATCGGGCAAGGCGTCCAGGCCGGACTCGGCTCCGAGCCACAGATCGAGAAAAACGACGTCGAACGTGGTCCGTTCGAGCGCCTCGAGGGCAGCCTCTGCCGTAGCAACGCCGAGGACGCGCGCTCCTTCCACCTCGAGGCAAAGTCGCAGGGATTGTCGTACGGTGGCGTCATCGTCGATGACGAGGGACGACCACGGCTCCGTCGCGAATCCGGTATTCACGGCGCCCAGTGTACTTGCACGCGCGCGTGCGTCCCAATCCGTTCCTCCTCTTGTGGTGGCTGGACTGCGTTCTATGGTGTGTCTTCGAGATGGATGCTCGAGAGCAAACGTGGCTGGACGGCGTGGCGGATCGACTTGCCGCGCTGCCAGGCGTGGTCGCGGTGACGCTGGGGGCTCGCGTGCGCAGCGAATGCATCGTCCGGACAGCGATTGGGACCTGGCGATTTACTATCGCGGACGCTTCGATCCGCAGGACCTCCGCAACGTCGGTTGGCCCGGCGAAGTATCCGAGATCGGTGCGTGGGGTGGCGGCGTGTTCAACGGCGGCGCCTGGTTGACGATCGATGGTCGACCCGTCGACGTGCACTACCGTGATCTCGACGTCGTTGAGCACGCGCTGGCCGAGGCGAGGGAAGGGCGGTTCCGGATCGAACGGTTGATGTTCCACCTTGCCGGCATTCCGACGTACCTCGTGGTGGGAGAGCTCGCCATCCACGAAGTACTGCGGGGGCAACTGCCGCGTCCGTCTTATCCCGATGCTCTCAAGGTCGCGGCGCGGGACGTCTGGTGGAACGACGCGCAGCTCACGTTCCGTCATGCCGAGCTCACCCACGCGTCGCAGGGGCGCGTTACGCAGTGTCTTGGTCTCGTCGCACAGGCGACGCTCCAGGCCGCGCACGCCGTGCTCGCGTCGCGCGGTGAGTGGGGTACCAACGAGAAGACGCTGCTGACTCGCGCTGGACTTGGCGACGTCGACTCGATCATGACCCGGGGAGGAGATCTCGCATCGCTCGTCACCGCCGCTCGCGAGCGATGTCGCCAAGTCGTCGAGTCGACCGTGCGTAATTCGTAATACGAAGTTCGTATTCCTGCAGATTGTTCTCGTGCGCCGCGGCTCGCCGTTCTGCGAAACGCGCTCGCACTGGACGGTTCGCGTCGTCGTCACGATATTCGGTCCGCGTGGGGCGGGCGTTCTTTCGGGGCTCTCTACGAGCTGCGGTCGTGATGGTCGGCATCGGACTCGGGACGTCAGTGGCGTTCATGACAGGCTGCGACGCGAGGTCGGATGGCGCGGACGACGGAGCGCTCATCGGCATCGCATCACCGGACGCGGCCGCCGTAGAGCCCGCTTCCGGGGCCGACTTCGTCGGTGACTGTACGGCTGCAACGTGCGGTCCGATGCCGAGTGGATCGAGCCATCCCACGTGCGATCGCGGCGAGGGCGGTTGTCGTTGGGACGAGCGGGACAGCGGTCTCGTCTCGTTCGGTGCGTGTCCGGAAGCGGAGTGCGCGGGGGCTGCGCCAGATGCAAGCGTCTGCCCGCCTGACATGACGGTCTTCAGCGCCCTTTGCGGCAGTCTGAATCGCGCGGCGTGTGATTGGCTTTCCCAGTGCGCCATTCCACTAGGGCGATGTCCGGCGGAGCGTTGCGAGGGAAAACCGCACATCGGACTGTTCTTGCCCTGTGACGATGGAGGCTCCGCGCACCCCATTTGCGTTGGTTTCGGTGCCGACCGCTGCGAGTGGGGCTTGAGCTGCGATTGAACCTCTGATGACGGCGCGAACGCGTGCGGGGGGGGGCGTCGCCGGGCAAGTAGGTGACGCTAGCCGGCGTCCGCCACGTGGGTGCGCAGGCGGGCGACGGAGCCCGCTCCGTCCTCGCCCGTGGTTTCGCTGTCCGAGGCGATGACCTCGCGCAACGCGAAGGCATACGCCGCGCCGTGATTGGCATTGCGAGAGGCGCCGACGAGCGCAGCGCCTTCGCTCAACGCCACCGAGCTCCCGAAGGAGTCGTAGTCGCGCGCGTCGCTCGCGGTGAGCTTCTGCCGCTGGAACCACGCTCCGCCGGAGCGGACGAAGACGTACGCTGCTCCTCGATAGGTCGCTTTCCCGTAGGCACCGATGACCGCCGTGTCTTCACCGAGCGCCAGCGAGACTCCGAAATAGTCAGACGCTGCCCAATCGTCCGCGACGAGCTTCTGCTCTTGGGACCACGTTTCGCCGGAACGCACGAAGACGTAGGCCGCTCCCTGGCGGTTCGCGGTCGCGTAGGCACCGACGATCACGGTGTCGCCGCTCAGCGCCACGGAAATGCCGAAGCTGTCGCCCTGCACGATGTCGCTCCCAGTGAGCTTCTGCTGCTGGAACCAAGCTTCCCCCGAGCGGACGAACACGTACGCGGCGCCGGCGTTGTAACCCTGTCCGCAGGCGCCGACGACGGCCGTGTCTCCGCTGATCGCGAGCGAGTAGCCGAAGGAGTCTTGGTCCCCCGTGTCCGTTCCCGTGAGCTTCTGTCGCTCGGACCAGCCTTTTTCCGAACGGACGAAGAAGTACGCGGCCCCCTGCAATCCCGCCTTCTGATTGGCGCCGATGAGGGCGGTGTTCCCACTCAGCGCCACCGAGCTACCGAAGAAGTCGCCGGCGTGACCGTCGCTCGCGGCGAGCGTCTGCTGCAACGACCACGCTCCGCGCGAACGGACGAAGACGTACGCCGCTCCCATGGCGTCTTTTCCGACCGCGCCCACGATCGCGACGTCTCCGTCGAGCGCCACCGACCAGCCGAAGTTGTCGAAGCTCGTCGTGTCGTTCACGATGAGCTTCTGCAACAGGGACCACGTGCCGCCCGAGCGAACGAAGACGTGCGCCGCGCCCTGGCGGCTCGCCGTTCCGGGGGCGCCAATGATGGCCGTGTCGCCGCTGACGGCCATCGACACTCCGAGGTCGTCGCCGTGCGCGTGTCCGCTCGTGCCCAGCTTCTGCTCTCGGACGACGATCAGCGGGTCGACGGTGACGGGATAGGTTGCCCCGCGGTCGTCGAACCAAATCGCGAGCGAGCCGGTCTCGGCTCGGAGTCGCGCAGGGAGCTCTTTGCCCGCCGCGTCCACGACGTAGAGATCGGTGTAGCGAAGAAGCTCTCTCCCGGTGGCGTCGTGCAGGGATGCGGCGGTGCCGGTCGAATCGATCCTCGCCTCGAGCTCAATCGCGGCCAGCTCGATGACGATCCCCTCGCCACCGCGTGTGCGTGCGGGCGGCGCATGCAACGTGAAGCCCTGTTCGATCCCGAGCGGTCCGACCACGTACCATTCGTCGAAGCCATCGCGGTGGTACGTCGCGCGATTGCCGTCGGCTCGCGGAGCCGTGCGTGCAACGGGAAGGAGTGCTCCTTCACGTCCCCAGCGCGTTGCTTCCGCGCGCCAGCCTCCGGCGCTCACTTCCACGCCGCGCGCATCGAACACGACACCGAGCCCTGACGAGCTCCGACCTCGAAAGCCTCCGACCACGGGCTCGAGCTGGTGTTCCCTCGACGCTTCACGTTGCACCGCCGCGATGTACGCGGCCCGCAACGCCGGTGTCATCGCGCCCGGCCTTCTGGGCGATCCGATATCGAACTCCCCGAGCAAGACGTGCCACGAAGCGATCGTGCGAAGCGAAGACGAGGGCGAAGACGCCTCGGCGTCGTCCGGAAAAACCGCAGATTTCATCGCTCTGCGAGCGAAGCACGTCGGTTCTTTCCTGCGTACGCCGAAAACTAGGCGTAGGGGTATCCCCTACCTTTGCGAGCGCGGCCATGGATGCCCGCGCGTGCGAATTCCAGCGACGTGGCGGAGCGCTCCGTTCGGCAGGCGACGCGACGAGACTGGCTACCGCGTCGGCACGGTGAACGAGACTTCGCCGCCTTGCAGACTCACGGCAGCGGCGTGGAGCTTTCGCGCGAGATCGAGCGCTCGAATCGTCGCCGAGACGCGGTGCTCGACGCCCATCTTTTCGTAGATCGTCTGGAGGTGACGGCTCACGGAATCCGCGCGCATGCGAAGGAGCTTCGCGATCTCCTCGTTGGTCTTGCCGCGCGTGAGCCAATACAGCACGTCGCTCTCGCGGGGCGTGAAGCCCGCACCGAAGAACAATTCCGGCGTCACCGGCGTGTCCTCGGCGGCCGTCATCGCGAAGGCGAGCTTGCGCCCGTTCGAGAGGTGCGGCTGCACGAGCTGAAACAGCTCTTTCTCAGCGAGGTCGAAGGGACGCCCGTCGCGCAGGAAGCCCACGAACACGACCTCGTCGGGGCCTGTCGGCACGTGCATGAAGCAGTGATCGGTGAGCCTCATCGGCCGATAGACCTCTTGGTAGATGTCGAGGTCGCAGAACGCCGGGCGGCTGTAGAAATCGCGCGCGCTGAACGGCTTGCCGTCGTTGACGGTCGGGTCGAACCGAAAGGGCGCGTACTTGCCCATGAGCCGGCCGAACGCCGCGAACGCGTCCGCGAGACCGGGCGGCGTGCAGTCGAACGCAGCGGTGAGCGAGCCCGTCTTGCGGTCGATGACGCCGTGGCTGTTGAGCGCGAACGGCACGAGACGCGCGGTGAGGGTGAACGCGCGATCGACGAACGTGTCCGCCGCAAGCCCCGGCCCGTAGAACTCGGCGAGCGCCGAGTGGAGCCTTTGCGTGCGGCGCGATTCGCGGGTCACGAGCAAGAAGTTACCATGCCGACCATCACGATCGGGACCGCCAAGGGGCCTAGTTTTCGGCCGGCACACAAACGGCGATGCCGCACAGCGTCGAGCTCACGGTCGCCTCGTCGGCGACGCAAATTCGAGCGCGATTCGCAGGTGACCACGGGCGCCGCGCGCCAACACAGACCGGCCGATTGGATGACGACGAGCGGCGTGCACCGCCATGCGATGGAGCCTGGGAGCAATCAAACGTGTGCAGTGTGCACGTTCGTAGCAGGCGACGATGTCGAGCCCCGACCTCAGCTGTAGCGGGCCTTGCCGAAGGCGCGCTGCGCCCGAAGCTCGGGGAAGGAGGTGTCGTCGAGTACACTTACCGTCCTCGTCGGATGCCTGGGTTCCTTTCCGAAGCGATCGCGGGATGAGCTTGCGTCGCGCGCGTCGCTTTCGTCCTCCGAAGACGTGGTGCCTTGCCGCGTGCGTGGGCTTCGCCGCGTGGGCCCTGGAAGCGCCTGCGCGGGCAGACGTCTCCTTCGGCCTCTCGTGGCGCCCGTCGCAAGGTGACGCGTGCGTCGACGAAGCGGCGCTCCGCGAGTCCGTGGAGCAGCGGCTCGGGCGCGCCACGTTCACCGAGTCTTCGAACGCCGACATCCTCATCGAGGCCGAGGAGACCCCGGTAGCGCAGGGCGAGTTTCGAGCGCGGGTGACCGAGCGCGATCGGCGCGGCAACGTTCGCGGCGTGCGCGAGCTGAAGGCCCAGAGCTGTCCGAGCCTGCGCCGCGCAGCGACCCTGATCGTGACGCTCATCATCGATCCCCATCGAACGGGCCGGCCCGTTCAGGATCCGAACGACGCCTCGGAGCCGCCCGCCTCTCCGCCGCCGGAAGCCCCGGCACCGAAAGCGGATGACGTCAGCGACGTGCCTGTCGTATCGCCGCCGCCGCCTCTCCACGAGCATCGAGCTGCACCGCCATCCGCGCTGCCCGAGCATCGAAATCGAAGGTGGGGCGTTTCGCTCGGCGCCGGTGCGGGCACCAGCGTGGGCATCTTGCCCTCGGCGACGGTGACGGTCTTCGCGCTCGTTCGCCTCGAGCCGTCGAATTCACGGTGGAGCTTCGATTGGTCGGGTGGCTATTCGCTCCCGCAGCGCCTCCGCGAAGGGCCCGTCTACGCCGACTTCGCAGCCGTCGAGCAGCGTCTCCGTTCGTGCTTCGCGGTCGTGCGCTGGCCGTCCAACGAGGTCGACGCATGCGCAGGGCTCGCCCTGGGCGCCATCCTGCCGAACACCGCCGGTATGCAGAGTGGCAGCGACCACTGGCGACTGCTCGTCGGGCCCACGGCTGCGGTCGGGTTCGATGCGCGGACGGGCCCTCTCGGCGGAAGGGTCGAGCTTGGTCTGACGTGGGGTCTTCGCCAGCACGATTTCTCCTATTTCGACCTGGCGAACGAGCGTCAGGGCCTCTACTCGACCAAGACCTTCGTCTTCTTCGTTTCGCTGAGCGGGCTTGGCAAATTCTCGTAGTCCGGCTCGGGGAACGGGGACTCGGACGATTTCCTAATAATTGGCCTGCCGCCCGCGCAACCTAGGATGTGACGCGCGGTTCGCTCTCTTCCCTCGACGCTCCGCCGTTGTTTTCCCTGACGCGTTCCATCGACCTCGCCACGGTCTTTCGCGAACAGGGGCCCTTCGTCCATCGCGTCTTGCAACGCCTCGGGGTCCACCCGGCGGACGTCGACGACGCGTTCCAGGAAGTCTTCGTCGTCGTTCATCGCAAGCTCCCCGAGTTCCACCCCGAGGCGGCGCTTCGGCCTTGGGTCTACGGGATCTGCGTGCGCGTGGCGAGTCGCCAGCGGCGACGACGGGCCATGTCGCGCGAGGTCTCTTCCGAGCATGGCGCGGAGCCCATCGATGCGACGACGCCGATCGACAGCATCACCGCAAAGCAAGCGCGCGAGGTACTGAGCGTGATTTTGGACCAACTCGACGAGGACAAACGCGTCGTCTACGTGCTTCACGAGCTCGAAGAGCTCACGATGCCCGAGATCGCGGAATCGCTCGAGTGCCCCGTGCAGACGGCGTACTCGCGGCTTCGCGCAGCGAGGGTCGTGGTGGCCGAAGCGGTGCGTCGGTACCGATTGCGGGAGGGACTCTGATGAGTCGCGATACCCAGCGTCCGGACGTCCCCGGTTCTCCCAATGTGCGCGACGCTTCGGACGACGAGTTCCTTCGTGCGCTGCAACGCGCCGAGCGAACGGAGCTCCCTTCCTCGGCGAAGATGCAGGAGCTCGCCGATCGCCTCGGTCCGATGATGACCGCAAAGAGCTCGGCCGCCGTTCACCCGTGGAGGTGGATTGGCGTGGCCGCGATGACGGGCTTCGTCGTCGTCGGTGCCTTGTCGGTTCGACGGCAACTCGACGTACGCGATGACGTTCCCGCAGCGGCGCCTCGCGTCGTCGAGGTGGCCGCCCCCGCGCCCGCGCCTGCTCCCGTTTTGCCGCGAGACGAGCTCCACGACAATACCGCGCCGGTCGTGTCCGTGGATTCGTTGCCGTCGGTCTCGGCTCCCACCGTGCCGCCAGCGGCGCATACGGTGAACACCGAATCGGCGTGCGACGGTGAGCTCGAGCTCGTCGAACGCAGCGATGCCAAACTGCGCGCGGGCGATGCCCAAGGTGCGCTCGCTCTCGCGCGGCAGCACGCGGCGCGGTGTGCGCGTGGCGAATTCGTGCAGGAGCGAGAGCGTATCGCGATCGAGGCGCTCGCCCAGCTCGGTCGAACGAGCGAGGTTCGTGCGCGAGCGCGCGCGTTCGAACGGCAATTCCCGACGTCGCCTCATCTTTGGCGGATTCGAAGCCTGGCCGAAAGAGACTCCGAATGATCAAACGACTTCGCGACGACAGGCGCGCGCCCATCTCGGGCGGCCGCGTCGTCTTCTTCTGCCTCGCGCTGGGCGGCGCCATCGCGCCCTCGGCATGCACGGTGCGGACAGAGGAGAGCCTCGGATTCCAAGCGCCGGGGCCCTCCACGTTCGTCGACCCCGAAGCGTCGACCGCGGTGCCGGAAGCCAGTCTCCGAGAGTACTGTCCGTCGGACCAGTGCCCCAGCGGGTACACGACCTGTCCGCTTTCGAACTTCCGTTGCGACGTGAATCTGCTTACCGACCGCAAGAACTGCGGGGCGTGCGGTGTGGTCTGCCCGTCGGACTCGAAGGGCGCGACGTTCGAGTGCGTCGACGGCGCGTGTGCGATGACGTGCAGGCCCGACGCTCTTGCCGCGGATTGTGACGGCATCGTCGACAACGGCTGCGAGACACCAATCATCGACGACGACAACTGCAAGACCTGCGGGAACAAGTGCTCCGGTGACAAGCACTGCGTCGATCGTGGCCTGTACGACATCGGTTGTGGTTGCAAAGCGGGCGATACCTATTGTCCGGACAATTACACCGTCTGTATCGATACGACGTTCGACGACCAGAATTGCGGCGGTTGCGGCAACGTTTGCGATCCCGGCGAAGGTGGTTCGCCTCCGCCGTATCCGAATACCTATTACGGTTGCGCCGAGAATCACTGCGGAGCGGTCAAGTGTCTGCCGTATCACGGCGATTGCGACGCGAACGTCGTGAAGAACGGGTGCGAAACCGACGTCGTCACCAACGACAACTGCGGTGGGTGCGGGATCAAATGCCAGGCTGGCGAGGAGTGCCGGTACCTGTTTTTGCTGGGTGCTCCGCCGAGGCTCGCGTGCATGTGCCCGCCGGGCCAAACCTTCTGCCCCATCGGCGAGCTCGACGGGATCGAGGTCGGCACATGCTACGACCTCAAGTCCGACAACAAGTCTTGTGGGGCCTGCGGGAACATCTGCTCTTGGGATGGCAGCCGAAAATGCGTTTACGGCGTTTGCCGATTGAGCTGCTTCGAAGGAACTGCCGACTGCAACGGCAGCGAAGGGGACGGCTGCGAGGTCAATACGAACTCCGATCCCCGGAATTGCGGCAGCTGCGGGAACACGTGTGACGCCGTCGCGGGTCAAGCCTGCGTGGGCGGGCGATGCGTGGTCGAGCCGTGCGACGAGGTGGACGCAGGAGGCCCCACGCGATGAGCTCACGACGATGGCTTGCTCAGTTGCTTGTCGTGGCCTCGGGCGCAGGCGTGCTCGGCGTTGCGTGCGCGTCGAACGAAGCGGCGGGCGATGGCCCAGCGCCGGGTGACCCGGGCCGCGTTCCGACGCCCGATGCAGGAGGTGATGCCGCCCTCGACGCTCGCGACGATGCGCCGTGCGCCGACTGCGCCGACTTCCCCTCCGTCTGTTCGGACGACGTTCTCTGCCCGAATGGCCCGTTCGGTTCGCCTGATGATCCTTCGAGCCTCGACCCTCGAACCGACGTGCTCGTCGTGCGCGGCCGCGGGCCGAACGACGTTTGGGTTGCCGGGGCCATCGGTGCCGTCGCGCACTTCGACGGTACGTCGTGGGCGCGGTCGGATCTCGGCGCGCCCGAAACGCAGCGTGCGCTCTGGTTGCGCGACTCGGGCGAAGTGGCCTTCGGGACGTTCTCGAACCTCTACACGCGTGGTCCGGAGTTCGATGCCGGCGATGCGGGCATCTCACCGGGAGGCTGGTCGCTCCAGCCGCCGCCCCCGGCGCCCTCCTCGTTCGACCCCTCCTCGCAGAGCCTACGCTTCACATGGGCGTGGCCAGGCTCGAACACGCTTTGGATGGGCACGCTCGGAACCTGCGGTCTCTGGCGCCTGCGCTTCACTCCTCCATCGACGCTCGAGATCCTCGAAGGCATTGCGCCATCCGTCTGCGCGGATATTGGCGGCAGAGAGGTGCTCGGCATCCACGGCGTTTCGGCGGCCTCGCTCTGGGCGGTCGGTGGAGGCGGCGCGGCCATCCATGTCACGGGCGCAGACGGGGACGCGCCGGTGGCAAAGCCCTTCAACTCGCTGACTCCGTATGCGCTACGGGGCGTCTGGGCAGCATCGGAGAACGACGTCTGGGCCGTCGGCGCGTCGGGCACGATTCGGCACTATCGGGGCGATTCGCTGTTCTGGGAGGTCGTCGACGACGTTCCGACCACGCGCGCGCTCAATGCCGTATGGGGAACTTCCGCCGCGGATGTCTGGGCCGTCGGCGACGCGGGCACCGTCCTTCACTACGACGGCAGCCACTGGTCGCGTATGAAGGTCGCGGGGCTCGGCGCGCTGCGGCCCAATCTCTACGCCGTGTGGTCGCCCTCGCCTGGGCACGTTTGGATTGGGGGACAGGGCGTCGTGCTCTCCGTCGGAGGGAAGCCATGAGAGGCTCGTTTTTGCTCGCTTGCGTGACCATGGGCCTCGCAGGTGCCGTCGCTTGCGCCGCCTCGGAGAGCAGCGAGGCGCCGGAACCTCCGATCGAATCTACGCCCATTCCTGGCGATGCCGCACCCGTGGACGCCGGCCGCGAAGCCACCGAGCCGAAGGGGCCCGCGACGTGCAGTGACGCGGGCTGGTGCGTGACCACGCTGCCGGACAGCGACCTGAAGATGGTCGATATTTGGCCATTCCGAGACCGTGCCTTCGCGATTGCGTCGAGCCCCACGCTGGGCGTCAAAGTCCTGGAGTGGGTCGAGGCCGACCAGCGATGGTCGTACATCGACGACAATACCCAGAACGACGACGGTTTTGGCAAATACGTCGGCCGCATCTGGTCGCCGAACGAGAACGAGATCCACTTCACAATATCGCCCGGATACGTCTACCACGGCCGTCGCGCGGCGAACTGGTCGTGGGAGCGAACGCGGCTCCCGGTGAGTGCAGGCAATCTCTCTGGGGATCCCGCGCTCACCTCCCTGGAGGCGCCGGCGCTCGGCGTCTGGGGAACGTCGGCGGACGACGTTTATGCCTGGCACGCCAATACCATCTTTCATTGGGCGATTGCCGACGGCGGTAAGCCTGATTGGATTCCCGAATACGTCGGTGACGACCAGAACTATGGCGTACGGGTGTTCATTCTCGGTGCCGGCGGCTCGAGCAAGGACGATGTCTGGTTCAGCGGGGGAAGGGGGAACGGCAACAACGCGAGCTGCGCGCTGCTCGTTCACAAGACGCAGGAAGGCTACCGGCATGTCGTCGACGGCACGTTCTCGTACGGCTTCCCGATGGGCACGTGCAGCGCGCGCCCGGACACTCTTCTGCCCGAAAAGGCGGGCGCGATGACCGACGTGCAGCCCGCAGGCGCCGGCCGTCTCGTGGCCCTCCGATATCCAGACACGATGGCGCGGATCGCGTCCGACGGCGACGGTGGATTCGAGCTCTCGTCGACGCGGTTCACGGCGTCGAAGCCCGTCGGTCCGTCAGCCGTGACCCTCTACTCGCTGTGGGCCCATGGCGACGACGCTTGGTTCAGCGGGTCGGGCCTCGTGCTTCGGGGCCCGGTGTCCGCGGATGCCGATGCCTTCGGTGTCTCGACGCTTGCCCTCACCGGCGCCCCCCTCGACACGGAACTCTACCGCGTGCGTGGCACCAACGACGACAACCTCTGGGCCATCGGAGCTCGCTATGCGTTGCACAAGACGACTCCGTGAAAAGTGTTCGGCGAGCATTCTCGCCGTCATTGCAATGTGTGGCGCGCTCGATGTGCTCGCAAGCTGTTCGAGCAGCGACGACACCGGCCCCTCGTCCGTCGATGCGGCGGCAGCTCCTGATGCCATGAGCGCGGACGCCACTGACGCCGCGGTCTCTTTGCGGGATGCAGCCCTGGTCGACGCGTCGCCGCTGCCGGTCGTGTGTGCGTCCTCGTCGTGCGCGACGGCGCTCGTGACGACCTTCGGGGATTACATCGTGAACGACGACGGCCAGGGATTTTGTGCCCTCCTCCACGACCGAACGGTGGCGTGCTGGGGAGCGAATGTCTCCGGCCAGCTCGGGCGTGGCGAGGAAGCGGCCGCGGTCGAGGGCAGCTCGACGCCCGCACGCGTGGCAGGACTCGAACGCGTCGTTGCGTTGGATCACTCGTGTGCGGTCGACGAAGACGGGGCCACGTGGTGCTGGGGAACGGGGCCCTTCTTGCAAAGTGCAACGAACAGGACGACCACCTTGCGCACGCCCGTGAAGCTCGCGCTGCCGTCCGCAACGCGTGTTGGTGTGAGCCCGACGGTTGGGTGTGCAGCGACCGGGGAAGGCGTCCTTTGCTGGGGGTACAATTTCTACGGCCAGATCGCTCCTTTCGATACGATGCCTCGCGATACGTGGTCTGCACCGCGCAAGCTCGATCTCCCGGCGGGGGCGCCCGTTCGACAGCTCGCGGTGGGGGATGCGACCTTCATCGTCCGTGAAGACGGCTCGGCCCTGACCCTGGGGGCAAGCCCGCCGATCGGACGCATCTCTTCGATGTCGCCGGATCCGTATGCCGCGGTCGTCGGGCTCGACGGCATCTCCGCCGTCGACATCGCGACGGACAACGCGTGCACCACGGCAGGCGGAATTGGCTATTGCTGGGGCGCGGCGATGCCGGGCGCCGTCGACACGCTGAGTCGCGCCTATCCGAAGGGGCTCGTCACGTCGGATCCGCTCGTCGGGATTGCCACGACGCGAACCGTCACGTCCTTGGCCGGCAGCCAAATCCCGTATCGCTGGTGTGCGGTGACCGTCTCCGGCGACGTCGACTGCTGGGGTTTCAACGAGAGCGGCCAAGCAGGCAACGGATCGAAGGACTTCGCCACCGACGCGGTACGCGTGGTCGGTCTACCGGAACGCGCAGTCTCGGTGAAGGTGACGCGAAGCACGTCGTGCGCACTTCTGACGAATGGCAAGATCTACTGCTGGGGGAGCAACTTCGACGGTCAGCTCGGAAACGGCAACAACAAGGGCTTGGCCTTGATTCCGGAGGAGGTCGTTCTCCCATGAGTACGATTCATCGCGCGCGCGTTTTGGGAGGCGTGGGGATCGCGAGCCTGGTCTTCGCGCTCGGCATCGCAGGCAGTGCATGCAAAGACGACCGCACGACGTTCGATGGCACGCCGCCGCCCTTCAGCGACGACGCGAAGGCCGAGGCAGGGCCTTGCCCTTATCAGTGCTCGCTCGATGGGCGCTCGGTGATTCGCTCGTGCACGGGCGAGGTCGTCGAGACCTGCGCGCCGAATCTCGCGTGTGGCGCTGCGCTCTGTCAGGTGCCGTGCGAGGCCGCCGCCGCGGATCGAAGCTCCAACGGCTGTGAGTTCTATTTCCAGATTCCACGTTACGATTCCGACCTGTTCGATCAGTCGTGTCTCGCGACCTTCGTGGTCAATGCGTCGAATCAGCCCGTCGACGTCACGGTCGAATACGAAGGGAAGAAGCTCGACCTTTCGAAAGCGCTCTTTCGGACGAACCCGGGGGACGCCACGCTGGCGCCGCACGAGGGACCGATTCAACCCGGCGGCAGCGCCATCCTCTTCGTCTCGGATCGCGATCCGACCGTGCCTCGTGTCAGCATACCGGGAGCACGTGGGCGCATCGGATGTCCCAAAGGGGTCGTTCCGGCGCTTCTCGCCGAGATCGAGGGTGGTACACGCATCGGCTCGGCCATGCACCTCACCACGAACGTGCCGATTGGCCTAACGGCCATCTATCCGTTCGGAGGAGCGGCCAGCTACATTCCGACGGCTACGCTGTTCTTGCCGGTGCCGACATGGGGAAAGCAGAACATCCTCGTCAACGGCTGGGAGGCGAACGTCGCGCGACCTGGGGCGCAGTTCTTCGCGTCGGAAGACGATACCGAAGTCACGATCCTGCCGACGACCGACATTCAAGACGGCGTCGGCGTCAAAGGGACGCGGGCCAAGGTGCCGGTGACGTATCGTCTCGACAAAGGCCAATACATCCAATTTACCCAATCGGACGAGCTCTCCGGCAGCATCGTCGAGTCCACCAAGCCCATCGCCGCATTCGGTGGGCACGCCTGCTCGGACGTTCCTTCGGGCGGCGCTACCTGCGATACCTTCCATCAGCAGATCCCGCCTTTCGAGCAATGGGGCTCGGAATACGTCGGCGTCGGTTATCGGCCGCGTCTCGGCAACGAGCACGAACCGGTCGGATATCGAATCGTGGCCGCACGCGACGGGACACGACTCGACTACGATCCCGAGATCCCGCCGGGCGCGCCCACGGCGCTGTCGGCCGGCGAGGTGGCGACGTTTCGTGCCGGGACGGGCGACGCCTTCGTGGTTCGCACACAGGACGCCGAACACCCGATCTACCTCGCGGCGTACATGTCGAGCAGCACCACGTCGTTCGACAATCTGAGTTACAGCGGAATCGGCGATCCCGAGTTCGTCAACGTGGTTCCCGTGGGTCAGTATCTGAACTCGTACAGCTTCTTCGCAGATCCCACCTACGGCGACGCGTCCCTCGTCTTCGTCCGTGCCAAGAGCCACGGTGAGTTCAAGGACGTGTGGCTCGATTGCGCGGGCGGCAACGTCACGGACTTCCGCCCCATCGGCACGCGCGGAGAATACGAGTTCGCCCGCGTCGATCTGGCGAAGCATGGCGGTCCCGGCTCCACCTTCGGCGATCACGTCTGCCGAAATGGCCTCCAGCGCGCGACGAGCGACGGTCCTTTCACGGCAACCGTCTGGGGGTGGGACTACGCCGCAAGCTACGCTTATCCAGGCGGAATGGCGCTCCGCAAATTGGTGCAAACGCCGCTTCCGCCCGTCAGGTGAAGGACGTCTACGGCACTTTCGCGACTATGGTTGAATGGTGCGGACGAGCCGAACGCCCATGCCTGGAATGGCTGAGTGCGGTTCTACTCTCGATGTCGGGCTCACGAGTGGCGCTTTCGACGTCGCAGAGCGAGACCTACGCCGAGGGCGATTGCACACGAGCCGATTCCGACGGGCCTGTGACGCGAATGGCCCGCCGCACATCCGCCTTCGTCGACCGAATCCTCGGGGAGGGGGGGCGCCGGCGTCGTTCGTGTTGCCGCCGGTCGCTCCCGTTTCTCCCGACGGGGGCGGGCGGTCGAGCGCGGGGCGTCAATCATGTAGGAGAGCGCGTGCTCCTGGCGCCAGAGGGCAAACGTCCTCGGCGATGACCTTGGAACGCAAGGAACGTCGTACAATGTCCGGCGGAGCTCGTTCCGTGGCGTTCCGTGAGTCGTTTCCTTTGCTCGCCATGTTCGCAAGCGGCGTTGTGGCCGTCGTGGCGTGCGGGTCGGATCTCAGCGTGATCGGCCGGAACGTGACAGGCGCCGATGGAGGCCTGTCTCCGAACGAGCTCGATGCCGGCGCGATCGATGGCGCCGGCGGTGGTGATGGCGGCGGTGACGGAGGAGGCGGCGATCCGGGCGTCCACGGCGACGACGTCGACGCCGGCGTGGTCCTGCAAGGAGGCTGCGCTCCTGCTTCTTTCGCCACAGTCATCGACGCGAAGAGCGAAGGCGCCGTGGGTGACGGCGTCACGGACGACACGGTGGCGATTCAGAATGCCATCACCAAGGTCGTGGGCACCGGAGGCGCCGTCACGATCCCCGACGGGACGTACCTCGTCGCGCCCCCGTCGCAAGGCGGTCAGGCGCTCACCATCGCGTCAGGGATGACGCTGAAGCTCTCGTCCGGTGCCGTTTTGAAGGCGAAGCCCGGCGGACCGGAGAGCGCAGCGCTCATCGCCATACGCGGCCCCAACGTCAATGTGGTTGGCGGAACGATCGCCGGCGATCGTGCGAGCCACACCGGTACGGGGGACGTGGGCGTCGGGATCTCCATCATCGGTAGTGCGAACGTTTCGCTCGATGGCGTCACCATCGAAGGCTTCTGGAGCGATGGAGTTGCCATCCGAGGCGCCTCGAACATCACCCTCTGCGGTGTTCTCGCCCAACACAATCGGCGTCGTGGCGTCGGCATCGAATCGGTGGAGGGGTTCACCGCGACGAATTCGAGCTTCTCGAACACCTATGGCGCCGCGCCAGCCGCGGGCCTCTCCATCGAGGCCGTCGCGGGCGATACGGTTCACAACGTCAGCGTTCGCGGGTCGGGCGCGGCCGGCAATAGCGGCGGCGGTATCGTCATCTCCACGATCCCGGATCCCACTTCGAAAGCCTTCGAAATGACGTTCTCCGATGCACGTGTCGTTGCCAATCAAGGCAACGGATTCACGCTTGTCGGCGCGACCGCGGTCAAGATTCTCGCCAGCCAGATCCGCGACAATCGCGGCGATGGCATTGCCTTCGACGATCGCGCCACGAGCAACCTGGCAAACGGAAATACGATTACCGGAAACGGAGGGGTACCCATCCGCGATCCCTCCGGCGCCAACGAGACGAGCAACAACTCGTTCTGATCCCGGGTTCGTCCGGTCGCCGTCGAGGGGTGGACGGGCCAGTGACCAGGTAACCAGGCGTATTCGAAAAGAAATGACCATGGCGGTCGCCCATCACTCATTACATCCTTTGTCGGGGGGCTCTTTCGGGGGCAGGGAAGGGAATGACGGGCGCGACCGGCGCGACGACGAACGAAGGTGGGGAGGTTCGGGCGAGGTTGGCGTCTGCGTTCCCGGGCAAGGTGCTGGCGCGGTTGGTGACTCTTCTGTGGGCGTTTTCGACGACACCACCGAAGGCACCACCGCGCTCGCTCCTTGCGGGGGTTCTTCGTCACGTGATGTCGTCTCGTCTTCGTGTGAGCAGGACCGCCGCCCGAGCCCGCGTTCGGGGCTAAAACAAGGGCGATTGCTCGTCGTTTGCGCGTCGTTCCGCGCGCTCGACGTCTGCCCTCTTGATCTGCGAGGTTGGCAGGGCGCTATCCTTGCGCTCCAGTGTCTTCGGTTCCCGGTGCAGTGCGTTTCGTTTCGCTCGTCTCGCTTGCCTCGCTCGCCTCGCTTGTCTCGCTGCCGTCGCCGGCCCTCGCGCAGGACGACAGCGAGCGGGCGGCAGCGGCCTTCGAGGCCGGCCGGGCAGCGCTGGAAAAGGGCAACCTCGTCGAGGCATGCACGAAGCTCGCCGAGAGCGATCGTCTCGCGCCCAGCGGCCGAACGCTGCTGAATCTCGGTGACTGCTACGAGCGCCGCGGCATGTTCGCGAGCGCGTATACGAAGTTTCTCGAGGCAGCGGCGCGTGCGCTCCGGGCGGGAAAGACGGAAGCCGAACAGCACGCGCGCGAGCGAGCGGCGCGTGTGGAAGGGCGCGTCGCCCGCGTGAGCATCGTCGTGAACAAGCACGCCGAGGTCCCGGGGCTCGAGATCCGGCGCGATGGCGTCGTTCTGCAAGCCACGGCATGGAATACGCCTGAGCTCGTCGACCCTGGCACCCAACACGTTTACGAGGCGACCGCTCCTGGTCGGGCGCCATTCTCGGCGAGCGTGACCACCGAGCCCGGGAAGACGTCGTCCGTCGAGCTGGTATGGGCCGAAGCGAAGCCCTCGACGTCCGAGGCTCCACCGCCCGAGCCGAGTCAGCGCTCACATGTTCTCGCGTTCAGCCTCCTCGGCGCGGGCGCGGCGGGGGTCGTCGTCGGGACCATCGGAGGGCTCGTCGTGCTGGACGCGAAGTCGACCGTCTCGTCCCACTGCAGTTCCAGCACGCATCGCTGCGACGACGCGGGGTTCGAAGCGACCGATCGTGGTGCCACGTGGTCGATCGTCTCGCCCATCGCCTTCGGCGTAGGTCTTGCCGGAATCGGCGTCGGCGCGTGGCTTCTGCTGCGCGATCCCGAGAAGCCTCACTCCACCTCGTGGGTGGTCACGCCGCAGTGGAGCACCACGGGGGCGGGACTCTCGCTGTCGGGCCGCCTCTAACGGTCCTTGTCGAGGCGGGCGAGCGTGCGACGAATCTCGAGAAGCGAAGGTCGATCGGCCTGAGGTTTCGAGAGCATCTTGCCCACCAGCGTGGCCATGGCGCGCGGAACGTGGGGGGCGCGCTCGGCAAGCGGCACGATCTTGGGGGTCGCGATCGCTCGTAGGATGCGCGTGAGGCTCGATTGCTCGATGGGACGTACCCCGGCGAGACACTCGTAAGTGATCACTCCGAGCGCCCACACGTCCGTCGTGTGATTCACCTCGATGCCGGAGAGGACTTGCTCGGGCGCCATGTAGTGAGGTGTTCCGACGACCATGCCTTCTTGCGTGAGCTTCGCGCTTGCGGCGGTCTCACCTTCGTTGGCCGTGAGCTTGGCGAGGCCGAAATCCAGCACTTTCACGCGAGGTGAACGGAGCGATGCCTCTCGCCCATCGCCGAGCAGGAAGATGTTCTCGGGTTTGAGGTCGCGATGGACGACGCCAACGGCGTGCGCAGCCTCGACCGCCTCGACCACGGGCTTCAAGATCCGCACCGTCTCTCGAACGGGAAGGGGACCTGGTGGATCGCGTCGCTTGAGGACCCGAGCGAGCGAGAACCCGTCGAGGAGCTCCATGGCCATGACCATGGTGTTGCTCTCGGGCACCACGAACGTCTCGTGGACCTGCACGATGTGCTCGTGGCGGAGAGCGGCCGTGACGCGAGCTTCGCGCGAGAAGCGTCGCGCGGCTTCCGGATTCTCCGACTTGAGGAGCTTCAGCGCGACACGCTGTCCGGTTCCGGCGAGGGAGGCCTCCCACACCACCGACGTGCCGCCCTCGCCGAGGAAGCGTTCGAGGGTATACCGATCTCCGACGACATCGCCGACCTGGGGCTCTCGAGGTGGAGCAGGGGCTCGACGCGCGGCTTCGCGCGCCAACTCGGCGGGGGTCGTCACCCTCCCGTCACGGATGATGACGCGCTCCGGTGCGGACGCGCGCGCCGGAGGAGAGGCGGGCCCGGTGCGTGCCACTTCGCTGAGGAGCACGCGGCACTGCTCGCAGCGATCGATGTGGACGTGCAATGCCGCGATGTCTTGTGCAGAGAGCCGGTGTTCGACGTAGGCGAGGACGTCGTTGTCGGTCAAACAATTCGGCACGGCTCGTGTAGACTACTGGAGTGCTGGCGGAAGTCATGATCGCTCGCGCCGACAAGGCGAAAGCCGCGCTCTCGGAGGTGGTCGGCCTCGAGTCGCTGGTTTCCGATCTGGTCGAACGGGCGCGGATGTCGTGGCCACAGTTCGATGTCGACCCCGAAGCGTTCGCGGATCACGTAGCGGCGAGCATCGACGACGCCCCCGATCCGCGTGTGGCGCTGGCGCAGCTCCACGCCTCCGACCTTTGGCTCGCCCTGGCGTGCGGTCTCGGCAAGACGAAAGCCATTGGCCTCTTCGAAGAGCAGCTCGCTCCGATCGTCGACGACGCGCTCGCCAACATGCGCGAGAAGGTGTCCGTCGACGACGTTGCCCAAGCCCTTCGCGAGAAGCTTCTGGTCGCTCGTAACGGTGCTGCGCCGAAGATTTTCGAATATTCCGGCCGCGGGCCGCTGTACGGCTGGATTCGAATCGCCGCCATCCGCCTCGCATTGAGCTCGACTCGACGGGGCGATGCCGCCTCCATGAAACCCGTGACGCGCGAAATGTTGGTCGACGTCGCGAGTGCCATCAATCCCGAGCTCGATCTCCTTCGCTCGCGCTATTCGAAGCAGTTCAAGGCGGCATTCGAAGCCGGCCTCGCCGAGCTCTCGCCCGAACAGCGCAACGTTCTCCGCATGAATCTCGTCGACGGATTGTCGATCGACGAAATCGGTACGTTGCTCGGCGTCCACCGCGCTACGGCCGCACGCATGCTCCAGCGTGCCCGCGATCTCCTCCAGAAACGAACGCGCGCCATTCTTCGCGACCAGCTCGATCTCGGCACGCACGAGCTCCGGAGCATCCTCGATCTCGTCGGAAGCCAGCTCGATCTCTCGATTGCCCGTGTGCTCACCGAGACGCCGTTGCCGTTCGACCAGAGGGAGGAACTGCGACGTCCGCCCAAGGCCAAGCCCACGCCTTCGCCGACAACGGCCCCGAAGACGGGAGGGCTGAAGAAGCCTGCGAAGTCCGCGAAGCCCACGAAGCCCGCCAAGCCCGTGAAGAGCAAGTCGCGCGCCTGAAGCGCCGATTGTGCGATGCCGCACGGCGGCTGGTGCCGGCCTTGGCACGCGTGTAAAGTTCGAGCAGGATGGACGTGCTCCCGTGCCCGAAATGCGGACATGCCGTCGACATGCAGTCACGGCGATGCCCCATCGACGGTTACGAGATCGACGATACCGATCTGTTGGCGGTCGCCGCCACGATTACGCCCGAGCAGCTCGCGACCCAGAAGACGGCAGGCGCGAACGGTGACCTCGTCGGTCGGAAGCTCGGAAAATACGTCCTCAAGGAGCTCATCGGCCGAGGGGCGACGGCGAGCGTGTGGAGCGCCGAGCACCAGGAGATTGGCGGCAACGTGGCCGTCAAAGTCCTCGACCAGCGGCCGGTGGACGGTGCCGAAGCCCACGAGCGATTCCTTCGTGAAGCGCGGGTCAGCGCGAAACTCGATCACGATCACGTCGTCAAGGTCATCGACTTCGGGCGCGACGCTTCGGTCGGTAGCTACATCGTCATGGAGCGGCTCACCGGGCAGCCACTCGATCGCCTCATCGCCGCCGAAGCTCCACTCGACGAGCGCCGCGTCGTAGCCCTCGCTCTGCAGGTGACCGACGCGCTGGGCGCTGCGCACGCGCTCGGTATCGTTCATCGCGATCTCAAGCCGGGAAACATCTTCCTCACGCGCTCGCTCGGAACCGAAGTCGTGAAGGTGGTGGACTTCGGTATTGCGCGCGTGACGTTCGAGCGCGCCACCGACCTCACGGGGGCGGGCGTCGTCTACGGCACGCCGCTCTACATGAGTCCCGAACAATGGGACAACGTGGGCGTCGGACCGGCGAGCGACATCTACGCTCTCGGCGTCGTTCTCTACGAAGCGCTGACGGGGCGATTGCCAATCGCCGCCACCGCCATTACCGAGATGGCGAAGAAGGTCGCGCTCGAGGAGCCTCCCTCGATGCGCGCCACGCGGCCGAACCTCTCGCCCGGTGTCGACGCCATCGTGCTTCGCTGCCTGCAGAAGGAGCCCGAGGATCGCTTCGCGACGATGATGGATCTCGCGGATTCGCTCCGTGAGCTCCAAGATCGTAAGACCGCGCCGAAGCGCTCTCGGCTCAAGGGCCTCGTTCTTCCTGCCGTCGGCGCCGTCCTCCTCGCTCAGGGAGGGTTCACCGCTGCGCGCTGGCGCTCGAACGAGCACGTGCCACAACCGGAGATTCGCGCGGCCGCGGAAGCTCCTCGAGCGACGGAGGCCGCCGCATCGCTTCCACTGCCGGCGCCCGTCGCTCCGGTGGTCGTCGCCTCGGCCAGCGCTTCGACGGCGCCGGTGGCGCGCGTGCCTGGGGCGACGCCCGCGTCTACGGCGGCGCGTCAGGACTCGAAGAAGCCGAAAGGCCGGCCCGCGTCGGCGAGCCGAGGTTCGGGCGTACCCTCGCTTTACGCGGACGATTGGTAGTCGCCATGCGCCGTCATCGGGCTCTTGCTCTCCTTCTGATCGGTGCCGTCGCCGCGGCGGCCGCGTGCGCACCGCTCGTCGGCGCGGAGTTCGATGGCTACTGGCGCGGCACGGACATCGTCGAGTCCGACGGGGCCGACGCATCCGACGGGGCCGACGCCGATCCCCACGTCGGACCTTCCAATGGTCCTGACGCCGCCAAGTCGTGGTGTGATCAGAATCGTGGCGACGCGGCTTTCTGCTCCGACTTCGACGACGACGATCTCAGCCGCTTTTCGGCCATCGTGCAGGAGGCTGGAACGGTCCAGATCGACCGCTTGATTCCGAACTCGAAGCCGTTCGCGCTCGTGGCCTACGCGAACGCGATTGACGCCGGTGAGCTGACGCAAAGCTACGTCGCGTATACTTCGGGGGCCGAGGCGACGAAGTTCGTCGATGTCCGGTTCGACGTCCGTGTCGACCAGCCGAGCGTCGGGGGGAAGCTCGTCGATCAGATACTCGCGCTCGTCACCGTCGAGACGAACGCGCCCTCACCGACGAAATGGTTGGTCGGAATCGGGGTGAGCTCGAACGCCCGCTACTACCTCACACAACACCTCGACGGCACCACCAAGTGGGACCCAATCTGGTTCGACCCATCAGACGCGGGCGCGCACGTCACCCAGTTCGACACCCTTCGACTGCGGCTCAGGATCAACGGTATCAACAACGCGTCCGTCGAGTTCTACATCAATGACGTCCGGCAGACGGGCAGCGCTACGACCGCGTCAGCCCCCATCCCTGCGGGCAAGTTCACCGTGTCGCTCGGCATCCCCTTGTCGGGAGGTGGACCGCGACCGGCGTTCGAGACGCGTATCGACAACGTCGTGATCGACACGCAATAGACACACGACGAGCAAGGCGCCTCCTCGTGGACGTATCGAGGCGATGTTGTGCCATGGGGGAAGAAAAGGATGCCGTCAAGCTGACGGGGTCGCATCGAAATCGGGTCGACGAGCGATTCTGTCCGCGACGCGCTGCGACTTGCTCCAATTTCGCGGCGTCTTAGGTGCATGGCCCTCAGCCTTGGACGAACGCTCGCAGCGATGACGTTCCTGGGGATCGCGGCATGCTCGGCATCCGACGATCCCGATCGGTTGAAGGGGGGAACGACGGAGGGAACGGATGCGGCGGCCGATGCCGGCATTCCGTTCGAAGCCGTGCCGCCTCGCGCCTATGTGGCGAAGGTGAAGACGCTCTTGACCGGACTTGCGCCGACGGACGAAGAGGTCGCGGTCGTCGAGCAAGATCCGTCGAAGCTCGCTGGTCTCGTCGACGGCTGGATTCGGCAGCCGGAAGGGGAGGCGTCGATCTTCGCCTTCTTCCAGTCGGCCTTCCAGCAAGTTCAGATCGACGGAAACTCGTTCTACGACCAGCTGAACTATCTCGCGCGCAACTCCTTCAAGGGCGGCATGCCCGTCGGCGCGATCATGCTCCAGCAATTCCAGGAGAGCTTCGCGCGCACCGCGTGGCAGCTCGCTATGGTCGAGGGCAAACCGTTCAATACGCTCTTCTCGACGAAGAGCTTCATGATGACTCCGGCGCTCGTCGTGGCGATGCTCTTCTTCGAGCGCGACTCGGGGGACGGCTATTATCCGTCGAGCATCTACGACGAGCTTTGGGGCGCCGAGCTCGCCAACATGATCGTCACCGATCAGGGCGCGATTCCCATCGAGCAAACGCTCGACCCCAAGAGCCCGAACTACCTGCACTGGTACGACGGGGGCGCCAAGCTTCCGTGTGGGCCGAAAAAGCTCTTTCCGACGAACGCGAAGAACTACACCACCGCGCTCTTCCACCTCTTCTTGGGCAGTTGGGTCGTCGGCAATGGCAACATCGGCCCCGTCATCGATGCCACCGACGCGTGCATACCAAAGGCCGCCGGGCCGATGCTGTTCGACGATTCGGACATCCACGAATGGCGAATGGTGAGCTTCCGCCAGGTCGACGAAGGCGAGTTGCCCACGCGCATGTGGGATTTGAAGACGATCCGCGCCTCGACGCGTGACATCCCGATTCCGATTCGATCGCAGCGCGTTGGTCCGTTCACCACACCGGCCTTCTTCGCGAACTGGCCGAGCAACGTGAACAACCAGGCGCGTGGCACGATGAATCAGGCGCTCATCGTTGCGCTCGGCGCCAGCTTCGACGGCTCGAACGTCGTCGCACAGAGCGGGCTCGAAACGAACGACACGCTCGCCTCGTCCGACGCCGCGCATGCGAGAGATCCTTCGTGCCAGGGGTGTCACAACGCGCTCGACCCGATGCGCCAGTTCATCACACGCACGTTCAATCCCTGGTACGGCGTCACGAACAAGCCGGAGGACAAAGCAAAGCTCGGCTCGTTCGACTTCTTCGGCAACAAGACCGAAGGGACGTCGCTCTACGATCTCGGGCGCATCTTCCAGGATCATCCGCTCCTCCCAGGCGCGTGGGTTCAGAAGCTCTGTTTCTGGGCGAACTCCGCTGCGTGCTCGGAAGACGATCCGGCCTTCACCGCCCTCGCCGACGGTTTCAAGGCGAACAACTACGACTTCCGCCGGTTGCTCGTCGACTTCCTCTCGTCGCCTCTCGTCACGGGCGCGGCGCCCACGGCGACGGCGCAGGCGAGCGGAGAGCTCGTCTCCATCTCGCGGCTCGATCACTTCTGCATGGCGCTACAGAACCGGCTCGGGATCAAGAACGTCTGCTCGGTGACGGCCACGGCGGTCTCGGTCTCGCTCAGCATTCCGACGGACTCGTACACGCGCGGCGCGGTGGAGCCGTTCCAGCCCACCGATCCGGGGCTCATCACCCGAGCTGCCACGGAGAATCTCTGTATCGAGATTGCTTCGAGCGTCGTCGACGTCACGACGGGCCCTAGCCGGTACACGAGTGCCGACCCGAATGCGGCCATCCTCGACATGGTTTCGAACGTCATGGCGCTGACTCCGAAGGACCCTCGCTACGCCGATGCTGTCCAGATTCTGAAAGGCCATTACGCGGACGCACTCGCCGCCCAGCAGACGCCGACGGACGCTCTCGAGTCGACGTTCACGCTCGCCTGCACCTCGCCCTCGTCCGTCTCCATCGGTCTCTAACCCATTCGGGGTTTTCGACATGAAGATTTCTCGTCGCCAGTCCCTCGTGGGATCGCTGTTCGGCGCGGGCGCCATCGGATTGCGTGCGCTCGCGACCGGTCTGCCGGTGGGCTTCCTTCTCGATCCGAAGAAAGCTCTCGCGGCTCCCGAGTCGAGCCTGACTCCGCAATATCTGCTTCTCTCGGTGTCCGCGAATGGCAGCCCGCTGAATACGAATTGCCCAGGCACGTACGTGACCGGGCTTCCTCATCCAACCTCGGCCGACATGGCGCCCACCGAGATCTCGCTCGGCGGCCAGAAGGTCATCGCGGCCAAGCCGTGGTCGACGCTTTCCCAGGCCGTGCTGGATCGAACGGCGTTCTTCCACTACGCCACGCGCACCATCGTGCATCCCGACGGTGGGAAGGTGCTTCGCCTCTTCGAAGGTGCGCGCAAAGAGATGACTGTGTCTCTCTGTGCGAAGGCGGTTCAGCCTGCGCTCGGATGCATTCAGTTCCAGCCCCTTGCGTTCGCCGGCGCCATCGAAGCCGACGGCCGCGCGCTCCCCACGCTCAGCGCCGTCGGCATTGGCAAGACGCTCGCGAACGCTCCTGGTCCGCTCGAGAAGCTCCAACAGATTCGCGATCGCGATCTCGATCGGCTGAACGCCCTCTTCAAAGCAAGTGGCACGAAGGCCGAGCGTGATTACCTCGACAAGCTCGCGCTCTCACAGACGCAGGTGAGAAAGCTCTCGACCGACCTGCTCCAAGCGCTCTCGACCATCAAAGACAACGGCACGGTCAACCAGATGCTGGCCGCCTGCGTGCTCTTCAAGATGAACGTGGCTCCGGCGGCGACGATGTTCATCAACTTCGGAAACGACCTCCACGCCGACATCGGTTACGGCACGGAGTCGTCGTCGCTCGTCAGTGCGATTGGGGCAATGAACCAGTTCTTCACCACGATCCTCCCGCAGTTCGGGCTCCAGGATCAGGTCACGCTGAGCATCATGGACGTGTTCGGCCGCGTTCTCGTCAGCGACGGCTCCGGCCGTGCGCACCACGGCGGTCACTGCGCAGGATTCATCATCGGCAAGAACGTCAAAGGCGGCGTTGTCGGTGGGCTCGCCCAGCCGTCACCGAACAACTTCGTCGCGTCGCCGCTCTCGTCTTCGACGGGCCTCCCCGACGCCTCGGGCGACGTGCAATTCGGCGAGCTCCTTGGCGCCTACGGAAAGACTCTCGCCGCAGCCGTCGGCGTCTCGAGTGCGACGATCGATGACTCGATCGACAAGGGCAAAATCGTTCGGTCTGCGCTCGTGGCAGCCCCCAACGCGTGAGGAGTGTTTTCATGAAGACGCGAGTGTTCGCGCCGCTCCTTGCGGCGATTGCAGTGGCTTGTGGTTCGTCCGAAACCGAGATTGGCCCTGCGGACTCGTCGGGGAATACCAAGGGCGTCCGGACGGACGACGGAACGAACGGAGGAACGAGCGGCAACTCCAGCGGTGGTTCTGCCAATCCGGAGGGGGGCGCAGGCGGTGACCGAGACGCGTCGTCGGACGGCGGTGGCGATCCCTGCGACGTGCCCAGCTCGTCGATCGACGGAGTTGCCGACGCGAAGCATCCCTCCGGACAGGCCCCGCCGATCTGCGTGCCCAAGGGGTTCAAGACGGCGATGATCGACGACTTCACGGGGAAGGCGTTGAGCGACGCCTGGCTCACGCCCGGAAACAAGGACTTCAAAGCGAGCTACGTCGACCCCAAACAAGTCTCCGTTCACGACGACCAGCTCGACATTGCCTATTCGTTCACGGGCAAAGCGGCGGACAAGCCGCTCGTCGGTTGGGCGCAGGCCTCGCGTGCCTCGGCACGCGTCCAGACATATGGCAAATACCTTGTTCGCCAGCGTGTCGACGCGGTGAAAGATCTCGCGGCTGCTCTTCTGCTATGGCCGAAGGCCGCCAATACGTGGCCGCCGGAGATCGACTTCTGCGAAGACGACTTCGGAATGCGTCATTGGTATTCGTTCAATCACTACAAGCACGATGGTGCGCACGCCTACACGACGAATGACAGCACGGTGACGAGCCCGGACTGGCACACGTGGGGCGTGGAGTGGACGCCTTCGAGCGTGACCTACACCCTCGACGGCAAGGCTTGGAAGGTCGAGACCGATCCCGAGATGGTTCCGAACATCGACATGTATTTGGGATTCACGATGTCGACGTACAACCGGCCTGCGGTCGCCGGCTCCGGCCACTGGCTCGTCGACTGGGTCGCGATCTACTCGATGCTGTGAATCAGCCTCGTTCCTGAGGCTCGGCGACCAGCACCGCAACGTCGTCGGGGCGTTCCCCCGACGGAAGACGCGTGCTCTCTGCGAGTGCATTCGCGGCACGCAGCACGGGCTCCGCGTTTGCGATCTCGAGGATGCGCGCCTCGGCGACGTGGCGAAACAGGCCGTCCGTCGCCACGACGAGGCGCTCTCGCAACGCTGGATGGGCCGGATGGGCCGTGCTGGTAGGCCTGGCGAGACCGCTGCCGAGGCGCCGTCGGTCGGCGTTCGCGGTGAGTTTCGTCACGCTCGAAGCGCCGACGAGCCATGCCTCACTGTCGCCGGCCGCCGCGCAGATCGACATGCCGTCTGCGAGCACCACGACGACGGCAGTGGTCTCGCCGATTCCTTCGAGCTCGCGATCGGTGTCCGCGAGCAGCTCGCGCCAGCGCGCCACGGAAAGCAGATCGAACGTGGTGTCGAGCACGGCATCGCGGACGCGCTCGAGCACGACGTCCGCGGCCTTCGCTCCGTCACCCAATCCGCCGGCACCGTCGGCGACGGCGAGGACGGCGACGTCGCCGCGCGCGAACACGTCGGCTCGGTCCTGACACGTTTGGGGACTCGAGGCCGGCGCGACCGCGCGCGAGACGAAGAACGACACGACGATGTCAGCGCGGGCCGGGCGAGGCGCAGCGGTTGTTGATGCACTTGATCGAAGGCGAATTGCAGCAGTCGCCGTCGGTATTGCACTTCTCGAACTCTTGCGAGCACGTCGGTGCCTGCGTGGTGCAGACGAGCTGACCGCCGCTGTTGGGGCGACAGTAGCCGCCGCAACACTCGTCGCCGGTCTCGCAAGTTGCCCCGTCGGCATTGCACGGATCGACGACCCAGTAGCCGCGTGAGTTGCCGGCAAGGAGCTCTTGCGCGGGCAAGTAGAACGCCGGGTGGCTGGGATCCGTACCGGGCGGCGCATTGAGATCGATCGCCGCCACCCAAAGCTTCTTCGGCGTGGGCGTCGTGGTCAGATCGAAGTTGCGCGGATCGCTGTGGTACGGGTTGATGGTCGCCACGTCGCCGTACATGCGGCGGCTCGTGAAGACGACCCAGGCGTAGCCGCCCGACGGCACGGGGTTCACGGTCGGCTCGTAGTTGAGCGTCGCGTCGTCGGCGTGACCGGTGTCCGCGCGCGAAGGCACATAGCCCACGCCGTTCAGCTTCTCGAGCGGGTGAGCCGTCTTCGTGGCCACGTCGATCCACCAAAGCTCGGCGCGTGCACCGATGTCCGCGCTCGCGCCACTGTCACCATCCGCGCGCGTTTCGCCGTAACCGCGCGTGTTCGGTCGCGTCATGAGCTGGAACACGATGGCGTCGTTGGTCGGCAAGTACGAGGGGTACAGCGCCTGATGCGCCGCATTCGGCGGCGTGTAGATCGGCGTCATGTTCGACCACGTGGAGGTGCCCTTGTCGAACGTCATTGCCCCGAGCGTCCGCTTGTCGGCGCCGGTCATGCCTGCGTACATCGTGAAGGCGAGGCCTTTGCCATCGGGCGAGAAGACCGGGAAGGCGGCACGCAGACCTGCGGGCCAACCTTGCGTCGTGACCGGCGCCGGCGTCTTGGTCCCGCCGCCACTCGCGGTCTGGTAGAGCTGATTGACGTTGCTGTTCGAGCCCGCGGCGTCGCTCGAATCGCCTAGGAAGAGCGAGCCGTCGGGGTAGATGGCCGGCCATGCGTAGTTCGTGCCGCTCGTGACCGTCTCGGTCGGTCCCTTGAGGTCGTAGGTCGAGAACGCCCTGTCACCTGCTTCGCCACGCTGGGTGATGAGCACCGAGCCGTCGGCGGCGACGGAGTGGCAGACGCGACAGTTGGCGGCGCTTCCGTCGCCACCGGCGACGAGCTTGGGCTCCGTCGAGCCGCCGCGGACGGCGAGCGTAGCGCCGCCAAACTTGTCGTCGACGCCGCCCTTGGCTCCGGTGTAATTCTTGGCGAGCTTGGTGCCGTACGAATTGTAATAGACGGTGCCCTTGAGGGGCGCGCTCGCGACCTTCCACTTCGTGGTGATCGTGCCGTAGGCCGCTCCGCCCTTGGCGAACGTGAGCGTGACGTTGACGTCTTCACCGCCGTTCGACGAAAGGATCTTCTTCCACGTCGCCTGCGGAATCGGATGATGCGTGAAGGGCGCCTTCGTCTTCTTGAAGAAACCTTCGTATTCGAAGGCCGCCTCGGTGACGTGGATGTAGACCGCGTCGTAGTCGCCCTGGGCGCCCGGTTTCCACTGGAGCAGCGGAGCGAGCACGCCGCGCGGCCACACCGTGTCGGTATACGGATAGAGGAGGGAGAGATTGGGATCGGGCGTGGCCGTGCCCGTCAAGACGGCGATCGTCGCGTCGTCGACGGCCGCACCGGGCCCTTCGCCGCCCACCCCGCCGTACCCGCCGGAACCTCCGGGGCCATCAGCGGTGGCTCCGTTCTCTCGCACCTTGAGCTTCACGGTAACGGTGGTGGTGCCCGTTCGGCCGCTCCACGTCGCGGTGATCGTCGCCTTGCCGCCGGTCTTGCCGGAGGGCGTGAATAGACCTTGCGGTGTGATGGTTCCGAGCTCGCCGCGATCGATGCTGAAGACGGCTGGGACTTGCTGGTTGTCCTTCGTTGCCGCGAGGAACTGGACGGTGGGCGGGGCCTGCCCATCGACCATCTCGATGACGGGATCGGCCGGCGTGACGATGAGCCCTCCCGTGTTCGGATCGACGGTGGCATCCGGATCACCCAAGCTCGGGGTGGGATCCTGTCCGTTGGGCTTCTCGCTGGCCCCGTCGGTCGAGTCGCTTCCACACGCTGCGATGGTCGCGGCGCCGAGGACAGCAAGTACGAGAGGAGCAGCCAGCAAGTACAGCGATCGCATGTTGGACACTATATCGACGCACCCTGCACACGCGCGAGAAAGGCATGCGTCTCCTTCGTTAAGTCTTCGCCTCGGCGAGTGAATCGTGCACGGCGTGGGCTGAACGCGTACACGCGCGCCTTACGCGGGCGAGGGGGCGAGGGGGCGAGGGGCGAGGGGCGAGGGGCGAGGGCCGAGGGGCGAGGGCCGAGGGGCGAGGCCGACGCGAGACGAAGACGCCGAGCTGCGTTGGCGTCGTACATCTCGCTCTCGTGAATTCGTCGTGACCGGTCGGCGTTGCGTTTGCCCGCGCTCTTCACGTGGTCGTACGATGTTCGATTATGCTGGACCCGATTCGACGCTCACTCCTGCTCACGGCATCACTCCTCGCTGCAGTCTCCACGTTCGCAGCCTGCGGGAGCGACAGCGAATCGGAGTTCAAGCCGACGGGCGGCGATGGTGGCCAGATCGACAACGGCAACGGCCATGGCTCGTTCGATCCGGGCGGTGGTACCGACGATTCGGGTACCGGGCCCGGCAGCACGCAAGGCTTCGACGTGCAGCCGAGCACCTTGCAGACGATCACCGTCGTCGCCGGCCAGACGACTCCCACCGTCGTCTTCGATGCGACGCTGAAAGGCGCCCCGGCCAACGTCGGGTGGAGCATCGATCGTGGAGACGTCGGGAGCATTGGAGCAGGGCCGGCCTCGACGGGCGTGTTCACGCCGAGCGGCAAGACGGGCGGTCTCGTCACGATCATCGCGGGCCTCAACGGTCAGACGATCCAGCGTCAGGTCTTCGTCAAGCTGACGGGCGAACAGAACGGTGTGAACACGTCGATTCCGAGTCAGGCCGCGCAGGTCCCTGCGAACGCGGCTGCTCTCGGAGCGGGCGGCGGTGTCGGTGGCGTTGGTGGCGAAGGCCTAGGCGTGGCAGTTACCGATCCGACGATCACGACGGCGCTCGGCGCTCCGACCGACGGCACTGCCAAGAGTTTCAAATTCCTCTATCCGTACGACAAGACCGTTTTCCCGCGAGGACTGCTCGCGCCGCTCCTCCAATGGAGCTCGTCGCTCGGCGATGCCGATGCCATCCAGATCAAGCTGTCGACCACGAGCGGTTCGTTCTCGTGGACCGGAACCTTCGGGCGCCCTGCGATTCTCGGCGCCGCGGGCAAGTTCATTCGCCACCCGATTCCCCAAGACGTGTGGGCGATGGCGACGAACACGGCGGGCGGCACGTTGCCCGACGGCTCGCAAGACAAGCTCACGGTGAGCCTCGTCGTCGCGAAGGGCGGCGCGGCCTACGGTCCGATCACCGAGACGTGGTCGATCGCTCCTGGGCGACTGGCTGGTACCGTTTATTACAATTCGTACGGCACGAACCTCGCCAAGAATTCGAATGACCTCGACAAGAACGGCAGGCAATACGGCGCTGCGGTTCTCGGCATTCGCGAGGGCGCGACCGGTCCGTCCGTCGTTGCCGGTCCGGATAGCGGAATCAACGGAGCGGGGTGTCGCGTCTGTCACACCGTTGCGCAAGATGGCAGCCGGCTCGTCGTGCAGCATGGCGACAATTACGCGGCGTCGTCGACTTACGACCTCAAGAACTCGAATGCCGAGACGAAGCTGACGGGATACGACAACCTGTTCGGCTGGGCCGGCCTCTCCCCTGACGGCACGATGGCCTTCACGAACGCCGCCGACCTAGCGGCGGGGGCACCGGCCAGCAGGCTCTATACGTTCCCGCCGACGTCCACGACGCCGCTCTCGGTGACAGGCATTCCGGACAATCTGAAGGCGGGGACGCCGACGTTCTCCCCCGACGGCAAGCACGTGTCGTTCGACTTCATCAGCGGCGCCATCGGCGCGGCGACCGGCAATGGCACCCAGCTCGTGGCGATGGACTTCGACAAGACCACCCTGGCGTTCACCAACCTGCGCACGCTTGCGACGATGACGGGTGGCAAGCGCGCGGGCTTCCCGTCGTTCTTCCCCACCAACGACGCCGTCGCCTTCCATTACCAGATCGTCTCATCGAACCACCGCTACAACACGTGGCATCAGGCGACCTCACAGATCTGGTGGTCGGACCTCGCGACCGGAACGGCCAAATCGCTCGAGCAGCTCAATGGCGGGCAGCCCGATGGCACGAATCGCTATCTGCCCACGGGCCCCAGCCACGCGACCGACGAGGTGCTCAACTACGAGCCCACGGTCAATCCCGTCGCCTCCGGCGGCTACATCTGGGTCATCTTCACGAGCCGTCGTATGTACGGCAACGTGGCGACGGCCGACGCGTGGCAGAGCGATCCGCGCAGCTACGACATGACGGATCTGACGAAGATCACGACCAAGAAGCTGTGGGTCGCGGCGATCGATCTGAACGCCGCGCCGGGCACCGATCCGAGCCACCCCGCGTTTTACTTGCCCGCGCAGGAGCTCCTCGCCGGCAACGCGCGCGGCTTCTGGGTTCTCGACCCTTGCCGCACCGACGGCACGGATTGCCAGAGCGGTGACCAATGCTGCAACGGCTTCTGCCAGCCGTCGTCGGGCGATCCGGCGAAGCTCGTGTGCTCGAACAAGCCGCCCACAGCGACGTGCTCGATGGTGCAAGAGAAGTGCTCCGCCGACGGGGACTGCTGCGACAAGGCGAACAAGTGCGTGAACGGCTTCTGCGCACAGCCCGGCCCGCACTAAGGAAGCGCGTCTCGAACACCGAAGGCGCGCTGAAATCGAACTTCAGCGCGCCCAGTCAATCGTCGTCGTCTCGTAGTGGCGCATCTCGGCGATATTCGGCATGTACGGCTGGATGGCTGCAAGGAAGGGCCTGAACTCCGCGCTCTTCCGGAAGCCCTGCAAATGCCCCTCGAGCGAATCCCAGACGATGCGCAGGATGAAGCTCTCCGGCGCCTCGGTGCAGCGCGAGAGCTCGTAACTCAGACAATGCGGTGATGCGCGGAGGCTGGCCGAGGCCTTCTCGTAGGCGCTCGTGAACTCGTTCGCTCGGTCGGCGTCGATGGTGTAGCGGATGTATTCGACGATCATGGTGCCTCTCTGCCTCGCACGATACGCCGAGAGATGGCATTCGTCGTATGGATGCTCGTCATACAACCCATCGACATCGCCGATACCTACTTCGGCGCGCTCGAGAAGCATCGAACGACCTCGCCCCTCAACCATCGGTGAGCTTCGTCGTGGCTCGAGCGCGTCGACCAGACTTGGCTGAGAACGTAACCGGGAAGCTCGAAGGGCAGCTCGAGCTTGCGTAGCCCGAGGGACTTCACGAACGGAGCGAGCAAGCGTAGGGGAGCCGTCAAGGCCAGATCGGAGCTCGCCACGACGTGGGGCGCGACGAGAAAGTGGGGCACTGTCATCCGCACGCGTCGTCGCAAGCCGTGCTTCGCGAGGATCGCGTCGACCGTGCTCTTCGAGCCCGCGCCGGACTCCGTCGAAGTCGCAACGAAGAGATGTTCGAGCGCGGCGTAGTCTTCGAGGCTCGGCTTCGAGCGCGCAGGGTGGCCGCGACGAACCACGCAACCGAACCGCTCTTCGGAGAGGTCTTGGCTTTCGAGCGCGGCGTCCACGGCGTACTTGCGGCCCAACTTGAGGTCGATGTCGCCGCGTTTCAGCGCCGTGCTCCAGTCGGCCGGGAGTGCGCTCACGCGAATGTCGATCGCCGGAGCCGACTTTTGGATCATCGCCGCCAGTTTCGGCAGAGCGTAGAGCCCGAGGTTGTCGGTGGCGGCGATGCGGAACAGACGACGGCTGGTCTTCGGATCGAACGCCGCCGGCGGTGTGAACACGCGCTCGAGTTTGGCGATGGCTTCCGCGACCGGCTCGACGAGCTCCTTGGCTCGCTCCGTGAGAACCAGCTCGCGACCGACGGGAACGAGCAGCGGATCGTCGAAGTGCGCACGGAGACGGGAGAGCGCATGGCTCATCGACGACTGGCTGAGGCCCACCGCCTTGCCTGCACGCGTGACGTTGCGGTGCGCGAGCAGGGCACGGAGCGCCACGACGAGGTTCGTGTCGATGCCGCGGAGTTGCATGGGCCTACGGAACCGCGCGCCGTGTGAGGCGTCAATCGAGACGTCCTGCGGCCCTCGCAAGCTCCACCATGTTTCCAGCCCACTCGGGTGCGACCCGGGAAATGCTCGCCTTCGCGGCGAGGCGGTGCCTACTGCGGCGACCACTTGCGTGGACCGAGGATTTCGGGGCCCACGGTGGGCGAGGGCCCCGAAATCCACGGTCCTTTGCACAAGTCTGTCGCGAACTCCGTTTGACTATTCCATCAGCGCAACCGAGTTGCGCTGTAGACTCCGGCGCTCCGGATGGGCCGGCCCGAGACAACGCGTTCATTCGCTCGCATCGCACGCGTCTCGCGTGAGCTCCGTGGCTCGCGATTCGCCGCACGCGTGACGGGCCTTGGCGGCGCCAGCGTCGTCTCGCAGTGCTTCGGGGCGGTCGCGTTGTTTCTGATGACCCGCGCGCTCTCGCCGTCGCAGGTCGGCCAGTATCAGTTGTTTCTCGCGACGTCGGCGCTCGTCGCGTCGGTGAGCTTGCTCTCGTACCACTCCGTGCTCCCGCATCTCGAGGAAGCAGGCTACCGGACGCTCACGAAGGCGCTCCTCGTCTGGAACGTATTCGTCGGCCTCGTGACCGCGAGCGTCCTGCTCCTTCTCCGTGTGCCGCTTCCGATGGCAATCGGTGCCCAGGTTCTCGCCGCGGGCTTCACGTCGATTGCCGAGATGAGCAACATCCGAGCCCAGAAGACGAGCCGCATTGCCTTCGCGCGTCTGGCGCTCTCGATCTCGAACCTCGCGTGGGTCGCGCTCTCGTGCTTCGCCTTCCGTGTGCCGTCGCTCGAGAGGCTCGTCTACGGCCAGGTCGCGCTCGCCCTCGTCACGGGGGTCGTCTACGCGGCACTCACGCTGCGCGGCGCTCTCGGCGGTCGCCTCCACTGGCGCGAGCTCCGACCGATCATCGTCCTCAAGCGGAATTGCGCGTTCTATTACGCACCGTCGGAGCTCCTCGGGAGCATGACGTTCAATCTTCCGACGATCCTCATCGAGCGCTATTTCGGGCTCGCGCTCGCAGGTCAATTCGGCGTGGTGCTCCGATTCTGCGGAGCGCCGGTTACGATTCTGTCGAATACGATTGGCCAGATTTATCACGGCTCCTTGGCGCGAGCGGTGCGCGAGCGCGCGCCGGGGGCTCATCGTAATTTCCTCCGCCTGCGGCGTGCACTGATTGGGGTTGGCGCGTCCTCCGGGCTCGGCGTGTTTCTCTTCGTGCCGCTGGCCGTCACGCTCTTGCTCGGCCCGACCTGGAACGACGCCGCCAATATCGCGCGCGCTCTCAGCCCCATGTACGGGACCATGATCGCCGTGGGCCCGCTGGTTGCGTCATTCCAGGTTTTCGAAGCGCAGCGAGCGATGCTCCTCCTCCAGATCGGCGCCGCCACCATCTCGGCGGTATCGTTCGTCCTGGCGGGAACGATTGGCCACTTCTGGGTCGGCGTGGGCCTCTACTCGCTGTTCGTTTCGATTCGATATCTCGTGGTGCTCGTCAGTATTTCGAAGATGTCGCGTCAGCGTCTGCTCGCGTTCGAGTCCACGTGACGCCTCAGAGTGCGGTGATCTTCGTCTTCAGGTCGAAGGTGAGCGGTTCGTCGCCGGCGCGGTAGTTGCCAACGTAGACCCAGATCGATCCTTTGGCGGGGATGGCTGGAGTCTTGGTTCCAGTGAGGCAGGCCGAATACGTGGCCGAGTTGCCGCTGCACGAGATCTCGGCGCCGGAGAGGCAGGCCTTGCGTGCGTCGGTATCGGAAGGCAGCGTCGAATAGGCGGCGATGAGCACGTCGGGCGTCACCTGACCCGTGGCCGCGCTTGCGCCGACTTCGATCTTGGCGGCGGTCGCGTTCGGGTTTCGAATCTCGACGTAGACGTAGTGGGTGTCGGTCTGGGTCGAGAGGCTGCACGGCACGCTGCTGGCCGTGAGGCGTTTGATCTTGTCGCTGTTCTGAGTGACCCGCCGTGATGTGGTCGTACCCACGGCCGTGCCGACCGTCACGATGCGCGAGGCCGTCTCGCACGTCATCGCGGGCGGTTCCCAGGCGCAGGTCGCGCCGCACGTCCAGGCGCGGGTGACGTCGTCCTGACAGCCTTCGGTGCGGTCTTGTTTTTCCCCCGCCATGCATCGATCGACGGCGATGGACTCACCCACGCAAGGTTGCGCGACCCACGTGCACTGGTCGTTGCACGTGCGGCTCGTGGTTCCGCAGTAGCCGCATGCGGTCGGCGCTTCGTTCGTGCCGGGCGCGCATGCACCCGCAGGTTCGCTGCAGGAACCGAACTCGCTCACGACGTTGTCCGCGTCGCACGTCGCCGCCTGCGTTCCGCAGTTGCCGCAGGAGCGCGCGAACGTCTCGCCGACGGTCGAGCATGGGCCGCCCGGGACCGGAGGAACGTCCTCGCAGCTCTGGGCGTTCGTCGTCGTGCTCGTCTGGCCGATCGGACACGTCGTGCACTTCCGGTTCGCCACTGCAGTGCCCGTTGCTTCGACGAAGCTCCCCAGGCCGCAGTCCGCCCACGGCGTGCAGGCCGTCGCGGCGGTGCCGTCGTGATCCCACGTTCCTTCGGCGCACGGAACTTTCGCGGCCTCGCCTCCTGCGCAATAGGTACCCGCTTCGCAGCTCGCGCACTCCGTGGCCGCGTTCCCATCGTCGTCCCACGTTCCGGCCTCGCACGGCTCGGGCGTCGTTGCGTCACCGGAGTCCTTCGATGCATCGACCTCGGCAGCGTCGGGCCTCGCAGCGTCGGGCCTCGCAGCGTCGGGCCTCGCAGCGTCGGGCTCGTCGACGTTCGAGCTCGCGTCTTCCTCTTCGCGTACGACGGTCGTTTGGCCTGCGCTGCCGTCCGCATTCGACGGATCGCTCTCACACGCACCAAGCAAGGCGACCCCGGTGCCCGTCGCGAGGGCGAGAAGGCATCCCCGAAACACACGCTGATCCATCGCTGATTCCTCTTCGAGCCCGTTCGAAAGGGAGGGCCCGCCATGACGCCGGACTCTAGAGGGGAGGTTATGAAATTGAAAGTCGTTTTCATTATGTGCCCGCAACGTTGGCGCTCGCGTCGACGCCGCGAGGCGGCATCGCGGTCACGTCGGCGCGATCAGGCTCAGCCAGGCGGCGTAAAGGGGATACCGAGCTCGCGGCACCACTCGCGCAGCTTGCTCGTCATCTCTTCGCGCTGGCTCAGAGTCAGCTCGAGATACGTGAGGCACGTTCCCAGCTCGGTCGGCGTGAACGTCTTGATCGGTTGGCGGAGCAGCCAGTTGAGCGCCGCGCTGGCCGCACGGGCGACGGCGGACGGCGTCACGAGCGCAATGCGGGGGCCACGCCTGCGCCCTTGCCAAAGCGAGGCGACCTGCCGTTGTTGCACGACGGTGGGCGCCCCACCGAAGCTGAACACCAGCATCTCTTCGAACTCGTCACCCTTCTCGGTGATGTCGTCGATGAATGCCGTCCACTCGACGTCCCTCGGTGGCTCGGCGCTGTGGAAACAGAGATAGGCGTGATCGACGAGACCGAACCGCATCGTAACGTCCGTTCTTGGAAACGGCGGGTACGTCGGGGGTGAGTCCGCCAGAGCCATCGCGTGCAGAATTGCGTCCGATGTGGGACTCAGGGAGTACCCGATCGGGTACTTGTAAGCCTGCCGCGGATCATGTCAGCGACACGACGTGCCAGGCACCGACCTGCATGGTCTCTCGCTGGCTCGCGATGGGGGCCTCCGGCCCGAGCATGAACTGCATCGCGAGCTCCGAGCGTGAAGCGACGTCCAGGCGCTGGTAGAGCCGCTTCAGCCGCTTCTTGATCGTGTTGTCCGATACGCCGAGGGCCGCCGCCATGCTCGTCACCGTGTGACCGCCCGTCACGAGGTCGCAGAGCGCCACGTCCTCGGCGGCGAGGATGCCCTGCCATCGCAGGCCGGCGCCTTCGCGCAATCGGAGCTGCGAGAGACGGGTCGATGCGTGCAGGGACAGCGCATGCATGAGATCGCGCCGCCTGCGCTCGGCCTGGGCACTGGCCGACGGGAGCAGCGAGAGGCAGACCGTTCCGCAGAGCGTGCCGTTCGCGACGAGCGGAACGATGGCGTACTTATGGAAGGCGCGGCTATGCCGTTCGGCGAACTCGGCGTACCCGTGGGATCGCGCCCGAAGGGAGGCGATGGGGGCCATCGCGGCGACGTGACGGCGTTGGACGCGCGCGAGGAGCGGGTCGTCGTGGCGACCGAACTGTTCGTAGTCCTCGAGGAGCGCGCACTGGGCGCCGCGGGCGTAGAGCGCGCCGCCGGCGTCGTTCTTCTGCAGGTAGACACCTGCACGCCCCGCTCCGAGCGCCTCCGGCCAATCGTTCAGGATCACCTTGGCGAGATCCTGCTCCGTTTTTGCCAGCGCCAGGCGCTGCCAATCAACGCTCACGTAGCTCAGTTATACACAGAGCTCTGCCAGACGCTACTTCGTGCGCACAGGGTGACCAAGAACTCCTTCGAGCTCGTCGAGCGCCGCGCGCGGGTCGGCAACCTTGATGGTGCGCATGCCCATGGCCCGTGCGGTCTTAAGATTCGTGCCGAGATCGTCGAGGAACACGCACTCCGCGGCCTCTACGCCGGCGAGCCCACAGGCGTGCTCGAAAAATCTACGCTCGGGCTTGCGGGTGCCAATTTTCCACGACTCCACCACGTGGTGAAAGAGCGTCATCACCTCGGCGATCTCGGCTGCCTTCGCCTCGGTGCTCGCCATCGCGCTGCCGAAGCCGATACGCATGTTGTTCGTCACGCACATCGTGACGTAGCGCGAGCGTAGGTTGCGGACGGCATCGACCATCTCGGTGCGGATGCGACCGGTCAAGCGCAGGAAGAGGGTGCGCGCATCGACCGTCCCTCCGAGAGCGCGCGCTTCGGCCTCGAACAGCGCGTAGAACTCGTCCTCGCCGAGCTCGCCACGCTCCATGCGTGCCCACGCATTGGTGTCCGATTGCTGCTTGTTGAGGTCCTGGAGAAAGCCGGCACGAAGTCCAACGTCGGCTTCGTACGCGAGCAGCTCGTCGATGGGGCTCGAGAGGATGACGCCCCCGAAGTCGAAGAGGACGGCACGAATCGGAGGGCTCATGTGCGTCATCCTCCCTCGAGGGCCGTCTTGGCGGCCTCGGCGAAGAGCTCCGTTTGTGCGGCGAGGTCCCGTGCGTTCTCGGAGCTCGCGTTGCCCTGACGCATGCGAGCGTCGATCCCGGCGAGAATGGCCGCCATGCGGAACAGCGAGAAGGAGAGATAGAAGGCGAAGTCGTTCGGCGAGGGCTCCGGTATCGAGCGGAGCTTGCAGTAGCGCGTGACGATCTGCTTCTCGTTCGGAATCCCGAGCGTCTCGAGATCGTATCCCACGAGACCGCGAAGGCCCTTGTCCGCCTTCGGAACGCGGTGCGCGATGCAGAAGTAAGCCAGGTCCGTCAGCGGATCTCCGAGTGTAGAGAGCTCCCAATCGAGCACGGCGAGGATTCGCGGCTCCGTGGGATGCACGACGAGGTTTTCGACGCGATAGTCGCCATGGACCACGGTGACTTCGCTGGACGTCGGCTTTCGTCGTGGCAATTCCCGCATGAGCCAATCCATGGCAGGAATCTCGCGACCCACGGAATCGCGATATTGCGTTGACCAGCGTGAAATCTGCCGTTCCAGAAAGCCGTAATGCTTTCCGAAGTCGGAGAGGCCGCGACCATTCCAGTCCACGTCGTGGAGCTTGGCCAACGTCTCCACGGCCGAGGCATAGAGCGCCGCGCGCTCGGAGTGATTCGAGTCGGGCAGGCTCGGATCCCTCAGGATCCGACCGTGCACGTAGCTCATCACGAAGAACGGCGTTCCGATGACCGACTCGTCTTCGCAGAAGAGAGGCACGGCCGGCACCGGAACGCCCGAGCCCGCGAGCGCGCGCAGGATCTTCTGTTCTCGCTCGATCATGTGTGCCGAGACGAGCAGCGGCCCACTCGGCTTCTTTCGCAAGACCCAGCGGCCCTTGTCGGTTTCGATCAAGAACGTGGGATTCGATTGGCCACCTTCGAACTGTCGAATGGTCACGCCGCGCTCGGCGCCTTCGAGACGGCCGGTAAGCCACCGCGCGAGAGCCGCTTCGTCGAAGCGATGCGCCGAGCGGACGTTCGTCACGTGCCCCGTGACCGCTGCCTGGCCCGTGCGCTGTGGAGTCCCTGCCATCATCGAGCTCCCGCGCGTTTGGCTTGCTGCTCTTGCAGCTCCTGCTTGGCGATGGCTTCGAGATGGACTTCGTCCGGGCCGTCGACGAGGCGCAGCGTGCGGGCACACGCCCACGCATAGGCGAGCGGGAAATCCTGAGAGATGCCGGCCGCGCCGTGAGCCTGCACCGCGCGATCGATCACGCGCAACGCCATGGCCGGCGCGGCGATCTTGATCATCGCGATCTCCTTCTTGGCGGCCTTGTTGCCGTGAACGTCCATCGTATGGGCGGCGTTCAACGTGAGAAGGCGTGCCTCGTCGATCTCGATTCGGCTGCGCGCGATCTCGTGCCGGAGCGCGCCCTGCTCGGCGAGGGGCCTTCCGAAGGCCACGCGCTCCTGCACGCGTTTGCACATCGCCTCGAGGGCGCGTTCGGCGAGTCCGATGGCGCGCATGCAGTGATGGATTCGACCGGGCCCGAGGCGCCCTTGGGCGATCTCGAAGCCGCGGCCTTCGCCGAGCAGGATGTTCGACTTCGGAACGCGAACGTTCTCGAAAGCGACCTCCGCGTGGCCGTGAGGGGCGTCGTCGTAGCCGAACACCGTGAGCGGTCGAACCACGCGAACGCCCGGCGTGTCGAGCGGAACGAGGACCATCGATTGCTGCAGATGGCGAGGCGCGTCGGGATCCGTCTTGCCCATCACGATGGCGATCTTGCAGCGCGGATCCATGGCGCCGCTCGTCCACCATTTGCGGCCGTGAATCACGTAGCTGTCGCCGTCGCCGCGAATCGAGCAGGCGATGTTCGTCGCGTCGGACGAGGCGACCTCCGGCTCGGTCATCGCGAAGCAAGAGCGGATGGTCCCGGCGAGCAGCGGCTCGAGCCACGCCTTTTTCTGCGCGTCGGTGCCGTAGCGAACCAAGACCTCCATGTTGCCGGTGTCCGGAGCGTTGCAGTTGAACACTTCGGGCGCGATGGGGGACCGCCCCATGATCTCGCAGAGAGGCGCGTACTCCAGGTTGGTGAGGCCTGCTCCGCCTCCGTGGTCGGGCAAGAACAAGTTCCACAACCCTTCGCGGCGAGCTTTCGCCTTGAGCTCCTCCATGACCGGAGGAATCGACCAGCGATTCCCCGATTCGGCGAGGTGTCGTTCGAAGGCCGGTTCGGCCGGAATGACGTGCTCGTTCACGAAGGCCGCGACGCGGTGCTTCAGGTCTTCCGCGCGGGCCGATCTCTCGGCGGTGATGCTCGTCATGGCTTCATGCTTTCCGTGCAGCTGCTTCGTTGGGATTCGCCGGCGTTCGATCGCGGAGCGCACGCCTCAGGAATTTGCCCGTGGCGGTCTTCGGAACTTCGTCGACGATTTCGACGCTTCTTGGGTATTTGTAAGCGGCAATCTTGGAACGGCAGAAGTCGATGAGCTCCTGCTCGGTTGCCGTGGTGCCCGGCTTGAGGGCGACGAACGCTTTGACGGTTTCGCCTCGGTAATCGTCTTTCACCCCGATCACCGCGGCTTCTCTGACGGCCGCATGACCGTAGAGCGTGTCTTCGACCTCGCGCGGCCAGACCTTGTAGCCGGACACGATGATCATGTCCTTCTTGCGGTCGACGACGAAGTAGTAGCCATCGTCGTTGCGCGTGGCGACGTCTCCCGTCACGAAATAGCCGTCGCGAAATGCCTGTTTCGTGGCGTCGGGCTTGTTCCAATAGCCCGTGAAGATCATCGGGCCCTTGTCGGCGAGCTCTCCGGCTTCACCTGGAGCTGCTTCCTTGTCGGGATCCGCGAGGTCGACGAGCTTCACGTCGCACCCGGGAATGGGAACGCCGACCGAGAGTGCGCCGGTTACCGGATCGACGGGCGCGCGAGCGCCGAGCGGTACGGCGTGCGTGGGCGAGGTCGATTCGGTCAATCCGTAGATGTTGTGGATGTAGACGCCGAGCTGCGCTTCGAAGCGTTCGGCGATGCTCGGGGCCACGGGCGCGCCGCCGCTATAGGCCTTCCTGAGCGACGCGAAGGCCTCCTTGGTGGCGGCCGGATGGTTCATCAGCGCGAGGAACACGGTGATGGATCCGACGGTCATCGTCGGCTTCCAGCGTTGCGCGAGGCGGATCGTCTGCTCCGCGTCGAAGCGGTAGCCGAGTACGAGCGGACAGCCTGCGGTGGCCGCGAGCGCCACGTGCCCGACGAGACCGGTGATGTGGAAGAGCGGTGCGACGCCGAGAATGACGTCGTTGGCGTCCATCTTCATCCACGTTCGATAGACGTTGCCATTGTAGACGATGTTGCCGTGGGTCGTCATCGCCCCCTTTGGCTGTCCGGTCGTTCCGGACGTGTAGCCGAGGGAAGCGAGGTCGCCCGGTCCCACCGCGGCTCTGGCCTTGGGATCAGGCTTCGTTTGGGACAGCGCCGTGAGCAGGTCGACCGAGCCGAGATCCTCGGCGGAGAGCTTGTGACTCGGAGCGAAGCACGGAGGGGCAGGTTCGGTTCCGAGCATGTCGAGCTCCGAGGTCGTGACCACGCGTTCGACCGACGTGCGAGGAACGACGCTTCGGCCCACCGCTTCGTAGAGCGACTCGAGCGCCACGAGGACGCGCGCACCCGAATCCTGGAGGTGGTATTCGAGCTCCTTGTCTTTGAACATCGGATTGAGGGGGACGGCAACCGCGCCTCGTTTCCAGATGCCGTAGAGGGCAATGACGTACTGCGGAACGTTCTGCTGGTAGAGCGCCACGCGATCGCCGTGTCCGACGTTCCAGGACGCGAGCAACGTCGCAAAGCGGGCGGCCAGGTCGTCGAGCTCGCGATAGCTCACGACGCGATCGAAGTAGTAGAGCGCGGGCGCATCGGGGGCCGTGCGGGCGGCCTCCTCGAGCACGTCGATCATGCTCTTGGTCGGGGCGGGGAGTGTCTCGGGAACCCATGGCGAGTAGACGCCGAGCCAGGGCTTCGCGGTGTTTTGCGCGGTGGCCATGGCGTCCTCACTTGATGACGATCGGGTTCACGGGGGCGCCCGTGCCTCGGAAAATCTTGAGGGGAGCGGCCGTGTAGAAGAAGTCGTAGCGACCGTCTTTGGCGCAGTCCTTGGCGAGGTCTTCGAGCATGAGGATCTCGTTGAAGACGACGCCGAGGTTGCGCATCAGCGCACTGTGGAGCGGCAGCACGATGCCGTTGTTTGGGTCGACCGTGACCTCGTTGGCGATGGTGTCGGTGCCGAGAAGGGGGATCTCCGTGTCGTGAAACCACTCGACGAGCTCGCGCGAATAGACGAGGCCGGGCTCGATGAACGGCGGGTCGTAGAACTTGGCGGGGCCTTCCTCGTAGAAGGTGCTGAGCCAGCCGGTGCGAATCAGCAGGATGTCGTGCTTTTGGATCTTCGTGCCCTGCTTGGCCGCGCAGTCGAGCAGATCCCTTAGCGTGATGAGCTCGCCCTTCTGGAGGCGCTCTTTCCCGCGGTAGCGTGCGATGTCGAGGAGCACGGCGTGCCCCGAAGCCGTGTGCTCGGCGAGCGGCAGCACGCTTGCCTTCTCGAGGCCTGCGAGCGTCGTATGCGCATCGAAGCCGTTGTAGAGCTTGTCGTCGTACCAGGTGTGGCCGAGACCGTCGAACTGGGTCGAGCCCTGGAGGAACATCGTGACGTAGTCGTCGGCATATTCGAGGCCACCAGCGAGCGGCTGGAGCTTGCCGGACATGTAGCTGCCCTTGTCTTGGGTCATCAGCTTCACGGCACCGCTACGTCCCGGCCAAACCGGGTCACCCTTGGGTGAGCCGATCACCACGGAGAGAGCGAAGGTCTTGTGCGATCGGATCGACGCGAGGCCTCGTGCGACTTCCTCCGCATCGAGGAAGTTGAGACCACCGAGCTCGTCGTCTTTCCCCAGCGACCCCAATTCGTCGGAAGACCTTCGAGCAACTTCGAGACGGATGCCTGAGTCATGAAGCCTCCAAGTCCGGCGCGCATCGCGCGGGGGACGATGTCGTTCGGTCGAAATTCTCGAGCCCGCGGCCTTGCGCGGGCGATACGAACGACTATTCGTTCGTTGTGGAGACCATGACTCTCCGCGGCGGGCATCGCAAGCCGTTAATGGCCTTGGCCTGCCGCGTCACGCCATACGAACGATGATTCGTATCTAGGTCCGCCACAGAACGAGGCAAAAACGAACGGTTGCCGCTGTGCGTCGTCGATGAGACAACCGGGAAGCCCACCCATGCCGAAGAAGGAAGCTGCCACGAAGGCGCGAGCACCCTCTGCCCGCAGTATCGACGTTCGCGAGGCGGCGCTCACGCTCTTCGCCGAGCGCGGCTATCACGGCACGTCCATGAAGGACATCGCGGCAGCGCTCCAGCTGCGTGCGCCGAGCCTCTACAACCACGTGTCCGCGAAGCAGGAGATCCTCCGCGACGTGATGGTGGACACGATGAACAACCTATTGAAGGTCGTTCGATCGGCGATCGCGGGCACCGACGACACCGTGCTCCAGCTCCGGCGAGCGGCCGAGGCGCACGTCCGTTACCATGCGCGGCACAAGCGGGAGGTTCGGATCGGCAACTACGAGATTCCGGCCCTCGAGCAGCCACACCGGGGCGCCGTCACGAAGCTCCGTCGCGAGTACTCGCGCATGTTCGTCGGACTCATCGAGAAGGGGGTCGAGGAGGGCGTGTTCGACACGCGCTCGCCTCTGCTCGCCGCGTACGGCATCCTGCAAATGGGGATCGGCGTTTCCATGTGGTACACGCCCGATGGCCCGTTGTCGGAAGACGACATCGTCTTTCAGTATGGCGACATGGCTCTTCGACTCGTCGGCGTGACGGAGGCGGAGCCGCGCGTCGGCCGGCGGCGCGCGAAGTAGCGCGGCCGTAGAAATGTACGAGCACCGTTACGGAGGTGCTCCACGTCGCCGTTACTCCCTGCAATGCGTTTTCTTCGCGGCAGGTTCGAGGTCGGTGTCCGAGTTGGGGCGTCGCGCGTTGCGGCGTTGGCTCTGTTGATGGCCGTCGCGGCTCCTGCGTGCCTTCCGGAGCAAACCCGTAGCTACGGCAACGTCGAGACGGACGACGAAGGGCCGGGCCCCGTGGCTCCGGTCGATGCTTCCAAAGCAGACTCGCCCAGCGCTCCCGCCGACGCCGCGCCTCCTCCTCCGGAGGCCTCACCGTGTGCCGTGTGCTTGCCGCAGGCGACCTGTCAGGCGCGCGGCGAGACCGCCACGTGCCAGTGTCCGGCGGGCTTCGCCGGCGACGGAACCATTGCCGGCACCGGCTGCAACGATGTCGACGAATGCAGTGGTTCGAACGGTTGCGTGGCGCCCGGTTCGGGCGGCGCCTGCACCAACACGGCCGGTAGCTACACGTGCGGCTGCCAACCCGGTTTCGTCGGAGACGGCAAGGCCTCGGGAACGGGCTGCACGGACGTCGACGAGTGCAGCGGCGCGAACGACTGCGTCGCCGGGCAAGCGGGCGGTGCATGTGCAAACGTGCCCGGTGGCTACACGTGCGCCTGCCAGCCGGGTTACTCGGGAGATGGCAAGACCTCGGGAACGGGGTGCAGCGATGTCGACGAATGCGCCGGAGGAAGCGGCTGCGTGGCTCCCGAAGCGGGCGGCGCGTGCGCGAACACGGTCGGCGGCTTCACCTGCAGCTGCCAATCGGGCTACCAAGGCGACGGAAAGATCTCCGGCTCCGGCTGCACGGATATCGACGAATGCGCGAGCAGCGGTAACGAGTGCGAGTCTCCGCTCTGGGGCGGCGCGTGCACGAACGTCGTCGGTGGATATACCTGCGGTTGCCAACCGGGGTATGCCGGTGATGGCAAATGGGCCGGAACGGGCTGCACGGACATCGATGAATGCGCGGGCAGCAACGACTGCGCTTCCGGCGCGGCGGGAGGCGCTTGCAGCAACGTCCTCGGCGGCTACACGTGCGCCTGCCAGCCTGGCTTCGTCGGAGACGGCAAGGTCTCGGGAACGGGCTGCACCGACATCGACGAATGCAGCGGCACCAACGACTGCGTTGCGGCGAATGCGAACGGAACGTGTTCGAACACGGCGGGCGGCTACACGTGCGGATGCACGGCGCCCTATTCGGGTGACGGCAAGACGACGGGGAAGGGATGCCAGTGGCTCCCCGACCTCCTCTGGTATCGCTTCGACGGCGAGACCCAATACGTCGAAAACTCCGCGACCAATCCGCCGCTCGGCGCCGAGACCGCGATCATCCACGGTGCCGAGACGCAGGCGGGCGCGGGCCAGTGCCTTCGCGCGCTCGTCGGAACAGGCAACACGTCCACCAACGACTACGTGGAGACGGGCTGGGCCACGAATCTCAGCGGCTCCTGGACCATCTCGTTCTGGACGTCGAACATCACCCCGTCCCCGACGCTGTTCTACATCTTCGGTGATACCTCGGCGAATTCGTTCCGCTGCTTCACGAACGGTGTTGCCGGAGCCAACAACTGGATTCTGCGCGGCGGTGGGCTCGACGACGTCCTCGCGCCCGGGGCGGCCACCGTCGACGCCGCCGTTACCACGTTCGTCTACGACGCGACCGTCGCCGAAGTTCGCGCGTACGTGAACGGTGCGCTCGTCAACACCGTGGCCCAGCCCCCGCTCTCGATCGTCGGATCGGCATTCAAGTTGGGTTACGGCACGAACATCGCACTGCCGGAGGGAGGTTTGATGGACGAATATCGCGTCTATTCCGTCGCACTCCCGGCGTCGGAGGTGGCGAAGCTCGCGCAGACCGCGGAGGTCTGCAAGTAGTGGCGAGAGGGGGGCGCCGGAGATCGACCGAGTGATTGGCACTCGATGTGACAGGGCGGGGAGTCCGTGACGACCGAGAAGTCCCCGCGTACATCATGTGACTTTTCACTGCACCTTCGACAAGTCGTTCCAAATCACCCGTTCAACATGCTTTTGGAACGACCATGTCGACTGCTAATCTTCCGCCTATGGGGTGGAGCAGGCTCGGCTGGTGTCGATCGGCTTGGCTTGCTTCAAGGGGCGTTCAGGTGCGCGTTCAGAGACTCTTTTGGGGGCTCGTCATCGCGATCGGTTCGGCGACCGGGTGCTCGCTGACGCGATCGCTGTCCGAACTTTCGAGCGGTGACGGCGCGGATTCGACCGGGCTCGGGAGCGGCGATGGAAGCTCCCCGACGGACGGTCCGAAATCGGAGCCGGACGGCGCAGGCGATGGTGGGGTCGACGCCGGTGCCGACGCTGAAACCGACGACGCGGCCGTCGACAGCTCGGACGCGAGTGGACCGATCGACACTTGCGCCTATCGCGATTGCGTCCTCGCCGACAGTCCTGCAGCGTACTGGCGATTGGGGAGGCCTCCCCTGTGGGCATGGCCGTCGATGAGTCCGGTCATGGCCACGGTGCGACCTACGACGGAGGCATCGCGTACGGTGTTGCCGGTGCCATCGCGGGCGATTCGAACACGGCGGTTCGCTTCGACGGGACGAAAGGGCTCGACGTAGGCAACGTGTTCCGCTTCGACGGCGTGTTGCCGTTCTCACTCGAGGTGTGGGTCAAACCGAGTCCAAGCTCTGGATATGCCGTTTTGCTCGCGCGCGATACCGACCCGAACGGATACGCACTATACCTCGGCTCGAGCCAGGCCACGTTCGAACGGCAGACGTCGGGAAACGTCAAGACCATCACGGGGACAGCCGTCTCCACGTCGAACTACAACCATCTCGTGGGAACGTTCGACGGGTCGCGCTTGCGACTTTACGTGAACGGAGAAGAGGTTGCTTCCGGTCCCTCGGTTTCGTCCATCCCGGGTGCTTCGTCGAACTTCTATATCGGGACGGAGAACGCTTCTTCGGCGTACATCTACAAAGGTGACATGGACGAGCCGGCCGTTTACGACCATGCCCTGACCGCAGAACGCATTCGCGTGCACTACCAGGCGGGGCTCGGCACCAACAAGTAGTCCGGTCCAGCTCGACGCAGTCATCCACGCGAGAACCGACGTCGCGCGCGAGCGTATGATCGTCAGGTATCGCGCGTGACGAGCACCGAGCGGCGCGAAAGGCGAATGACCTTTTCGGCCGTGCTGCCGAGGACGAGGCGGCGGAGCCCGGTGCGCCCCTGACTGCCCATCACGATGGCTTCCGCGTCGATGGCATCGGCGCGCTCGAGGATGGTCTCGGCCGGGTCGCGCTTGACCTCGACCTGCTCGAAGTGGCTGAAGTGGTACTGCTTCGCGAGTCCTTCGAGGGTGGCGAGGCCGAGCTCTTCGAGCTTCTCGATCGCGCCCTGCGGCGGCGGCATCCACGGGCTTCCGAGCGCGGAGGCGACGGCCATGAAGGGGTGGTTGCCCGGCAGCTGCATGGCGTGGAGCAGCGTGACCTCGAGCTTCGCCTTCTCGACGAGCACGCCGCCGAACTTCACGGCCGGCAGTGAGCCTTCGCCGAAGTCGGTTGCGACGAGCACGCGTCGCGACGCCGTTCCGGGACGAGCCACGAGGACCGACGTGGGCGAATAGCGAACGACACGCTCCGCAACATGGCCGAGATACCGCTCCGAGCCCTCGCGCGGCTTGCCGCCGACGACGACGAGCGTGGCGTCGCTCTCTTCGGCAACGCGGACGATCTCGTCTTCGGGCGCTCCGACTTCGATGTTCACCCGGTAGTCCGATGCCGGAACGTGGAGCACGCGACTGACCTGCTCGCTCACGAGGTCGGCGGCCTTCTTGGTCAGATCGAGCGCAAGCTTCGCATCGTTCTCACCGCGGCTCGGAAGGAGCGGATAGTGCCTGAGCACGTCGGGGATGACGTGCACGACGACGAACGGAACTCCCAGCGCCGCTGCATGCATGTGTCCGCGAACGAGGGCGGGCTCGGAGAACTCGGTGAGGTCCGTGGCGATCAGGATGGGGGAGGTTGCCATGGGGATTCCGGAGGTGAGTACCGCGACCCTAACACGCTTGGGCCCCGCTCGGCTCGCGAGCGCTCGAGATGAGCGATCGGGCTGAAATACCCGGCCCGTGAACGCGAACGCGAACACGAACACGAGCCTTCGATGCTCTAGCACCAAAGGTGCCGTGTGCCATCGGCCGTCAATCTCATCCTTCTAGGGCCGGCGTCATCCACTCGAGGCAACGCCATCGAACACGAAACGCAGCTCGGGGACGCGCTTCATGTCGATGGCCTCGGCGAGGCGAGCGCGCAGGAACGGTGTGGCGCGTGTCAGTGCGCGCTCGGCCGAGCCTCGGAGCGCCGCTTCGGTGGCCGGGTTGCCAGCTGCATGACCGAGCGCGAGAGGCGTGCGGAGGGAGAAGTGGACGCGCGCGTGGCGATAGTCGGGGGACAGCACGACTGCACCGATTTCGACGTCGACCAGCGCCGGGTCGGTGATGTCGTCGCGCAACAAGGATTGCAGCTCTTCGAGGACGAGCTCTTGCAGTCGAAGATGCCGGTGGCCGCCGTCTCGTTCTTCTCGCATGGCACGGACTTCCGTGAACGAGCCTACTCGAGTCGAGCGATGCGTGCTCGCATCCGCTCGAGGAGCTCCGGCTGGCGTTCGGCGAACACCGCGAGCCATACGATCACCTGGACGTTGCGCACCAGGCCGAGATCGCGGGCGAGGTCCCGATCGTAAGGGGCGTCGTAGGCCGCGGTCATGGCCTCGATGGATGCACGCTCTTCGCCGAAGAGAACGAGCCTCGACTGCAAACAGGCCATGTCCCATTCGACGGGGCCAAGGAAAGCGTCTTCCCAATCCGTCCACACCGCGCCGCGCGACGTGGCGAGCACGTTGCCGATGTGCGCGTCGCCGTGGACCGCCTGGAATGACGCCGTTCGCGAGGGGGCCGACCGAATGATGTCTTCGGCGCGATGCCATGCGTCCTCGAGCGTACGACGCTCACGTTCGTCGAACGACGCGTTTCGAACGGCCCGGGCATGGACTTCGCGCGCTTCGTCGAACCCGCCCCAGAGTGGCAGCTTCGACTTCGGATACTTCACGAGCGAGCGATGGGCGCGTGCGAGCTCGGCCCCTGCCGCGCCGGGATCGACCCGCGCGGCGAGGAGATCTTCGAGCTCCCAAAACGAGATGACGAGACCATTTCGTTCGTGCGGGCCTGGTTCGATGCGCGTGCTCGGGCGGGTGACCGAGACGCCATCGCCGGCGAGGAAACGGCTGACTTCGATCTCGCGCTTCAACCATTCCATGCCGACGCGAACCATCGACGTGGCCATGGCGACGCGCGCGACGAGTGGGCGTTCGTGCGGCTCTTCGGGGATCAGGCGAAGGACGAGGTTGCTCTTGTCCGCGAGCAGCTCCGGACGAGCGGGGAACTCGAGCTCCGCAGCGAGGCGGCGGACTTCGTCGATGGCCAGGTCCTGGGAAGTCACGGTGGCGAGACTCTACCTCTACGGCTTCGCGTTCGCCGCTCGAACGTCGTAGAGTTCGGGCCGATGAAGAGCAAGACGACGAAGCCAGCGTCTCGCAAGCCTGCCGCGTCATCGGTTTCCGCGTCGTCCCCGTCTATTCGCTACGCCCTCTTCGATACGGAGATCGGTCGCTGCGGGATCGCCTGGGGTGAGGCGGGGGTCGTCGGCCTTCAACTGCCCGAGGGAAAAGACAGCCTGACGCGCGCCTCGCTCGCGAAGCGATTCGAAGCCACCGAAGAGTGCGAGCCGTCTTCGGAGATCGAGCGCGCCATCGCGGCCATCGTCGGCTTGCTTCGTGGGGAGACGAGCGACCTTTCGACCATCTCCCTCGACATGCGCGGTGTCCCAGCGTTCCACCAGCGCGTCTACGCATTGGCGCGGACCATCGAGCCCGGGCAGACGCTGACCTACGGCGACGTGGCCACGAAGCTCGGTGACAAGGGCTCCGCGCGGGCCGTGGGGCAGGCACTTGGTCGCAATCCGTTCGCCATCGTCGTCCCTTGCCATCGCGTTCTCGCCTCGGGCGGGAAGATGGGGGGCTTCACGGCGAACGGCGGGGTGACCACCAAGCTCCGAATGCTCGCCATCGAAGGGGCCAAGGCGGCCGCGCAACGGAGCCTGTTCGACGGTGACGGCTCCTTCGGTTTCGATCCCACGAAGGCCGTTGCTGCGCTCGGCGCCGGTGATCCGAAGCTGCGCGCACTCATGGAGAGCGTCGGCCCGTTTCGCATGCAGCTCAAGACGACGTCGAGCATCTTCGTCGCCCTGGCCGAGGCCATCGTCTATCAGCAGCTCACGGCCAAGGCAGCGGGAACGATCTACGCGCGTCTCTGCGCGCTCTTTCCGCGGCCGCACGAAGGCCCCACGGCCGAAGGCATTCTTCGCTCGTCCGACGAGAAGCTTCGCAGCGCGGGATTGTCGCGACCCAAGGTTCTCGCACTTCGGGACCTCGCGAAGCGCGCCGCCGACGGAGAAATCCCGGGCCTCGCAGACGTGCACCGCATGGACGACGACGACATCGTCGAGAAGCTGACGGCGGTGCGCGGAATCGGCCGCTGGACGGTGGAGATGCTGCTCATGTTCCGTCTCGGTCGGCCGGACATCTTGCCGGTGGACGATTACGGAATTCGAAAAGGCTACGCGGCCGTTTTCGGTCTGAAGGATCTGCCTGCGCCCAAGGAGCTCGCCAAGCTCGGTGAGCGCTGGAAGCCTCACCGTACCGTCGCGAGTTGGTATTTGTGGCGCGCTGCCGAGCGTGCGGCGGCCGCGACCAAGGGCACTTGAATCAGAACGACGTGTTGATCTGGGCGGTCATGACGTGCACGTGAGGCACGGAGAGGATGAGCGGGGCGCCTCCCGCCAGCCCGGTGTCGTCGTTCGGCATCTGCTGGTGCCCGTAGCCGTAGCGGAGCTTGAAGGCGATGTTCGGCACGTGGAAGTACCAGGTGCTGTTCAATTCGATGCCGTAGGTTTGATCGTGGGCGACGTCCAGGTTGACGTCCGCCCATGATAGGCGCACGGCGGCGTCGAGCTTCCGTTTGTAGAACAGATACCCGAGTTGCCCGAAGCCGCCGGTCGACGAGTAGGAGGCAAACCCTTCGTGCGGATTGGTATGGCGGAAGTACCACTCGACCTGCGCCATGATCCGGTTCGATTGCAGCAAGAGGTCCGCGCCGACGCCGTGGTTCACCGTCGTCACCGCACTGGGCACCGTCTCGAACTCGAAGGTCGTCGGGTTGAAGTTTTCGATGCCCTCGTTGGCTTTCGACATCCACCCGTTGACGCCGATGGCGTACTTGAAGGGCACGTGCTTGGCGTTTTCCTTTTCCGCGTAGGCAAACTCCGTGTTTCCGGGAACGCCCAAAGGGTTCAGCTCGAAGCGCGCCGTGAAGAGGTAGTTGCCGCGGATCGTCTGGAACTGCCGCAGCGGTGAGCCGAGATAGGCGCCGACCTGGTACGCGAGGAGCTGATTGGCGAACGAGCCGAACGCCGTGATGCCCTTGTCACGGCCCGTCCAGAAGTAGTTCGAAACCACGTCCCAATCCGGAAAGAGCAACTGGTGCGGGCCGTAGAGGTATTCGTGGCGTGAAATGGGCGTCCACTGCTGGCCGAGGCGCAATCCGAACTCGTCGATGGGCTGGATCTCGACATAGGCATCGAGCAGATAGACGGGATTCGCCGCGAGCTCGAGGCTCGTCCAGTAACGAATCCATTTTCGGTAGATGGCTCCCTCCGAGATTGCACGGAGGGTGACGAACGGGTCCTGGACTTGGGCTTTGCCGTTGATGGTCACCTGGGCGTGCATGAGTGATTGCAACCCAAGGTGCATCTTGTTGTTGCCGTCTTTCGTCCGCAGGACGAAGCCAGAACCGGGAAAGAATCCGGCTTCGGCATTGGCGGCGTCGGCGGCGTTGGTGGCAGCTTGGTCTTCGGCGGCCTGGCGTTCTTCCAACGACGCCTCGTCGGGGCTGGCCGTTACCTTTTCGCGCGGCGCGGGAGCTGCGGGAGCTGCAGCCGGCGCGGGAGTTGCTGCCGCTCCAGGGGCGGCAGCGGGCGCGGCTGCGGGCGCCGCTTCGGCGCCAGGCGGCGGAGGAGGCGGAATCGGCTGAGGGGCGAGTGCTGGAGCCGGCCGCTGCGCGGGCGGGGTTGTGCGAACGCGGGCACGGCGTGCAGAGACACGAGGCTTGCCAGAACGGCGATACGTCGACGCATGCGGACCACCCCTCGCGCGATCACTCGTGATCGTTCCGGGCAAGCTAAGCCGCGGGGCCTGCTCTTCAATGCTCCGATGGATCGCGATGCACGCCGACTCAGTGGAAGGGACCTTGGTGCATGGTCAGTGCGAAAACGGCGACGAGCCCGATGACCAGCAAGGCGCATCCGGAGAGGAGGGGAATGGAGAGCTGAAAGGGCAGTTCGCCGTGGAGCAAGCCGGCCGCGACGAGCTCACGCCTCTCCGCTTTGAGGGCGCGCATGATGGCGAAGTGGTTCCACATGCCGAGAACCAGCACGACGAGCCCGAAGACGATGAGTGTGACGCTGAAGTTGCGTGCGGGGGCGAGCCTCACCGAGCCCTCGGCCAAGCTCGACTTCTCGAGCGCTCGGAAGAACTGGAAGATCGTGAATCCGAATCCGATGAGCGACAACGCCGTGCGGATCATCGCCATGAAGGTTCGCTCCGCCGCCAGGCGCGTCCGCTGGAACGCCAGACCCGTGTTGCGCGACGCGAGCTCGAGCGAGCCTTGGAGATGAGGCGCGGCAGACTTGTCGCTGTTCTCCTGCATGAGCTCGGCGGCCGTCGCGATCGTTCGAAATCGTATTTCGATGTGGCGATGCGGTCCTCTCGGCGCAATCCGGCGTGGCGTCGCGAGCGGACCGGCCGCACGCGTGAACTACGCCTGCGACATCAAGTTCGACCCCGGAGTAGGCGTCGTTGTGAGCGCGACGAGCACGCTTCGGTGGGCCGCAGCCGTGACCGCGGCCTGCCGAATCGGTCTCAACCCGACTTGACGCCCGTTTCGGCCGGCCGGAGCCGCGTGCGGAACAGGCTCAGCACGCGATCGAGGGCCTGGCGCGTCGGGTGACCCGCTTCGTCGACCAGATCGGTCGTGAGAACGGAGTGCGCCGAAGCCGGGATGCCGTGAGGATTACCCCGGGAAGAATCGATCTCGATTCCCTCGAACGCGTCGCCGAGCTCGCGTTTCAGCGTGTCGAATCGCTCGGGCGGACAGAGCCGATCGCCCGTGAAGCGTAGGCCGAGGACCGTGCAGCCATCCTTGGCGCGCTCCTTCACCTTCGCGAGATCTGTGTCCGAGAGGTGGAGGGAGGCACGCTGTCGACGCGTGAGCCCGACGGGAAGGGACGGCTGGCTCAACACCGGGGCCATCACGGTTTCGTCGACCATGAGCGAGAGTGCGAAGTTGCCGGTCAAGCACATGCCGACGACGCCGACGCCGGGGCCGCCGCAATCGGCGTGCGCCTTGCGGCACAGAGCGCGGAGGTAGTCGGTGATGGGGCTCGACGCGCGGCTCGCGAAGATGCGGAACTCGCGGCTGATGCACGCGCGCGCCGTGGTCTCGAGCACGTAGCCCATCGACATCGGCTTGCCGGGCACGCCGAGGAGCGTGGGGAGGTACGTGCGGAAACCCTCGCGCGCGACGCGTTCGGCGAAGGCGGCGACCTGGGGGGTGATGCCGGGGATCTCGTGGATCACGACGACCGCCGGGCCTTCGCCGCGCGTGAAGACGGTGCGCGTCGTGTCGCCGTGCGAGAACGAGAACGAGTCGAAGCCGGCCAGCGTCATCGCTGCATGCTACCAGCCGAGCTGCCTCGACCGTCGTATGTCTTCCGCGATCGTCGAAACTGCGGCGCACGTGCAACGTCGGAGCATGGTCGCTCCTCCCACGATCTCGGCGGGTGCGAGGTTCGGAGAGGAGCCACTTCGGTTGCGACCGACGCCGCGTTCGACTTCAAGAATCCGCTGCTGGCCGTTGTTCGGCGGCCGGATCATCCGGCTCGACGACCAATCCCTCGATCGCTCCGCTGAGCTGCGTGATCAGATTCTGCAGGTGCTCGAGGTCGCCCGCGAGCGTCTTCTTCGCGCCTTGTTTGCCGGTGTGTTGGAGCTCGTCTTCGACGTGAGCCGTATGACTGGCGAGCTGTTCGCGTAGGAACTGAGCGTCTTCGGACGTGAGGTGCATCGTGATCATGGCGGGACCTTTCGATCTCGACCATCGAGCAAGTCTCGGACCCCCGGGCAGTGTCTGAGCCGCGCCGGCGAGCGAAGGCGGGCCCGGCCGTTTCGAGGCATCGTCGTTGCGTCCCGCTTTCCTCATGGTGCGCGATCGACGGATAGCGCGCGAGATCCTCTACCAGGACCGAGTCGAAGCTGGACGCGTGCTCGCCAAAGAGCTCCGGAAGAATCGCCGCAACCTCGCGCCCAACGTGCTCGTCCTTGGATTGCCTCGCGGCGGCGTTCCGGTGGCGTACGAGGTCGCGCGAGCGCTCGATGCGCCGCTCGACGTTTGTGTGGTTCGCAAGATCGGCGCACCGATGGAGCCGGAGTTCGCCATCGGCGCGGTGGCGGAGGACGGCGTGGAGGTGGTCGATCGCGACACCGTTCGCTGGCTCGGCATTGCGGAGGAACAGCTCGAGGCGCTCGTCGAGACCGGAAAGGCGGAGGTCGAAGAGCGCGTCATTCGTTTTCGCCACGGGGCACCGAAGGACGTTCGAGGCATGACGGTGATCCTCGTCGATGACGGCGTAGCCACCGGAGCGACGGCTCGTGCGGCTCTGCTCACTCTCCGGGCGCGCGGCGCGGGCAGGCTGGTCCTCGCTGTTCCGGTTGGCGCATCGGAGACTCTCCAAGAGCTAGCTTCGGAGGCCGACGAGATCGTCTGCCCGCAGCCGCGCGATGTCTTCATGGCGGTTGGGCTTTGGTACGACGACTTCTCGGAGACCACCGACGAAGACGTCATGGTGCTGCTTCAGCGGGCCGAGAACGATTACGCCGCGTCGCACGCGGAAGCGGAGCGCGACACGATTCGCGATCGGGAGGCTCGCGACGCCTTCGCGCGCGGCGTGCCCGTGCAGTCGCAGCAGGTCGCCGTGCCCATCGACCGCGAGGTGCGCATTCCGCTGGGCGACGCGGAGCTCGAAGGGCGACTGACGATTCCTCCTGGAGCCACCGGCCTCGTGCTCTTCGCGCACGGAAGTGGAAGTGGGCGACACAGTTCGCGCAATCGGTTCGTCGCCGGCGAGATCCAGCGTAGTGGACTCGGAACGCTGCTCTTCGATCTGCTGACGCCGGGCGAAGCGGAGCTCGACGAGGCGACCGAGTCGCTTCGTTTCGACATCGACCTGCTCGCCGAACGGCTCCTCGTTGCGACCGATTGGGCAGGCAACATGCCGGAGACCATGCTCCTGTCTCTCGGATACTTCGGTGCGAGCACCGGGGCGGCCGCAGCGCTGGAGGCCTCGGTCCGGAGGCCTGGTGTCGTGCGTGCGATCGTCTCGCGAGGCGGGAGGCCCGATTTGGCCGGTCCAGTCCTCGCCGACGTTGCGGCTCCGACGCTCCTGCTCGTGGGATCAGCCGACACGGACGTGCTCGAGCTCAATCAACGTGCCTTGAACGAGCTCGGTTGCGAGAAAGCCATGCACGTGGTGACGGGCGCGACACACCTCTTCGAGCAGCCCGGCGCTCTGGAAGAAGTCGCGCGCTCGGCTGTCCAGTGGTTCAAGCAACACCTCGGTCGCGGTCGTTTGCGAGCAGGAGCGCGGGCATAGTCGAGCTCTGAACGCGCTCGGATGCATGGGCCGGGCCGCAGCCCGAGAAGTGGCCGGCGCTTTGCACGGCTGGCCCCTCATGGCTGGCATGGTTCGAACCGGAATCACCTCCTGGACGGATCCTTCGTTGATCGCGTCGGGGTGGTATCCGAAAGAAGCCCACACGGCCGAGGCACGGCTTCGCTGGTACGCGACGCAGTTCTCGATCGTGGAGAATGATTCGACGTACTACGCGATCCCCGCGACGCGTCAGGCCGAGCTCTGGGTCGCACGGACGCCTCGCGACTTCACGATGAACGTGAAGGCGTTCGCGACGCTCACCGAGCACTACACCGATCCGAAGCGATTGCCTTCCGACCTGCGCGCCGCGCTGCCGGCGGGGTTCCGCGACAAGGCGCACGTCTACCCGGAGGACATGGGGGAGGAGCTCGTCACCGAGATTGGCCGCCGGTTTCGCGACTCGATCAAGCCGCTCCAAGAAGCAGGACGCCTTGGCGTCGTTCTGTACCAGTATCCGGTTTGGTTTCCGGCCTCGCCGGCGAATCGCAAGGCGGTGACGCGCATTCGCGAGCTCTTTCCCGACGCGCGCGTGGCCGTGGAGTTTCGGAACGCAACGTGGATGTCCGACAAGAATCGCGAGCGGACGTTCTCGCTGCTGCGTGACGAAGATCTCACGTACACGTGCGTCGACGAGCCCCAGGGATTCCCGTCGTCGATCCCACCCGTGGTGAGCGCGACGTCGGATCTGGCGCTCGTTCGCTTCCACGGTCGAAGCGCTTCGAGGTGGAATCGCTCGGCGGAGAGCGCGCGTGACCGGTTTCGATACCGCTACTCGGTCGACGAGCTCCGTGAGTGGGTGCCGCGCATCCGGCGCCTTGCGGACCAAGCGGCGGAAGTCCACGTTTTGATGAACAACTGCTACTCCGACTACGCGGTCGTCAACGCGGGACAGATGCGCGAACTCCTGCTCGAATCGCGTCTTGCGGAACCGCGCGCGGCGGCGCAAGGGGCGGGGCGTTCGCGTCGCGAGCTCAGGGGCCGCCGAGCCGTCCAGCACGCGCCCTGAGGTCCAGCATGCCCCCTGAATGGGGGACGTGCGCTTCTCACCCTGCCAGGCGCCGCGTTTGGTAGCCTGCTGCCGATGACTGCTGCATCGGTGTCTCAGCCGCTGCCCGACCGCTTGCCGTTCCTCGACGAGCGCGCGAAGGCCCGCGCCGTCGCGGCCGTCAAAGCGTTCGAGCTGCAAACCTCGGCCGAGCTCGTCGTGACGGTGAGGAAGCAGGTTCGGTCGTACCCCGAGGCGGACTTCGCGTACGGTTCGCTGTTCGCCTTCATCATCCTGGCGTTCCTCCTCTTCTACCCGGTCGACTTCTCGACCGAGCTGATGCCGGTCGACGTTGCACTCGCCTTTGGCGTCGGCTTCGGGCTCTCGAGGTACTTGCCACCGCTCCGCAGGCTCGCGCTCTCCGTCACGGCTCGCCGCGTTCCGGTCGAGCAGGCGGCCAAGGCGGCGTTCTATGATCTCGGGATCTCCCGAACCACGGGGCGCACCGGAGTGCTCGTGTTCGTCTCGATGTTCGAAGGCATGGTCGCGATCATCTGCGACGTGGGCGTGACCGCCGAGGCGCGCAAGGCGGCCGAGGAAGCCCGCGGCCTTCTGGAACTGGCCCTCAAGAAGTCCAACATGAACGCCTTCGCCGAGACGCTCGAGGCTCTCGGGCCGCGTTTCGCGCCGACGATGGCGCGTGCAGAAGACGACGTCAACGAGCTGCCGGACGACGTGGCATGAAACGAACCCTCCTTCGTGCGCTCGGAAAGCGCGATCTCCAGAAGACGATCACGTTCGCGTCGATCGTCACCATCATCCTGCTCGACACCGCCTTGGCCTATGCCTCGCGACCGGGCGGCGGTAGCTCGTATTCCGGTGGTAGCCGCAGCAGCGGAAGTAGCCGCAGCAGCGGCGGCTCGTACTCGGGCGGTGGTAGCAGCAGCAGTGGTAGTGGTGGCGGCGAGGCGATCGGGTACCTGATCCTGCTCTGCTTCGAGCACCCGGCGCTCGGCGTGCCGCTGCTTCTGATTGTCTGCGTCGTCGCCTTCGTCCGCATGAAGTCGAAATCGAGCTTCGACGGCGCCGAGTGGTCGACCCACGCTGGGATGGCTCATGCGCAGGCACGTGCGATGTACAACGAGCCGCCGCCTCAGCCCCTCCGCACGAGGCTCGAAGCCATCCGACGCACGGATCCGGCCTTCTCGATCGTCGTCTTCGAAGACTTCCTCTACTTCCTCTATGCCGAAATGCACCGCGCTCGCGGAGCTTCCGGGATGGAGGCGCTGGCGCCCTATCTCAGCGACGACGTTCGCGCCACCCTTCGCCACGACGGACGCATCGGCGAAGTGACCGGCATCATCATCGGCGCCATGAGCTACGACGACGTCGAGGTCGACGCCCAGGGCGGCGCGGAGATCACCGTCATCGTCGAATCGAACTTCGTCGAGCGGTATCGTCCTCAAGGCGAGCAGCGCTTCTATGTGAAGGAGGAGCTCACGCTCAGCCGCGCGCCCGGCGCACGCTCACGCACGCCCGACAAGGCGCGTACCCTCAATTGCCCGAACTGTGGTGGCCCGCTCTCGGCGATTCGCGGCAGCGTGTGCAGCTACTGCAAGACGCAGATCGTCACGGGCACGAAGGACTGGGCCATCACGAGCATCACCGAGCTCGAACGCGAACCGCGCGGTCCGCTGCTCACCTCGAACGTCGAAGAGCAGGGAACGAACCTTCCCACCGTCGTCGACCCTCGCGCCCACAACGTCTTCGCGCAAATCCAGCAGAAGGACCCCGAATTCAACTGGCCGCGCCTTCAGCAGCGCGTGGGGCTCATCTTCCAGGAATTCCACGCCGGCTGGGTCGCCCGCGATCCTTCCAAGGTGCGCCCGTTCGTGAGCGACAATCTCTTTCAGTCGCAGATGTACTGGATCGATCTCTATCGCTCCTCGCGCTGCATCAACCGCACCGACGGCTCGCGCATCACCCACCTCGAGCTGGCCTGCGCCACGACCGACGCGTACTACGACGCCATCACCGTTCGCCTCTACGCGACGGGTCTCGACTACACGATCTCCGAAGACGGCAAGCTGCTCTCCGGCAGCCAGAGTCGCCAGCGCGCGTATACCGAATACTGGACGCTCATCCGCGGCGCCCAGAAGAAGCGCACGGACAAGGGCGAGCGCCAATGCCCCAACTGCGGCGCTCCGTTGACCATCAACATGACCGGCAATTGCCAATATTGCGGTGTGAAGGTCACCAGCGGCGAATACGATTGGGTGCTGTCGCGCATCGAGCAGGACGAGGCCTACACGGGGTAGGGGGAAGCCTTGTCGCGAGGGGGCGAGAGGTGACCCAACCCTTGTCGCGAAGGGGGCGAGAGGGGACCGACCCTCAACCCCACCCCTTCTCCCTAAGGGAGAAGGGGGAAGAGCCCTCATCCCCTCCCCCTTCTCCCGCAGGGAGAAGGGGGATTTAACGCTCGTCTCGACAACTTGGTCAGGCAGATGGCCGATGCGTTCGGTTGAACCGGATGATTCGGCGAATGACCGTGCATGCGCGAAGACTACGCAGGAGGGCGACTCCTGCGGAGAAGCAGCTTTGGGAGATGCTGCGCGGGCGGAGGCTCGAGGGGATGAAGTTTCGACGGCAGGAGCCGCTCGGGCGTTACATCGTCGATTTCTTGTGCGTCGAGCGATGGCTCATCGTCGAAGCCGATGGAGCACTCCATTTTCCGAAGCCGAGGCGAGATCGCGAGCGCGACGAGTTCTTCGAGACACTCGGCTTCACCGTGCTCCGCTTTGAGAACTGCGTTGTGCTCAGTTTCCCGGACGAGGTCCGCGAACGGATTCGCGCTGCACTCCGAGCTCCTGGATCACGAGGACTTCCCCCGCTTCCCGAGCTACCCCTTCTCCCTCCGGGAGAAGGGGAATGAGGGGTGATGATCTAACTGCGCACGCGATGTTTTCACCCCTTCTCCCTTAGTGAGAAGGGGCGGGGGATGAGGGCCGGGTTCCCCGGCAGTGCTTTACGAGCCCCTCGCAGTGCTTTACGAGCCCTCGCAGTGCTTTGGGCGGCGTCTCTTCATGCCCCCGGCGCCAGCGATCTCCGCACGCTCACCGGGTCGGCGTCCACCTTCGGTCTGGCATTTTCGATCAGTTCGTTCAGGCGGGGTATTGGCATGCCGGCGGCCTTCGCGATGCGATCCACGACCGTGCGTTCGGCGGCGGAGAGGCCTTCGCTCGCGAAGGCGACGCCGAGCGCGACGAGGATGCCTGGTTCGACGGCGTCGCAGTCCTGGAGGATGGCGCCGACGAGGCGGGCGCGGTTTTCGGCGCCGGCGGCCCTCATGACGTCGAGGCTCGACGTGATGAGGTGATCGACGACTTCGGCGGAGAGGGACGTCTCGAGCAAAGCCTGGAAGATCTCGCGGAGCATGCCGCGCTCGCTCTCGTCGAGCATGCCGTCGGCCATGGCGACGAGGATGCCGAGATCGATGATCGGCGTCGGGTTGTAACCGTGGCGGGAAAAGGCCGAGCAGAGATCTTCGATGGCCGCTGCGATGATAGCGCGCATGTTTCGTCGACTCCCTATTCGACCGGGTGCATGGAGGCGCGACGGCGCTCGAGGCCAATGACCATCTGAGCGCGCAAGGCGCGGAGGCCGTCGACGACGTCGGTGGGGGTCGAAGACGACGCTTCGGCGCGGCGGAGCGTGTCGTCGAGCGTGGCGAGGCGCGCGCTCTGTTGAGCGCGGAGCGAATAGGTCATCTGGAGAAAGGTGTCGAAGAGATCTTCGAGCTCGTCGCCACGGCGGAGGCGTTCCTCGATGACGAGGCGACCGGTGCTCACGCGGCGGAGCAGGCGCTTCATCTTGTGCACCGGTCCGACGATGCGATGGGTGATGACGACGCCCATGAGGACGAGGAGAAGGAGGAGCGCGACGCCCGCGCCGCCGAGGAGGAGCTGCAGGTTTCGGCGGTCACGAAGGATGTCGGCCTGGCGCTGCTTCACCTCCGAGAGGTTCTTCTCGGATTGCGTGTCGACCTCCTTCAGTGATTCATCCATCACCGCCTGGAGCGTCGGGTTGTCCCCTGCTGCCAGCTCGACGCTTCGTCGAGCAAGGATGGAGTTGGCCTTCGACTCCTCGTACGCGCGTTCGGCCTGTGCGACGGCGAGGCTTGCAGTGTCGGCCGCGCGGACGGCCGTGCGACCGATGATGATCCCGAGAGCGGTCATCACGACGAGCACGACGGCTACGAGGTAGCCGGTCCATTTGAGCTGGAAGCGCGGGTCGAGAAGGTACGACTTCTTCCGGCGAGCGTGAGCCATCGCCATTCAAGGTACACCGTGGCGCCGATCCGTGGGAGTTCACGCCGATTTTCGGACGAGCTGTCGTGCCGAGCACACGAGCCACTTCGATAAGCACGTTCAACTTGCGGGCTGGATTTTGCTCTCCTCCTCGAGCGCGGCCACGATTTCCCGCTGCTTCTGACGTGCGGTGCCGGTGAGACGCTTGGCGCAGATGGGCGCCAGTGCCTCGGCCATGCGAATGAAGCCGAGAAGCTCGACCTCCAGGCGTTTGGCGTTCTCGCGGTCTGCCAGGTTGCCGTCTTGGTCGAAGGCCTTGTCCGAGTGTGGAAGCGCGAACATGTCCGGGAACACGAGCGCTCCGCAGCCTTCGAGCGGCACGCGCGTTTGCCACAGGCCGCGGATGCCCCCCATCGCCGAGGGGGATGCCGACATCAGGTAGATGGCCTTGCCGCGCCAGGGCATCGGACGGGCGCGAGAGACCCAGTCGATGGCGTTCTTGAAAACGCCGGACATCGAGTAGTTGTACTCGGGGGTGGCGATGAGGAGCGCATCGGCGTTCAGGATCCGGCGCTCGAGCGCTAGAGCTCCGTGGGGCAGCCCCTCCTCGCGGTTCATATCTGCGTCGTAGAGGGGCATGTCGAACTCGTGGAAGTCGGCAAGGTCGACCTCTGCGCCGTCGCGTCGCGCAATCCTCGCCGCGAGCTCGATGAGCTTGTGGTTGAACGAACCGTCTCGAAGTGAGGTGGAGAACGCGAGGAGCTTCATGGGTGGCCTCTGCGGTCGCACGGAGCAACACGCGCGCCACGGGCTCCCGGATGGGGATATGCTGCGTGCATGCGACCGCCGCCGTCCGATGCATTGGTGTTCTTCGGGGCCTCGGGGGACCTCGCGTTCAAGAAGGTCTTCCCCGCACTCGCGGGGCTCTGCCGTCGTGGGAGGCTCGAGGTTCCCATCGTCGGAGTCGCGAAGTCGGGCTGGACCCGAGACAATCTCGTCCAGCGCGCGAAAGACAGCCTCGTGGCGAACAAGTGCTTCGACGAGGCCACGTTCGAGCGGCTCGCCCAGCGGCTTCGTTACGTCGATGGCGACTACAACGAGGCGTCGACCTTCACCGAGCTTCGCAACCAGCTCGGCCCCACCCTTCGCCCCTGCACTACCTTGCCATTCCGCCGAGCATGTTCTCGGTCGTGGCCAAGCGTCTCGCGGAGGCGAACTGCGCGTCGGGAGCACGCATCGTCGTCGAGAAGCCTTTCGGTCGCGACCTCGCTTCGGCGCGAGCGCTGAATCAGACTCTCCACGAGTACTTCCCGGAGGAGTCGATCTTCCGCATCGATCACTACCTCGGAAAAGAAGCCGTTCAGAACATTCTCTATTTCCGATTTGCCAATGCCTTTCTCGAGCCGATTCTGAACCGGCAATACGTCGAGAACGTGCAGATCACCATGGCCGAATCGTTCGGCGTGAAGGGCCGCGGAAAATTCTACGACGAGACGGGCGTCATTCGCGACGTCATCCAGAATCACCTCTTGCAGGTCATCAGCTACCTCGCGATGGAGGCGCCTTCGAGCACGATCCCCGAAGCGATTCGTGACGAGCAAGCGAAGGTGCTTCGAACGGTGCGCCCGCTCTGCGTCGAGAATCTCGTACGCGGGCAGTTCAAGGGCTATCGCGACGAGCCCGGGGTGGCTGGCGACTCCTTCATGGCGACCTACGCCGCGCTTCGACTCTATGTCGACTCGTGGCGTTGGGAGGGCGTGCCCTTCATCGTCCGTGCAGGAAAGGCGCTCGAGACCACCTGCACGGAAGTGATGGTCGAATTCAAGAATCCGCCTCAGGTCGTGTTCAAGGAACCTGCCCCGAAGATGGGCAATCACTTGCGCTTCCGACTCAGCCCGGACGTCTGCATCGCCATCGGTGCGCGGCAAAAGGTGGCGGGCGAGAAGATGACCGGAGAACCGGTCGAGCTCACATTCGCGACCGAGCCGGCGCAGGGAACCGACGGCCGCATGGAGGCGTACGAGCGTCTTCTCGGTGACGCGATGATGGGGGACGCCACGCTGTTCGCGCGTCAGGACGTGGTCGAGGCGGCATGGGCCATCGTCGACCCGGTCATCCACGGACCAAGCCCCATGTACGACTACGAGCCCGGTACGTGGGGACCGAAGGAAGCCGAGCGCCTCGTCGCTGACGTTGGCGGGTGGAATCCCATCCGTTGATTCGTCACGAGCGCGGCCCTACGGCAGAGATTTCGATGTAGGTGCTGCAATCCAAGCTCAGCACTTTGCAACATTCTCGAAACACGGAAGCAAACGGCGCGACACCGACTATTCGTACGCTTCGAAAGTCATGTCGGAGCAAGAGCCGCTTTCCAGTGCAGCATGGGGGAATGGGAGCGACCCGAGCGTTCGCGGAGATCTCGCCGAGTCCGAGACCGGCGAGACCACGGCCTCGTTCATCGAGTCGATGCCGCTGGCGTATCGGGCCACGTTCGACACGGACGCGATCGAAGCGCACGCCGGCATCGTCCGTCGCCGCGCCGCGCATGCGACGCGCGTCGAGCTCTGGCGCGAGCTGTCGGAACGGGTCGCGGCGATCTGCATCGTGGCCGATGATCGACCGGGCCTGTTCTCGCAGATCAGTGCGGCTCTCGTTGCGTACGACATCGACGTCGTCGCGGCAGAGGCGTATTGCCGAATTCGGCCGGACACACGCACGACCGAAGCCGTAGGCTTCCTCTGGATTCGTCGGCTCGCTCCGGGCGGTGCGGTGCTTCCCGTCCGGGCGCGCGATGTAGCTCGCATCGGCGAGATGGTCGAGGCGCTCGCCACGGGCGAAGCAACGTTCGAAGCTTCGTTGCCTCGATCGATTCCCGCACCGACGCCTGCGACGAGCGTGCGTTTCGAAGAGGACCCCACCGATGGCTCGACCGTTCTCACCGTCGAGGCCGTCGACAAGCCAGGGCTCTTGCTCATCGTCACGCAGGCGCTCTTTCGCGCCGGCATTCACATCACGAACCTGCGCGCGAAGACCGAAAACGGGCGCGCACGCGATCGTTTCGTGCTCGCCGAACGTGATGGCGGCGCCCTGTCGCGCGAGCGACTGCTGACTCTGCAGGGCGCCATCTTCGAGGCGATCGAGCGTTCCTGAACGAACGGCGCATCTCTCCGTCGGCGCCCTTGAGTTCGTCGACGGAGAGTCGTTCCTCGTCTGCGGGTCAGTGCGTCTTGCAGTCTTGCGCGATCTCGAGGGCCATGTCGGCGCTCTTCGGGGCCATCGTACGGATCGTGTCGGCAAATTCCTGATACGCCTTCTCGGCTTCTTCGCACCGCTTGGCCTTGTCGAGCGTGCGGGCCTTCCCGTAGAGCGCCGACGTCTGGCCATGCAGGTCGGTGTCGAAGCGCTTGGCAGCGCTGTCGAAGGCGGCCACGGCCTCGTCCGTGCGTCCGACGCCATCGAGCGCGATTGCACGATTGTATTCGGACCACGCGTCGCCCGACGCGGCTGGTGACGCGTTCTGCAGAGCGAGAACGCCGTCCCAGTCTTGGTCGAGAATCATCTCGTTCGTGCGCTCCTTCGCGGCGTCGATGGCGCCCTGCGTCGGCCGATTGCACTCGTTGCCGTAGTCAATGGCTAGATTGGCCGCTTGCGGATTGGAGGGCGCGACGAGCTTGGCGTATTGCGCATACGCCTCACGTGCTTCGGGGCAGCGATTGGCGTCGTCGAGCACGCGCGCACGACCGTAGATGGCAATCGACTTGCCCCATCGCTCGCGCTCGCCGAATCGAGCCTCGGCGTCGCGAAATGCCGCCACGGCGTCGTCCGTGCGGTTGAGGTAGCGCAATGCGACCGCGCGGTTGTAGTAAGGCCACGGCGTGTTCGGCGACATGAGGATGGCGTTCTCGGCGCGGCTCAAGGCTTCTCGATACTGCGCGCTCGTCGAGGCGTCCGCCGATTCGCTGGCCTCACGGTTTCCAACCCGATGGGAAACCACCTCGGCGCTCGTGAGCCTCACCGGCCTCGCCGGCGGCGCGATGGGCCCCGTCGGGTGGGACGAGGCGCACGCCATCATTCCGATGCCGGACGTGGCGGACAGCAGAAGAAGAGCGATTGCCTCACCGCGGAGCTGCAGCATGCAAGCCGTGCTGCACGGCCGGTGCCATGAAGCGCTCGACCGTCACGAAAACAGGCTATTTGTGACAGCCTGTTTCAAGAGGTTCGGAACGTCGTGGTCGCGCTGAATCAAGCTGGATCGGTGGAGAGAAGGCTCGACGAGGTCGCGTCTCTCCTTGCCACCGTGCGCGACGTGGTCGACGAGCGCCCCGCGTCCGAGCGGCCTCCTCCCTCGATCGACCGACGCGGTTGGACCGATTTTCTCGGCTCGCTGTCCGAGGGAGAGGTGCGCGTCGCCGAGGAGCACGGTCTGGCCGCCATCATCACCCCGCGCGCGGGCGACGCTCCTGCATCGCTCACGGAGCTCGCTTCGCGAATTCGCGAGGCATGCGAGGTGCCGAATCTCGTCGAGACGGCGCAGCTCGCCCTGCGCACCGCAAGGCGAGGGGAGAACCCGCGCAAACGTGCCCAGGTGGAGGCCTTCGTGCACGCGGCCTCGGTCGTTTCACGGAACGCTCGCCGCGTCGTCGACGTCGGGGCCGGTCACGGGCACTTGACGCGCGAGCTGGCCGAGCGGCTGGCCTTGCCCGCGGTTGGACTCGAGAGAGACGGGCGACTCGTCGAGCGAGCCAACGCAATGCCGTCGTCTTCGCCGCCGCGGTTCGAGACGACCGACGTTTTACGTGACGGATTCGCCTTTCGTGAGGGCGATTGCGCGGTCGCTCTGCACGCTTGTGGCGAGCTCGGTGACGCACTCGTCGTGGCCGCCGCGGAATGCTCCGCATCGGTGGCCTTCGTCGGTTGTTGTCTGCAGAAGCGGCGGGCCGAAGTTCGAATGCCGCTGCGCGCCGAGCATCGCGAGCGCACCGCCCTGCAATTGCCGAAATCCATTCTCGGCCTGAGTAACTTGATGTCGCGTGCGGAAGGTGTCGAGGCGTCACTCGACGAAAATCTCGCGGCGCGCGAAAAACGTCTCACGGTGAGGCTCCTTCTCGCTTCGCGAGGCGTCGAGGTGAAGCCTTCCGCGGAGCTCGAGGGGCTCAATCGGCGGACCGCTCTGGAAGATCTGCCGCGACTGGTTCACCGCGTCTTCGAGCTCCGAGGTTTGACGGTGCCGTCCATGTCGGAGATTGCCGAGATGGCAGTCCAGGCTCGTCGCGTCCAAGCGGCCGTACGGCGGTGGTCGCTACCTCGGGAGATGCTGGCGCGCCTTCTCGAGATCTACGTGCTCTTCGATCGGGCCTCCCATCTTGCCTCGCACGGCTATGCGCTCGCCTATGGGACGCTCTTTCCGGCCGAAGCGAGTGCGCGGAATCTGGCGATCCTCGCCACACGTACGGCGTGAGAATGCGCGCCAAATAGGAAAAGGCCTCCCAACTCGAGAGTCAGGAGGCCCGAACGGATTCCATCAGGCGCGACGTTCGCGTCGTCAGCCGTTCGAGGAAGTTCCGATTTTGACCTCGATGCGGCGAGGCTTCGGTTTGGCGACCTTCGGAATGCGGACGCTGAGCACGCCATCGGAGAGATCGGCCACCATCTTCTCGGCGTCGATACCCTCGGGCAGCGTGTACGAGCGAGCGAACGAGCCGTACGAGCGACCCAGCCAGACTTTGCCATTCGCGGTTCGCGACGCGGCCTGCGCCTTGGCAGTCGGATCCTGCGCGGCGACCTCTGTGCTCGCGGCGTTTGCGCTGCTCGCCGCCGATTGCTGCGGGCTTTCGAACTTGCGCTGACCCTTGATGGTCAAAACGCCCTTGTCGATCGTCACTTCGAGATCCGAGGCTTTCACGCCCGGTACGTCACACGCGAAGACGATCTCGTCTTCCGTCACGTGGACGTCGATGGCAGGGGTGAACGTCTTCGAAGCATGGGCCGTCCCCAGTGTGCCGCCCATGACGTCGGTCATGGCGTCGTCGAACAGACGATCGAACACCGGGAAGGCACTCCAGCTGCGCAGGCCAGTAAGCATGAGTGCAACCTCCGTTGGATGTGAGGAGTATGTCGAGCTCGTCGGCGGGGGTTCATCCGCGACGTCTGACCTGACAAATAAGCCTCGTATGGGCTTCGTCAAGGGGAGTGCCAACGACTTCCCGCAGGCTCGAGCACGCGTTCCATCGGCGTTCCCGCCTTCTGGCGCCCGAGGTGGACGTGGCGGCCGAGCGCGAGCAGCCCCTCAGCCGTAGTACAAGAACGCCCCGAGGACGGTCGCACAGAGAAACAGCGCGCTCGCGAGCAGGATCCAGCCGGCCCAAGGCGAGGATGCGATCGGGATGGAGGGCGGCGACGAGCGCACGCCGATGACGAAGTGAGGGACGGCCGCGGGGCCCGGGATGCGCGACGCCATCGTCCCGCGTGCTTCGGGTGGAGGCGCCCACGACGTGTTGATGCTCTTCGTCGGGAGCAAGGAGCGAGAGGCAGGCGGCATCATGCTCTGACGTCGCGTCCGCTCCTCCACCGGCTCGACGGCGAGGGCCAACGTTGGTCGCTGCGATGTCCGAGCGCGATCGTGTGCGTGCTGGAGAGAGTCGGTCGATGGCTCGCGGGTCCACTTGCGTGCGTTCACGACAGCGCCCATTGCAAGGCGTTTGCCGCGAGTCGAAGCGAGGACGTTCTCGCGGAAATCTCGAGGCGTCGAAGGTTTGGCGCCGACACGTTGACGCCGGCACGTTGACGTCGTCGAGAGTTTGGCGCTGTGGAACGCGAACGCGCTCGACTCCCGTGGTCGCTAGACGCGTTCGCCTTCGGGAAGCTCGTCGTCGCCGGTCACCAAGCGGGTGATGTCGCGCACGATCGCCGAACCGCTCACCGCGAGCGTGGCCATCGCGGGAACGAGGAAGGCGAGGTACCCGAAGCGAGGCGCCAGCTCCGCCATCGTGGCCGCGCCGCCGATGAACACGAGCAGCTTTCCAGCCCGGAGCGCCGCGTTGATCAGCGCTTCCTTGCGAGCGTCGCCCAGGCGAAGCACCGCGGTCGCGGCGAAAACACCGACGTCGGTGGCATCACCGGTGAGGTGCGTCGTGCGGAGTCCGTCCTTCGTGGCGCGCGCAAAGCCCGCGTTGAGGAGGCCCATCGAGAAGCTGAGGAGCGAGAGGAGAGTAAAGTCGCTCGTCTGCTCGACGCTCCCCCCGAACGCGCTGAAGGCGCCGAGGGCTCCGCCGATGGCGACGCCCGAGAGGATGAGGACGACGCCGAGCATCGAGAGGCCCCATAGCGGCTTGCTACGCGTCAGGCCCGAGTCGGTCGCGAATGCCGAAGCGAACGCGCCGGCCACGAAGCACACGAGCACGAGAGAGTATTCGGACATGAGTCCCCAGCGGCCCACGTCGGAACCGATGAGGGTGGCGGTTCCCGTGACGTGGCTCACGAAGCGCTGACAAGCGAGGAACGCACCCGTGTTGACGGCACCGGCCACAGCGGAGAGCGCGAGCCAGCGGAGGATCTCACGACGTCGTTCGACGAAGCGTCGTTCAGCGGCGGACTTGCGTGACGTCGCGTTGTCGTTTCGAGGCGAAGGTTTGTTGAAGCTATCGCGTGTGGCGATCGCGGGCGCGCGCTCGAGACGCGCCATCGAACGCGAAGCGGGCGGAGCTGCGTGAACGTCGGCCATGCGGCTCGATTAGCAAGGCGAATGCCGCGCGCTTTGCCCGCAAAAAAACACGGGTTTTGACGGCTTTTTTGCCTGCTCTCGCGCTCGCTCTGTCGGGAGGCTCCGACGTTGTCGGTGAATCCCGACGAAGCTCGATTCGCGAGCTCGAGCGTGGGTCAATCGTCGCTATCGCTTCGCTTGCTGTTCGCTGCCGAGCGCCCGTGACGACGGAGCAAATCGTAGAAATCGGTTCGATTGCGCCCGGCGAGTTTGGCGGCGAGGGCCACGTTTCCTTGTGCACGTGCGAGGACGGCCTCGACATAGGCGCGTTCGAAGGCGTCGCGTGCTTCTCGCATCGGCGGCAGTGGCGCCGCCTCGGCTGCGCGGTACGGCGCGAGCAGCTTGTCGATGGCAGTTCCGAGATCGGACGCGGGCGCACCGCGCGGGCCGTCACCTTCGTTTCCGCCGAGGCTGATGCCAGGCAGGTGCTCGACTTCGATTTCGGCGCCTCCCGAGAGCACGAGTGCGGCCTCCATCACGTTCGCGAGCTCGCGTACGTTGCCAGGCCACGTGTGCTGCGAAAGTGCCCGACGCGCGCGCGGCGAGATGCGCGGAACGGCGGTTCCGTGGCGCGCGGCGGTGCGTTCGAGGAACATCTCGGCGAGGAGAGGGACGTCTTCGGCGCGCTCGCGAAGCGGTGGCACCACGACCGGAAGGACGTGGAGGCGATAGAAGAGATCTTCGCGGAAGCGCTTCTCGGCGACCTCCTGTCGAAGGTCGCGGTTCGTCGCCGCGACCACGCGTACGTCGGCTTCTTGCTCGGCGTTCGAGCCGACGCGCGTGTAGCGCTTCTCCTGCAAGACGCGCAGGAGCTTGGCCTGGACGCTCGGCGACGCCTCGCCGATCTCGTCCAGAAACAGGGTGCCTTTGCGAGCGGCTCCGAAGAGCCCGTCGCGATCGGCCGTGGCGCCGGTGAAGGCACCCTTCGTGTGACCGAAGAGCGTGCTCTCGAGCAGCTCGGGGGCGAGGGCGGCGCAATTCACGGCCACGAAGGGGCCCTTGGAGCGTGGCGAAAGCGAGTGAATCGATCGAGCGACGAGCTCCTTGCCGGTTCCCGACTCACCGAGGATCAGCACGGTGGCCTCGGTCGGCGCCACGCGCGCGACGATCTCGCGGACCTGTTCGATGCCCGGGCTCACACCGAGGAGGCTGCCATCACCGCTCGGCGCTCCGACCAATCGGCGGAGGCCTGCGACCTCGCGCCGGAGGCGATAGCTCTCCGTTGCGTGCGCGAGCTTCTGGAGAAGGTCGTGATCGAGGAACGGCTTCGTGATGAAGCCGAAGGCGCCACGCTTCATCGCCTCGACGGCCGTTTCGATCGAGCCGTGCGCGGTGAGGATGATCACCGGAACGTCGGGCGAGCGCTTCCGCACGGCCTCGAGCACGTCGAAGCCGTTGCCTGATCCGAGGCGCAGGTCGACGAGCATGGCATCGACGTGTTCGGTGCCCAATGCCTTGACCGCGTCTTCGACCGTGTAACGGGAGGCGACGCGGTAGCCCTTGGCCTCGAGCCGCAGCGAGAGCAGCTCGCACAGCTCGGCGTCGTCGTCGACGATGAGGACGAAGGGGGCGTCGCTCGCGGGGTTGATCGAGGTGCTCATCAGGTGCTCGCTGGGCTTTCGTTGGAAGCTCGTCGTGACGTCACGTCGGCAGGCGACTTCGAGGTCGGGCTAGCGTCGACGACGACGACCTGCGGTCCAAGGGGTAGCTCGAAACGGAAGGTCGTACCTGATTCGTCCGAACGGAGCACCGTGAGATCTCCGCCGTGGGCATGCGCCACTTCGTGCGCGAGCGCGAGACCGAGCCCAATGCCGGCCGGCCGCGCGATTCCAGTCACGCTCGCCGCACTGAACGGCTTGAATTTGGCGTTTCGCACGTCCGGCGGCAGGCCCGGGCCGGCGTCGATGATGTCGATGGCCACGGCGCGGCCTATCTTTCCCGAACCGTGCACCAGCGTCCGCTCGAGTTTGACCTTCGAGCCTCGTGAGGAGACGGATACGGCGTTGCGCACGAGGTTGGCGATGGCGCGCTCGACCAGTGGAGAGTCGATCTCCATGCCGGGCACGGAGCCGACCGCGGAGATCTCGATTTCGACACCGCGCTCCGTCGCTTCCAGCCGTTCGTCTTCGGCGATGGCCTCGAGCACGCGGTCGATGTCGCCCCCTGCTTCGGTCCGCAGCGGCAAACCCGAGCTCAGTCGCGACATGTCGAGCAGCGCGTTGACGATGCGCACCTCCCGTTCGCACGCTCGCGACGCGAGGCTCACGACGCGACGTTGAGGAGCGGTGAGCGGGCCGACGGTCTCGTCGGCGAGGAGGGCGAGACCTTCGCGCACGCGTGTGAGCGGGCTACGGAGCTCGTGCGAGACGTTGGCGAGGAACGTCGTCTTGAGCTGTTCGATTTCGAGCAAGCGAAGACGCATTCGCTCGAGATCCTTCCAGAGCTCTTCGACTTCGAGCGGCCCTCTCGGCGGAGGGATCGGTGTGAAGTCACCCTCGCCCAGACGCGTGGCGCCCGCAGCGAGCTCGGCGATGGGAGCGGTGACGCTTCGTGCCGTCGTTCGCGTGACGAGCACCGCGGCGACCGCACCGATGAACGCGATGACGATACCCGTCGCGGCCGTGAAGACGCCGATGCCCCGCGCCTCTTCTTCCTTCTTCTCGATATCGTCGTGGAGCTCCTGCAGGCGGTCGATCCATGCGTTGGTGAGGTCTTCGTCGAGCATGGCGCGCATGGCGTCGGTCTCCGGTGCGCGAAGAACCGCGCACGTGTCCGAGCCCGTGGCCGAATCGGCGAGACCGAGATACCGCGACGTCGTGTTGGTGAGGCCGGGAGGAACGTCCTTGTCCTTGACGAGCACTTCGCCGAGCTTCGCCCGCGCGGCTTTGATCCTCGCTCGGACCTCGTTCTCGTCGCCTCCGCGCGCGCACGATGCCTGGCCATGGCGGACGGCGACTTCGATCGCCCAAGCCGACCGATGCAGCTCTTCTTCGGCGTCGACCGACGAGAGATGTTCGTCGCGCATGTCGGTGATGAGCCCGAGCATGCGCACGAGACCTTGGAAGGTCCCGATGACGAGCAGCAGCAAGAGCAGCGCGAGTACGCCGTGGGTGAGCCCGAGTCTGGTCGAGAGCCGTAGAGTCGCCATGGCGTCTGGTCAACCATAGTCGGCCGAAGGTCCCTCTGCATCGCTCACGACCGCGCTCGAGCCTCGTTTTCCGCTCCGTCGGTGGGCTCCGACACCCCGCTGGCGCAGTGTCGGTCGCTGCCGACAATTCGATGGGCATCGTGGCGAGCCCAAGCATGGCGATACCGGGAAACCCGCTGGATGAGCGCGTCGAGAGGTGACGGCACGCCGCGTGAAGAAGGCTCCCGTCGTGAAGCGATTGATCGAAGGATTGCGGCGCTACGAGCGCACGCAGCGGTCCCAATACTCCGAGCGATTCGCCCGCCTCGCCGGCGGACAGTCTCCGCTCGCCTTGTTTGTCACCTGCGCGGACAGCCGCGTGGTGCCGAACCTCATAGCGTCGGCCGAGCCGGGCGACCTCTTCACGTTGCGGAACATCGCGAATCTCGTTCCGCGCTACGACGGAGGCTCCGACGACAGCGTCGCGGCGGCGGTGGTCTACGCCGTCGAAGTTCTGGGCATAAGCGACATCGTCGTTTGCGGCCACTCCGGTTGCGGAGGCATGCAAGCGCTCCTGCGCGATCCGCCCGACGACAAGCACCTCCGCCAGTGGCTCGAGCACGGCAAGCCCGCCCTCGAACACTGGCGCGCGAGCCAGGCACTCGACTCCTCGCTGCCGATCCACGACCAGCTCTCGCAAGCGAGCGCGCTCTATCAGCTCGGCAACCTCGCGACCTACCCGAGCGTGAGGTCACGCCTCGAACGCGGCGAAATCGACCTCCACGCGTGGTGGTTCGACATCGCGAGCGCTTCGCTCCTTGCATACTCGGAGCAGCACGGCCACTACGTGCCGGCGATTACCGAAGAAGAGCACCGCCCTCTTCCCACCCCATTCCTCCCCGCCGCCGCAAACGCCGCCTCCCGCCCGCCGAAGGCTCCGTCGCCCGCGGCTCGCTGACTCGCGCATCGACCGGCCGGCGTATCCCCGCCGCCGGCCGGTCGTGGCGGGGGAGCATGCGCCCACAAAATCCACTCTGCCGATTCAGCGGTGACGAGCTTTCCGGAAACGGGAAGTTGGTTGCGCGCGTCGCGGGCGTGACGCGAGATGTATTGCCGCACCGGGGCTTCGGGCGAATGCCGTTCGAGGTGGCCGTGTCGTTGCACCAGGGCAACGGATGTTTGCTCCAAACACGGCGTGGCGCTCGGCGGACCCAGCTTCAGAACCAACCCAGGCCGAGTGTTTGAATCGGCACAATGGATTTCACGGTAGACTGTGTCGCGCCACGGCCGATCGCCGTTGCGGCGGGAGCTGGGAGCGAGTCGCCGAGCGTCGTGCGGAGCGGCTGGTGCGACTGCGAGGTCGGCATCGTGTTCGATTCGAACCTCGATGGACTTGAATCGGCAGAATGAGTGCTTAGCTCATTGGGAATGGCGGGGAGGGGCAGGCGGCGGCCGACGGTCGACCGGACGGGAGCGTCTGGCGCTCGGCGTGATGCGTCACATCGCGGGACAACGGTCGTCAAGAAAGACCAGCGAGTCTTCGCATTCTACGACGTACCGCCTCCACCGGACCGCCCTCGCGGCGGCGCTCGCCAGAACGCCGGGCGCAGACCCGCGGCACATCGAAAAGGCTTCGAGGTTCATGGCGTGCGACCCGACTTGAATCGGAATCATCCGGTTCACATCGTGATGCGCGCGAAATCGAATGCGCCGCGTTTTCGCCAGGAGCGAATCTCTCGCGCCATTCGACGACGAATCGCCAGCGCGACGCGCCGCGGATTCCAGATTGTCCAATTCAGCATCCAGCAGAACCATCTCCACCTCGTCGTGGAAGCCGACGACCGGAAGCTGCTGTGGAAGGGCATCCAACGGCTCGCACAGCGTCTCGCTTGGGACATCAACGCGCTCGCTCATCGCCACGGCTCCCTCTGGCGAGATCGCTACACGCGTCGCGACCTGACGAGTCCGAGGCAGGTTCGGAATGCACTCGTCTACGTACTCATGAACTTTCGCAAGCACGCTATCGACGAGGTCGACTATGCGCTTGCATCCATGACCCTCGACCCGTGCTCGTCTGCGTTTTGGTTCGATGGGTGGGACACTCGCGCGGGGCCTTTGCTTGCCGCCCTCCGGCGAGAGCTCGAAGAAACCAACCTCCTCGAGTCCCCCGTTTCTCGCGCCCGCACGTGGCTTCTGCGTGCGGGGTGGAAGCGGCACGGTCTCATGCTCGCCACCGAGCATCCGCGCTTGGCAGGATAGTCCCGTCGGGAACGAGGTGATCGTGCAACCTCGAACTCGGATGAGCTACGAAGGAAGGGGAACGTCATGTCATCCCAGGACCACCACGTCGGGCTCGTTGTCGACCGTACCTTCGGCGAACGAATTTCGGAGCTTGCTGATTCCTTTCACGTTTGGGTCGTGCAATCGCCGATCAATACCCCCGTCATCGAGCGCTTTTGGAAGCGCCTGGGCATCGGCCGGGACGTAGACGCTCTGAGCGCGGGCATCACTTCTTTCGAAGCGATGGATGATGAGTCAGCGAACGCGACCTCCACGCGAATCGCCAGCGACATCGACGAACATCATGGCGAGTTCGCACACGATCCGCCTTGGTCTGAGATCCACGTCTACGGAACGCCGCTGAGCCACGAGCTAGAGCAGGTCTTCAGGGAACTCGGGGCAACGGAATTCGAGCCCACGAAGGACGGGTTCATCTCTCGGCGATAGCTGCACGCCGGCGGAAGAAAGACGCCTGGGGGCTGCGCTTTTTACGTTTCCAGTCAGCGATTGCGCGCGACGCCGTCTTGCTGACAACTCCGTTCTCGTATTTGAACCCTCGGACCGCGAACAACAATGCGTGAGGAATGCTGTCGACGAGTCGAGCCAACGCGTGCGAATGCGGTATGCGGTCGGAAGTATCTCTTTTTACGAATGCGTCTAGCCCCGCATGTGCACGTTCGTGTGGCTCCGGTGCTTCACGAACCCCTCGATCAACACCCGTTCATCGTACGACGTGCACGACAGATAAGGTCCGTGGCGGTTCTTCTGTCGTAGCGTCACCCCTCGTGTCGCTCGGTCTCCCGCATCATGACGATCGACCATCATCGCAGATCCGACGAACGAGCGCTCGGTTGACCGCCGACCGCCGATCGCCGACCGCCGACCGCCGACTACTGCTTCTAAGCGGAACCGATCGTTGTAGGATGCTCCGCCCGAACGGAGGTCACCATGTCGACGACCAAGCGCCCGCCTTCCCCGTACGAGTTTCTGCCTGCCGTGCCGTCCTTCAGTCTGACGAGCACCGACGTCGCCGACGGAAAGCACCTCGATCGCCCGCAAGTGTCCGGCATCTTCGGAGCCGGTGGCGAAGACGTCTCGCCGCAGATTTCCTGGTCGGGTTTCCCGAAGGAGACGAAGAGCTTCGCGATCACCGTTTACGACCCCGATGCCCCGACCGCGAGCGGCTTCTGGCATTGGGCGGTGTTCAACATCCCCGTCAGCGTCACCTCGCTTCCGAGCAACGCGGGCGACCCCGCTGCGAAGCTCCTGCCCGAGGGCGCCATCACCCTGAAGAACGACGGCGGTGGCGCGCGCTTTATCGGCGCCGCTCCGCCTGCGGGGCATGGGCCGCATCGCTACTTCGTCGCCGTCCACGCGCTCGACGTCGACAGCCTGCCCATTCAGGCCGACGCGTCGCCGGCGTTCCTCGGCTTCAATCTGTTCTTCCACACGCTCGCGCGCGCGATGATCGTCCCCACGTACGAAGTGCCCGCCAAGAGCTGATCGCGACGCTCCCATGCTCATGACGAGTCGCCACCGGCGGCTCGCGTACGATTGAAGGCGAATCCGGCGCAGCGCTCATCGTGGGCCTGCGCCGGACGCCTGTCGCCCGCCAACGTGGCCTTCGCGGCCAATCGAGGAGACACCGACATGGAAATGCCGAAGGTGACGGACGAACACCGCAAGCTGCACGTGCTCTTGGGGGACTGGGTGGGCGACGAGAAACTCTCGCCATCGCCGTGGGGCCCCGGCGGGCCTGCGATTGGGCGAAACACGTTCCGTCTGGACCTCGATGGATTCTTCGTCGTCCAGGATTACGTCGAAGAGATGGACGGAAAGGTCAGCTTCCGCGGGCACGGCCTCTTCGGGTACGACACGCTGTCGAAGGAATATACGTGGCACTGGTTCGACAACATGGGATTCGTCCCGGGCGGGCCGTCGCGCGGAACGTGGGAGGGGGACACGCTCACCCTCCAGCTGACCACGCCTCGCGGAAAAGCGCGCTACGTGTATCGATTCGAGAGTGACTCCAAATACCACCTTCGGATCGAAAACTCGTTCGACGGCGGCGCAACGTACGTGACGTTCATCGAGGGGACCTACACGAAGAAGGTCTGAGTCTCGTACGACTCGAACCTCCCCCACGCGCCGCCGCGCGATCGGAAGTCGGCCCTCGGGCGCATCGACAGGTGGGCGCGAGACGGCGTCGAACGACGCGTGCTGCGCCGGACGGCGACATCGCTCGCGTCGATGTCCTCGGGGGAGGTTTCACATGAACGCGTTGGCCCAAAGCGCCGTCGAGATTGGCGCGCTTGCCCTGGTTTGGCTTGGAGGAATCGATCTTTGGAGCACGGATGATTGGCTCGTCAGAACGCCGGTCGTCGTCGTTCTCGACGAGAGACTGCCTGCTACCATTGGGGCATCGGCGCAGGGGCACGAGGTCGGGACGGCGGTCCCAGTGACCGTCTACTACCGCCCGAGCGCTGGAGCCTGCGGTAGCCTGGAGAGCGGCGACTCCTGTTCGACGACGGCGCTTCACGTAGGCGCCACAGCGCATCAATTCATCCAGAGCATCGCCGGCGTCTGCATTTGCCGGTAAGGCCCGCCTCGAGAGCGGCGTGCGTGGCATCATGGACACGTGCGCCGCTCGTCGTTGCCGTTGTCGTTTCTCGCGCTCGCGCTCGCGCTCGTGGGCTGCAGCCGCGCGGCCGAGCCAGTGACGTCCCAGCACGTCGACACCCAGGATGCTTCGACGCACGACGCGCCACGACCAGTCCCGGCGAGCGCCGTCGCGAGCGATGCTGCGCCCCCGGAGGAGCCTCCGCCGCGCATCGACACCGACTGGTGCCTCGATGGCCTGACCGCGCTCGACGAGGAGACGTGCTACGTGCTTCCTCCGCTCGCGAAGGAACGACCGCGTCGTTTGCTCGTCTATCTCCACGGCATCATCCCGCCGGTGCCTTCGAGTCCGCAGAAGGAGAAGGTGCAGCTCGCCGTTCTCAACGCGAGCACCAGGGCAGGGGCCGCCGCGCTCGTGCCTCGCGGCATACGGGGGATCGGGCCGCGTGACGCGCGTGATTGGTGGGCATGGCCGACCTCGCCCGAGGCGCATGCGAAGCACGCGGCAACCATCGTGAAGCGCCTCGTGCGAGCGCGCGAGCGACTCGAACACATCGCCGGTGCGCCGTTCGAACGCGTCTATCTTGCAGGATCGTCGAACGGCGCGTACTTCCTGGTCGCGCTGGCGCTGTCCGGGCCGCTCGACGGTCTCGGTTTCACCGTCGACGGATTCGGCGCTACGTCCGGCGGCGGCGCTGGCGGAAGGCGCCCTGGAGAGCTACCGGCGCGGCCCTTCTACATCGGCTACGGCTCCTACGACGCGGAGACGAAACACAGCGCCGACGCGCTGGCGACGATGCTGCGCCGGGCTTCTTGGCCGGTGCGCGTGGCCGAGCACCCGTTTGGTCACGGCGCGCGCGAAGTCTACCTCGACGAAGCCTTCGCGTTCTGGGACGCGCCCACCCCCGACTGACTCCCCAAGGGTCAGTCGAACTGGATGCGGAAACGATACGAGGCGGGATCTGCGCCCTTGGTGAACACCTTCACCAGGTACGTGCCCGACGTGAACTTGTCGACGTCGCCCGGGCCGAACTTGGAGCCACCAACGGAGAGCTCGAAGTCGACCTTGCCGTTGATGATGCCCTGGAAGACGGTGAGCTTCTTTCCGGGCGGCGTGTCGAACGTCGCATAGTCGACGTCGTCGCCGCTCGAAAGCGTCCCACAGAACATCGTCTCGGTGAAGGCGTTCGCCTCCTCCGGCGTGTCGTTGCTTTCGACTTCGACGGCGGTCCCGATGGGACAGGTCACCGGAATGGGGGCGGGGCCGGCCTCGCGAACCGGTGCCGGCGGCGTGGTCGTGTCCTCTTCGCGCGCGTCTTTCGCGGCGTCGGACCTCTTGATGGGGGCGGACGTGCCGTCCTCGTCGCTTCCGCTGCAGGCCACGGCCAGGAGAGCGAGCGCCGTGGCCCCTGCGAGGATCGTCGACCAGACCGTCGACCAACACGCCGACCTACACAAATGGAGACGCCTTCGCGCGCCGAACCGGCCTACCACGCGGCCGATTGTGGGATGCGGGGACGCGCGGGGCAAGTTGCGTTTCTGTGTCACGACGGCGTTTCGCGAATGGCTCGGGGTCGAGTTATTCTTTGCGACGATGCCTCATTCCGTTCTCGCGTCGCGCTACGTCGTGGTTGCTGCGGTTCTCGGAGGGGCCCTCTTCGCGGCCTGTGGAAGCAGCTCCGAGTCCATGTTTTCCGGAGGGAATGCCGACAGCGGCACGAACGGATCGAGTGGCAGTAGCGGCAACTTCGTCGATCCGAACGGTGATGGCGGCACTTCGCCGGGCACCACCGTGACGGCGCTGGTGTTCGATCCTGCAGCCCAAACGATCGTCGTCGACGGGTCCGGGCCGAAGACGGCGACGTACAAGTTGCACGCGACGCTGCCGGGCGGCTCGGTCGTCGATGTGTCGCCCGAGTCGCTCCAGTTCGACCGCCCCGACCTCGCATCGGCGGCGACCGGCAACCCGGTTACCCTGACGGCGGGCGGCGAATACGCGGGAACCGGCAAGCTCCACGCGATCTACGGCGGCGTCGAAGCGCTCGCGGATCTGACCGTGCAGATTGCACATAAAGACGTCGGCGCGGGCGTGACCCCGACGATTCAAGCGGCCCTCGACGCCGCGGGACTCGGCCAGGACCCCGCGGTCTCCACGTTCCGTTATCCGTACGACAAGACCGTCTTCCCGCTCGGCATCACCTCGCCGCTCGTCATGTGGGACGCACCGGTTTCGGGCGACGTCTACAAGCTGCACCTCGAGCAAGCCACGTACACCTACGATCTCTATGCGACGGTGAACGGCCTCGGGCAGCTTCGCGTCGATCAGACCGTGTGGGATCGCATCACCGCATCCAATACGGGCGATCCCCTCAAGGTCACGCTCTCGCGTTACTCGATGGCGAACAAGACCGCCTACGCGGCGGCGACCCAGAGCTACACCATCGCGCCGGTCAGCCTCCGCGGTGCGATCTACTATTGGACGGCTTCACAGCTGAACGGCGTCCGCCAAGGACACATCGCGCGCATTCGACCCGGCTCCGGCTCGCTCCCCGAGCCGATGAGCACCGGCCGGAGCGACCAGTGCATGGGATGCCACGCAGTCAGCGCCGACGGCAGCACGCTCGCGGCGGCCATCGAGGCGGCGCCCACGGGCGATCCCGCGACGTCTCCGTACACCAACGGTTGGAAGAACGGACGCGCGTGGGCCTCGTTCGATCTCCCGGCCGGCACCGTCCGCAAGCAAACGACGATGCACGGCGGCAACCTCGCGCTCACGCCCGACGGTAAGTACACCGTCTTCGGCGGGCGCATGCAGACGAACGCCCAGGCTTCGAGCAACACCTGGCAGGCCGGCTCGAAGTACATGACCCTCGCCGACACGAAGACCGGCGACATCGTCGTCGCGAGCGGCCTCGATGACGTGCAGATCGCCGCTGGCGCCGGGCTCGCGATGCCGGCCTTCGCGCCCGACGGCAAACACCTCGCCGCGGTCGAGTTCACCGGCGCCGCGAACGAACTGCGCGACAACGTGCTGCCCAACAGCGTGAGCATCGTCATCTTCGGCTTCGATCAAGCGACACTGAAGTTCACCGCCACGCCGACGAGACTCCCCGTCGCCTCCTTCGCCCCGTACGCCGCGACGGGCATTGGCTATCCGTCCTTCACGCCGAATGGCAAGTACGTCGCCTTCCACGTCGGCAATCACTCGACGGGATGCTTCAACGACGTGGGCTACGGCAACTGTGACGACGGCACGCGCCATCGCGGCGCGATCTGGTACCAGGCGACCGACGGTACCGGGCAGCCCGTTCGCCTCGCGGCACTCGATGACCCGCCCGCCGCCGGCGACAAGGAGCTCACCGTCGAACCGACCTTCAACCCCGTCGAGCGCGGCGCGTACTCGTGGGTCGTCGTCACCAGCATGCGCGACTGGGGCAACAAGCTCACCGGCGCCGCCATCAACGGCAAGCGACGCCTGTGGGTCGCCGCCATCGACACGGCGACTGGCGCCACCGATCCGAGCCACCCGCCGTTCTATCTCGAGGGCCAGGAAGACTCGCCCAACATGCGTGGCTTCTGGACCCTCGCGCAATGCACGCCCACGCCCGCGCCAGGCGCCGGTGGAGGTCAATGCTCGGCAGGCTTCGAGTGCTGCTCGGGTTTCTGCGACAAGGGCGTCTGCGTCGACGTCAGCAAGATCGCATGCACCGGTATCGGCGGCGAATGCACCTCGTCCGGCGACTGCTGCAATCCCTCGAGCGTCAGTTGCGTCGACGGAAGGTGCAGCGCGAACGTCGTGAAGTAGTAGACTGCGCGCCATGAGCAGTACCCATCGCTTCGCAGCTCATCTGGAGTGGACCGGAGCCGCTTCCGGTCCCGTTCGCGACTACGAGGGTTATTCGCGCGAATACCGCGTGGACATCGAGGGTAAGCCGTCGCTTCGCGGATCGGCAGCTCCTCCGTTCCGGGGCTCGCCCGAGCTTCACAACCCGGAAGACTTGCTCGTGGCGTCGCTCTCGGCCTGCCACTGCCTCTCGTACCTCGCGCTCTGCGCTCGCGCCGGCATCGTGGTGCTCTCGTACGAAGACGACGCCTCGGGCGTCATGGCCTTCGATCGAACCGCGAAGGTGATGAAATTCTCCGAGGTGATGCTCCGGCCTCGCGTTCGGATCGCCGCCGGGGCGGACGTCGACAAGGCACGCGCGCTCCACGAGACCGCTCACCACGAGTGCTTCATCGCGAACTCGGTGAACTTCCCGGTTCGCAACGAGCCGCTTGTCACGCTTGCCACGCTCGAGGGCTGAGCTCGAATCAGCGAAACGCCGAGTGGCTCTCCGTCGGCGACGACGTCATCTGCGTCAGCGCCTCGATCACGAGCTCGAGGCGTTGATGGGCGAGCTCGACGCCTTCGAGAACGATCGAGGCGCTGCCCGTTCGATACGAGAGACGCGGTGATCGATCCGACAGATCGACGAAGAGCGCCTTCGCGGCGGGCAGCGAGAGAAGCTCTTTCGCCAGCTCGGAAGGGGAAGCCGTGACACTGAAGCCCGCCCGGAGCTCCTCGTCGAGGCCTTCGGGCGCGCGGCTGACGACCTTCTTGATGCGCGAGAGCGCATCGTGCCGCTTCACGAGGACGCGCCCCATCGGACCGCGTCCGCCCTCGGTGCTGGCCAGCGTCCGATACGCGCCGTCGTCGGTCTCGTAGATACCGATCTCGAGCTCGGCGCCGCTCCGTAGCTCACCATGGATGACGGGCCCGCCGTTCAGGACTCGAAAGCCGAGCCCGAGATTCGAGGCGACGTCCGACCAGACGTCCGCGGCGGCACGCAGGGTAGACGACTCCCGAAGGATGCGATCGGCAAACGCGTCCTTCTCGTGACGCGACGTGTACAGACGGAACAGCTGCCGATAGAGGACCACGCGTCGAGCCTGCCACGGACTCGCGCTCGCAAGAAGGGTGCCTCCGAATGCCCTTTAAAAAAGGCCGTTCGAAAGCGCTAACTTCGGCATCGTCGGTGGAGCGGGGGCGACCCCCGCCACCACGTCGCGCTTTGCGACGAACCACGCGTGCTCACATCCGTGCTCGTACTCCTTCTTTCTGAGCGGTCCTCGCACGGAAGATCGCGAGCGCGACGTTACGTCTTCTCCAAGCGCGACCGCGCCCCGTATCTTCGTCTGCCGCCGTAAGGCGGACAGGAAAGGATGGCTGGGGCATGGGTTTTCTCGACGTGATCAAGGGGCTGTTTGGCGGGGCAGTGAACCAAGTCCAGCAGCAAGTCGATGGCGCGACGCCGGGGTCGCATGCGCAGCCGCCTGCGCACGCCCACGCGCACGCCCACGTCGAGCACGAGGATGAAGACGATGCGGACGAGCAGCAGGCGTTCGACACGGCCCGCTTCGATCCGAACGACGAAGACGGCTTCTTCAACGCCGTGCTCCACATGGAGAGCGAGGGCGAGGGCGGTGGCACCGACGCGTCGCGCGCGGAGATCATGGCCAAGTACGGCATCCGCGACCGCTCGCACTGGCAGACGGTGAAGGACTCCGTCTACAGCGTGCTCGCGCGCAAGCACGGTTCGATGGACCACGTCATGCAGCAGGAAACGAACTTCCGCATGGGCCAGATGCAGCGCCGCATGCAGGGCGCGACCGCGAAGGCGGCGGCGAGCGGCGAGCTCAATCCCGTCGAGGGCATCACCCTCGAGGCCTGGGCGGCGATCAACGCGGCCATCGTTCAGGGCGCGAACCTCGAGGACTTGCTCAAGGGCAGCGGCATCGATCAGGCGCGCTGGGATCGCGCGAAGGGCGAGTGGGAGGCGCGCATGGCTCGCGACACCACCTTCGCCATCGCCCAGATCTACGGCAACGCCTTCCAGAACGCGTCGAAGGGCAAGTACGCCGAGTTCGCCCGCGAGGCGAATGCGGCGCGCGCTGCGAATCGTGAGCTCTCGATGCAGCCGCCGGTCACGCTCGAGCAGTACTACGACATCCTCTTCGAGCAGGCTTACGCGTCGAAGCAGGGCAAGGACGCGGCGCAGGCGCTCAAGGACATGGGCCTCAGCGTCGTCGACTGGTGTGACCTGTCGTCGTTCATGGGCTATCACTTCTACCGGACGGCGGGCCTCAAGAACCGCGAGTACTCCGACCTTCTCGCCAAGACGCAGGCCAAGTTCGAGGCCAAGTATCCCGGCGTGAAGGCGGATGTCGACATCTCCTTCTGATCGCTCTGAGAACGAGGGCACGACCGGCATCGGGTCGGTCTTCAAGCGTGCGGTGGCTGCGCAGCGAGAGAACGCTGCCGCCACCGACACGCCGGCTCCCGTGAGCTCGCTGCCGGAGCGCATCGAAGTGCGAACTTGCTCGCACTGCGGTGCCCCTCGTCAGCGTGAAGAACTGTCGTGTCGTTTTTGCGGAGAGAAACTATGAGTGCACGCGCGCACGAACGTTGGGCGGCGTTTCTGAAGCAGATTGCCGATCGGCACAAGCTCGTCTCGGACGAAGCCGAACAAGGTGCGCGCGCTGCGCTCGCAGAATGTGGCTACGACCCCACGCCCGTCGCTTCGGCATGGGGAGCCGTCACGCATCGCTTGCAGGAGCTCGAGCGACGCATCATCGACACCTGGAACGAGAAGGTCGGCGATACGTTCCAGGCCGAAGGCTACGACCAAGCGACGTGGGACAGCGAACGTCGCAAGGGCGAAGACCTCGCGTTCGCGCTGGAGAACGCCCGCCAGGCTCTCGAGATGCGCGTTCTCGCCAACGGCGCGCGCGAGATGTTCGGTCGCGCGCTTGCCACGCAGAAGGAGCGTCTCTGTCCGCGATGCGGAGCGCAGCTCGCGATTCCGTTCACGCACCGTGCGATCAACGTGACCTGTGCACACTGCAACAGCGTCGGCACGTTCGAGCCGGGCGCGCTGCTCCGCACGGTGGTGGCGTTTGCCGAGCACCCCGTCTCGTGGGAGGCGGCGCAGCAGGAGTGGCTCGCGATGCGCATCGCCGAGCGCCGCATCCGCGACACGCGCTCGCCGGCGCCGCTGGCGCTCTTGAAGGACTACGAGCGCGCCCAGATCGCCTACTGGTTCCGTTACATCGGCACCCGGGTGCACTTCGCGCCCGAGCTTCGTGACGTGGCGCACGAAGTTCGCTCGCGCATGGACGGCTGGTACCGAATGTCCGCCGAACACGAGCAGGAGTGGGTACGCGCCGGACGGCCGCGCGAAGTCTTCTAACGGACCGACGCGTGCCGCCCGGCATTCGTGCGCCCAGCGTTCGTAGCTGGGCGTCGAAACGAGATTACTGGCCGCCGGGGAGGCAGAGGCCGGTCATCGCGTTGCACGAGTTACCCTGCGCGCAGTCGATGGCGCTCTGGCAGGGGAACGCACACTTGCCGTACTGCGTGTTGCAGCGGGCGAGACCGCAGCTCGCGTCGCTGGTGCAGGGCAGGGCGAGGGGGCCCGGCGTTGCCATCTGACCACCCGCGGCGGGCGTGGGGGCCGCCGGCTGCTGCGGGTACCCCTGCTGCGGGTACTGGCCCTGCTGCTGGGGGTAACCCTGCTGGGGGTACTGGCCCTGCGGGTACTGGCCCTGCGGGTACTGGCCCTGCGGGTACTGGCCCTGCGGGTACTGCTGGGCTTGGGGCGTTGCGGGCTGGGCGGTGTCGTCGCTCTTTGCGCACGCCGTTCCGAGCACCACACAGACGACGAAACCACCCGCAATCAAGGCACGCTTCATTCTTCGATCTCCTGTCCTTCCACTTCCTGCACGGCGGGAGACTGCCCCCAAGCCGTCGAGAGGTGGCTGGTGGGAGGGATGCTATATCGCCCGAGGGCTCGAAGGCAGTCTTCTGCCGCGCGAAAGTGCGGATAGGGTCCGCGGGCTTCGCGACAGCCCCAACCATAGTCGTGAACGCGGCGTGCCCCGTGAAGCTCGTGCGAGCCGAATGTTATGGATTGTTAAGGCGTTTCGCGGCCACGAAAAGGCGGCGGGCCCGGCGAAATGACGGTGTCGTCATCCTCGTCGAGCCCGCGCCTCGCGCTCCTCTGCTGAGGTTCCGCTACGTCGTCACGGCGTGACCGTGACCTCCAGCGTGGGGACGCCGGTGGCGCCATCGAGGCCGTCGACGAAGAGGAAGTACTCGGTGCCGGCGGAGACCCCGAAGGTGACCGTGTCGTGGACGACGCCGGTGCACGTCGAGTAGGTGCTCTTCGCGAACTCCGTCGTCGGGTCGTTGCACACCGAGCGCGCGTACACGGTGACGTTGGCCATGCTGCGCGCCTGGGCCTTGAGCGTGCCCGCGACGTTCGGAACGACGCGGACCACGCCGTCCTTGGCGTTGCCACCGCACGCCCCGACGTAGTCGGCGTTCAGGTTGGTGGTCTCGAAGGTGACCGTACCCTTGCGCGGGGTGTTGCCGGTGCCGGTGAGGGCGAGCGTGTAGCCAGGGCACTTGTCGACGCCGGTGATCGTCTTTTCGAGCTTGCAAGTCGCGCTGCAACCGTCGCCGCTGATCGTGTTGCCGTCGTCGCACTCCTCGTCCACGGTCGGCGTGAAGAAGCCGTCGCCGCAACCCGGCGGCACGAGCGACACGTCGAGGTTGAAGCGTCCGGACTCGTTCGCGTCCTTGCCGTCGACGACGATGTAGATCGTCTCACCCGCCGCGACGGGAAGGGCGAGAGTCTCCTCCGAGCCCTTCGTCGACGCGTTCGCGCACATCGCGGGCGTACCCGTGAGCGAGCAGGTCGGCTTGCGGATACCGAGGATGACGTCGAACGTCGTGCTCTTGGCCGTGGCCCGGAGGACGCCCGCGGCCGGCGCCGTGACCGAGAAGAACGCGTTCTTGCCGAGCGCGTAGCAGGCGTCGAGCGTCGAGGTCGCGAAGTTGCCGTTCGCGAGCAGGTTCAAGGTGCCGCGCGCGAGCGACGCGCCATAGTTGCCGCCGCCGAGCGGAGCGAGCGTGATGGCTTCTGCATCGTTGCACGTGCTGCGCGACGTGATCGGTTCGAGATGGCAGTCGGCATCGCAACCATCGTTCGGATCGCGGCCGCCGTCGTCACACGTCTCCGTGCCTTCGATGCGACCGTTACCGCACGTGGGCGGCGTGACCTTGACGTTCAGTTCGTAGGAGCCGCCGGAGGCCAAGCCGCTGGAGACCGCGCTCTCGACGAAGAGATAGTACGTCGTGTTCGCAACGACCGGCGTGGCGACGGTCTTCATGACGCTGCCGAGGCCGATCAGACCGAACGGAGTCGTGCTAGCGCTGGCCTTGTAGCTGCAATCGAGGATGTCCGTGGCGACGGCGCCGGCCGGGGTGCCCGTGCACGCCTTGAGAACGCCGAGCACCGAGTTGAACGGCCCCACGAGCGTGCCTTCGAGGTAACCGTCGGTCGTTGGGGTAATTGCGTAGACTGTGTCGCCGCCGGAAGAGCTGTAGATGCCGCATTCCTTGACGTCGTTCGCCATTCCCTTGGTCGTGCCGGAGACGACCGCCGTGTACGTGCCGTCGTTTTGCAGGTTGAGGGGAACCGGATGGCCGGGGCACTTGTCGACGTCGGCGAACGTCTCGAGCTTGCAGTCGGCGGTGCATCCGTCGCCGGCGACCGTGTTGCCGTCGTCGCACTGCTCGTTACCGTCGAGGAGATGGTTGCCGCAGGAGGACGGCGTGATGGCCACGTTGAGCTGGTACGGGCCGCCGTAGATCTTCGAGCTTTCTTTGTGGCCGTCGACGAAGAGGTAGAACCACTGCCCGGCGTTGACCGGGAACTCCAGGCTCATGGCGCCGGGTGCTTCGATCTGTGTGCACCCGAGCTGGTAGTCGGAGCTGTAGCAATCCGACTTCGCGTGCAGGTTCGCCTTCGAGTAGCCCGTCACGACGTCGGCCTTCACCGAGCCGGCCACGTCGGACTTGATCGCGTACACGACGTCGTTGCCGGCCCAGTAGAAGCAGCCGACCGAAGCGAGCGCGGGCGTGCCACCTTGGACGAGCGTGTCGCCGGCGAAGCTGATCTTGCGAACCGCGCCGGGAGGGCCGGTGAGCTCGAATGGCTCGCCGGGGCAGTTGTTGAGGACGCCGCCCTCTTCGAGCTGACAGCCCGCAGAGCAACCGTCGCCGCCGACGAGGTTGCCGTCGTCACACGACTCGGGCGCTTCGGCGACGCCGTTGCCGCAAACGGCGGTGGTGACGTCGATGTCGAGCGTGAAGGGGCCGCTCGAACCGCCGTAGCCGTCGACGAGGAAATAGACCGGGGTGTTGGCGAAGACGGGAACCTCGAGGGTCGTCGTGCCGCCCGTCGCCGCCGAGATGTCGGAGCAAGAGGCCTCGCTCGTGGCGTCGTCGCACGTTCCGCGAGAGGAGATGATGGCGGGAAAGCCGGCCGTCAGCGTCACGAGTGCCTTGCCCGACGAAGGCGGCGTGAACGTGTACACCATGTCTCGGCCCGAGCCGCCGCCGCATGCGCTTCCGTACTGGTTGTACGCGGAGGCCGTGCTGCCGTTCACCGTGGCATGGAGGTTCGTGCCCTGCGCGGTGAGTGCGATGGTCGCGCCCGGGCAGATGTCACCTTCGAGTGCCGACTCGACCTTGCAGGTCGCGCTGCATCCGTCGTTGCTCTGCGTGTTGCCGTCGTCGCATTCCTCGCCCTTCTCGAGCTTGCCATTGCCGCACACGGCACCGGCGTCGGGGTTGCCCGTACCGTCCGTGGAATCCCAACCCGCGTCGGCTTGGGGCGAGGGCGAGCCCGAGTCGGGGTCGACGATCGTCGTCCCGCCGTCTGCCTCCGGGTCGTCGGTGGCCGACTTGGTCGCGAGGTCTTCGGTGGACGCCGCGCATGCGCCGAGCGTGATGGTGGCAGCAAGAAGGCTTCCGAAGGAGAAACGAAGGCGGCTCATGGCGTCACCGTGATCTTGAGCTGCGCCAGGCCCGACTGCCCGCCGAGCCCGTCGACGAAGATGTAATAGGGGGTGCCCTTGGTCACTGCGGTTGCGTACGAGCCCGTGCTGCTCGTGCAGCTCGCGCGCGGGATCTCCGAGTTCGCGTCGTTGCACGACGCCCGCGCGTAGATGAGCGTCGAGAAGTTCGAGGTCGACTTGACCTGGAGCTGACCGTCGATGTCCGGCGTGATCTTGATGATGCCTTCGTTGCCGCTTCCGCCGCATGCGCTGGCATACTTGCTGTTGAGCGGAACCGTGTTGACGGTGACCACCGCGCTGCGAACCTGCGTGCCGGTGCCGCTGAGGGGCAGGTCGAGGCCAGGGCAGCTGTCGATGCCCGGGATGCTCTCGATGGTGCACGTCGAGGAGCAGCCGTCGCCGTTCTTCGTGTTGCCGTCGTCACAAGCCTCGCCGCCCGAGACGAACGTGTCACCGCAACCCGCGGGGGAGAGCTTCACGTTCATGGTGAAGCGTCCGAACTGCGGGATGCTGTTGTAGCTGACGCCGGAGACGATGAGGTCGTAGCGCGTGCCCTGCGTGACCGGGAAGGTGATCTCGTAGCCACCGACGCCCGTGGCGCCGTCGCACGCGATGGGGGTGCCCGTCGTGCAGTTGGAACGCACGCCGAAGCTCGCCTTGAAGGTGGCCGAGGCCATCGTGGCGGTCACGACGCCGTCGATGGGCGCGATGAATGGATAGTGCCCGTCGAAGCCGATGCTCGAGCAAGGGCTGATGCTGTGCGTGACACCCGCCGTGTGCGTGAGGTTCGTCGTGCCCGAGACGATCGTGGCCGCCTTGGTGCCATCGGCCTTGTCCGTGAAGGTGAACTCCGGGGCAGTCGCGCATTCGTCGCGCGACAGATCGGTCTCGAGCTTGCAGCTATGGTCGCAACCGTCGCCGTCGTCGGTGGCGCCGTCGTCGCACGTCTCGCCGCCTTCGATGACGCCGTTTCCGCAAACCGAGCGATTGAGCGCCAGGTCGAGGACGAACGAGCCGCTTCGCGTGGCGGAGTTGCCGTCGACGAAGAGGTAGTACGGCGTCTCCTTGTTGACCGCGAATCGGATCGTCTTCTTGCCGTTGCCGTTGCTCGTCTTGTCACAGGCGACGTCGGCCGTGCCGGGGCACGCCGAGCGAACCGAGAGACCGACGGGGAACGTGGAGCCGGTGACCGTCGCGGTCATGTAGCCGTCGATGTCGCTCGTGACGGCATAGACGACGTCCGGCGCAGCCGTTCCGCACGTGGCGACCTTGCTGGCAGGAAGCGATTCGCCGGGGAGCGGCGTGGTGATGCCACGCAACGTGAGCGAGCGCGTGTCACCTGCGGCGTTCGCCGCCTCGAGGCGGAGAGGCTTGCCCGGGCACGTGTACGAGGCGCTGTCGCGCTCGACCTTGCAGGTGTCGGAGCATCCGTCACCGGCGGTGGTGTTGCCGTCGTCGCATTCCTCCGTCGCGTCGACGTACCCGTTGCCACAAGCCGCGGCCGTGAGCTTGGCCTCGACCGTGTACATGCCCTTCGAGCTCGTGTCTCCGTCGACGAACATGTAGACGGTCTGCTCGGCCGAGACCGGAATGGACACGTTCGTGGGCGTGAGGTTCGTGTCACCGACCGCGCAATCGACCTGCGTGGTCGTGTCGCTGCACTCGCGACGGACGTGGAGGACCGCCTTCGGATAGTTCGCGAGCAGGTTGACCGTGAGGCTGCCGTTGATCGTCGGCGTGATGGCGTAGATCGCGTTCGGTCCCGCACCGGCGGGTGAACATCCGACCGACGATCCGTAGCTCGAGGGGTTGGTCATCGAGGTCGTGTCGCCCGCGAAGCTGATCGTGCCTGGCGTTGCGGCCGAGGCCGCGAGGCGGTAGCCCATGCCCGGGCACGTCGAGACACTCGCGCTGTCCTCGAGCATGCAGTCCTTCGAACAGCCGTCGCCGTCGTTGGTGTTGCCGTCGTCGCACTCCTCGGGATGCTCGGCCTTGCCGTTGCCGCAGAACGCGGTTTGCACCTGGACGTCGAGCGTGAATTCACCCTTCGCGCCGCCGTAGCCATCGACCATCAAGTAGATGGGCGAGCCCGGGTAGACGGGGAAGGAGAGGAGCTCGCGGTTCGCGCCGGCGTCGGTGCTGGTTTCCGCGCAGGCGATCTCGGTCTTCACGTCTTCGCACGTCGAGCGTACGGAGACGATGGCCTCGAAGCCTGCCGACAGGCGCACCGTCGCGCGACCGACCATCGGCGACTCGATCTTGTAGACGGCGTCGGCACCGGAGCCGCCGCCGCAGCTCGAGGAATAGTGGTTGTAGAGCTTTGCCGTGCTGCCGAGGATCTGCCCCGTGTACAGCGTGCTGCCGTCTTCGTGCGTGAGCGTGAGCGGGGCGCCGTCGCAAACGTCTTCGGGGCCGGCGGATTCGATTTTACAATCCGCGCTGCAACCGTCGTTGTTCTGCGTGTTGCCGTCGTCGCACTGCTCGCCGCTCTCGAGCTTGCGGTTGCCGCACGTGGGGCCGCCGGTGCTCGTCTCGCTCGTGCCGCTGTCGCCCGTGGGCGAAGGGTGAGCCGCGTCGTTCGGCGTGGACGTCGGGGCGTCGGGGCCGGCATCGGGAGGGAAGTCGTCGACCGAGGCATCGTCGAGCGAGGTCGAGCACGCAGCGACGATGGAGACGAGCGCAACGGTCGGAAACAGCGCACGCACGGCGAGTCTGGGGCTCTCGAAGATCTTGCTGAACATCGCGCGCTCCCTCAGTTCGGCTTGAGAATGCAGCCGAGGCCGAGCTCGACCTTCGCGTCGATCGTGGCCTTGCCGATCGCGTCGCACGATGCCGGGCACAAGATGACCCGCGTCGGATTCTTGGCGTCGTCGTAGTAGTAGCCGCCGGTGGTGGCGCCGCAGTCGTCCTTCGACGTGACCTGCTTGATGTTCTGCGTCGGGTCGTTCTTGCCCGGCGTGAAGTGCACCTCGACCGAAGTCGGATCGAGAATGCCCTTCGACGGCTCGGGCGTGGGGAGGACGTACTCGCAACCGATGGCAGATGTGCGAACCGTGTCGAGTGCCTCGAGCAGCGCCTGCTGGGCGGCGGCTCCTACGCCGACGTTGAACGCCTTCGGTGCGCCTCCACCGGCCGCCGCGATCTGATCGAGGTTGCTGAAGGTCGCTCCCTGCATGCCCACCGCGAACGTCGCGACGCGTGGCACACCGGCGGGGGGATTCGCTCCGGCTGCAGCAACGTTCGCGACCTCGGAGACGCCTCCGCAGCTGTTGGGATCTCCGTCGGTGACCAAGATGATGGCGCCGGAGTGCGGCGAGTTCGCCTGAATGAACGTGCGCATCGCGGCGATCGAGCCCTCGAGACCCGAGCGCATCGGCGTGGCTCCGCCGTCTGCGTTCGTGGCGTCGACCTTCTGCTGGATCGGAATGACGTTGTCGGGGAGCGGAGCGATCGAGACGGCGGGCGTCTTGTAGAGGCTCGCGCTGCACTGATCGCCGGTAAGAAGCGGCGGGAAGAACTGTAGGCCCATGTTCATCCCGACGACCTCGGAGCGATCGGCGAAAGCGCGAATGGCCTTGGTCGCGGCCAGCCACTTGTCACCGCTCATCGAGCCCGAGCGGTCGATGAGGACGAGCATCGCGAGCGGAACGCGCTCGGCCGCGACGTTCTCGGAGAGGCACTTGCCGTTGTCGCCGGCGTCGAGTGGCTCCGCGCTCGCGTCGCCGTCCGTGAAGCTCGCGCTCGGAAGGTCGGAGGCGTCCTTCTTGTCCCCTTCTTCGAAGCCGGAGCGACCATTGCTGCTCGAACAAGCCGTCGAGAGGACGGTGGCGCCGAAAAGGGAGACGAGCGCGAGTGCGGCTCTACCGAGTCCGCGTTTTGCGAGGGAACTGCGATTCGATGCATTCGTCATGGCGTCACCGTCAGGAGCAAGGTGGCCGGACCAGAAGCGCCGGACAGCCCATCGATGAAGAAGTAAGTGGGGACTCCCGCTTGGACCGTGAACGACATGTCACGAACGAGCTCGGCGGGCTTGGTTGCGTCGTATTTCTTGCAGGCGAGCTCCGTGGTGCTGTTCGTGCACGACGTGCGCGCATAGAAGACCGTGGGCCACGAGCCGTTGAGAAGCGCCGTGAGCGTGCCGGTGACGTCGGAGGTCACTGCGATGACGCCGTCACGACCGTTGCCGCCGCAGGTGCCTGCGTAGTCGGCGGAGAGACTGGTCGTGGACAGCGTGACCGCCTTCTCGCGCGGCTGCGTTCCGGTACCCGTGAGCCTGATGGCCTCACCGGGGCACGTGTCGGCGTTCGCGAGCGGCTCGATATGGCACGCATTGCATCCGTCACCAGGCAGCGCGTTGCCGTCGTCGCACTCCTCGTCGCCGCCGACGATGCCGTCGCCGCAGGTCTGCGCCTGCATGCTCACGTCGAGCGTGAAGCTGCCGAGGTCCTTCACGCCGGGCGCGTCGACGATGATCCAGTACTTCGTGCCCGCCTTGGCGGGGAACGACACCTTCTCCGAACCGTTTCCGGTCGAGCGGTCCGAGCAGGTGAGGAAGCCGGTGCTCGTGTTCGGCGGACAGGCCGGCCGGACACCGAGCGAGATGTTGTAGGTGCTGTTCGTGATCGCCGAGACGACACCGTCGATGGGAGGCGTCACCGTGAAGTAGGCCTCCTTGCCGGCGCCTGCGCAGGGGGCCGCGAAGTAGCCGCCGCCCGGCAGGTTCCAGTTTCCGCCGAAGGCGCTCGCCGCGTAGACGCCGCTTCCCACCGTGGTCTCGGTGAGGTTCAGGGCCTCGGCGTTCGCGCACGTGGTACGCGTCGACGGCGTGGGCTCGAGCAGGCAGTTGGCGGCGCAACCGTCACCGTCGACGTGGGCGCCGTCGTCACAGGTCTCGCCACCTTCGATGATGCCGTTTCCGCACACCGATCGCCGAAGCGCGACGTCGAGCGTGTAGACGCCTTCCTTGTTCGCGTTGGTCGTGCTGCCCTCGACGACGAAGTAATACGTCTTGCCGGCCGTGATCGCCGCGCCGATGGACTCTTCACCGTTTCCACCGTCAGCCTTGCTACAGATCACGCTCGTGCCGCTGCCGGACGCGCTCTCGAGGATGCAATCCGCGCGAAGGTCGAGCAGGAGGTTGAAGTTGCCCTTGGCCTTCGCGCTCACCCAGCCGTCGTAGGGTGCGACGAACGTGTAGACTGCATCTTTGCGGTCGAGCGTGCCGCTGCAGCTCTTGACGGCGGCGGAGAGGATCGCCGTGCTCGCGGTCGTGCGGAACGTCTGCGGACCGGTGGGATCTCCCGCGAAGACGATCGGCATGCCGGGGCACGTATCGAGGCTCGCGGGCATGGGTTCGAGGGCACATGTTGCCGAGCAGCCGTCGCCGTTGACGGTGTTGCCGTCGTCGCAACCTTCGGGCGTCTCCAGCACACCGTTTCCGCACGTCGCAGGGGCGAGCGTGAGGTCGAGCGTGTAGAGGCCGCTGGCCGGCGTTCCGTCGACGTCCGCGAAGACGAAGTAGGTGTTCTCTGCGGCGACGGGGAAGGTGATGCGCACCGGCGACCCGGCGAGCGGCTCGGCGTGGCAGTCGATCTCCGTCGAGCTGTTGAAGCATTCGCGGCGCGCATGGAGCTGGCCCTTCGGGAACGCCGCGGTCATCTCGGCGGTGATCGCGCCGGAGATGGTCGGGGTGATCGCGTAGACCTGGTCCTTGCCGCTCGAGGCACTGCAGCCGAACGAGCTGGCCGTGTTGGCGAGAAGCGTCACGTCACCCGCGACGCTGATCTTCGTCGGCCCGGTTGGCGAGCCAACGAGCGTGTAGCTTGCGCCAGGGCACTTGCCGGCCGCCGCCATGGGCGTCTCGAACTGGCACGTCGGCGAGCACCCGTCACCGGCGACGGTGTTGTTGTCGTCGCACTGCTCGGGGTACTGCGCGAGACCGTCACCGCAGATGCTCGTCGCGATCTCCACGTCGATCGTGAAGGGGCCGCTCTTGCCTGCGACGCCGTCGACGACGAGGTAGACGGTCTGGTTCGCGGCGATCGGGAACACGAGGTCCGCGCCGCCGCCGCCCGTCGGGACGGCTTTGCATGCGCTCTCGCTCGCGTCGTCGAGGCAGTCACTGCGCAGCGCGAGGAACGCATCGAAGCTCGCGTTCAGGTGTGCGCGCACGCGACCGGGCACGTCCGAGGTGAGTGAGTAGACGACGTCCTTGCCGTTGCCACCGCCACAGTTGGCGCTCTGGAAGTTCGGCGTTGCGGACGAGGTATCGCCGCTCACCGTGCCCGAGCGCTGGCTGGGCCCCGTCGCCGAGAGAGGGATCGGGAGGCCGGGGCACGTATCCTCCGGCGACGTGCTCTCGACGGTGCAGGTCGAGCTGCAGCCGTCGCCGTCCTTGGTGTTGCCGTCGTCACACCCTTCGCCGTCGTCGAGGACGTGATTTCCACACGTGCCCACTGTCGCGTCGGCGTCCGCGGCGTCGGGCTTGGAGCTCTGCTTGCCGCCGTCGCTGTCCGTGATGAGTGTGGCCGGATCCGAGGCGTCGGGAACGTCGTCCTGGTAGGCGACGATCTGGTCGCTCGCGCAGGCGAGGAATGTCGTGCAGGCGAAGGCGAGACCGGCCGTGACTTGCCGGGCCCGCGCGCTCCGGCTCGAACGCTTGGGCTTGGCAGCCACTTCGTCGAGGCGTGTGCGAAGGGAAAGTTTCATCGTGATGCTTCCAGGGGCCTGTGCCGAAGGTTCGTCACCGCTCTGTCTCTTTGTCGTCGACACGCCGAGAACGAGTCACGGCGGCGCGTCGAATTCGCGTCGACTCACGGCGTTTCGACACCGGCGAATACGAAGGGCCGCACGGCCCATGGCGCGTAGAGAACTTCGCGACTGTCAGCCTTCGCGAGCACGTAGCGACGATTGTCGAATGGCACGTCGAGACCCGCGCCCCCGAAGAGCCGAAGTCCTGGTGCGCGATGTTCGAAACGCAGTTGCGCCCGCAAGACGGGAATCGCGTCGGTCTGCGGCGGCACGAGGCGAAGCGCGGTGGTTCGCGCGCCGATCGCCTCCGAGTGCACGACGTCGACACCGGCCCCCAGCGCAGGCGTGAGCACGTTGGAGCGCGACAGTGGCAGTCCGAACGTGACCAGACCTCGCAACGCCGCGCCCTCGGTGCGCACGCGCGCGATGCCTTCGTCGACGGTCAACGGAAGCCTGTATTGTGCAGTGAGTGCGACACCGTACGAGGCTCGCGGCGCGGATTTTTCGAGCTCGAGCACGATGCCCGGCCCCATGGCGATTTGGGGGCCGCTGCCTTGCAGAGCCGTCTCGTAGAACGCTCCGGCGTGGAAGCGGAGCGCTGGCCGCGGCGCGACGATCGGCACGAACACGTACGGCTCAGGCGGAGGCGGAGGCGGAGGCGGAACGAGCTGCGCGCGAAGTGTCTCGCGACCGATGCCGATCGTCTCGCCCGCGCGCAACGCCACCATGGCGAGCTCGACGATGTGTCCGAGTCCCTCCCAGGTGACCTCGGGATTCTCGTTGCGCGCGAGGTGCCTCACGAGAACGCGCTCCCACGTGCCGTCGACGATGTAGAGCGTCACGCGCTCGTGGTTCGTCATGTCGATCCACACGCGGGCGAGCTGGTCGTCGTTCGAAGCGCCGGGCGTCACGACCTCGACGGGATCGACCGCCCTTACGGTCGTGATGGTGACCCGGAAATCGTGGCCCGAGAGCCGTTCCTGCAGGATCTCGTCGACGCTCTTCGTGTGGACCGCCTCTCCGGCGAGCGCGATGTCGACGAGGTGCCGCTCGGTCGCGGGCGTGACCTGGTCGGCGACGGTCGTTGGCGCTCCGAACGCGCGGATCGGAAAGGCGAGAAGAGCGAGGCCGAAGAGAAAGGTCAGGGGGTGTGCGAGTTCTCGAGTGCTTCGAGTCGCTGTCTTGCGCGAGGCACCTGCAAGCTGTCCGGATGGTGCTGCAGCAGCTCTAGCCACGCCCGTCGTTCCTCGTCACGCTCGCCGAGTCGTTGAAAGGCGAGCGCACGACCGACGCGCGCTTCCTCTGCGAGCGTCTCGTCTCCCGAGACCTGCAGATACGCGTCGAACTCCGCGAGCGCGCCTCTCGGATCACTTTGACGATCTAGCAGCAGGCGCCCCAAACTCACGCGTGAAGCATGACTCTCTGCAGCATTTGGATATCGGGACTGTAGCGATCGGTAGAGTTGGATCGCGTTCGGGACGTTCCCTGCGCGACGCTCACCGTTCGCTTCTCGGAAGAGCTCCGCGGCGCTCGCGGTGTCGTTGACGCTCTCGTCGTGTCGGGCCGTACTCGGCTCTTTCCCCGTTGCCTTCGGTGCTTGGGCTGGCGCGCCGACGCTGGGCAGTTCGTCGATGGAGACGGTCTTTTCTTCGGTCGTACGTTCTTCGGTCGCGTTCGCTTTCGCCGGCGCGTCCGACGCGGAGTGCCCTTGTGCTTGCGGAGCCTTCTTTTCCGCCTCTTCTCGAGCGGTGGTGATCGAGTAGCTGCGGGTCACGAAGTACGCCGAGGCCATCGCCACGGACGCACCGAACGCGGCCGCCACGGGCAGCGCGTAGCGGAGGAGCTTGACGTTCGAGCGCGAGAGCCGCGCCGGCGCCTTCGCACCGGCGAGCGTGGACGTTTCGAGCGAAGTCATGGCGCCGTCGATGGCGCGCTTCAGGAGCGCGTCGTCGTTCACGTGGTCCTCTTGTTCGAGGGCCGCACGAAGCGCGTCGGCGAGCGGATCAGGGGGCGTCGTCATCGACCGTCTCCGAGAGCTCGAGGAGCGTTGGATCGTTCTGGATGCGACCGCGGAGCGCCGCTTTGGCGAGACGCAGCCGGCTCTTCACCGTGTCGATCGGTGCGCCGGTTTGCTCTGCGATTTCTTCCACGGAGTATCCGAAGAGAACGCGCTGCGCGAAGGCCTCTGCCTGTTCGGGGCGGAGCTGTTCGAGCATGGCGCGAAAGGCAAGTCGGCGGCGCGTCGACACGGCGCTTGCCGCGGGGGAGCCGGCCTCGTCGAGAATCGGCTCGTCGTCGATGCCCACCTCCGGTGCTCGACGTGCGCGACTTCGCCGATGATCGAGGGCGCGCCGCAGGGCAATCGAGCGCGCGAAGTGGAGGACGGAGGATTCGCCTCGGAACGAAGCCAGCGCATGGACCACGCCGACCAGCGACTCCTGCAGGACGTCTTCGATGTCGCGATGGTCGCGTCCGAGAACGGCCCTCACGACGCCGAGCAAGGTCGGGCCGATCGCCTCGAGCAGGCGTCTCGTCGCGACCGGATCCCCCGACCGAGCGGCGTCGGCGAGGGGTTTGAGGGGGTCCCCCGTCGCCATTCTCTTCTCGTTGTAGAACCGGATCGCCGAACGTGAAGAGGGCTTCGTGTCGCGTGCGTCCGACGGCGGAGCTTCGCTGGGCACGAGCAGGCGTACGCCCGACAGTGGCTCCTCGGCAATGACCGGGGCGACGTTCCTCGGGCCCGAGCTCGGCCAGAAGGACGAGAACATCCCCGAGCGCCTGGTCGCGGCGGAGGTCACGAAGAGACCTCCCGTTCTCGAAGGCAGATCCTCAGCAGATTCTGACGCTCGCGCCGAATCAGCGCGTCCGTGCGCTCCTTCGCAGCCTCGAGGGCCATGGCGCGGAGGAGCTCATCCAAGGAGATGAGTCCGGAGTCCTCGGTCGTACGACGGTCCATCGCTCGATCCCTTTTGTCGTTGGGCACTCGAGAACGGGTCACGACGTCGAAAGAAATTCTCGGGCTTGTCCCGCGACCGACGCGTGAGCGGCGCGGAGCCTGTTTTTCTCGACCACCGCGCGGTGGGGGTCGGCGTAGGGAATGGGCGCAGGCTGGGCTGCGCATGTGCGCAACGACGAGACGTGGGTAGAGCTCGGCGTGCGGATCGAAGTACCATGCGATCCCGAGGCCGCTTTGGTGACGAACTTCCTCTACGGGGACTCGACGGCATCGCCGCTGACGTCGAACTTTTTGGAATTCCTTCGGGATGCCGTGGATTTCACGGTGTTCGTGCTGCAGGCGGACGAGCGCATCAAGCAATGCCACGAGCGCGTCAAAGCCAGGAAGGCGGAAGCCAACCAGGAGCTCGCTCGACTCGAACGCTTCGTGGGCACGGTCGCGAAGGCGATCGAGACGGCGGAAAAGGGCGCGGCCACTTCGCCGGCGTCGCGATGTGCGGGGCGCCTGAACGAGCTCGTCGTCTCTACGCACAAAGCGTCCATCGAAGCGGCGAAGGTCGACCTCGCTGCCGACCTCGAACGCATCGACGCCGACGAAGCCGCGACGCGGCAAGAATCGTTCGACGCGCTCGCTTCGATGATCACGCGGCACGATCTGCACGGCGCATCGGCGGTGACGCGCCTCGTCCTCGACGGCGGGCGTTACGTGGCGAGCCTCTCGTGCCAGGCGTCGTTCGGTCTCGAGTGGGTCTGCGAGCTCGGCGCGGACGATGCGAACGTGTTCGCCTCGGCGCTGCGCATCGATCGGATCGCCCCGCAGCTCGAGATTCGTGCTCCGCAGGTGTCCGGTTGGATCACGAAGGAAGTGAAGGTTCGTCCGCAGAAGCTCGAACGCTTCCTGGTGCGGAAGCTGTCGAATGATGGAACCACGCTGAGCTTCGAGCTTCGCGCGGAATCGGGCGGCGAGAACGGGTTCGACTTCGAGATCGAGCTCTCCACCATGCGTTTGACCGCCGTGCGTGTGGGCCCGCAGGGTGACGCCGCGAACGGACCGTTCGAGATCCATGGCGACGATCTCGCCGCGCTCCTCGATCTCTCCGACAAGCTCGCGCGCGCGGCCGCCGCTTTCGAGAAGCGACGCCTCTTGAACGCCACGTTCGCGGGCACGGATTTCCAGGCGCTGCCGACGTTCATCCCGTTCGTCGAACGCCTCGTGGGGATGATGGCGCCTGTCCTTCACGTCATCTCGGAGCGCTCGCTCACCCAGAACGAGCTCGTGCTCCGCCGTGCGCTCGGCAACGATCGCCGCGAGGAGATCTTCGTCGCGAAGGGCACGCTGCGCGAGAAGTACGACGTGCTCGCGCCCGCGCTGCGTACGATCTTCAAGCCGCTTCGCCTCGAGCCGGAGACGCGCGCCAAGACTCCGCCGCCTCCTGCGCCGACGAACGAGGCCACGCCGATGCGCGCCGAGCTGCCGGCTTCGAAGCCGCCGCCTCCGCCTGGGACGCAGCCTCGTCCCGTTCCGATTCCGCCGCTCCGTGCGCCCCGCGCGAGTGCTCCGTCGTTCAGCTCCATCGAGGTGAAGGACGGTCAGCCCCTCGCCGAGTCGAAGCCGAATGCGAACGGCACTCCTCCGGCGACGAACGCGAAGGCGCGCGAGTCGGTGACGTCGGAGGCCAAGATCGCCGCTTCTCCGGCCCCGCCTCCTGCCGTGCCTGCGCCGAAGCCTGCGCCTGCCAACGGCGCGAGCGGTGGTCTCTCGCTCTCGTCGCTCGCCGCCGTGAAGAACGAGGCGCTCGCCGCCGCGCTCAAGAAGATCACGATGCTCTACAAGAATGGGCGCCTCGACGACGCCTATCCGGAGTTCAGTCGTCTCTTCACCGGCCCGAAGTTCGCGACGTTCGCCGTTGACGAGCGACGGCACGCCCTCGAGCTGATGCTCGTTCGCATGAAGCCCGCTCGCTCGACGCCTGAGGTCCTCGAGGCGTACCGCGCGGCGGTCACGCATCTCAAGGGGCTGTCCTCTGGCCGCCCCGAGGCGCGCGATCACGAGATGCTCGGCCTCGCCTTCAGCGTCCTCGAGGATCCCAAATCCGCCCGCTCGGCGTTCGAAAAGGCCCTCGAGCTCGAACGCGCGCGTGATGCGAAATCCGAGCGTTGCGAAGTCCTCGCGAAGCGGATCGAAGAAATCGCCGAAGCTCGCTGATCCGGATATCGGAGTTCCACCCCTCGGAATTCGATAGGGGACTGCGACAACGGGCAGGGACGTGGCGTCAGCCTTCTGATGCCCCGCCCCCTGTCGCGATTCGTCGCCCTCGCCACGTGCGTCGCCATTCTCGTCGTCGTGGAGGAAGGTTGCGGCAACCTCGTGGGCGCCGACTTCGACGGATGGTCGCTTCCCTCGTCGTCGACCGATGGCGGTACGTCCGAGGTAAGTGACGACATCGTTACCGAGGTTCCTGTTCCGGAGGACGTGCCGCCGGACGGATTGTGCGCCAGCGACCGGAAGGTCTGCGACGGCAAATGCGTCTCCAAGCTGGACCCTCGCTACGGTTGCAGTTCGGAGTCGTGCGACCCTTGCTCGATCAGAGATGCTACGGCGGCATGCACGACAGCTGGTACGTGCGCGGTCGGTCAATGCGACGAGGGCAGGCGGGATTGCAACACTCGCCCCGAGGACGGATGCGAAACGGACATCACGAGCTCGCACGACCAATGTGGAGCCTGCGGAGCAGCTTGCGATAGCGCACAGGTTTGCAGTCAGGGCGCTTGCTCGTCGTCGTGCGCAGGGGCGCTCGTCGACTGCAGTGGTTCGTGCATCGAGGTGGCGTCGAGCCCCGACCACTGCGGTTCGTGCTCGACCGTGTGTCCGACGGTCACGAACGCCACGCGCGCGTGCAACGACGGTACGTGCAGCTTCAACTGCAAATCGGGTTACGAGCGATCGGGGGCAGGGTGCATCAAGAGCACGCGCGTGATCCTCTTCGGAGGCTACGCTTACAACGCAACGACCTACGACGACACCTGGTCATGGGATGGCTCGTCGTGGACGAAGCAGAACGTCAACGGACCAGGCCCGGCTTCGGCCGTCTCGATGGCCACGCTGAATGGCAAAGCCTACCTTTTCGGAGGCCTCGATCGGAATTTCGCCGGGCGCATCGGGACTTGGTCTTGGGACGGTACGAGCTGGAATCTGGTCACCAGCGATGGACCCGAGGGGCGCCAATGGGCGGCGATGACAGCGGCCGGCGGCCGTCTGGTGTTGTTCGGAGGAGAGCCCGACGAAGGGGGCCGGATGCTCTCGGACACCTGGAGCTTCGATGGTGCGGGGTGGACGTCGTTGAATCCGAGTCCGTACCCGAACGAACGAGGGGGAGCGGCGATGGTCACGTTGGGGACCAAAGCCATCATGTTCGGCGGTGACTACACGCTGACCGCTCACGAAATTCTCCATGATACATGGGAGTGGAACGGAACTTCGTGGACGTCGCGAAGCACCACCGGACCGTCGTCTCGGACGGGCCACGCGATGGCCACGCTCAACGGCAAAGCCATTCTCTTCGGAGGACAGGGATATCAAGGCGTGACCTTCGCTGACACCTGGGAGTGGAACGGGTCGAGCTGGACACAGAAGAACGTCACGGGGCCCTCGGCTCGGTTCGCCCACCGCATGGCGACGATGAACGACCGCATCGTCCTCTTCGGTGGTTACGATGCGAACCAAAATGCCCTCTCCGATACGTGGGAGTTCGACGGCACGAGCTGGACGCAACGGAACGTCAGCGGGCCTGTCGCGCGCGGCGACTTCGGCATGACGGCTTACTGAGCCGGAGTGGACGGAGTCCACGGACGTCCGGAGGACTCGACGAAGCCCGAGCCGCATTGAAGCCGCGCTCGGCGCGTTCAACCCCCGAATCGAGCGCCGCCGCCAGGCTCGAACCTCTACCGGTGGGTGTCTCCGACGCGGTCGTCGTCGTCGTCCTCTTACTTCGCGCGCTTTCCTGCCGTCACACCCTCGGGATAGACTCCTGCAGCGGTGTCCAGGGCACGGTGAGGGTTTGATACGAGGGCGAAGTTGCACGGCGTTGTTTCGTGCGCTGCTCGCGTGGATCGTGGCGTACTCCGCCGACGTTCGCGTCGCGCACGCGCAGGAGCAGGCCGCGGGAAACGAGCATCCCGTGCGCTTCGCGCTCACGCTGGAGGGCGAGGGGAATCCGCTCGAATCCTGCGGCGGCGCCCAGGCGGTGCGCGATGCCGTCGAACATCGCTTGCGCCGCACCGTCTTCACCGATGCGGCCTCCGCGGACCGGTATTTCGTGGTCGGCGGCTCGCGACCGACGTTCGGCGTGGATTGGACGACGAGGATCGTCGAGCTCGACCGTCACGACCAGGAGGTCGGGCGACGCGAGGTCGTGGTGCCTGGCGACGAGTGTGCGAAGGCCGTCGAAGCGGTGGCGGTCGTGCTCTCGATCACGATCGGGCCGCCGCGCATGGTGCCGGGCCCGGTGCCAGGGACCGAACGGCCTTCGCCACCTTCGCCGCCGCCGCCGCCCGTCGTTCGTGAAGAGCCACGGGGCTTCATCGGTCCGCCCCCTCCGCCGGTGCCGGCCGCGCCTCCGCATCGCTGGGAGGCCATCCCTCTGCTCGAGCTCGAGGGAGGGTCGGGCATTCAACCGGGCGTCTCCTGGGGCGTGGGGCTCGGCGTCCAGGTCCGTCCTCCCGTTCCTCGTGTTTCTCTCCTTGCTCGGGCTCAATACTGGCCGAACAAGTCGAATCACGGAACGCCCGAGGCCGAGTTCGACCGCCTCACGGGCGTACTGCTGGGCTGTTATGACGTCTACCGCGCCGGGCAACTGACCCTGGCGACGTGCGCCGGGGGCGAGGTCGGACGCCTGCATGCCGATGTGCCGCGCGTGACGCGGTCCTCCGACCAGGTCTTGCTCGTGAACCTCGTGGGGGAGGTCCGCCTAGGCTACGTTTTCGGGCGAGGGCCGATCCTCGTCGAGCCGCTCGTCGCCGCCAACGTCGCGGCCGTTTTGCAGCGAGATCTCTTCACATTTCGAAACCGCGACGGGCAGGAGGCAACCCTCCTCCAGCCCGCGCCGATCGCCGTTCAGGGGGCCGTCGGCGTGGCCGTTCACTTTTTCTAATAATCCGGCCGGCGCGTCCCCTTTGTATTGGATCGAAGTCACACAACGTGGCCCCTAGCATCTCCGCAGACCCGGCAGTCGTCTCTTGCCTCCCGGCCGAGGAGGTCTCCGTTCCCGTTCCATCGGTCGCGGAGATCTTTCGCGAGCACGGCGCTTTCGTATGGCGCCTACTCCAGCGCCTCGGTGTGCCTTCTGCGGACGTCGATGATCTGACCCAGGAGGTCTTCCTCACCGTCCATCGGTCTCTCTCCTCGTACGAAGAGCAAGGACGTCTCAAAGGCTGGCTCTACCGTATCTGCGTACGAACGGCGAACCAGCATCGCGAGAAGTATCCGCGCTCACGCAACGTCGAAGTCGACGCCTCCCTCCGGAGCGCCGACGCGAATCCCGAAGAGGCGGCTCAGCAGAGCGAAGCGCGGGCAACTCTCGAGCGGCTCCTCGGCCTGCTCGACGAGGATCGACGTGCCGTGTTCGTTCTCTACGAGGTCGAAGAGCTCCCGATGGCCGACGTTGCGAAGGCCGTTGGCTGTCCTATCCAAACGGCGTACTCACGCCTTCACTCGGCTCGCAATATCCTGGCGGACGCCATGCACCGCCAGGAGACCGGCCGACGGCGTCGATGAAGGGCGAACGCACGAAATGCGGAATTCACTCGCCCATGCATTTCCCGTCACAAGATTCGTCGAGAGCGCGCATTCGCATTCTCAGAGGTCTGTTTCGATGTTCCGCCCGACCCAACGACATGCTTCCACGCAACTCGAGCAGCCCTTGCTGCTTTGGCAGTTCGCGTGCCGTTTCGGCGGGGGCCTGACATGAGCGCGTCGGAACAAGTGCCGCGCATCGTCGACTCGGCAAGCGAGTTCGATTCGCTGCTTCGCCATGCGATTCGTGCGGAGCAGGCAGCACCGTCCAATGCGGAGCGGCTTCGCCGAATCGGAGAGAGTCTCGAGCGCAAGGCCGCTGCCCAAGGCGCATCGACGACGACCGAAACCGCACTTCGCGCTGGCATTCGTCTTCTGAGCCTGAAGCGCGTTCTCTTCGGCATTGGCGCCGTGTCGCTCGCGAGTGTGACCCTCTTCACGACGGTTTCGTCGACGCGTTCCGTTGCGAACTCATCGAACGAAGGTGAGGGGGCCAGCGTGCGGACGGTGAGTCGGGCTCCGACCGCACCGCGTTCACTCCAATTCACGGGAGAACTGGCATCGGCGCGCGCACCTGCGGAGGACATGCCGGCGATGTCGGCCAACGATCTGCCGTCGGCGCCGCCCGCACCAGCGAAGAGCGGGCCGGTCCGCGCAGCGCTTGCTCCTCGTCCGGCGGCGGAGTCGTCGCCGCGCCCCAGCGAAGTCGCCGCTCCTTCGGAGACGGAGGAGATCGCTCTCCTCGCGCAGGCGCACGACGCGCTCTCGGCCGATCCGGCCAAGGCCCTCGGACTCTGCGAGAAGCTTCGCGCGCAGTATGCGACGGGGCGATTCACGCAGGAGCGCGAGGTCGTGGAGATCGAGGCGCTCGTGAAGCTCCACCGCATCGACGAAGCCACGTCGCGCTGGAACGAGTTCAAGCGTCGCTACCCGACCTCGAGCCATCGCGTTCGCCTGGAAGAGCTCTTCGCCAGCATCGCGCGCTGAACGCGTCCTTCGGATTCGGCCTCGATACGGCGTCGCTCCGTGACGCTCACGGCGAGCGTCGGCGCACGCGTGCATGACAGCTGATGCGTGGCGCTCTCGCGGTCTCGCGCCGTGCACCTCGTGCGTGCTCGCGCTCGCGTTCTTCTTTGGCGACCGCTCTCATAGGCATCGAGCCACGTATTCCCCGAGTTTTCTTCACCGTGCATTTTTTGTCATAAAAAATTCCGCTCGATCCCTTGAGTTGTAACGAGGTGTCGACGGTCGCTCAGCGTCGTCCGGAACCGTCCGGAACCGACGTTGCGAACGTCACGTCGTGAATGCCTCGAAGGTTTCATCACGTAGGAAACATCGCGCCGTTGCCGTCCACCGATGGGCGCAACGACGCTCGCCCGGGCCGCCAGCTCCTGGGGAGGTACCCTTTGTTCTCGACCAAGAAACGATTGGCAACACTCGGGCTCACGGCCTTCGCGGTCCTTGCCGTGGCGTGTGCGAAGAAGGTGGACCTCGGCGACGAGACGGTCGACGAAACCGACGCGGCGGCGCCCGGAGAGCCTCCGAAATTCACGCCGCCGCCGGCCGAGGATGGTGGCGATGCGGACGTGGATGTGTCCCTGCCAAAGGTTCTCGCGTGCCTTGGGACGGAATGCCCGGATGGCTACGACACGTGCGCGGTGACGGCCGCATTCAAGTGCGGCACGAACCTGATGAACGACAACAACAACTGCGGTGCCTGCGGGGTCTCGTGCGGTGGGTACGACCCCATCAACATGACCGGCCGTTGCGTCAAGGGCGCCTGCCAGTTCGAATGCCTGACGAAGTCGGACTTCAGCGGTACTTACGACTACCGTAATTGCAACAACGTGCTCGACGACGGTTGTGAAATCAACGTCACGTCGGACGTCAACAATTGCGGCGTTTGTGGCAACAAGTGCGCGCCCGGAGTGCACTGCATCAGCGGCAAGTGCGGTTGCTCGAATGGCAAGACCGACTGCAACGGCAGGTGCACCGACCCGCGCAACGACGATTCCAATTGCGGTGCGTGCGGTAACGTATGCACGAATCCGACGCCCGCCTGTAGCCCCATGCCGGCAAATACGGCTTACGGTTGCGCGGACAGCGAGTGTGGGAAGCTCAAGTGCAAGAGCGGATTCGCCGACTGCAACCAAGACACGAATCTCGGATGCGCGTCCGACGGTTGTGAAACCAACGTCAAGACCGACCCGAACAACTGCGGTTCTTGCGGCGCGAAGTGCGGCGCCGATCAAGAGTGCAAGGACGTCGGCTTCGGCCCGCAGTGTTACGACACCTGCGCGAAGTCTGGCCTGACGGCGTGCGGGGACAAGTGCGTCGATCTCCTCAGCGACAAGTCGAACTGCGGAGGGTGCGGACAATCCTGCATCACGCCGCTCGTCGGCAATACGGTGAACAACTGCAAGAAGGGCATCTGCGTTCTCGAGTGCCTCCCGAACTTCGCCGATTGCAACGGCAACCCCGCGGACGGCTGCGAGGTCGATTTGCGAGTTCACCCCGCGAACTGCGGTGCGTGCGGAACGAGCTGTAACTACGGCGAAGGCCAACCGTGCATCGACGGCAAATGCCTGATGGTCGAGTGCGATGCGGGAGTGCAGACCAAATGAAGACGATTCGCCGTACGTGGATGGCTCGCGGTATTGCGCTCACCACATTGACGTCGCTCGGCGGCTTGATCGCTGCCTTCGCGAGCTGCGCAACCACCGAGAACGCGTCCGAGAGCGCGCTTCGGCCCGACGCCACCATCTTGGAGGAGGCCAGTACCCCTCCGAAGGAGGAGGTCGATTCCGGCGACGAGGAGAACCCGCTCGTCGATGCGGGCGACTGCGACGCCGCCGATCCGACCTGCAACACGCACGTCGTCACGTGTGACGAGGTCGAGTGGTGCGGAGTCGATTCGAAGGTCAATCCGCTCTACATCCTCAAGGCCGTCTGGGGCTCGAGCAAGAACGACGTCTGGGCCGTTGGCTCGGGCGGTGCCGTCACACACTACGACGGCAGCCAGTGGAGCCTCGTTCCCACGGGGGTGAAGAACACGTTCCTGACCGTCTGGGGGAGCGGACCGAACGACGTCTACACGCTCAGCGATTCGGAGACGGTTCTCCACACGACCGGCTATTCGACCTCGGGCACCACGTGGACGTCGATGCCGACGCCCGCCGCGGGCGCCTACAAGTGTCCCGCCTACGCCATCTACGGAACGTCGGCCTCCGACGTTCGCATCGGCGCCCGTTCGCACAACCTCCCGAACATGGGCAGCTACTCGGGCGACATGTTCCTCCGAAAGGACCTCGATGACGGAGGCGTCGGTTGGCAGAGCGTCGCGGGCGCTGCCTTCTACGTTCGCGGTTTCTGGGCGAGCTCTCCGTCGGACTACTGGATGATCGCCGACAACAGCACGGGCGCGACGCAGTACGAGCGCGCCAAGATCATGCACGGCGTCCCGAACCCGAACCCGCCTGACGCCAGCGTCGACGCGGGCTTCGTCGACCCGCTCGTGTGGACTCCCATCGACAGCCAGGCCAACGTCGTCCTCGACGCCATCTGGGGCAGCTCCGCGAGCGACGTCTGGGTCGTCGGCGGCGCCGGCACCGTTCGACACAAGACGCCGAGCGACGGACGTTGGGTGCCCATCGCCGTTCCGACGACGCTGAACCTCCACGGTGTCTGGGGCTCGGGCCCGAACGACATCTGGTTCATCGGCGACGCCGGCACGATCCTCCACTACGACGGCACCTCGTTCCGAAGCGTCAGCGCTCAATTCCCGATCGGCCGCAAACCGAATCTCTACGGAATCTGGGGCAGCTCCGCGAACGACGTCTGGATTGTCGGCGACGCCATCACGCTTCATTACACCGGCCCGAAGGTCGGCGCGCAGGGAGGTGGTCGATGAGCCACTTCGTGAATTTCGGAAAGGCCAAGAGCGCCCTTCCTGTTTTCGTTCTCCTCGCCAGTTCGGTAACGGCGACACTCGTTGCCTGCTCGAGTTCGGACACGACGGCTGGCGACGGAACGCCGTCGACCACGGGTGAAGACAGCGGGAGTCCGTCCACCGTCGTGCCGGAGGCCGCTTCGCCCGACGCCAACGACTCGAGCGTCGACGAGGCGAGCACCGACGCGGGCAGCGACGCCGACGCCGACTTCGACGCCGCCCCTCGTACGTGCTCGAACGACAACTTCTGTTACAGCACCGTGCCCGCGGGCGAGAACCTGCGTGGCGTTTGGGGCGATGGTCACGGCGTCGTCTGGACGATCAGCACCAGCGGCGACGTCCTTCGTTGGGACGGAAACGCCTGGAACGTTCAGGCGACCGGGCTCGGCAACTTGACGGCAATCTCGGGAACGAGCCCCACGGACGTGTGGGTCGTCAACGCCGCTGGCGCCGTCTACCACGGTACGGGGGCCAACCCGGCAGCGCTCACGTTCGCACCAGTCACGTTTCCAGGCGATGCGACGCTCGTCATCAAGTACGTGGGAGGCTCGAGCCCAACGGACGTTTGGGCCGTCGGCGGAAAGCAGGTCGGATACCCCTACGTCTCGACGGGGCGAGCGCTCCACTTCGACGGTACGCTCGACGATACCGGGGCTCCGGTCTGGACGGCGGACGCCGACCTTGCGGCGCTCCCCAACATGTACACCCGCGTGTCGGTAACTCCGGGCGGAGGCGTGGTGCTCGTCGGCTCTTCGAGCTTCAACAGCACGACGGGCATGTACCGCGGCTCCGCCAAGACGGGGACCGTCGTTCGCCGGGCGCCCGGCGGCTCCACGTGGATTACCGAAGACATCCCGACCGCGGTTCCGGACGCTCCGCCCTACCCGGCGACCTTCATCGCCGCATCCGTCAACAACGACGGCTCGCTTTGGCTGATTGGAAACTCTGCCTTCGGTAGCGGGCGTTTCCGCTGGCTCGGAACGACCGCCGACAATGGGCAGACCTACAAGTGGACCGCCTCCACGCAGTACTCGTGGGACCCGGCCGCGACTGGCGTTTGGGGAGCGGCCGGGAACGACGCGTGGGAAATCGGCTCCTACGGTCACATGCAGCACTGGGATGGAACGACGTGGCTGCAAGCCTCCGTCATGGTGACGAGCGCGCCGCTCTCGAAGACGTTCTACGCGATCTGGGGAACCAGCAGCCACGACTTCTGGGCCGTTGGCGATGAGCTCGCCATCCACAAGACCACGGCCAACAAGCCCTGAGGAGCGATGATGAGATTTCGTATTCGTGAAACGTCGCTCTTCCTCTTCGCGGGCGCGTGCCTGGCCGCGGCCGCAATCGCATGTTCGGGCTCGGACGAGACGCGCGACACGTTCTCCACGGACGAGCCGGACGCGGAGAGCCCGCCGCCCGCCACCACGCCGGATTCGGCGTCGCCCTCGCAATCCTCGGATGGCGGAGACGGAGGCGAGGAAGACGCCGACGCAGGCAACCCCGACCCCCGACCGCCGTTCGATCCGACGCCCGAAGCGGTCAACTGCTCCGTCACGCCCTGCGTGCAGCAGATCGTCGCCGGCGAAAACCACTTCTGCGCTCGCATGCACGACGGCGCCATCCGCTGCTGGGGTGACAACGCCAAGGGCAACCTCGGTGTCGCCGACGCGGGCATCCTCGTCCCCGACGGCGGCGTCTCCGATGGCGGCCCCGACAGCGGAACGGGGTATCCGATTCCGACGGTCACCGGCCTTGCCGACGTCACGGACATCAGCGCTGGCGGCCAGACGACGTGCGCGCTCGTCTCCGATGGCGGCGTCTCTTGCTGGGGCGCCAACGACAAGGCGCAGCTCGGTCTCTCCACCGTGCCGGGCGACGCGGGCGCCGCGACCGACACGCTCGCGCACCCGACGCCTGCTCCCGTACCCGCACTGACGAGTCCCGCCAAACGCGTCGACGTTGGCATTCGGAGTGCGTGCGCGCTTCTCGAAAGTGGCGAGACCTGGTGTTGGGGTGACAACTCCCAGCGCGAGCTCGCACGTGCGTTTCCCACGACCGTGGGCGCTCCCGCGCAGGCGGAGTTCGGAACGTTCGGCCACGTCGTTCGCACGGCCGTGGGAACGAACACCGGCTTCGGCGTGACCGACACCGGTGCGCTCCTCCAGTGGGGAAGTGCAGCCGGCAAGGAAGGCTCCGCGGCGGGACGCATCGCGTCGATTACCCCCGACCCGATCCCATACCCTCTTCTCGCCGGCCCGGTGACGAGCTTCGGGATCTCGTCGACGTCGTTGTACTCACCGCCGTGCCCCAATGGCCCCCCGCTCTGTCCCGCTCAGCAGGGCATGGCTCACACCTGTGCGATTGTGCACGGACAGGTCTACTGCTGGGGCCAGAGCTTGTACGGCGCGGTCGGCACGGGCCTCCCCGATGCCGTCGTGAGTCCGGCGCTCGCGAAGGTGAACAGCGATACTGGTTGGCCGCAGCAGGTTGCGGCAGCCGGCGAGATCACCTGCCTCCGAATGACCGACGGCAAGGTGCAATGCGCGGGTGACAACACGCGCGGTGCACTCAGCAAGGACGTGGCCGAGAAGTGGTCGATGAGCTTCCGCGAGACGGAGTTCTTCAAGGGGCACGCGGTCCAGGTCGCGGCTTCGAGCAAGACGGTTTGTGCCCTCGTGCAGGGCGGAAGCGTCGTCTGCTGGGGCAGCAACGAGAAGGGCGAGCTCGGTCAGGGGTCGAGGGACGTCCAGCCCCACGCTACGCCGGTCCCGGTCGGTTTCTAGAAAGGTCGAACTCGGATGAACAGCGCAACGCTTCGCTACTCTACGATGCTCCTGTCGGGAGCCGCCGCGGCCATCGTCGCCGTGGCCTGTTCGACCAACAGCACCACGTTCGGGGAAGACCCTGCCCCCGCCATCCTTCCCGCAGAGGACGCATCGGCGCCTCCTCCCCCCACGCCTACGGAGCAGAAGTGCAGGCACTGCTCACGCGATCTGAAGCAGGTCATCGACGGCTGTGGCGACCAGGAAAAGGCCATCGAGACCTGCGGTGCCGACAAGGGATGCGGCGACGGCGTGTGCGTCGACGCCTGCACCGCCGCTGCCATCAGCAAGGGCTCGGTCGGTTGTGACTTCTGGACGATCGCGCCGGACACCAGCTCGAGCGGCAAGGGGTCGTGTTTGGCGGCCGAACTGGCCAATACGTGGGATCGGCCAGTGACCATCTCTGCCGAATACGGCAACGGTCCGCTCGATATCTCGAATTCGATCTACACGATCGAGCGCGTCGACAACAATCCGGTCTACACGCTGCTGAAGGGGCCGCTCCCGGTCGGCCAAGTCGCGGTCATCTTCCTCGCCCACTCCGCGATCAAGCTCAATTCCGAGAGCGCGCTCTGTCCCGTCGGGATCACGCCGGCCATGACGGTCGATCCGATGCGTCACGGCACCAGCAAGACGACGGCCTTCCACCTCAAGGCCGACGCGCCCATTGCCGCGTATTCGATCTATCCGTACGGTGGCGCCGACTCGCACTTCCCGTCGTCCACGCTTCTTCTCCCTGTCTCGTCGTGGGAAAAGAACTACATCGCGGTCAGTCCGTTCGATTTTGGCAATACCGGACGTCGGAGAACGCTCCAGATCATTGCCAATGAGGACAATACCGAGGTTCACATGCGGCCGACGGTGGAAATCGCCGCCGGACAGGATGTGGTTGGTGCAACGACGGGCGTGACGCAGACTTGGACGCTCAACCGAGGCCAGGTTCTCCAGTTCACTCAGCAGGCGACGACCGGCAGCCCGATCGAGACGAGCAAGCCCGTCGGCGTCTTCGGTGGCGCCGAGTGCACCGAGTTGCCGACTCCTTACTGCGATACGCTCCAGCAGCAGATTCCCCCGACCGCGCAGTGGGGAACGGAATACGCTGTCGTGCCCTTCAAGGGACGCAACAAGACGTTCTCCTCGAACTTCCAGGAGATCGTGCCCTATACGATCGTCGCTGCGACCGACGGAACGAAGCTCACGTACGAGCCCTCGCGCCCGCTGAACGCGCCCGAGACGCTCAACGCGGGTCAGTCGGTGAACTTCCTCACCGACCAGGTCTTCACCGTGAAGACTCAGGACAGCAAGCACCCGATCCACGTCAACGTCTACATGACCGGATCGACGTATTGCAACGGCAACCCGAAGTACAACATGCTCACCGGGTATCAGACGTGCACCACGGGCGACCCGGACTACGTCAACGTCCCGCCGGCCGACCAGTTCCTCGACCACTACGTGTTCTTCACGGACTTCACCTACCCGTTGACGGTTCTCACCGTCGTCCGCCGCAAGACCGCGCTGGGCTTCAAGGATGTCGAGCTCTCGTGCGGCGGCAACATCACCGGTTGGCAGCCCCTCGGCTCGAGCGGTGAGTACGAGTTCGCCTGGGTGCAGCTGACGGACGGCTTCGTCTCGACGGGTGACTGCGGCTACGGCCGTCAGGAAGCCACGAGCGACGGTCCGTTCGGCCTCACTGTCTGGGGCATGGGCCAGGACGCGAGCTACGGCTACGTCGGCGGCACGGGACTCCGTCCCATCAACGACGCGCCGCTGCCGAGCATCAAATAAGCACGCGATCTCGGTAGAGGTCGAGCACGCGGACGGAAGCGCCACTCACGGTGCTTCCGTCCCTGCGTTTTGTGGCTCAGGGCCACCGTGGATGGGCCGGATCCATGAAGGCAATCGGCGCGGCGAGGGTAGCATCGGGAATACCGAACGCATCCACGAGAGCCACCGCCGCCGGTGTGAGCTCCTTCATGAGACGTTCGGTCTCCTCGCGCATCGCGCTCTCCTTGTGACTGTCGAAATAACCTTCTTGGATGTAGAAGGTCGCATCGCGACGCAAGAGCGTGAGCGCGTGGAGCGCGCCAAGCTTGTCGAGCCAGCCCCGTAGCGCGTCGTCTTGGCACGATGTCGCGCCTTCGTCGAACCAGGAGAGGGCGATGCGGTCCGCGTGGGCCAGCGCGAGCGCCACGAGGTGCTCTTGCACGTCGAGCATCGCCTCCTGCGGATCCTTCTTCGCCGCGAGGCGCTTGCGGAGCCGCCCCGATACGGTCTCGAGGAGCCGCTCTTCGCGATAACGAAGCGCGGCGAGATGGAAACCTCGATCTCGCAGGTGCTCGCTGTCCGTTCGGCGCACGACGATGACGTTCTTCTCGGTCACCGCGGTGTGCGCTTTGCTCATGACCTGGCGCACGACGCCCGCGAGTGCATTGCTCTCGAATCGCTTTTTGAAGCCGGCGAGGAGGCTCTTGGCAACGAGCTGCAAGAGCACCGTATTGTCGCCCTCGAAGGTGGTGAACACGTCGACGTCGGCGCGCAGCTCGGGCAAGCGGTTGACCGAGAGATAGCCCTGACCTCCGCATGCTTGTCGGCATTGCTCGACGGTCTCGACGCCGTGCCAGCTCGCGAGCGCCTTGAGTGCAGCCGCGAACGCTTCGGTCTCCCGCGTGTCGGGGATCGTGCGGTCGCCCCGCGCACTCGCTTCGAGCGATGCGCGTTGGTCACTTGCGAAGCGCCTCCTCAGGCCGGCCACCGCGAAGGAGAGCACGTAGGTCGTCGCGAGCTTCGGAAGCAGTCGTCGCTGATGCGTGGGATAGGCGAGAAGGGGCATCTCGACGCCGTCATCGGAGCCGAATTGCCGGCGCGCGGTGGCGTAGCGGACGGCGATGGCAAGGCCGACCTTCGCGGCCGTGACCGAAGCCGAGGCCACCGAGACGCGACCGCCGACGAGCGTGCCGAGCATCGTGAAGAAGCGCCTCTTCGGATTGTCGATGGGGCTCTCGTAGCGCCCATCTTCGGTCATGCGGGCGAAGCGACCGAGCATTGCGCTCTCGGGCACGCGCACGTGGTCGAACCACAAGCGTCCGTTGTCGACGCCGTTGAGGCCCATCTTGTGGCCCGAGTCGCCTGCGCGCACGTTGGGGAGGAGCTCTCCCTCGGCGTCACGGATGGGAACGAGAAACGCGTGGATGCCCTGCTTTTCGGACCCGACGGTGAGGTTCGCGAAGACGGTGGCCATCCGTGCGTGCTGCGCGGCCCCACCGACCCAGTCCTTGCGGGACGATTCGCTCGGCGTATGGATGACGAAGGTGCGCGTCGCGGCGTCCCAATGAGCTTCCGTCTCCAGGCTCTGCACGTCGGAGCCGTGACCGACCTCGCTCATGGCGAAGCAGCCCGGCAACTCCAGGCGGGCGATGCGCGCCAGATGCTCGCGACGTTGGGCGTCGGTGCCGAGGAAGAAGATGCTTCCGCCGAAGAGGCCGAACTGCACGCCGAAGCGCACGAGGAGCGAGAGATCGCCCATGGCGAGCGTCTCGAACGTGGCGACGAATGCGTTCAGATCCTTCTCCTCGCTCGTCACGCCGGGGTACGCGCGCGTGCCGAGGCCGGCGTCGGCGAGAGCCTCGAGCCATCCGGCGACCTTGGCGCGGTAGTCCTTCACCGGTAGGCCGTAGGCCCGCTTCTCGGGATCGTCGAGGAACCTGCGGACTTCGTCCCGCACCTTGGCTTGGTCGCCGTCGAGCACGGCGCGCATCGTTGCGACGTCGAACGGCGGTGGAACGCTCACGCCGCTGGCCGTCACTTCCTGCCCGAGTTCACGCCCTGCACGCACGCGACGAAGCAGTGGCTCGGCCGGTCCGAGTGAACCGCAAATGGCCTCTTCGAGCTGCACGAGTGCGCGTCGGATGTCGTCGCTCGGCGTGCCCATCGGCGCGAACGACATCCCGAGCTCGACGAGGTCACGCTGGTGATCGACGTCAAGGTTCGAGGCGACCTTGCCGATGGTCTCGAAGAGCGTGTCCATCTCCTTGTGCGACGGAGGCTGCTTCGGATCGAGCCAGGCCTGGAGCGCGATGCGCGCAGCAGGGCGCAGCCACGGCATCTCCTTGATGTGATCTTCGAACGCCGCGAACTCCGCGGGCTCCAGATCTCCGTCCGACCACGCGATGAAGAGCAGCGGAAGGAACGGACGAAGCTGGGGATCGTCGAGGAGAGCCGTACGCGAAGGCGCCTGCGTCATGTGCGGAGCATGGTGCCGTGACGCCCCGCGGACAATGGCCGGATGCGCTCTGGGCCTTCTTGTCTCGCTTACGGTAAGCGGACAAGCTCACGCGTTTGGCGCGAGCGCGAGTGACTCGCCGTCATGCGTTGGCCGCGGCCACGAGGAGCGGGGCGCGTCCGATTTCGCCGGGACGAAGGAACCAGGCGGGCTGGCGATCACGAATGACCGATACCTGCGCGTGCACGAGCGGAGGAAATGTCGTTCGGCCGATGAGGAAAGCTCCGAGCGTGGAGAGCACGGGCTCGTCGGCGACGACCAGTACGGTGTTGCCGCGCGACAGCACGAGCGGCGCGGCGACTTGCGGCGGAACGCCGGTGGCGAGTGAGGGAAGTACCTCGATGGCGCCTACGTAGTCGACGCGATCCGCGAAGAGCTCCGACGTCTGCACCGCCGCCGGATTCGGAGCGGTCATGATGCGGTCGAAGTTGGGCTCGTCCGACAAGCGGAGCTTGTTGCCAATCGCGCGCACCAGCTGGCGGCCTTCGAGCGAGAGGTAGCGATGAGACTCGTTCGTCGCGCTCGAAGCGGATCGCGAGTCGTCGGCGGTGAGCGATGTGCGGAGCAGGAAGATCTCCATCGACGCGCATCCTACCGTTTCCTGGCGTCGTGAACCATTCGACCTCGCGCCGTCACTCGCGTTCGATGCCGGCGAGACGCATGCCTCGCGTAGGACCGAGATCGTAGAGGTGGAGAACGAGTGCGCCGGAGCCCGTGCCGTTCTTGATCTTCACGACCACGTAACGTTCTGGGCCGCCGTCGGGGGGGCCTTCGTTCGGAATCATCGACGGCAGCGGGAAGCACACGCGCCCGTTCGCTTCGGGCGTGACCGGAATCGGCGAAGGCGCATTGCCGACACGCGAGACCATTCCGGAGTACTTGAAGGAGTCGGCCGGGAGAACACCGGTGCGACGCGCGAGGTCGACAGCGCAGATCGATTTGCCTTCGACGCTCACGTCGGTGATGGGTGAGAGCTTCGAGAAATAGCGGCGGAGAATGAGTCGCTGACGCTCGATGAGAACCTTCGTCAGCCACTCGGTGTGCGCCGGATTCGTGAAGTTGCCGACGCGCACGGCGGCCGCGACGTGCTCCGGTGTGAAGCGCGCGATGATGCGGGCCGCCCAGGCGGCGTCGTGCTCGGTCATGCGACCGAACGCGGGATTCGGGTATTCGCTCTTCCACGCGTGCGGATCGAAATCGTAGGAATTGAAGTATCCGAAGATTTCGGCGCCCGGCGTGCGTTGCGAGGTTTCCCACGGGCGCTTTTTGGCGCCGAGCGTGATGAAATCTTCGGAGATGTGGCCGAAGTCGAGGACGAAGGTATGACCGAGGCGGCGTGAGAACGCGTCGATGTCCCACTCGCTGCCGAAGCAGTCACCGAGGTCGATGTACCAGTGGCGAACGTAGCCCTGGCTCTTCGGGTTGTCGGGATTCTCGGGCATCCACGTCGACATCGTGTTCTGCTCGCGGGCGTCGAAGTGGTTGAGCCACGCGGCAATCACGCGTGCGCCGCGCAGGTCACGGCGGTCTTCGTGGGGAATGACGTCGGAGGGATCGTCGTCGCGAACACCCGCATAGGTGAAGGGGCCGAGCGTGCGCCCGGGGAGCCATCGCGAGGCCGTCGCGCGATAGAGCTCACCTCGGCGCCCCGTTCGCGCGAGCACGGCGGTGAGCGCCTCTTCGTCGAAGGGGCGAGCCGGGCCGACGTTCGCTTTGACCGTCAAGCCGGGCGCGAGCTTGAGCGCCGTGCGCTTGAAGTAGACGACGGCGTCGCAGGGCGCCCACCAACCCGCGGCGTAGTACAGGCGCGAAGCAATTGCGGTGGCGGCGGTTGCACGCTCGACTTGGATGTCGTCCGTCTTGAGCATGAACTTCGTGCCCTTCACGACGACGCGGAAGCCGGGGTTGGCGCCGTTGTCCTTGCCGTGATCGACGTACCACGAGCCGTCGGGCGGATCGTCGGTGAGCTCCGTGCCGGCGGGGCAATAGCCACGCGCCGCCTCTTCGGGATCGATGTCGCGCGCGCCGATGCGGTTCTCGAACCAGCTCGAATCGGGCACTTCGTCGAACGCGTTCACGTTGACGGCCTCGCCGCCCGGGGTGACCTGGAAGAACTTGGAGACCGGACGGAAGATGGTGTTGTCCGCGCCATCCCACGCGAACGAAGACTCGTAGTCCTTGGGCGCGCAGGCGATGCGGTTCGGATCCTTCTTGGAAGGATCAGGGCGGCACGGCACCGACACGAAGTCGAGATCCTGATCGCGAAGCACCGGTGCGGCGAGCTTGAAGCGACGCGGATCGTCGTGGGCGCACGCGAGGAGACTCACCGTGGCGCCCGCGAGAAGGAGACGCGCCGGCACGCGGCCCTTTCGACGGTCAGAAGCGCGGTCAGAAGCGCGGTCAGAAGCCATGATGGGACCCCACGACGAGACGGAAGGAGCTCACGTGGAAGCCGCTGTCGAACGGATCCGTTCCCGCGGCGACGAGGAGTTCGAAGGCAGAGTCACGCTCGCCGTTCGAGCGAACGCCGATGCCCGAGCTGAGGCGCAGCAAGCCAGGATCGAAACCGTCGAAGTGGGCGCCGAACACGTTGCCCACGTCGGTCTGGATGACGCCGTCCAGGTAAACCCAGACCGGCCACGTGTAGCGGAGGCTCGCGACGAGAGAGCTCCGGTCGATGAGGCGGTTCCGAAGGTAGCCGCGCATCAAGTTGTCGCCGCCGAGTGAGATCTGATCGGTGAACGGCGTGGTTCCCTGGAGCGGGTCGTTGAGCTCGGCGTTCACGTTGACGGCGATGACGCGCTCGGTGCCCGTCATGTCGAGGGCGGCGCCGACCGAGCCGCCGTAGTTGATCCAGGCGCGTCGCTGGGCGCCGTCAGGGGCGAACACGCCTTCACCGTGGGCGGCGAGGCGGATGCCGCTGCCCTCTTGGGGCTTCGGCTTGCGAGTGTCGAAGGTGGCGGCGACACGGGAGAACGCCGCGTTGTAGCCCTGGCCGAGGCCTGGCGGGGGAGCGACCTCGCCCTCGGCAACACCCGTCTGGATTGAAGGATCGTCGCAGCAGGTGCCGTTACCGAACTCGAGGTGGCGGAAGCCGGAGCGCACCTCGAGCGTGCTCTCTCGCCAATACTGGTTCTGGTAGCCGAGGCTCGCTTCGGCCGTCTGCGACTGGTAGCGGAAGCGCTTGGTTCCGGCGCTCGGGCCCATGCCGTAGAAGGGGTTGTCCTTGCGGCGCCAGAAGTTGGCGTCGACGAAGAGCGACTCGTGCTTGCCGATCTCGTAGCTGTCGACGGCGCGCACCGCGATCCAGTCGGGACCCCACGTGCCGAAGTGGAGACGGATCGTGTTCGGATCGGCGAGGAAGTACTTCCACGAAGCATTGAAGCCGACGCTGGGCTTCAGTCCGAAGTCGAAGAGTGCCGAGGGATAGATCTGAAACTGGCGTCGTTCACCGAACGTGAAGAAGTCGATGACGGTCTGCGACCACTGCTCGCGCTCCGCCACGACGACGAGTGCGCCGATCGGCTTGCGTAGGACGTACTCGCTCACCAACCAGAGGGGGAAGAGCACCACGCGAGGCGGCCACACGGCCACGTCGCCGACGGTCGTGCCCTTTTCGGGGCCGCCATAGTCTTGCTGCTCACGCTTCGGATCGGCCGCTGCATCGGACGTACAGAACCACGTCGACAGGACGAAGAGTGCGAGCGCGATGGCGTGGACGCTTGGCATCCCGGCACGTCGCGGGCGGGGGCGAGCCCGGCGCGCGCGAGCCGGCAGGCGGCAGGAAGCGGTACTCACTCACGTTGCGGTGTACCACGGCCGCACGGGCTTTTTTCGGCCTTTTCGAGCACAGGACCATGCCACGTCAGTCCGATACAAAAGGGGTAGAAATGAGTACTGTCCTGCTTGCCGTGGGGAGACGTTGCCTCCATCGTGCCGGCCGATGGAACGGTTCGCGCTTCTCGCTTCCGGTACGGTTGGATTCCTGGCCGTCGCCCTCGGTGCGTTCGGGGCTCACGGGCTGAAAGCGCGGCTTGCTCCCTTGGCCGATGGCGTCCAGCGCCTCGAGTGGTGGAACACCGGCGCTCACTACCAGGCCATCCATGCGTTGGCTTTGGGGCTCGTCGCGTACCTCGCCTCGCGGTCCTCGTCGACCGCGGTGACCGTGGCCGCCATTGCCTTCTTGGCCGGCGTGCTTCTCTTTTCGGGAAGCCTCTACCTCATGACGCTCACGGGCCTCCGCTGGCTCGGCGCGGTGACGCCCCTCGGCGGGCTCGCGTTTCTCGTCGGATGGGCCTCGATTTTCGTCGCCGCCTGGTCGCTCACGAACGCGCGTCCCTGAAAAGCCCGTGTGAGCCGGCTCTGCGTGGGGTGCGCGATGCGCTCGACGCCGCCGATTTTGCTGTAGCGTAGGGGCATGGACACCCGCACCGCGAAGTGCCTGCTCCTCACGAAGGTCCTCGTTGCCGACGGCATCATGACCGAGAACGAACGTGGCTTCCTCGACGGAGCCATGAATCGCATGGGGCTGTCGCCGGACGAACGACGTCGCGTGCTGAACCTCGACGGGTGGGACGACGCCGAGCAGGCGCTCGTGGGGCTCTCGAACGAGGAGAAGCAAGAGCTCGTCGGGCAGCTCGTCGACGCGGCCTCGAGCGATGGGCGGCTGTCGCCTCTCGAAGCACAGATGGTCAAGCGCATCTCGGCCGCGCTCGGCGTCCAGAGCTGAGTCGGTTCGCGCGGCACGTCGTTTGCGCCCAGGGCGGGGAGAACTCCTCGCCTGGAGGATGCCGTGCGCCGAGGTCTCGTTGCGCTGTTTTCGTTCGCGTCGCTCGCCTTCGTCGCGTGCGCTCCCACGCGTTACGAGTACGCGCCCGTGGCAACCACGAGCGGGGTGATGCCTGGCGTTCCGTCGGTCGACTACAAGGTGCCGGGCTCGGGGCAGGGTGACGTGAGGCTCGGAGCCGTCGGCATCACCACCATCCCTTCGCCGGGCGTGGCCGACGTTGCGGGGATTCGTGCTGCGCACTTGCGTATGACCGTGACGAATCGCAGCGGGCAGACCTGGACCGTGGATGGCTCCGAGCAGCGCCTCGAGCTCGAGAAGAGGCAGCCCATCGTCGCTGCGCTCGGAAGCAACGGTGCCTACGCGCCGACGGTGGCCATCGCTCCGGGAATGACGCAATCGATCGATCTCTACTTCCCATTGCCGGCCGACCAGCAGAAGGTGACCGAGCTTCCGAAGTTCAGCGCCATCTGGACCGTTCGCACCGGAGGGCAGCCGCTCACCGAGCGTACGTCGTTCGAACGCGTGATCGCGCAGCCGGCACCGTCGCCTCCGCAACGGGACTTGCCGGGGTCGTACTTCCTCGATCCGTGGAATGCGCAAGGGAACTTCCCGACGCTCGAACCTCCTGACGCCATCGGCTACCCGCCCGATAATTGGCCTCCGACGCGCACGCGGAACTGGTAGCGCGGGCGACGATCGATGCGCCATTCATCCCGGGTAGGTCGGATAAATCGACAGGCGGTTCCGAACAGGCGACGACGCCGTCGCCTCCGCAGTGACCGATGAGTTCGGCGCCGACGTACGCGCAACGGGGGGCGTCGACTCCTTCGGCGCGTCATGACCATCGGCGCTGGCCGACGCCCGTGCGAACAGTCTGAAAAATAGCCACTTTCGGCTGTCGGACGACGGAGCTCGGAGGCGTGCAAACCTCCCTGGAACGACGGAGGTAACGTGAAATGACACGGCGCTTCCTTCCTATCGAAGGGAGATCGAACGGCCATATCCGCGTCAATCGATCGATCGGAAAGGGGCGCTCGTGCGGTTGGCCATCACTCGTCACACGACGCGGTTACTAGACGCAGTGCAACACGCGCACGTGATGTGTAGACCAAGTTTGACGGGAGCTGTTCGACCAACGCACGGCCCGACCAACGGGACACAACGGAAGGTGTCGTAGTGAAGAAGCTCGTACCGGTCCTCCTTCTCCTCGCGGCATGTACTCCGGACATCGATCTGTCGCCGCCTCCCAATGTGGGAATCGTCGTCGAGTTCGATCCAGGCGCGAAGGTGCCGGTGGTTCCTCAGCCGAACGATCTCGCCAAGAGTCCGACGACAGGAAAGATCGTCGTGCCTCCGTCGCCGACGGACACGCCGGCCCAGACCGAGTTCAATACGAACTACCTCGGCACGCTGACGGGCTTCCCTCAGGAGAGCAACGGCCAGGCACTCGTGACCGGTGATCTCGCGCCAGCGACCGTCAATCCGCAGACCGTTCTCGGATTCGACCTCACGGCCGGCGCAGCGGCGGTGCCTCTCGCTCCCGTCCTTGCGAATCGCGCAGTCGTGATTCCCCCTCCGGCTGGTGGATGGACCCGCGCGCATACCTACGCCATCGCGTTCATCGCCGGCCCGAACGGGATGAAGGGCGCGAACGGTGACCCCGTCATCGGCTCGCCTACGTGGACGCTCGTCTCGGGGACCACGCCGCTCGTCACCTGTCCGGACCTCAAGACGAACTGCATGCCGACGGTCGACGTCATTCCCTCGAACCTCTCCGATCCCGCTGCGCAGCTCGCCGACCAGACGGCGAAGGCGATCCAGCTCGAACAGATCCGTCGAGGCTTCGCGCCACTTCTCGACGGTCTCGAGGCCAAGGGGATTCCGCGCTCCGACGTGCCCATCATCTGGACGTTCTCGATCGTCGACAACGGCGAGATGACGTTCGACCCAGCGAACAACGTCATCCCGTTTCCCAACGACATCGTTCGCTCGAACGGCAAAGTCGCGTTGCCGAACCCACACACCGGCGCGCCGCTCACTGCGGCCGACTGCCAGACGAGCGACCCGACTCTGCAGATCTACTGTGGGCTCAATACGCTCGACGGATTCTCCACCGTCGTCGCGCCCATCAGCGAGAACTCCGAAACGCTCGGGGCGGCGATGCAGGCGACGATCGACGCAGCCAGCCTCAACGCGCTGAGCGTCGGTCTCGTCAAGCTCGGGTCGGCTGCGCCGGCCGCCGAGCAGACGGATCCGAAGTTCACGCCGTGTCTGAACTGCCTTTCGAGCAAAGATTCGTCGGGCAATACACCGAATTCGCCTCAGCAGCTCCAGTGGAGTCTGAACGCTCCGCTGGACGAGATGACGACCTACTTCGGATACGTCACCAGCGCCGTCACCGACACGACGGGCAAGCCGGTCATTGCCACTCCCGTGTTTGCGCTCGTGCGTTCGAGCACGCCGCTCGTGGTGAACGGTCACTCGGCGGTCAACGTTCTCACCGACGCGCAAGCCAATCAGCTCGAGCCGCTACGCGCAGCGCTCAAGCCAGCGTTCGACGCGCTGGAGGCCAATGGCCTGCCGCGTTCGAACGTGGCACTCGCGTTCCCGTTCACCACGCAGTCGGAGGCCTCGACCCTCGTTCAGCTTGCCGCCTACCCCGGACAGGTTCCTGGCCTCCCCGATTCGCCTCTGACGGTCGCGGATGCCACGGCCCAGTACACGGCCGCGGCAGGCGGAACGATTCCCATCGACGGAATTGCGAAGTTCTTCTCGGCGACGATGGTGACGCCGGTTGCGGTGACGGGAACGGGCGGAACGCTCGATCCCGCCAATCCGCAGCCGAAGCCGGTCAATCTCGTGATCGCCATTCCCAAGACCCCAGCGCCGGCCGGCGGATACCCCGTCACCATCTTCGGTCACGACATCACGCGTTGGCGCAACGACGTGCTCGCCGTCGCGAACAGCCTCGCCAAGGCCGGGCAGGTCGTCGTTGCTCCGGACCACCTGCTCCACGGTGACCGCTCGAGCTGCACCGGCTCGGCGGCGGCCACCCAGCAAGCTTCCGACGACGCGTCGTGCGCGAACCCGACCACCATGAAGTGCGACGAAGGCGCGCTCCAGGGAATCTGCGTTCTGCGCGCCGACGCCTCGCGCGCGGCGTGTACGCCAGGTATCCCGGGCGACGTTGCGTGCACCACACAAGGTCAGGGCCTCTGCGCGACCGACAGCAAGTGCCAGGGCGCCGGCGCGGGCTTCCTGACTGATGCGCAGGGCCGCCCGGTGATCTCCGGTTGGAACGACATCTCGCTCACGAACTTCTTCGCGACGCGAGACAACTTCCGGCAGGCCGTGATCGACTTCTCTCAGCTCGTCCGCGTGCTCAAGGGCACCGGGGGCACGAGCTTCACAACGCAGCTCACTGCCGCGAACGGTGGTACGGCGATTACGTACTCGACGACCAACTTCAACTACGTCGGGTCGGGTCTGGGAGGCATCCTCGGGTCGCTGTTCAATGCCGTCTCGCCCGATACCAACAACGTGGTTCTGAACACGACCGGTGGAACGCTCCCCCAGATCATCCTCACCGCGCCGTCGTTCGCGGCGCAGAGAACGGCGCTTCTCGCCGGCCTCGCGAGTCAGGGCCTCCAGCCTGGGACGCCCGGCTTCGATCAGTTCGTCGGCATCACGCAGTGGATCCTCGACCCGGCCGACCCGGTGAACGTGGGCTACCGCCTCACGCACCCGACCGAGGTCACCGGGGGGCCCACCGCACCGAACGCGAATCGCAAAGCCTTCGTGCAGTTCATCGAAGGCGACCAGACGATCCCGAATCCGACGACGTTCGCATTCCTCATGGGCGCGAATCGCAACTTCACGCCCACGCCGCCGAACTTCGGCTGTACGGCGCCGCTCTTCTGTTACGAATTCACGCTCGCGGGTGATGGCTTCGACGACGCGACGGCCACGCCCGCCACGCGGCACGGCTTCTTGCTCGTCCCGCCCACGGGCTCGCAAGGCGTTGCCCTCACGACGAAAGCGCAGACTCAAGTCGCCACGTTCATCGCCACGGGCAACCTGCCGTGATTCGGAGAGATCCCATGAAGAAGCGAACACTCTTCGTCACGTCCGCTGTCGTCTTCTCGATGTTCGTGGCCGCCGAGGCGCAAGCCGCCGGCACTGCTGTCGACGTCAACGACGCTCGAGCCACCGGCATGGCTTCGGCCGTCATTGCCAACGTCGACGACTCGTCGGGTGTCTTCTTCAACCCGGCAGGTATCGCGCGAGGCAAGGGCGTCATCGATGCGAGGATCGGCGGCACGGCCATCGTGCCGTCGTTCAATTACAGGAGCCCGAGCGGGAACAAGACCTGGGTTGACTTCTACATCGTGCCGCCGCCGCACGTGTACTTCGCGTACGGCATCACGGACTGGCTCACCGTCGGCATCGGCGAGTTCTCACCGTACGGCCTTCGCATCAAATGGCCGTCGGACTGGGATGGGCGCCGCCTCAACCAGGACGTGAAGCTCTACACCTACTACTTCAACCCGACCGTCACGTTCCGGTACGGGCCCGTGCGCATCGGCGGTGGCTTCCAGCTCGTTCGCGGAACCGTCGAGCTCCAGCGCGCCATCTCGTTCGGCTCCTCGGAAGGTCAGATCCATCTCGGCGCCGGCGCATGGGGAGTCGGGGGGAACGGCGGCATTCAGGTCGATGCTATCAAGCAGTACCTCACGCTGGGCTTCACGTACCGAAGCGCAGTGAAGCTCAACTTCAACGACGGCAATGCGCACTTCTCGGGCGTACCGATCGGATTCCAGAGCACCCTCCACGACCAGAAGGCGTCGACCTCGCTCACGCAGCCGGACACGTTCGGCGTCGGCGTCGCGTCGCGCCCGATCAAACGCTTGCTCATCGAGGGCGACATCGTTTGGTACAACTGGAGTCAGTTCCGCAGCATCGACATCAACTTCCCGGACGACCCCACCGGCACTCTCTCGACCCACCAGGCCACGAACTGGAACAACAAGGTCAACTACCACCTCGGCGGCGAGGGCGAGATCGACGACCACTGGCGCGTACGCGCCGGCGCCTTGCTCGACCCGAGCCCTGCGCCCAAGGAGACGCTATCGCCCATCATCCCGGATGCGACGCGTCTCAACCTCGCGATCGGCGCTGGCTACGTCCACGAACTGGGGTTCCGCGTGGATGCGGGCTACCAATTCCTCGTTCTTTTCAGAAAGGACACTACGTTCCCCGCCTTCCCCGGTGATTACGGTGGGTTTGCGAACTTGCTCGGCGTGACCGTCGGCTATCAAACGCCGATGGAGAAGAAGACGGAGCCGAGCGTCCCGGCCGTCGAGCCGCCTCCCGCGGCGCCCACCGAGCCCGCGCCGACGCCCTCTGGGGAGCCGCCGCCCGCAGGCCAAGTCCCCGGAACGACGCCGATCGAGCCAACCACGCCGCCCGCGCCGCCCACGCCGCCCACGCGGACGACCCCCAATCCCTGACCGAGGGGAAGAGTCACGCGCGGAAGTCCGTATTCCATAACTGCTGGACACGGCATTTCTTCGGTTAATTCTTCGTAATTCCAACTGAAGAACTGCGATTTTTGCCTTCCGACGCCATCGACAAGGGGTGCCTTGCTCGAAGGTGAAAGTGAGTCACAATCCGCGCGCCACCCGGCAGAAAGGCCGTTTGCCGTGCGCGATTCATCTCCCGCCTCGTCGGACAACGTCTCGAACGACTTCGCTGTTTCATCGCATGCAGCGCACGCCGATTCGACGGTGAAGCTGAGCGCGATTACCGAGCTCGAATCGGAAGCGCTCGTCGATCTCGAAGTTGGCGATGAGATTGCGGAGATCGACGTCGAACCGGCGCCCGACAGCCAGCGCGCCACACGCCAGCTCGGTCAACCGATCGTCGTTCTCTCCTCGGAGCGAACGCAGGAGCTCGTGGCCGACGACATCCTCGAGGTCGCCGAAGTCGCAGAACGTATCGAAGCCGAGGAGCAGCCGAAGGCCGTCATCGTCTCGCCCGTGGTGATGGTCGCCGAGCCAACGCAGGATTTCACGCAGCCGCTTTCGGCGTCGATGCTTCCGCCGAGCGTCCGCTTCACGCCCTCGCTTCCTTCGGTCATCGTCCCGGCCACACCACCGACGCCGATGCAACCGACTGGCCACGCTCCGAGAGCCATGGCCGCCACCGTTCGCCCGTACCCGAGCTCTTCGGCGTTCCCTGCGGCCACGCCGCATCCAGGGTACGCCCGCCCGAGCTCCATCGCGCCGGTGGCGGTCGAGATTCATCCCTCGCAGCAAGTCGTCGCGACGCTGCAGATGCGCGCGTTGCCGGCGCGCGTGGTCATTGCTCGGCCCGATCGGACGCCGTTTTACGTCCTCGGCGCCGCCGCGGCCGTCATCGCGCTCGCTGTCGGTGGGGCATTCGCCTTCCGGGCGTCGTCGCTCGTCTCGAGGGCGGACAACGCTTCCAAGATCACCGCGCCGGCTGGGCAGCGCGTCGCCGACAGCCGCAACGAGGTTCCACCGCCGGACGCGACCATCAACGCGGACAAGGCGGTGAGCCCGCTCTCGTTGCCGGATGCACCGGCCGCTCACCCCGCGGCGCCCTCGCACGTGCCGGTGAGCACGGCGCCCGCGCCCGTTGCTCCAGCGCCTGCCACGACGCAGAACGCGTCGAATCGGACGGTCTCCACGCCAGCGGCGCATGCGAATACGGTTGCTGTTGCGCCTGCACCCGCGCCGGTGCGTCCGCCGTCTCCTGCGGAAGCTCCGCGCAACGTCACGACGGGCGTGATTCATGTGAGTCCGTCGCTCTCCGTCGTGATCGTCGACGGTACGTACCGCCGGCCGGTCAACGGAACCGTCGTCGTCAGCTGCGGCCCGCACAAGGTGAAGGCCGGTATGGGGAACGCCGAGACAGTCGACGTTCCCTGCGGCCACGGCGTGTCGATGTAGACGCCGTGCGCCGCGGGACCTGACGTTCGCTATTCGAGCAGCGCGAGGAGCTCTTCGCGCGTGATGCCGCCGGCGTGGTTCGCGTCGCCGAGGGCCACGTCGGCGAGAGCCCGCTTCTTTGACTGCAAGGCGAAGATGCGCTCTTCGACCGTGTCCTTGGCGACCATTCGATAGACCATCACGGGGCGTTCCTGACCGATGCGGTGCGCACGGTCGGCGGCCTGATCTTCGACCGCGGGGTTCCACCACGGATCGAGCAGGAATACGTGATCGGCGGCCGTGAGGTTGAGACCCGTGCCGCCGGCCTTGAGCGAGACGAGCATCACCGGCGGCCCGGCTTCGTCCTGGAACTCGGCGACGACGCCTGCGCGATCGCGCGTCGAACCGTCGAGGCGCGTGAAGCGAACGCCGGCTTCGCGGAGGTGCGGCTCGACGAGATCGAGCAGGCTCGTCCACTGCGAGAATACGAGCGCCTTGTGGCCCTCGGAGGCGGCGTCTTCGAGGGCGCCGAGGAGGCGTTCGACCTTCGACGACGAGGTGGCGCCGTTCTGGCCGGGCACGAGCGCGACGTGACAGGCCGCCTGGCGAAGGCGAAGGAGTGCTTCGAGGGCAGCAAGGACGCTTCCGCCCTGTCCGAGCTTGGCGGCGACGTCCTTCTTCGTCGCGAGGCGCACGGCGTCGTAGACGCTGCGTTCGGTCTCGTCGAGTTCGACGTGCAGCACCGAGTCGGTGCGCGGAGGCAACTCGGGGAGGACGTCGCGCTTCATGCGTCGCAGCACGAACGGGCGGATCTTCGAGCGAAGGCGAGCGGCGGCGTCTTCGGTGCCATTCGCGATCGGAAGCGCGTAGCGCTGCTGGAAGTCGCCGCGACCGCCGAGCAAGCCGGGGTTCGCGAAGTGCATCACGCTCCAGAGCTCCTCGAGGCGATTCTCCACGGGAGTACCGCTGAGGGCGAGTCGGAAGCGCGCGCGGAGCTGGAAGGCCGCGCGTGCGGTCTGGCTCGTCTCGTTCTTGATGGCCTGCGCTTCGTCGAGAACGATGGCTTCCCACGATTCGGCGGCGAGGCGCGCAACGTCGAGACGCAGCACGGCATAGGTGGTGAGCGTGACGTCCGCGTTGCGTTCGAGCTCACGACCGGCACCGTGATAGATGGTGGTGCGCAGGTTGGGGCGGAAACGCGCGATTTCCTCGGCCCAGTTGTAGACGACGCTCTTCGGGCAGACGACGAGGGTGCGGCCCTTCAGCGCGCAGATCGTCTGGAGCGTCTTTCCGAGACCCATGTCGTCGGCGAGGATGCCGCCGAGCTCGGCGTCGCGAAGGAACCCGAGCCAGTCGACGCCGACTTCCTGGTAGTGGCGGAGCTCGGCGTTCAGATCGGTCGGGAGCGTGGCCCTCGGGATGCCGGCGAAGTTCTCGACGAGCGGCGCGAGGCGTCCGAGCTCGGCGGGCTTCGGGAGATTGAGATCTTCACAGAGCGCTCCGAGCTCGGGGAACGCGGCGTAGGCGAGCTTCTTGTCTTCGCTGCGCGCCGCGAGGAGATCGGCGACGCGGTGACCGTGCTTGGAGAGCCAATCGGCGGGCAAGGGGGCCCAGCCGCCGCCCTCGAGGGGGACGAGATCGAGGCCGTCTTGCCAGGCGCGCATGACCGACGCGGAGTCAGCGCGCTTCGGCTCGCCCGTCGCGGCTTCGGCATTGGCGTCGGTCTCGACCTCGAAGACCACGTCGAAGACGCCGTTGTCGAACACGATGCGTGCGCCAAGGTTCTTGCCCTCGAACTCCGCCGCGGCGCGATCGCCGATGCGCTCCTGCCACGCGCGAAGCTTGGCGGCGAAGCGAATGGCCTCCGTTCCGTCGAAGTCGACGCGACGGCCCGGCACGAGATTGAGCTCGTCGCGGAGACGGGCGAGCAGCGTGCGCTCCTCGTCGCGTTTGCGAATCGGAACGCCTTTGCCGAGGGCAATGACGGCGTCGCCGTCGATACGCGCGATCGGCGGATCGCCGTAGACGAGTGTGGGCAGCACCGAGAGCGTGTGCCCTTGATGCGAGAGGTCCATCGAGATGCGCGGCAGGGCTTCGCGCGTGGCGTGCTTCAATTTGCGCGTGTTGACGACGACCGTGAGCTTCTTCTCGAGCTCCGGCAAAACGCGCGTGACGAGCTCCGCTTCCTGCTCGCGCGAGAAGACGCGCGAGAGCGGAAGGCGCTCGAGATATTCGCCGGTGAGCTCGGTCTCGCCGAGCGGGCGGAGCACGTCCGCCACGCGCGCGATGCCCATCGCCACGACTTCGGTGACGCTCGGATCGCGCTCCATGCGGAGGACGAAACCGCCGTTCGATGCGGCCTCGACGACGGCGCGCGGGAGCATCGGCTCGCCGGAGACGCGAATCGGAGCACCGTCGAGGGTTACTTCCGTCCCGCTCTCGAGAGCGCGGAAGATGTCGCTCACGCGGGCGAGCGGGAGAACTTCTCGGGCGGGCGCGCCGAGAATGCGGTCGACCAGCAAGTCTTCGTGGGTCGGCTCGAGGCCCGGCGGCGGTTTGCCTTGGGCGAGGCTCGAGGCGAGGGCGGTACCGAGCTTCTCCTCGCTGCCGTCACCCTGGATGACGACGCGCGTGAGGAGCAGGCGCCGGTCTTTGCGAACGAGCCGGTAGACGAGGCGCGCGGGTTTCTCTTCTGGTGCCGCTTCGAGCGACGCTCCGGCTTCGGCAGCCTGCGCAGCGGCAATCGCCGCCGCGGCGATGTGGGGACAGGGCTCGACCTTGCCCGCGCAGTCGCACGACCACTCTTCGTCGTCGAGGTAGAGCGTGACCGTGGGGGCGACGGCGAAGCCGGACGCGCGCACGCGAAGGACGAGCTCACCGTCTTTCGACGAAGCGCGGCTGACGGCGTTCTCGCGAGCGAGTTTGACGCCTTGAGACCAGATGGCGGGAAGCGTCGCCTTGCGAACGGCGGCGAGGAAGGACTGCATCGAAACTTGTTTTTCAGACTGCGCGCATCACGAGCGTGACGTGCCAGAAGAGGCAGACGCTCGCGGCGACGACGATCAGGTGGAAGATCTCGTGGTAGCCGAACGTGCGCGGCCAAGGATCAGGACGCTTGAGGGCATACACGAGAGCACCCAGCGAATAGCTGATCCCACTGGCGACCAGCAGCCAGACGCACGTAGAGCCTACCACCGGCATGCGGTCGATGACTTGTCCGACCACGGTCCAGCCAAGTGTCACGCACACTAGGGCGCTGACCCACTTCGGCGCCTTGGGCCAGGCGATGGACTTCACCACGCCGATCATGGAGCCTGCCCAGATCGAGGTCAGGGCGCCGTGCCCGCCCGCGCTCGAGGGGACGAGCGCGAAGAGCGGGGTGTACCCACCCGCAATGAGCAGGAAGATGGCAGCGTGATCGAGCCGGCGCATGCGCATGCGCGCGACGTTCGACCAGTTGACGCGATGGTAAAGCGCGCTGACGCCGAGGAGCGTCGCCAAGCTGATCCCGAACACGAGCGCGGCGCGTGCCGACTCGCGGCTGCGCGCACCGTGGACCAGCACCGCCGTGGCGACGACGGCCACGAAGAACGAGATCTGGTGGGAGACGCCGCGCAGCAGCGGCTTGACCGGCGGCGGCGTATGACCCGAGGCTGAGGAGGCAGGCGGCGCTTCCGACGGATGCGGCGCGTGCGGCGCGTGCGGCGCGTGCCCTAGGCCCGAGTTCGAGGTGCGGGTAACTTCGGTCCCGGAGCGCTCGATGGCCTGTGCGGAGGTCTGCATCGCGAATCCTTGGCCTCCTCTACTCGATCTGGGACGAGCTTGCGACCCGTGACGAGGCCGCGGCTCACGTTCGCACTCGTCGCGCGAGGGCCTGGGAATCAGCCGCCGGTGATTCGGCGCATCTCGTTCGCCAGGAATTCCCAGACGACGGCGATTCGGGGCACGTCGCGGAGTGCTCGATGCCCGACGAGCCAGAGATCGTCGCTCGGCCAGGCATCGGCGCTCGGCGTCAGCGCCGCGTCGTAACGAATCGGGACGAGCTCGTGAGGTGCGAGATAGGGCTTGGGAACGAGGACGATGCCGAGGCCGGTCCGCGCGGCGGCGAGCTGAGAGGAAAAATGGCTGGTACGGAGAGCCACCGGTGCCTTCGCCGCGTGGGTGGCGACCCAGCGGGCCGGCGGAAATCCAGCGAGATCACGATCCCACGTGATCCACGGAGCATCCGCCCAGGATTCGAGCTTGCCGAGCTCTTTCACGAGCGCCGGATGCGCGGCGCCGAGCCAGGGGGCGGTGGCGACTTTCGTGATGACGAGCTCGGAGCCCTGGGGCTCCAGCGAGCGCAGTGCGATGTCGGCTTCGTGACGCGTCAGATCCCGCGCCGTGGTGGATGCATCGAGCTCGACCGTGATCTTCGGATGGTGCTTGCGGAGGCGGACGAGGGACGGGGCGACGAACGTGTCGGCGATGCCCGGCGCCGTGCTGATCCGCACCGTGCCTTCCGCCTCGGCTTCCACGGACGACGCGTCGCGGGTAAGCCGCGCATGCGCTGCTTCCATGGCCTCGGCCGCTGGCACGAGCGACTCGGCGGCATGCGTTGGGACGATGCCTTCGCGCGTCCGCTCGAACAGCCGCGTGCCCAGCGATTCCTCGAAGGCGGTCAGGCGCCGGCTCACGGTGGACGTGTCCAGACCGAGCCGCGCCGCCGCCGCTCCCAAGCTCTTCATTCGATGGGCCGCGAGGAAAATGCGGACGTCGTCCCAGCGTGAGCTCTGGTCTTGCGAATTTGCCGCCATGAGTTGCATCGTTGCGCCTTGTCTTGCATTCCGGCAAGGGTCATCGTTCCTCGCATGAACGACGAACTCCACGTGGTCCTCGGGGCAGGTCAGATCGGCTCGCGACTCTCGAAGCTCCTGCTCGCCAAGGGTCATCGCGTACGCGTCGTGCAGCGAAGCAACCCGAGCGCGAGCGTTCCGAACCTCGAGCACGTGTCTGGCGACGTCACGGATCTCGCCTTTGCCGAGCAGGCCACGCGAGGCGCGGCGGTCGTCTACGACTGCATGAATCCGCCGTATCACCGCTGGCCGGAGCTGCTCTTGCCGATGGGCCGCGGTGCGGTCCACGGGGCGGCGCGCGCAGGTGCCAAGCTCGTCGCACTCGATTGCCTCTACATGTACGGGCGTCCGAACGGTCCGCTCGCCGAAGACGCGCCGCTTGCGCCGTGCAGCAAGAAGGGCGTCCTGCGCGTCGAGCTCGCGAACATGCGCCTCACCGCCCATCGCCGGGGCGATGTGCGCGTGGCGATCGGCCGAGCCAGTGACTTCTTCGGTGCGAACCTGCAGTACTCGGCCTGGGGCGACCGCTTCTTCCAGCGCATCCTCGCCGGCAAGGCCGCCGAGTGCACGGGCGATCCCGACATGCCTCACGCGTACACGTATGCGGACGACGTCGCGCGCGGCCTCGTCACGCTCGGCGAACGGAGCGATGCCCTCGGCCGCGTGTGGCACTTGCCGACCAATCCCGCCGAGAGCACGCGGTCGCTCGCGAAGAAGCTCGGCGCTGCGCTTGGTCTCGACGTGAAGATGACCCGCGTGCCGAAGGTGCTCCTTCGCGGCATCGGTCTCTTCGATCCGTTCATGCGCGAGGTCGCCGAGATGACGTACCAGTGGGAAGTGCCGTTCGCGCTCGACGATTCGGCCTTCCGCCGGACGTTCGGTTACGGCGCCACGCCGGTGTCCGAGCAGATTGCCGCCACCGCGGCCTGGGCACGAAGCCGTTTCGGAGTCGGCGCCGGCGAGCCCGCGTTCGCGAAGTGAGCGGCTTCTCTCGGGCGCCTCAACGGCGCTCGAACTTGCCCGACGAGAACTCCTCCACGATCGCGGAGAGCTCGGCGAGTCGTTCACCGGCGCGGCCTCGACCGAGGCTCTGCGGTTGCGGAGCACCGATGCTCTCGAGCACCTCGCTCATCGCGCCGACCTTCCCTTGGACGCGATCGCGTGCGACCTGGCGTACGTCGATCTGCGTGGCCGGCAAGCTGCCCCCGGTGCGCGTGAACAGGTCGGTGGGGTAAGGCCCCCAGGTGCAGATCACGTCGGTCTCGCGAACGAACGCGTTCCACTTCACCAAGAGCTCTTCCGGCGAGAGGCCGGCGGCGAGCTCGTCTTCCGAGATGCGAATGCGCGACGAGGTGGTCGGCGCGAGAGGCGCGCGCGGGACCAAGACCTCTTCGAAGCGCTCTCCCGTCGAGAGGCGATAGGCCGCCCACAATACGAGCTCGTCGGCCGGCGTGCGCTTGCCGTCCTTCGTCTTGTACGGCCATGCGCTCGCTTCCGACATCACGCAAACGAGATCGCTGGCGTGCTCGCGCATGCGTGACATCGCATTCGGGCGACGAGGCTTGGCGCCCTTCGCGTGCCGCACACGCGCGCCGTGCAGGCGACTCGTGTGCTCGATCTGCATGTCGACCATTGCACGGAACGGCGCAAGGAGCGCCTGGAAGCGCTCGGCGTCTCCTTCGAGCGCACCGAGCACGTGGACGAGCGCCTCGATCGTGGACACGCACGACGGTGCAGGTTCACGACGGATGCGATACTCGCTCTCCTTGTCAGGTGTGAAGGCGAGCCTCGGGAGCGCGGCGAGCTCGGGGTTTTCGCGCACCACCTTGCGCGTCTGCCACCAGGTTCCGTCGACGACGATGAGCGTGATCGGCCCCTTCGGCGGCTCGCTCAGAACGTCGACGGCGTCGTCTCCCGGGTAGAGCAGGGCGGCGGGGCGCTCGGGATCGGAGAGCGCGCTCTCGAGGGCCTTCGAGCCGCTCCAGCGGACACCCACGTGCAGCTCCGAGTTCGGCAGACTGAGGTTCGCCATGCGCGCGGTGCCGATGGGCACGTCGCGCTCGCGCGGGTGCTGGAGCAACACCACGCGCGTCTTCGTCTCGATCGGTGTGACGTGTGCGCACCAGCAAACGCGCTCCGGGCGGCGGCAGCGCATGCAAACGGTGCGGTACTCGCGCTCGGCGAGCGTGTCGGTGGTCCCGTCGGTGGGGGTGGTGCTGGCGGTCATGAAAGCCTCTCGCGCGCGAGACCACTCTTGGGATCATGGCGGAGCGCGCCTTCGGGGATACCCCCGGTCACGTTCTTGGTCTCGACCTCACCGCGCGTCCAGAGCGTGCGCTCCACCATCGCGCGGAAGGGATGCTCGAGCGCGCGACGAACCTCGTCGCCTTCGAGAATCCCGAGAGCACGTGCGATGGCCTCGAGGGTGGCGAGGCCGTGCTCGTGCGCTTCGGAGCGAAGACGATAGACCGAAGGCTCCCCGCCCGCGGGCAGCGTCGCACACGGAACGTCCTTCAATCCAGGCACGCGGTTTCGCACCTTCGAGGCCTGTCGCCACGTCCCGTCGGGCACGATGAGCGTCACGGGCTTGCCGGCGGCGGCGAGCTTCGGCGCGAGATCGACCAGCGGCACGGCATCTTCGTGCGGAAAGAGCAGCACGGGCTGGGACCCTTCGGGCACGGCGATGGCGTCGCTCGGCCGATCCATGTGGCCCCGAACGTGGACCTCGCTGTTCACCAGGCATTCCGTGGCGACGCGGCCCGTGTTGGTGGGCTTGCGCTCTTCGACGCGGTGAATGACGAGAACGAGGCGCGTGCGGAGCTCGATGCGCGGAAAGAGCGAGCACACGCAGAGGCTCGCATGCAGGCGACAACGTTGGCAGCGGTAGGCCGCATTGGCTCGCCGGCTCATGAAACCTCGCGGGGCAGGCCGAGCGCGTCGAGGGCAAGCCCCAGATCGTCGGGCATCGGAGCGCGGACCACGACGCGCTCCTTGGTCATCGGATGATCGAAGGCGAGCTCGAAGGCGTGGAGTGCCAATCGATGAAGGTTGTATTGTGCACGGTAGTGGCGGTTGATGGCGCCCGAGCCGTGCTTCACGTCGCCGACGAGCGGATGATTGATGTGCCGCAGGTGACGTCGGATTTGATGGAGCCTTCCCGTGCGGGGCATGGCGCACACGAGCGAACAGCGATCCACGGAGGAGTGGGCCACGAGCTCGAAGTCGGTCACGGCCGGCACGCGCGGGCCGTCTTCTGCCTTCTGGATGGCGTAGTCGATGACGCCCCGTTCCGGCGCCATGCCGCGCACGAGCGCGAGGTAGCGCTTGCCGACGGCGCCGTCTTCGAACGCCCGCGCCATGGTCGAAGCGGCTTCCTTCGTGCGCGCGAAGGCCAGTGCGCCGCTCGTTCCCCGGTCCAGTCGATGGAGCGGATGCACGTGCTGGCCGCCGAGCATGTCGCGCACGCGGAACATGGCAACGTCGTCGTCGTCGTCCCAACCGCGATGCACGAGCAGACCCGAAGGCTTGTTGGCCACCACCACGTGTTCGTCGACGTGGAGAAGCTCGATGGGCGGCAGCGCCGAGGGCACGTCGGTCATGAAGCCACCGGCCAGCCCAGTAGGAGCCTGTTCTTCGGCGTGATCGTCTCGGGGATCAGCTGCGTGTGAACGGCATAACCGCTGCTCCGGAGGCGGGCGGCGCGCGTCACGTCGATCGCGAGAGGCGCGTCGACCCAGCCGTCGACACCGCCGCGATCGCACGTGGCTTTCTCGTGGCAGCAGGGGAGGACGGCCACGCGTGCCTTGGCGGCCACGGCCTTGGCGAGCACTTCGTCGGTGAGGGCGCCGCAGGCGTGCGTGGAGATGACGACGTCGTCGGGGCCGAGCTCGACGCTGCCGATGGGACCTTGCTCGAGCCGCACGCGGCCGGCGAGGCGAGGCCACTCGGTGGTCATGATGTTGGCGATCTTCGCGGCGCTCTCGGGAATGCGCGCGTCGACGGCGAGCGCGGTCTCCGAGGTGTCGTCGAGGAGCAGCATCAAGTAGGCGACGAGCCCGTGACCGCACGCGAGGTCGACCACCCGCCCGCCGCGGAAGCGACGCCGTGCACGACGCGCCATCTCCCACGACTCGTAGAGCTCCTTGCGGGGCAGGCAGTCGGCCTCGCAAAGCGCGCGCGCGATTCGATCGAAGAGCGTGGTGCCCTGGAAATGGCGCGCCGCTCTCGGCGTGAGCTTCACGCGGCTCGACGGCGCGAAGGCCTCGCGCCTTCGGAGCGATGAGACGGTCACGCTTCGCCCGCGGCGATCTCGGCTTCGAGGGCTTCCCACTCCGCCATCAGCGTCTCGATCTTGCCGTCGAGGTCCGCGCTCTCCTTCTCGAGACGCGCCTGTTCGTCTTTGCTCGTCTTCTCGAAGAAGCCATCCGTCGCGTACATCTCGTGGATGGCCTTCTTGCGAGCCTCGGCCTCTTCGACGGCGGCGAGTACCTTGTCGCGCTTCTGAGGCAATGCCGCGAGGCGGTTGCGGCGCTTCTTCTGTTCTTCCCAGGAGAGCGCGCTCGTTGCGCCGTCGGTCTTGCCGTCCTTTCCGGCGCCGTCGGCGCTCTTTTCGGACTTCGCCTTGAGCACGACGGTGTCGGCGTCGAGGTGGTCGTCACCGCAGCGCTCGAGGTACTCGGCGTAGGTGCCGGGGAAGTCGCGAACGCCGTTCGGCGTAATCTCGATGACGCGCGTGGCGAGCTGCGAGACGAACCAGCGATCGTGCGAGACGAAGAGGACCGTGCCGTCGAAGGTGCGGAGGCCTTCGGCGAGCGAATCGATCGACTCGAGGTCGAGGTGGTTCGTGGGCTCGTCGAGCACGAGGAGGTTCGGCTTCTCGATGATGATGCGCGCGAAGACGAGACGTGCAGCCTCGCCTCCGGAGAGCGCGCCGATGGGCTTTTCGACCTCGTCGCCCGAGAAAAGCATGCGCCCGAGCTGGCCGCGCACGTACGACGTGGCCTCCATCGGAACGGCGTTCCACACGAAGTCGAGCGGCGTGCCCTTGGGATCGAGGAGGAGCTCGTGGTGGTCCTGCGCGAAGTACCCGGGCTTCACTTCGTGGCCGAACTTCACCGCGCCGTTGTCGCTCTCCAGGCGACCCATGAGGATCTTGAGGAGCGTCGACTTGCCGAGGCCGTTGGGGCCGATGATGGCCACCTTCTCGCCGCGTCGAACCGTGAGCGAGACGTTCTTGAGGACCTGCTTTTCGCCGTAGGCCTTGGAGACCTCGCCGATCTCGATGACGTCGCGACCGCTCGGGCGTTCGGGCGTGAAGCGGAAGAGCGGTGCGCGTCGCGATGACTGCGCGAGCTCCTCGACCTCGATCTTCTCGATCTGCTTGAGGCGGCTCTGGGCCTGCTTCGCCTTGGTGGCCTTGGCTCCGAAGCGCTCCACGAAGGCGCGTTTCTCCGCGATGATCTTCTCCTGGCGCGCGATCTCGCTCTCCTTGCGTTCGCGCACGGCCTTCTTCTCGATCACGAACGCCGAGTAATTCCCGGTGTACGGCGTGACGGTGCCGTAGTCGACGTCGAGGATGTGCGTGGCCACGTTGTCGAGGAAGCGCTGGTCGTGGGAGATGACGAGCGCCGTTCCGCGATAGCCGGCGAGGAACTTTTCGAGCCAGCGGATCGAGAGGATGTCGAGGTGGTTCGTCGGCTCGTCGAGGAGGAGGACGTCGGGTCCACCGAGGAGCACGCGCGCGAGCAGAACGCGCAGCTTGAAACCACCGGACAGCGTGGAGAGCGGCAGCTTGTGCTGCGCGAGCGGAATGCCGAGGCCCACGAGGATCGCCGCGGCGCGCGACTCGAGCGTGTAGCCGTCGGCGTTCTGCAGGGCGAGCTCGATGTCCGCCAGGTGAGCGGCGTCACCCTCTCCGTGATCGACGATGCGCGAGCGCTCTTCGAGAAGGCGCCAAGCCTCGGCGTCGCCCATCATGGCGAGGTCGAGGATGATCTGGTCGTCGTCGAGGAAGAGATCCTGACGGAGCACGCCGACCCGCGCGCGGCCAGGAATGGCCACGGTGCCCTCCGTCGAAGGCTCGTCGCCCGCGACGATCTTGAGGAAGGTGGTCTTGCCCGAGCCGTTCGCGCCGACCAGGCCGTAGCGCGAGCCAGGGTTTAGCTGGAGCGAGACGTCTTCGAAGAGCGTTCGTCCGCCGAAGGATTTGCCGAGCTGCGTGGTGCCAATCATCCGAGCGGCGCACAACCTAGTTCAACGAGTCCATCCAAGCGACGGGAAGGAGGGCCCTTCCGCCGCAGCGCTGGAAAACAGGCACTTCCAGAGGCCGAGACCACCGCGAGACAGGGGGCCAAGCGCGGCCGGGTCCGTGAGAAGGCTTCCTGACACCCCCGCGTGTCAATCCGCGAACGGTTGCGTTGCCTTCTGCACGAGCCCCTGGAATCGCCGCGCATTCGCGCACGCTGCCGGTCGAGCTTGCACGGTACACCTCTTGCTTTGGGCGCCCGACCTGCGTGGGGCGTAGGACGAGGAGGACGGCGTGAAGCGAGATCTCGGAAGGCTGCTGGCGACGTGCGCGACGACCGCGGCGTTCTTGGTGACGTCCTCGGGTTGCGGTTCCACGGATTCCAGTGGCAGCGATCAGGCCGCGCACCCGGTCGACGCCGATGCCGCCCCGCCCGCCGCTCCGATGAGCGAGCAGATCACCGTCAGCGAAGTCGCCGTCTACCAGGCGACGAAGGCGGTCCTCGTCAGCGATGGCGCACCGGTCGACGCGCCGAACGCTCCGATCATCGCGGCTCGCCCCGGCGTGGTCCGCGTGTTCGTCAAGGCGCTCGGTGCCACGCGGCCGCAGGTCGGCGCAAAGCTCGTCGTGAAGCGAGCGGGCAAACCCGATCTCGAGCTGCACGACTCGAAGAAGCGTGTCGCCCTCCGGCTCGACGACAGCAACCTGTCGACGACCTTCAACTTCGAGATAGGCGCGGACGACATGACGCCCGACGCGACGTTCAGCTTCACGGCGGGTGCGGATCTCGGCGGGACGGACGTCGTCACGTACCCTGCCGACGGTAGCGACGCGCCCTTCGGAGCAAAGACCGGTTCCCAGACGCTCAAGGTCAAGCTCGTGCCCGTCGCGTATCAGACGGACGGCTCGGGGCGCACGCCGGATCTCTCCGACACGAACTACTACAAGGATGCACTCTACAGGATGTATCCGACCGCGAAGGTCGAGATCTCCGTTCGAGACCCGTTCAAGTGGTCCGAGGACGTGATGCCCGATGGCACCGGTTGGGACGGTCTCCTCGGCGGCATCATGCAGGTTCGCAAGGTCGACAAGGCGCCGGCCGACGTCTACTACGTCGGCGTCTTCAACCCGATGAACGATCTGAGCGCGTTCTGCAGCTCGGGAGGCTGCGTGCTCGGGATCGCTCCCCAGGCGTCCGCCGATGACGTGGGCATGCGTGTGGCGCTCGTCCTCGGGTATCGCAGTCGCCAGGCCGGTGGCACGCTCGCGCAGGAGCTCGCTCACGCCATGGGGCGCGCGCACGCGCCGTGCGGCGATCCGGCGGCCATCGACAAGAAGTTCCCCTACAAGGACGGCTCGATCGGCGTGTGGGGTTACGACGTGGTGGCCAAACAATACAAGGGGCCGGACTCGTCGGACTTCATGAGCTACTGCGGCAACGTCTGGACCTCGGACTATACGTTCAAGGGCATCTACCAGCGCATGGAGCTCGTGACCTCGCAGGTCGGTGGTACTCCGACGACGACGACGGGGGCGAACATCGCGCAGAACGAAGCGGCTACGATCTTCGTCGCTCGCGACGGCACGGTGACGGCGGGGCCGACCATTCCGGTGAGCGAGGTTCATGCTCCGGACTCGGACGAATCGATGTCGGTCGCGTTCGAAGAGGCCGGCGGCCGCGTGCTCGGGACGACGCGCGCGGCGGTGCGTTCGATCTCGAACACCGGCGGTCGTCTTCTCGTTCTCCCGCAGGCGCCTTCGGGAGCCGTGCGGGCACGCGTGGCCGGACTCGGCGTCGCCGACCTACGCAGCGCCGCGATGCGCTTCGCTCGCTGAGTCGTCAGGTTCCGCGAAAGCTGTCGATCGCGATCCCGAAGCGCTTCATCCAGCGATGGATCTGCATGCGGGTCTTCTGCATGCTCCGCGCGATCTCGCTCACGTTGCCGTGCGTTCGTTCGAGCGCGGCGACGAGCTCGTCGCGTAGGCGGAGGTCTTCGGGCGAGAGCGGCTTGGGGACGGAGCGCGTCACGCTGTTCGGGGGACTCGGCGGGCGCGACTCGGCTTCGCGTCCGCTCGTCGGCGCGTGACCGCTCGGTCTCGCGGGGCGCTCGCTCGTCTTCGTTCGCACGGGCGGAATCGCACCTCCGGTGTGCTCGATGCGCAGGAGATCGTCGGTGGCCGTGACTGTAGCGACGGAGAGCACGTGTTCGAGCTCGCGGACGTTGAGAGGCCACGCGTGCGCGACGAGCGCGGTGGCCAGGTCCGGTGAGATGCGCGTGCGGTCGGCGCGTTCGGCGGCGACCTTCGGCAAGAGATCGGCGACGATGAGGCCGAGGTCGACGCGCCGTTCCGCGAGCGTGGGCAAGCGGTGCACGTAACCGGCGATGCGCGCGTAGAGGTCGGGGCGGAAGGTGGTTGTCTCCGCTTCGCCGTCGGCGCGTGGACCGATCGGCTTGAGCGTGGCGGCGACCACGCGGAGGTCGACCGGGACCGGCTTCGTTCCGCCGACCGGCAAGACCTCACGCTCTTGCAAGACGCGCAGTAGCGTGGCCTGCCCCGCAGGAGGGAGCTCGCCGACCTCGTCGAGAAAGAGCGTGCCTCCCGATGACGAACGCACGAGCCCGGGCTCGTCACGATTGGCACCCGAGAACGCGCCTCGCACGTAGCCGAAGAGCTGGCTCTCGACGAGCGTGGGCGCGAGCGCTCCGCAGTTGATGGCCACGAAGGGCCCGGTGCGCCCGGAGAGCGTGTGGATGGTGCGCGCGAGGACCTCCTTGCCGGCCCCGCTCTCGCCGAGAAGCAGCATCGGCAGCTTCGCCATCGCCACGCGCACGAGTCGCGGCATCTGACTTTCGAACGCGGGCACGAGGGTGACGAGGCCGCGCGGCCTCGAGCGGAGCGTCGCGGCGTCGAGCACGTCGGCCGTACCCTCCGGCACGTCCTCTTCGGGGCACACGAGAAAGCACGTGGCGCCGAGCGTGACGAGGGTGGACTCGTCGATCGCCGAGCTCGTGACGCGCCTACCGGCCACGAAGGTGCCGTTGGTCGAACCGAGATCTTCGAGGAGCCAGCCGCCTTCTTCTCGCGCTAGCCGCACGAGCCGGGCGTGCCGGCCCGACATACGCGGGTCGGGGATCTCGAGCGTGGCCGACCCTTTCGCATCGACCTTCCACGCGCGTTCACGGCCGCGGACGAAGCGAACCTCGTTCACCTTGGCGAGCGAAGCCCGAAAGCCGCCCGAGAGTGGCCGCTCGCCTTCGAGCACCACGTAGAGGACCGCTTCGACCTTGGACGGCGCACCTTCGCCCGACAGATCGTCACGATGGGTGTGCGAGAGGGTCTGGTCCATGGCTCGACCGCACGAGGTCTTTGCCTGGACTATACCTCAGCGCAGAGCTTGTTCGGCGCGCATGTCGCGAAGGTCCGACAGTGCCGCGATGATTCGATCGAGGCGCTCGACGACATCGTTCGACGTCGCTTCCGGCCCGCTTTTCATCGCGGCCATGGGCGGATCGAAGATCTTCGCGGCCATCGCCGGGCCATAGGTCATGAGCGCGGTGCCGATCGCCTTGCCCGCCGACGTCTTCGCGAAGATGTCGCTATAGCCAACCGAGAGGTTCGTCGAGACGTATACGAGCGCGTCGTAGTAGCTCGTGACCTTCGGGTTGTGCCCGCGTTCGGCGCGGTAGAAGAGCCAGGCGCCGCCGAGGACGGTGGCCAGCACCGAACCCATCGGATCGCGCGTGAAGCCGTCGCGCACGCCGCCTTTGAGCTTCTCGAGCGCGCCCTGGCCCATATCGTCCGATGTGGCGGCGGCGAGGGCAGCGAGGACGAGAAGCGGGCGAGGGTTCATCGCATCGTGATGCTACGCCTCGCGACGTGCTCGCGCTACGCTGCTTCCAGACATGGCGCATTTGCTCACGATCGCACTTTCGTTTCCGTGCGTCGTGTATACGGTGCTCCTCGGCGCATCGCTCGTTTACTGGGTGTTCGTGATGGTGGGCGCCGCGCGCATCGAGCTCCTCGGTGACGGCGCAGCGGACGGCGTCATCGATGGGCTCGATGGCGCAGGCGTAGAGGGGCACGGCGCGCACGACTTCGGCGACGCGGGCGGAGACGGTCACGGCGCGCACGACGGCCATGACGTCGGCGACGGCGATGCCGACGGGCTCCACGGCGACGGACATCACGGTGCGCTCGCCGGCATGATGGCTGCCCTCAAGCTTCGTTCGGCGCCGGCCACCGTCGTGCTGAGCTTGCTCGTTCTCTTCTCGTGGCTCTTCAGCGCCCTCGCGATGCAGGCCGCGGAGAAGGCAATTTCCCCGGATTCGCTGGGATTCGTGCGGATGGCGGTGTTTCTTTTCGCGCCCATCGTAGCGCTACCGTTCACCTCGCTCGCCATTCGTCCGCTCGCACGCGTCTTCGCTCCGCCGAAGGTCGCCGCGCGGCAAGATCTCGTCGGAAAGGTGTGCACGATACGTACGGGCACGGTGACCGATCGATTCGGCGAAGCGATGCTCGAAGACGGTGGGGCGGGGCTCGTGGTTCGCGTTCGCGTCGACACCGGCGAGAAGCTGGCGCGCGGCGATCACGCCGTGATCGTGGGCTACGACGAAGAGGCGCAGGAGTTCACAGTCGCCCGAATGGATGACGATCTCGCGCCGGCGCCGAAGCGTCTTCGGAGCTGAATGGGAGTGCAAGGCGTCCAGCAAGGCTGGACCGAGTCGAATCAAACTCGCCTGTTTCACGTCAACGATTCATGCGACGCTTTCGGCCCCATAGGGGATGCGCACGCGTTCGCGGTTCTTCACGCCCGCATGCGTGCACGAAGGAGTCAGGGGAATGCCCGAGCAGCTGCTTCCGGTCTTGGTCGCCACCGCGGCCGTCTTCATCGTCATTCTCGGTGTGTTGGCGCTGGTCGCCCGCTTCTACCGACAGGTCGAGCAAGGCCGCGCGCTCATCGTGAACACGATGCGTAGCGAGCCCGTCGTCGCGTTCACCGGCGCGGTGGTCTACCCGATCATCAACCGAGCGGAAGTGATGGACCTCTCCGTCAAGACGATCGACATCGACCGCCGCGGTAAGGAAGGCCTCATCTGCAACGACAACATCCGCGCCGACATCAACGTCACCTTCTTCATCCGCGTGAACAAGACGCGCGACGACGTTCTCAAGGTGGCGCAGTCGATCGGATGTGCGCGCGCGAGCGACCCGAAGACGCTCGAGGAGCTCTATAGCGCGAAGTTCGCCGAGGCCCTCAAGACGGTCGGCAAGCACTTCAACTTCGAGCAGCTCTACACGAAGCGCGATGACTTCAAGGACAAGATCATCGAGGTCATCGGCAAGGACCTGAACGGCTTCATCCTCGACGACGCGGCGATCGACTACCTCGAGCAGACCCCGCTCGACGCGCTCGACAAGGACAACATCATGGATGCCGACGGCATCCGGAAGATCACCGAGATCACCGTTCAGCACAACGTCCAGACCAACGAGCTCCGTCAGAAGGAGCGTATGGAGATGGGCAGCCAGAACCTCAACGCCGACGAAGCGATCTTCCGCTTCGACCAGCGCCGCGCCGAGGCCGAGGCGAAGAAGCACAAAGAGATCGCCGTCGCCAACGCGCGCGAGCAGAACGAGGCCGCGCGCATCGCGAGCGACGAGCAGAAGAAGACACTCCTCGTGCACCACAAGAACGAGGAAGAGACCCTCGTCGCCGCCGAGGCGAAGACGCGCGGCATCTCCATCGCGCAGAAAAACCGCGAGCGCGAGATCGCCGTCGAGACCGAGCGCGTCGAGAAGGCGCGCCAGCTCGAGATCATCGGCCGCGAACGCGAAGTCTCTCTCGTCGGCATCTCGCGCGACAAGGAAGTCGAGCTCCAGAAGAAGGAGATCGCCGACGTGGTCCGTACGCGCATCAGCGTGGAGAAGACCGTGGCGGTCGAGGAAGAGAACATCAAGGACGTGCGCGCCCTCGCCACCGCGAACCGCGAACGCGATGCGCTCCGTATCAAGGCCGAAGCCGAGGCGCAGACCGCGCTCGTCAAGCAGGTCAAGGCAGCCGAGGCGAACGAGGAAGTCGCCAAGCACGCCGCGCGTCAGAAGACGATCACGGCCGACGCCGAGCTCGACACCGCCGACAAGCTCGCGCGCGCGAAGATGCGCCTCGCCGAAGGCGTCCAGGCCGAGGCTGCTGCCGAGGGCCTCGCCAAGGTGCGCGTGAAGGAAGCCGATGCTGTGGCAAACGAGAAGCAGGGCCTGGTCGACGCGCGCGTCACGCTCGAAAAGATGCAGGCCACGGCCGCGGGCGAGGAGAAGCAGGGCATCGCACGCGCCAAGGTGAAGCAGGCCGACGCCGACGCCGTGCAGAAGCTCGGTGTCGCCGAGGCCACCGCGCTTCGCGAGAAGCTCTCGGCCGAAGCTGCGGGCGAGGAGCAGAAGGGCCTTGCCGCCGCCAAGGTGCGCGAGGCGGATGCGTTCGTCATCGAGAAGCGCGGCATGGCCGAGGCCACGGCCACGCGCGAGCGTCTCGTGGCCGAGGCCGCGGGCATCGCGGAGAAGGCCGCCTCCATGAAGGCGCTCGACGAGGCGAGCCGCGAGCACGAAGAGTTCCGCCTCAAGCTCGACAAGGAAAAGACGATCGAACTCGAGACCATCCACGCCAAGAAAGACGTGGCCGCCGCGCAGGCGCAGATCCTCGCGCAGGCGTTCACCAACGCGAAGTTCAACATCGTCGGCGGCGACGGTCAGTTCTTCGACCGCTTCGTGAAGGCGATGAGTGTGGGGCAGGCCATCGACGGCGTCATGGACTCGAGTCCGAACGTCAAGTCGCTGGTCGAGTCGGCGATGCGTCCGGATGACGAAGCCGTGCTCGGTCTCGTCGAGAAGCTCCTTCATGCCGATCCGGCTGCGCAGGCACGCTTGAAGGCGATGCGCGGCTCGTCGGGCTCCGCGGGAGAGTGACGTCCGAAATCGGGAAGGTCGCTGACGGATGACAGTCCAGAACGGGAACGGCTCGTCGGGAGCCAGTGCCGCGGTGTCGCTCGAGGGAGGCAGCTACGACGTCGTTCGTCGCCGCCTCCTCGAGCAAGGCGCGGAGCTCGCGCAAAAGGCCGAAGCGCTCAACGAGAAGCGCAAGAGCGTCTTCGGCGGTGCGGAGCTCGCGCTCATCGCCAACGAACGTGTTCGCACGGAGCACAACTGCGTCGCACGCGACGTGGTCAACGTGCGCGGGCACCTGCTCTTCGGCTTCCAGGTCTTCATGGGTCTGAAGGCCGAAGTCGGCGTGCCGGACCTGTTCGCCTATTACAAATTCGAGCGGAAAGGCGAGGAGTGGGATCTCGCGCCGTTGCCTCTCGGTCAGGGCGGAGAGGCGGCGTTCCTCGCCGAGCCGTCGTTCGAGAAGGAGATCCGCGACGCGTTCAAGTACTACGCGAAAGACGCGCGGCTCCTCCGCCTCAAGCACGGAGGCAATCGCCTCTTCGCGGCGGTGCAGGTCGGCGCCACCGTTCGCGACGCGAAGGTCTTCCGCTGGAGCATCGATGCTTCGGGCCGCATCACGTACATGGACGCGCGTGGCGACGAGGAGATGGCGCCACCGCGCCAGTACGACTTCGCCTGGACGCAGACACGCCGCGAAGATCAGGTCCACGGCGCGCACCCGCACGTGAACGTTCTCGACACGGTCTTCGTGGAGACGGTCGGCGGTGACCTCACCGTCAAGGTCGAGAACAACACGAAAGACGGGCGCGGCATTTACCGCGAGCCGGTCGACGACCCGAACCAGACCCTCGACGACGCGGACATTGCCTACGCCAAGGTCGGCCAGCTCGTTCTTCTCCGCATCAAGCCGTTCCGTGAGGAGAAGTATCGCTATCTCGTCTACGACAGCCGAGCGCGCCGTGTGACGCGCATCGACGCGATCGGTCGCGCGTGTCACGAGCTCCCCGAAGATCACGGCATCGTCTTCCCCGGTGGCTACTACCTCCAGAGCGGCGACCACAAGGTCTTCGAGGGCGATGTCGACGAGGTCGAGTTCGAGCGCGTCATCAAGTCGCCGAACGGCGAAGACGTTCTCTATGTGTATCATGCACGTGATCTGGGCGAGTACCTTCTGCTGCCCTACAACGTCATCCGCAAAGAGGTGACCACCCAGATTCGCTGCCACGGCTACAGCCTCTTCGATGACGGCACCATGGCCATCTTCCGCACCGTGGCCGAGCCCACGCGCGTTCACCCGCTGCAGATCTGGCGCACGCCGTTCAGCACCGTCGAGTACGCGGCTTCGGCGCCGAAGGGGGAGGGTTATCTCGCCAAGGTGGGCAACGCCGATCTCGTGCGCGGCATCTCCGACGCGCTGTCGCTCCGCAAGCTCGTGAACGTCGAAAAGCCGACGCGCGCGACCTACGAAGATCTGGCGAGCGCCCTCACGCGCACCATCGACGCGCACTACTGGCTGGGCCACGCCGACGCGGGCAACCTGCTCACGACGATTACGTCGATGAAGAAGACCAGCGAGCTCGTTCTCGACGAGTTCGACAAGGTCGATGCCATCGAGAAGCGGGCGAACGAAGCGCTCGCGCAGGCCGCCGCCGCGCAGAAGGAGCTGCTGTCGCGCGTTCGCGTAGACGACTTGCGCGTGGTCGAGGATTACCTCGGTGCGCTGACCACGCTCCGTCACCAGCGCGGTCAGCTCATCAGCCTGAAGGATTTGCGCGGCATCGACGTCCATGCCGTCGCCAAGCTCGAGGCTGAAGTTGCGGCACGGGCCGATGAGGTCGATCAGGCGTGCGTCGAGTACTTCCTGAAAGACGACGCCTTCAAGCCGCTCGTCGACCGACTCGATGTCGTGGTGAGCAAGGTGGAGGCCGTCGACAAGGCGAGCGACCTGGCGGCCTTTGCCACCGAGCTCGACAACGTGCAGCAAGGGCTCACGCTGCTCTCCGAGGTCACGTCGAGCCTCAAGGTCGACGACGCCACGGCGCGCACGCGCATCCTCGAGGGGATCTCGGCGGCCTTCGCACACCAGAACCGCGCACGCGCCGTCTACCAAGGGCGAAAGAAGGATCTCTCGCTCCGCGAAGGCAAAGCGGAGTTCGCAGCGCAGTTCCGCCTCTTCGGGCAGTCCGTCACCGGCGCGCTCGCTCTCTGCGATACGCCGGAGGCTTGCGACGAACAGCTCTCCAAGCTTCTTCTCGCGCTCGAGGAGCTCGAAGGAAAGTTCGGCGAGCAAGACGAGTTCACCGCCGATCTCGCGCAGAAGCGCGAAGAGGTGAACGACGCCATCGGCGCGCGCCGTCAGCAGCTCCTCGACGAGCGTCAGCGTCGCGCGCAGAACCTGATGACCGCGGCCGAACGCATTCTGTCGGGCGTCGGTCGTCGCACCAAGACGCTTACCACCGTCGACGAGCTCAACGCGTACTTCGCGTCCGACGCGATGGTGCAGAAGCTCGCGGATCTCGAGGCGCAGCTCCGCTCGCTCGGCGACACGGTGCGCTCCGACGAGATCGCATCGCGCGTGAAGGCCGCACGCCAAGACGCGCTCCGCGCACTGCGTGACAAGACGGAGCTCTCGGGCGGCGACGAGAACAGCATCAAGCTCGGGCAGTACGTCTTCAGCGTCCACACCCAGCCCCTCGAGCTCGTGATGGTCCCCAAGAACGGGACCCTCATGCTGCACCTCACCGGCACCGACTTCTTCGAGGAGATCTCCGATCCCGAGCTCGATGCCGCACGTGATCTCTGGGATCAAGCGCTCGTCTCGGAGACCTCCGAGGTGTATCGCGGCGAGTATCTCGCCACGTCGATGCTGTTCGACGCCGAAGACGGCAAGAATGGTTTGACCCTCGAAGCGCTCGCCCTCGCTGCGCGCGACTCGAACGCCCTGCTCGACGTCGTCCGCGCGTACGCCCAAGAGCGGCTCGACGAGGGCTACGAACGGGGCGTCCACGACATGGATGCCGCGCGGATCCTCGAGAGACTTCTGTCGCTCCACGCGTCCGCGGGTCTCTTGCGCTTCGCGGCCGACGCGCGCGCCCTCGGTTGCCTCTACTGGGGCGGTCTCGAAGTGCGCGCGCGCACCGTTCTCCACGCACGCGCGAAGAGCCTCGGCCGACTCCGTGCAGAGACCTCGCACGCTTCCGCGCAGGCGTCGCTTGCCAAGGAGCTCGAAGAGCCGATCGCGGCGCTGGCCAAGACGCTCGGCCTGCCGCCCTCGTCCGGTGACGTCTCGTCGGCCGCGCGCTATCTCGTCCTCGAGCTCGCGCAGGAGCGCGTACGCTTCGTCGCGAGCGCCACGGCCGACAGCCTCTGCCGAGGCCTCACGACGTTCCTCGACGAGAACGGAAGTCGCCGTGCGTTCGAAGAGGAGCTGCGCGCGCTCGCCGAGCTACCCGCCGCGCGGCTCGGTGTGGCTCTCGCCTACGTCGAGGCGTTCGTCGAGAAGAAGAAGCTCGCCTCGGCGCGCTCCTTCGTGCGCGAAGCCGCGGCCATGCTCGTGGCCGATCGAGACGTCGCTCGGGAGCCCAGCGCCGCCACCGTGGAGGCAACGCTCGAAGGTCTCCTCGGCAGCCACGCGCGCATCGAGAATCGCGCCATGCGCATCGCGATCGACGAGATGTTCGGTCGTCTCCTGCCGTTCGCCTCCGAGCGCGTGCCGAAATTTCGCGCGTTCCGCAAGCTCAAGGCCACCATTCTCGAGCGCGAGAAGCAGCGCCTTCGGTTGAGCGAGTTCACGCCGAGGGTTCTCACCTCGTTCGTGCGCAATCGGCTCATCGATCAGGTCTACCTGCCGCTCGTGGGCGCCAACCTGGCCAAGCAGATCGGCGCGCTCGGCGCGAAGAAGCGAACCGACCTCATGGGCATGCTGCTGCTCGTGTCGCCGCCCGGCTACGGCAAGACCACGCTCATGGAGTACGTGGCGAGCAAGCTCGGTCTCGTCTTCATGAAGGTGAATGGGCCGGCCCTCGGCCACGACGTGACGTCGCTCGACCCCGCGGATGCCAAGAGCGCCACCGCGCGGCAGGAGGTCGAGAAGATCAACCTGGCCTTCGAGATGCAGAGCAACGTGATGCTCTATCTCGACGACATCCAGCACGTGAACACCGAGCTCTTGCAGAAGTTCATCTCGCTTTGCGACGCGCAACGTCGCGTGGAAGGCGTGTGGAAGGGCAAGAGCCGCACCTACGACCTTCGCGGCAAAAAGTTCTGCGTCGTGATGGCCGGCAACCCGTACACCGAGACGGGCGCGCGCTTCCAGATCCCCGACATGCTCGCGAACCGCGCCGACACGTACAACCTCGGCGACATCCTCGGCGGGCAAGAGGAGCTCTTCGCTTCGAGCTATCTCGAGAACTCGCTGACTTCGAATCCCACGCTCGCACCGCTCGCGACGCGCGACGGCGCCGACGTGTGGAAGCTCGTTCGACTGGCTCGTGGAGAAGAGGTGCCGCTCACCGATCTCTCGCACGGATATTCGGCGGCGGAGGTCTCCGAGATCACCGCGGTGCTCCAGCACTTCTTCGAGGCGCAGGAGCTGTTGCTCGCGGTGAATCAAAACTACATCCTGTCCGCGTCGCAAGAAGACGCGTTCCGCACCGAGCCGCCGTTCAAGTTGCAGGGCAGCTACCGCAACATGAACAAGCTCGCCGAGAAGATCGTCGGGGCGATGAACGCCGAGGAGCTCCAGCGCCTCATCGACGACCACTACGCGAGTGAATCACAGACGCTCACCACCGGCGCCGAGCAGAACCTGCTCAAGCTCGCGGAGATTCGCGGTCGCATGACCGACGAAGAGAAGCTCCGCTGGCGAGAAATCAAAGACGCCTACGTCCGGACACGCCGCTCGGGAGGGAAGGGCGACGACCCCGTAGCTCGCGTGACCGGTGCGCTCTCGGGCGTCGACGAGCAGCTGCAGAAGATCCGCGAGGCGATCGGCCAGGCGACGAACAAGACCGGCGACAACGGGCTCACGACGCAGATCGGTGCGGCCCTCGCGCGGCTCGAGGAGACGCTTCGCGAGAGCCGAAAGCCGCGTGTGGAGCTGCGTGTCGACGAGGGGACTTCGGCGGCGGCCGTTGCCGTGATCGACGTTGTTCGCGAGCACGCGCGCACCGTCGAGCACGTCGTCGCTGGATTGGCGGACCTCGCGAAGCACGCTTCGCGGCCAAGTGCGCCGGTTCCGCAAGCGAGCACCGAGAGCACGGGCGTCGTCGATCGCGTGAACGAGCTCATCACCACGGTGAGGAGGCTCGAGCACAAGCTGTCCACGGTGCAAGCTTCCGTGCCGCGCTTCGATGTGTCGCTCGACGTCGCGAGCTCGAGCAACTTCTTCCGCGGTCTCGATGGCAACGACGTCGTCGAGCACGGAGGTGTCTTCGTCTCGACCTACGCGAAGCCGCCTGCGCTCGGGGCCATCGTGCTTCTCGGCCTCGAGATGCCGGGCGGCGCGCGATGTGACGTTTCGGGCACCGTGGCCTTCGCCCAGGACTACATGAACGACGACGCTCCCGCCGGTTTCGGCGTTCGCCTGTCGACCGTGTCCGACGAGGCGCGTGTGATGATCGGTCAGTTCGTTCGAGCGCGCGAGCCGTTCGTGCGGGACTGATGTGCGGTTAATCGAGGCGCCGACTCAGAACATCACGCCGTCTTCGACGTAGAGCCCGAACGGAAAGCCCGGGTTCTCCGCCACGGCATCGGGCGAGTACGCGAGCTCGATGCGGAAGACGGCGGCGTCTCCCCATTGGATGTACGTGCCTGCGCCGACGCCGTACTTGAGGCCGATGCCTCGTCCGTCGCGCGGAGCATGGAACGAGTATTCGTCGAAGACGCGGCCGGCGTCGAAGAACGTCGCGCCGCCGATGCGGAAGCGCTGATCGAGGAAATGGAAGTGGAGCAGCATCGCCCGGATCTCGGCGTTGCCCACGACCTTCACGAGGCCCGAATAGCGTCCGATGGGAACGCCACGGATGCCGTTCGGACCGCCGGGCAGCTCGATGGAGTTGAATGGTCCGCCCATGAAGAGATCGTAGAAAGGCACGCGGCCGAACTCGAAGTCGGCAACGGCGCGACCGGCGAACACGAAGGGACCGCCGAGCGGAACGTACCCCGCGAGATTCACGCCTGCGCCGCCGTATTGGATGTCGCCGTCGAGCGGGAAGCCCTGGACGTATCGAACGCCGACTTGGTGGAACATGCCGCGATGCGGAAAGAACTCGTTGTCGCGACTGTCGATGACGAGCCCGCCGGCAAGACCCGCAACGGGAGCCGAGTGGAGGCCGCGAATGAGCGGCGCGCCGGAGCGCGTGACGGTCTGCGCGTCGAGGGCGAGCCGACTACCTTCGTACGCGACCGGATCTTCGAAGCGGAACGTCGGCGCGAGCATCGCGTAGTACGGCCTCTTGATCGTGAGGCGCGTGGGGCTGCGGAAGCGCACTTCGCGCGCGAGAAACTGGAAGAAGCGCCCTTCCTGCCCGCTCGATTGAGCGGGGATGACGGCCTGATTGGCGTTGCCTCGACCGAAGTAAGGCGAGTCGACGGTGCGCGAATACGCGAGCATCGGCGTCGTGCGCACGTTGTCCAAGACGTGTGGAATGTCGATCTGCAACGAGTACTTCTGCTGGGCGAGCTCGGTACCCGCGGGGCCGCCCTTCACGCTGGCGGCGAGGACGAGGTCCATGTTCCACACGTACGGAATCGCGCCGTCGCCGAATTTCGTCAGCGTGCCGACGACGCCGAACTGGAAGCCGATGTCGCTGTTACCGCCGAGAAGCGGGAAGCCCGCCGGTTCGTAGCGGCGCGTCTGGTAGTCGGCGATCGGCATGCCCGACGGGTCGGTCTCGCCCGACGAAGGCGAAGCGGCCGGCATGCTCGCCGGAGGCGCATCGCTCGGCGCGGGAGCCGTCACGCGCGGAGGGGTATGCGGTTCTTCGGCTTGGCTCTCCGTCGCCCCGAGCAGCGCAAGCACGAACAAGGTGGCCGCGCAGGCAGCGCGGGCGAACGAACGTCGCCCTCGTCGGCTCAGTGATCGCGATCCCTCGCAGGGGTTTCCGGATGCCATGACGGCTGTTCGTTTTCCGCCGGTCTCCCCTCGAGAAGTTCGTGCGGGCGGTAGCGGGACTTGTACGCGAGCGACGCGCACTCGGCAACGCGGTAGCCCAGATAGACGTACGGAAGATCAAGAGCGCGGGCGTGCTCGACCAGGAAAACGACGTGCGCGACGCCGAGTGAAGGTGGAGCGTGCTCGGGATCCCAGAAAAAGTAGACCGCGGAGAGCGCGCTCGGCGTCTCGTCACAGATACCGATGCCGATCAGGCGATCTTCATCTTCCGGGTCGTAGAAGGCGACTTCGCGAACGGACGGATGCGGGAAGGCGAAATCGAAGGCATAGCGCTCGGGGTCGAGCTCGCTCGGCTCCCAACCCCGCGAGCGTTCGCGCTCGGCGTGCCACCGCTGATAAAGCGCGAGCCTTTCGTCGTCGATGACCGGCTGACCTACGACCCGCCGCAGCCGAGCCGCAGCCTTGGCCGCGCGACGTTGGCTCTTGGTGGCCGCGAACGAGGCGGTCGGAATACGTAGCGTGACGCACTCCGCGCAATTCGCGCAGACCGGACGGAAGTAGACCGGACCGAATCGTCGCCATCCCCTCTCGAGCATCGCGTCGAGCTCGCTGGCCGTGACGTCGACCTGAACACGAAGCTCGAGTCGAGCCTCACGGTCAGGCAAGTACGAGCAAGCCCGTGGGGGTTCGACGATGTGCTGAAGCAGCCGGGCCACGCGTCCGATCTTGTCGCGCATGCCCTACGCGGGGCAAGCGCGGCACGCCTGGCACACGCGCAGCGGTTTCGCCTCGGTCGCGGTCACCCCTTCATCCCTCCTTCTTCCCCTCGGCCGGAGCCTCGGCATTGTTCTCTTGCGCCGGGAGCTTGCGGCCACGCACGCGGTGAGGGGCAAGTCCGCCCTTGCGGCCCGCCTCGCGTGCCTCTTCGTGCGAGAAACGGTGAGCGGTGCCCTTGCGATGAACGGCAGCCCCGCCAAGCATGGCGATGGCGCGGACCTTTGCTCGATCCATGGCCGCGAAGCCACGACGCTGCTTCGGCTTCTCGGCAGGCGGGTTCTCGGGCGGCGCAAAGGCCAGCGGCTCGGCTTCCGCCCCCTCGGTTTTCTCGGGCTTGTTGGGGTCGGTCGAAGCCTTGGGCGCCGTAGGATTCTCTCCTTCTTCCGGCGTGCCCCCGGGCTTCGTCGGGTCGTGGGCATTCGCGCACATGGTTCCACCTCCTCGTCCACGAAGTCGCAAGTCGTATGCCCCTGCGACATCCCGAGCGTGCGTAACGGGCGTACTCGTTGCACGATGAACGGCGGTGCTCGCCATGCTCGACCTTCAATTCCGACACGGCTCGCGTTTCGCTCTCGCGCTCGCGCTCGTGTCCACGCTCGGACTCACGACGCTGACGGCTCGCTCGGCGCATGCCGAGGAGGGCGCGGTGACGCCTCTGCCGGTCGTTCCAGCAGCGTCGACGAGCACGCAATCCTCGAGTGAGGAGGAGAGACCCGCCTCGCGTGCGTGGTCGGGATTCTACGGTGGGCCCGAAGCGAAGGTGACGGCGCTCGAAGGAAACGCGGCCTTGCTCGTCGGTCTCCAAACGGGATGGGTGCTCGGAGAAACACTGGCGCTCGGCGTCGCGGGCTACACGACGGCGGACAGCACGCACGCGAACGAAGCGGCGGATCGGCTCGGCCGATCGGCGTATGTCGACCTCGCATACGGCGGCGCTCGCGTAGGCGGCATCCTCGGTGCGCGGTCGCGGTTGCGGCTCACCTATGGAGTGCTGGCCGGCGGCGCCGTCGTCAGGCTCACCGTTCCGAACGCCGCGCGCGACGATCAGACGACGGCCGTGATCGAGCCGGACGTTTCGGTCGAGTACGACGTCACGAACAACGTCCGCGTGGTGACGGGGGCGTCGTACCGCCTGACCACGAAGCCGAGCTTCGCCGAGACCGGTGCCCTCAACATGAGTGGCCCGGCCGGGTCGCTCGCCGTTCGGTTCGGCAATTTCGAGTGAGCTTCAGCCCGTGAGGTGAGCGCGGAGGCGTCGCTTCTCGGAGGCCGCACGGAGCTTGCGAAGCGCGTCGCGTTCGAGTTGGCGAGCGCGTTCGCGCGAGAGCGAGAGGCTCTTGCCGATCTCTTCGAGCGTGCGCTGGGCGCCGCCGTTCAGCCCGTAACGAAGGCGAATGACCTCCGCTTCTCGCTCCGGCAACTCGGCGAGAAGGAGCCGGGCTTCGTCGCGGAGCTCGCTCTCGGCGACGGCCTCGTCGGCAGGCTGTGCCGATTGATCGGCCACGAAGTCACCGAGCTCGGCGGCTTCACGTTCGCCCGCGCCGCCGGTGGGCGTCTCGAGGCTAATGGGTTGGGCAACGACTTCGAGCGCACGTTTGACCTGCTCGACAGGCAACCCCGTCCGCGCGGCGAGATCCGGAACGGTGGGTTCCTTGCCAGTCTCGCGGAGGAGACGCTCTTCGGCACGACGCACGCGCTGCACCGTTCCCGTCAGATGGACAGGCAAGCGGATCATCTTGCTCTGATCGGCGAGGGCGCGGCTCAGCGCATGGCGGATCCACCACGCGGCGTACGTGCTGAAACGTAGCCCGCGGCGGTGGTCGAACTTGTCGACCGCGCGGAGCAGGCCGAGGTTGCCCTCCTGAATGAGGTCGACGAGGGGCATGCCGCGATAGCGCCGCGCGAACGTCACCACGATGCGGAGGTTCGCGTGGATGAATTCGGCCGTGGCCCGATTTCCTTCGAGCTGACCCTTCTCGATCGCCTCGAGCGCGGCGCGGAGCGGAGCGTTTTTCGGCTCACGTGCCGAGCGCTCGCCGAGCTGCTCGACGACGGGGCGGAGGGCTTGCGGGTGGATGCGGAGTCCATGCGCCCGCGGTCGCGACCGCGTGGGACCTTTGCGGGTAGCATCCGCGACGGCCTGCTCGATGCGGACCGAAAGCTTCTCGTCTTCGGGGTTGGGATTTCGCTCGACGTCCTCGATGCGGGTCTCGTGATCCCGCAGCGATCGGGCGATTTCGAGCAGCGCCTCACGGCCCTCCTGGCAACCGAGCAGAGCCCGCGTGATCGAGAGATCCGCGCGCTCCAGGCGCCGGGCCAAGGCCAGCTCCTCGGCGTGGGTGAGAAGAGGAAACTGCGACATTTTCCGGAAGTGAAGCTCGAGCGGGTCGTTGCTGGTCCCGCCGTCCACATCGGTTGTCGCGGTGAATTCGAGAGTGGTCGAGTTCATCAGGTGAGGCCGCCTGTCAAACGTGCGAGGGCCGCGAAACATGCCCGGATTCGAACGGGAAACGTAATCACCCGCCGCACGAACGCTCGAAAGCACGACGAGAGATCGAACGACCTCAGCCGTTCCGCGACCGCGGGCGGTCTTCGGTCTCCGGATCCACGACGCGCGCGAACCCGGCTGTGTTCCCACTTTCGATGCAATGCCGGACGATTGCGTTGTCCGGGAGGCACGGTCCGAACGCATGGCGGCGCCGCGCCCGGCCTCGCGTCCAACGCGCGAGGCGGCGCTCTGACGTCCCGAGCTGCGGTCCTCGTCAGCCGCGAATCTGCTTCACGGCCGCGGCGACGTCGTTGCCCGAGGCGCTCTGCCCGGTCGACTTCAGGTGCTTCATGGCGACGCCGACGGCTTGCCCCTCGGCCTTGGCCGCTTTGATCGCCTCATGCTGCGGCGCGAGAAGCGAAACGATCTGCGCGACGTCGAGCTGGGCGGGGAGGAGCGCCTTGAGCACTTCGATCTCGTGTCGAAGCGCGTTCGCATTGTCTCCCGTCGCCAGCGACAGGGTCTCCTCGTTCGATTTGATCAGTTTGCGGAGGGCGGCAGCCTGCTCTTCGTCGCTCAGAGCGGCGCTTTTTCGGGCTTCGGCCGTCTGAATCTCACCAAGCGCGAGACGCAGAACGTCACGGGCGACCGAGTCCCCCTCTTTCATCGCCTGGGCCACGCGCTTCTTGATGTCGTCGACGAGCATGCCCGCAGCATCGCCCGCCTTCGCGCCCGCGCCAAGGGGCGGAAAATCGTCAGGCCGCGCTGGTCTTCGACTTCGCTGCGCCGTCCAGGATCTTCGTGGGGAAGAACCCGCTTTCGGCGGAACGGAGGGTCGGCGGTTCGGAGTCCGATGCCGATTCTTCGATCGGAGCAGGTGCCTGCATCACCGCCGGTGCGGCGTTTTCGTGCAGGACGCTACGGCCATCGAGAACGACATCGCCGGTGGGGTCGACGAGGATGATGCGAAAAGACATGACCCTTGGTCTCCAAGAAGTGAAACGGACGCGCTCGCGGACGAAGAAAGGGGCTCTTGTGAGATCGATGCGCGAAGAGGGCGAAGAAGGAAGCGGGCGGGGACTCGCGGGCGTCGCTAAGGCTGAGTTCGATGGGGGGGGCGCAGACGAGAGAGAGACGAGACAGACGAGGAAGCGGCTGACGCGCTGACTGGCTGACTACCTGACGGGTCCGGTTCGCTCTCGATTCATGTCACGAGGCGCGAACCTTTATGCCTCGAAACCGCTGCAGTCGGTGTGCCATTCCGCCTCTCGTCTTCATCTTTTCGAAGTGCGCGAAAGCGCTAGGCCAGATTCCTTCGAACGCGAATTCGAGTTCGCATCACCGTTCGAAATTTCACACTCCACCTGCGTCAGAATCGACACGTTTTTGACGCCGAAATGCCGGTTCAGCTCTGTCTCGGCGCGTCGTTTCGATTCCTGCTTTGCTGCCGATGGCATGACGCATGCGCCGCCGTGCCTCGTACCCGTGGAAGGAGCGCGCGGCCCATGCGCAATGCGATTCGGATCGGCAAGCTGTTCGGCGTCGAGTTCAGACTCGATTCGAGCTGGCTATTCATCTTCGCGCTCGTGATCTGGAGCTTGGTCTCGGTCTTCTCGCGCTGGCATCCCGACTGGACCATTGCGACCGGGATCATCGTGGCCATCCTGGCGGCGCTCGCGTTTTTCGGGTCCGTTCTGTTTCACGAGCTCGCTCACTCGCTCGTGGCTCGCATCTACGGAATTCCCGTCCGCGACATCACGCTGCACATGTTCGGCGGTGTCTCGAACATCGAGCGCGAGCCGCCGACGCCCGGCGCCGAGTTTCTCATTGCCATCGTTGGCCCCATCTCGAGCGTGTTGCTCGGCATCGGGATGCTCGTCCTCGTGGCCTTCTTGACCGGCGTCACGATGCACGGTGCGCAATTCGAGTCGGCCGAGGACGCGGTCGCGCACATGGGGCCGCTCACGACGCTGCTCGTGTGGCTGGGGCCGGTCAACATCATGGTCGGCCTGTTCAACCTCATCCCTGGGTTCCCGCTGGATGGCGGCCGCATCCTTCGTTCGATTCTGTGGAAGGCGACCGGTAACCTGCAGCGGGCGACGCGCTGGTCGACGACCATCGGCCAGTTGGTTGGTTGGGCGTTCATCGTGATGGGCATCTTCATGGCCTTCGGCTACCGCGTGCCCTTCTTCGGAACCGGCGTCGGAGGCGGCATCTGGCTGGGGCTCATCGGCCTCTTCCTGAGGAATGCAGCGATGCAGCATCAGGTGGGGGCGGCCGTCGAAGGGGCTCTCTCCGGAGTGCACGTCGGCGACGTCATGCGCACGAACGGACCCTGGGTGAGCGCGTCCATTTCGCTGCGCACGCTCGTCAACGAGTTCTTCATCCACCGCGAGGACGAGGCGTATCCCGTCTTCGACGGCACGCAGTTCGTCGGTGTCGTTGCGTTCGAAGACATGCGTCGCATCCCCGTCGAAGCATGGGATCTCCGCACCGCGCGCGACGTCATGACGAAGGTGACCGACCTCGTCACCGTGAAACCGACCGACGATGCGTTCGAGGCCTTGCGCCTACTCGGCAACGCCGCTGTTCGCCAGTTGCCAGTTCTCTACGAAGGGGCGCTCGTCGGCGTCGTCTACCAGAACGATATCGCGCGATGGCTCGAGCTTCATTCTCGGACGGGAGGACGAATGGCGCCGCCGCGGCCTCGTCACGCGTGATCGACGTTCGTGGCAAGCTCTGGGCAGGGACAAAACTGTCACGGCCGTGACATCGCCGCGCAGGTGTTCAGGCCCGTGTGACGGGCGTGCCGCGACGCGGATTCTCGACTCGGCGCCTCGTCCACGCATGCGCGACGATCGAGCGCCGAGCTTCGCGCTCCAAGCTCCTTTCTTGCAGCGCGATTCGACATGGCCGAGCCCTCCGAGAAGAAGAAGCTCGTCTTTACGATCATCTACGGGCTCCTCAGTGTCGGTCTCCTGATCGCCGCGCAGTCGTTCGTGTCTGCGGACACGCGCGCACGCGAAGTGCCCTACAGCGAGTTCCTCACGCTTTTGCGTGGGGACAAGGTCGAGCGCGTCGAGCTACGTTCGACGCAACTCGTCGGGGCGCTCAAGGAGAGCGAAGGCAAGACGTCGCTCGGCACGCCGAAGCTCGTGAACACGGGCCGCCTGCCGGGCATCGACGAAACGCCGCTCCTCAAGGAGATGGAGGACCACCACGTTTCGTTCGAGGGCAAGGTCGAGGCGCCTTCTGTGTGGCGTTCGGCGATGCTCTGGGCGCTGCCGATCCTGCTGCTCGTCGCGCCGTGGGTCATCGGCCTGCGTTTGATGAAGCGCGCGGGGGCAGGAACACCGCTCAGCGTCGGACGTAACAAGTCGAAGGTCTACGACGTGACGCAGGATGGTCGCGTTACCTTCGCCGACGTCGCTGGGGTCGACGAAGCGCGTGCGGAGCTCGTCGAGATTGTCGACTACCTCCGCGAGCCCAAGAAGTATCAATCGCTCGGTGCGCGCGTACCGAAGGGCGTCTTGCTCGTCGGTCCGCCAGGAACAGGAAAGACGCTGCTGGCGAAGGCCGTTGCCGGAGAGGCAGGGGTCCCGTTCTTCGCGCTCTCGGCCTCGACGTTCATCGAAATGTTCGTCGGCGTGGGCGCCGCGCGCGTCCGCGACCTCTTCGAGCAGGCCAAGCAGCGCGCGCCCTGCATCGTTTTCATCGACGAGCTCGATGCCATCGGACGTTCGCGCGCAGGGGCCGTGGCCGTGGCCCACGAAGAGCGCGAGCAGACGCTGAATCAGCTGCTCGTCGAAATGGACGGTTTCGATGCCAACGCGGGCGTTCTGCTCATGGCGGCGTCGAACCGCCCGGAGGTTCTCGATCCTGCACTGCTCAGGCCGGGCCGCTTCGATCGCCAGGTCGTCGTCGATCGCCCGGACGTCCGTGGTCGCGAGGCCATTCTGCTGGTCCACGCTCGCAAGGTGGCCCTCGCGCCGGAGGCCGAGCTCGGCATCGTCGCGCGTATGACTCCAGGCATGGTGGGCGCCGATCTCGCCAACGTCGTGAACGAAGCGGCGCTCGCGGCAGCTCGTCGTTCGGCCGACGTGGTCGGTCAGCAGGATCTCGTGTCGGCCGTCGACCGCATGCAGCTCGGCCTCGAGAAGCGTGCGCTCGTGATGACGCCCGACGAGAAGCGGCGCGTTGCCGTGCACGAATCGGGGCACGCGCTCGTCGCCATTTCGACGAAGAGCGATCCGGTCCATCGCGTGACCATCATTCCTCGAAGCATCGGCGCGCTCGGCGCGACGTTGCAGCTTCCGACCGACGAGCGGCGCCTCATGACGCTCTCCGAGCTCGAAGATCGCTTGTGCGTGATGATGGGCGGTCGCGTGGCCGAAGAGCTGGAGCTCGGCGAGGTCTCGACCGGCGCCCAGAACGATCTCGAACGTGCCTCGGAGACGGCACGCCAGATGGTCTGTCGCTTCGGCATGAGTGGAAAGCTGGGCCCGCTCGCGTTCGGCCGTACGGGCTCCATGCGTTTCTTCGAGACCGGGGCCGAAGAGCGGAACTTCTCGGAGCGCACCGCCGAGGCGATCGATGACGAGGTTCGCCGCGTCGTCGACGAGCAGCACGAGCGCGCGCGGCAAATTCTGAAGCGCCGTCGTGAAGTCCTTCTCGGCATCGCCGAAGCTCTCCTCGCGAAGGAAACGCTCTCCCGCGAGGAGCTCGATGCCATCGTGGTCGAGGCGGAGTCCCGCACGCAGCTGCGCACGGCCGACCCCGCCTCGCCCACGACTCCCTCGGCGCAAGGGCCGACGTCGAAGCTCGGATGAGGAGCCTCACTTGTCCGGCTTGGCCCAGGACGGCGGCGCCTCGATGACTGCGGTCAATTCGAGCTCCCTCTTCTGGCGCTGCTCGAACTCTTCGCGCTCGACTTCCTGGAGCGGGTTGAGCCCTTCGGGAGGCGTTCCGTATGATTCGAGATCGCCGCCGATGTCGTCGATCTCTTCGTCGTGCTGCGCGGTCGCGCGGGCGTCCTTCTCGAGCGCGTTGCCGGCGAGCACGCCGACGGCAGTGCCGATGACTCCGCCCACCACCATCCCTGGAGGTCCGGCGATCATGCCGGCCGTCGCACCGACTGCGGCGCCGGACAGAGTGGTGACGCCGAACAGCTCGTGGTTGTCTCGAGGCAACGTGAACTCGCCCTCGCGAGGACGCTTTTTCGTATCTCGCAATCGCATGGGAATGCCCTTTCCTTGGTTTCGATTCACGTGGCAGCGTTCGTTCCGAGCCCGCCTTTGGGGCGTACGACCAGCACCGAGCGGTCGGCGTGGTTGACGATCTTGGCGGCGGTCGTTCCGACCAGCCGATCGAGCAGGCCGTAGCCGTGCGAGCCGATGACGATGAGGTCGACGTCGTGCTCGTGGGCGTAGGCGCAGATGGCGTCCCACGCGACCCCCACTTGAGCCGTCGTCCCCTCGAGCAGATCCGGCGGGACTCTCTTCGAGAGCTCTTCGAGGTCGGCGCGCGCCGTCGAAAGAAAGGTCTCGATGACCTGACTCGGCGGCATGGACCAGATGTTCGTCGGCATCTCGGCAGGCAGGCCGACCGCGCGAAACAGCTGGAGCTTTCCCCCCGTCCGTTGCACGAGATCGACGGCCGCGTCGAGCACCTCGGTCGCGCGCTTCGAGGCATCGAGACCCACGAGGATGCGGTCCATGCGCGCTACGAATTCACGTCGCGTGCCGCCTTGCCGCTTCCGTTAGCGACATCACGCCACGCGCGACGTGCGCGTCCCGCGAGCCATTTTTTCGGCAGAACCAGCCTTGGGCGAGGAACCCCGGTCCATGGGGAGGATCCCTCACGCCGCACTTTGGCCCGGACCTTGCGACTCTTTGCCGGGGGTGATCCGAGGCGAAGCAGCGAAGCGAGGCGAGGTAGCGCCATGGCAGAGTCGACGCAAAACGCAGAGGAGCTGTTCGACGAGCAAGAGCTCGTGAGGCGCGTCTGCGAAGAGGGTGGAATCGGTTCTCTCGACCTTTCGTCGCGCGTGATCCGGGCGACGCTCTTCACGCTGGGCCAGCGACTCGGCGAAGAGGACGCGACGGAGCTCGCGCGCAGACTGCCCGAGCCGTTCGGCGACTCGGTCGTTTGGGCCAACCACGACGGCTCGTTCGGGGCAGCCGAGTTCTACGAGCGCGTGCGCAAGCTCGATGGTGAGTCACGCGGATTCGGCCTCGAGCATGCGCAGGTCGTGCTTCGCGTCGTCGGAACGGCCCTGACCGAAGAGCTGCGTGAACGACTCGCCCGAGCACTACCGTCGGAGATCGCGCGCGTCATGCAGCCCGCGCATTTCGGCGAGCCGCCTCCCTATGGCGTGCCCCTCGTCGAAGCGGCCTCCGAGCCGCTCACGTCGCTCGCCAGCGGGCGATCGGGCAGTCGCCATCCCGTGAGCGAAGCCGCTCCGCCGGCCGGTCAAAGCCATTCCGTCGTCCGTGAAGCCAATCCGCACGGCGACGTGAAGCTCTCGAGTGCGCAAGGCATGACTCAGGAGCGTCTTGGTCGCGCTCTCGCCGACGGCCACGGAGGTCCACCTCGACCAATCTCCGAAGCTCACGACGAGGAAGCTCACGACGAGGAAGCTCACGACGAGAAGGAAGGTGCCCGATGAGCCAGGTTCAACCGTCCGAGAGCTCGTGGGACAAGCAAGCGGTACCGGGGCACTCCTCGGAGCGAAAGCCGGTGGCCGAGCTCCATGTGCGTGTCGAGCAGATGGAGGGCTTCGAGTTTCGCATTCGCTTCGACAAGGAGCAGTGGGAGGAGCTCGTCGTCGACGAACCTCCGCCGCTCGGCAAAGACAACGGCCCCAATGCGACGCGCATTCTCGCGGCGTCGATCGGCAACTGTTTGAGCGCCAGTCTGCTCTTCTGTCTGACACGCGCGAACGTCGAGGTGTCGTCGGTCGATGCCGACCTCTACATCGACGTCGCTCGGAACGAGCGCCATCGTCTTCGGATCCCTCGTATACGCGTCACGCTCTACCCGACGGTACCGGCCATCACCGACGAGCTCGCCAAGTGCATCGAGGAGTTCCAGGACTACTGCGTGGTGACCGAGAGCGTCCGCGAAGGTGTCGAAGTGCTGGTCGACGTCGAGCCCATGACGGAAGGCTTGGAAGGGCCTACGAGCTGAACGTGTGACGCAGCAGTCGTCGCTTCACGCGATCGACCACGTAGAGATACGTGCCCGTGGCGACGACCAGAAATCCGAAATAGCCAATGGGCAATGGTTCGAATCCGAGCATGCGCGCGAGCGGCGGCGCGTAGGGCAGGAGCATGCCGATGGCCACGACCACGAGAGCGGAGAAGACGAGCGGACGACTCGGGGCGACGGTCCAAGGGGAACCGACGGTTCGGATGACGAAGATCACCAGCGTTTGTGTGGCAAGCGATTCGACGAACCAGCCCGTGTGGAAGGCTCTCTCGGACGCGTGAAGGACGTGCAGCAAGACGGCGAAGGTCAGGAAGTCGTAGAGCGAGCTGATCGGCCCGAGCACGGCCATGAACCGACGAACGAGCCCGATGTCCCAGCGGCGTGGTGAACGCACGAGCACGTCGTCGACGTTGTCGGTGGGGATCGTGACTTGCGCGAGGTCGTAGAGGAAGTTGTTGAGGAGGATCTGGGTCGGCAGCATGGGCAAGAAGGGAAGGGCCACGGCTGCGCCGGCCATGCTGAACATGTTGCCGAAGTTCGAGCTCGTTCCCATGAGCAGGTACTTGAGGACATTGCCGAACGCTTTGCGTCCTTCGACGATGCCTTCGAGAAGCACGCCGAGGCCTGGCTCGAGCAAGATCACCTGCGCTGCCTCTTTCGCGACGTCGACCGCTCCCGCCACGGCGATTCCGACGTCGGCCGCATGGAGCGAAGGGGCGTCGTTGATGCCGTCGCCGAGAAAGCCGGTGACGTGCCCTCGCGAACGGAGCGCGGCGAGAATGCGTGTCTTCTGGGCAGGCGAGAGACGCGCGAAGACGTCGACTTGTTCGACGTGATGAGCGAGTGCGGGATCGGTCATCTTGTCGATCTCGTCGCCGACGAGGATTCGCTCGCTCGACAGCCCAACACGTTCGGCGACGTGCTGCGCGACCGCCTTCGCATCGCCGGTGAGAATCTTCGTCCTGACGCCGCGCCGCACGAGCGTCTCGACCGTTTCGCGCGCATCGGCGCGTGGCGGATCGAAGAACGCGATGAACCCCGACAGGACGAGGTTTCTCTCGTCGTCCAGCCCGTACGAGACGCGCCGAGGCAGCGGCCGCCACGCCACGGCGAGCGTCCGATAGCCTTTGGCGCCGAGCGCGTCGAGCGTACGCCGAGCCTGCGCCACCGCCTCGGTGTCGAGAACGCAGCGGACACCATCGAGTTCGTATTCGGTACAGCTCGCGAGGACTTGCTCGGGGGCGCCTTTGGTCACGAGGATGTACTCCTCGCCCTCGGCGCGCTCTCGCTTCACGACGACGCTTACCCGCCGGCGCTCGAAGTCGAAGGGCATCTCGTCGATCTTCTCGAAGCCGTGGATGTCGGGATGCTCGTGCTGCAAGACTGCGCGGTCGAGTGGGTCGAGCCGTCCGTGGCGTAGCACGGCCGCGTCGACGGGATTTTCCACTCCGCTTTCGAAGAAGCTGTTCACGCACGCGAGAAGGAGTGGACGCTCCTGTGTCTTGCCGGTGGGGTCCACGTGCGCTTCGAGGCTCATCTCGCCCGTCGTGAGCGTGCCCGTTTTGTCCGAGCAGAGGACGTCGACGCTCCCCAGATCCTGGATGGCCGCCAGGCTCTTCACGATGCACCGCTGGTGCGCCATTCGGACGGCGCTGCGCGTGAGCGTGATGGTGGTGATGACGGGAAGGAACTCCGGCGTGAGTCCGACCGCGAGTGCCACCGAGAAGAGGAGTGCCTGGAGCGGGTCGCGCTTGCCCCATGCCGTGACCACGAAGACGAAGAGGACGAGGAAGAGGACCGTCTTGAGGATGAAGGCCCCGAAGCTCGCGAGGCCGCGCTCGAACTCGGTCGGAGGAGGCGGCTTGTGGAGGCTCGCGGCGATACCGCCGAATCGCGTGCGGGGCCCGGTCGCGAAGACGCGTCCGGTGCCCGTGCCGCTCACGATCGACGAGCCGAGCCAAGCACGGACAGCGTCGCCATCGCCATGCGCGTCTTTCTCGGAAGGCAGCGACTCGCCGGTGAGTGCGGACTCCATGGCATGGAGGTCTTTCGAGGACGTGAGCTCGACGTCCGCAGGAACGAGATCGCCTGCCGAGAGGCGTACGACGTCGCCTTCCACGACCTGGGCGCGCGGAATTTCGACGAAGGCACCGTCGCGCAGGACCGTGGCTGTGGTGGAGATGCTTTCGCGCAGCGCATCCGCCGCGCGATGGGCGCGTCTCGTCTGAACGCCATCAAGGACCGCGCTCACCGTGACGATCGCGAGGATGACCGCCGCGTCGGTTGGATCGCCGACGAACATCGAGGCAATGCTCGCGATGACGAGAATGCCGACCAACGGGTTGGCGAAGCGGCGCACGAGCATGCGGAATCGCGGCCGATGTCTCGGGAGCGGTTCGTTGAGGCCGTCACGGGCGAGACGGCGCAGGGCTTCTTCGGTCGTGAGCCCGCTCTCCACGCGTCCAACCTTGAGATCGAGCGACAGGCTCGCAACGGCCCGGAGCAAAGCTCGATCGATCAGGCCAATGGCGCGAAACGGAAAAGATTGTTCCGCTCTGCCTCGAACGCGTCTCACGCTGTGCTCGAACGCCCACTCACCTTGCTCGCCCTAGGAGGCGTCAGCTACTCCGTACCGTCTTTCGGAGGCGATCGATGCTTCACTCAATCTTTCGCAGGTCGGGCCTGTCTCGTTTGTCGCGTGCGTCGGGCGTATTGCCGCTCGCGGTGCTCGTTCTGACGGGCGCTATTGCGGTGGCGTGCGGAAGCGATAAGTCGCGAAGCTTCGACGAAGATCCGAATTTGCCCGGGGGCTCGAACGGTCAGACCCCGAACGGTGTGCTCGGTGACGGCGACGGCGGAAAGCCCGAGCTGAAGGCCGTCGGCACGTTGACGGGTACGGTCTACGCACCCGAAGGTACCGTGCCGATCGCGAACGCGCTCATCTACTTGGGCGGTTCATTGCCAGCGCCCATTCCTGATCACGCGTATTGCGACAAGTGCGTTCAATTGCCGGCGGGCACGCCGTTCACCTACTCCAAGGCGGACGGAACCTTCGAGCTGCCGATCTACTCGCCCGGCCAGGCATATCTGATCGTGCAAAAGGGGCAGTTCCGCCGCGCGCGTCCGATTACGACGACCGAAGGAACGCAGGCGGTCGACAAGCCGCTCACCACGTTCCCCGGCGCCTCGAATTCGGCGGTGGGTGACGACATCCCGCGCATCGGGGTGGCCGGCGGTGGCTTCGACAAGATCGAAATCTCGCTGAAGAAGCTCGGGCTCACGCAGTTCGATCGGTACGGCCAGGGCCTCTTCGAGCCCAAAGGGCTGCCGCCCGCCGTCTCGCAGTTCACCTGGGACCTCGTCAAATCGCAGGAGACGCTCTCGAAGTACCACATCGTGCTTTTGCCCTGCGGCTTCACGGGGCTCGAGTGCAAGTCGCTGCCGACGAGCGGCCAGCAGAAGATGCTTCGCGACTACGTCGAGGGTGGCGGCAAGGTTTACGTCACCGATTATTCATACGAAGTCGTCCGTCAGATCTGGCCGGGCTTCATCACGTGGAAAGACGGCAACGACAAAGAGCTCACGGACATGAGCCAGTGGGGTGTGGCCTGCCAGCCGGGGCAGTACGACCTCGACGGTAAGGCGGAGGATCCGGGCCTCGGCGCATGGCTCTCCGCCATCGGCGAGTCGAGCTTCAAACTCAAGGGAAGCTACACGCTCATCTCGAAGGTCACCCCGCAGCAGGGCAAGGACGCCGACGGCAACCCTACGACCATCACGCCCAAGGTCTGGATGTCTTCGGTGAAGGGTCCACAGACCGTGACCTTCGACGACCAGTGCGGTCGCGTGCTCTTCAGCACCTACCACGCCGAAGGCGACGACGACACGAACCTCCTCGCGCAGGAGAAGGCGCTGCTCTACATCTTGCTCGAAGCCAGCGTCTGCATCGGGCCGGCCCAGCAACCACACTAGTCTTGTGGGGGCGGAGCCCCCCCTCAAGCGCTCTGCGCTTGAGCCTCCCCCCGGCTGATCGCGGCGGGTCGCCTGACGGCTTGTCGCGCTATGAGCGCGACAAGAACCCGCCGCGATCAGCCGGGGAGGCTCAAGACCGTTAGGTCTTGAGGGGTGCAGAGCCCCCGCGTTTAGCGTCGGCGACGAAGTCGAGAACGCTGCGTTGCACGCGGGCGCTCGGATGGCCGAGCAGGCGCTCGACGATGCTCGATTCGAGCTCGACGGGGAGGACCGTGGCGAGAGCCTGGACCGCGCTCGAGAGGACGGCTTCGTTGTCGTCGGTGCGGAGGACGTCGAGGAGGAGACGTCGCTTCTCGTCCGAGCGCTCGAGCGCGGCGAGGATGCCTATCGCGCTGTCACGGATGGTCGCGTCGTCGTTGGCGAGCAGCGTGCTCACCACGTCGCGGAGCTCGGTCCAGCCGATCGAGCGGCACGCCGCGAGACGGTCGAGCGCTTCGAGGAGCCACCGTCGCACGGCCAGCTGCTCGTCCTCGTTTCGCGCGATGTCCGAGAGGGCTTTCCACGCCGAGGGCGCAGCGAGATGCTTGAGAAGCCACGCGGTGTGTTCGCGTTGCTTGGGGTCCTTTTCCTTGCGCAGCGCCTTGATGAGCGCGTGACAGAGCGGCTCGCGCTCCCACGCTCGGGCGAGGGCGAAAATCGATCCCTCGGCGTTGTAGTCGACCGTCGAGAGCGCCGTGACGAGCTCGTTCGGAGGAACGCTCGTGAGCCACGTGGGGTGCTCGCGAAGCGAACCGGACGCGTCCTCGGCCTTCAGCGGATCACCAAGCGCGGCGAACAGTTGCTCGCGCGTCGGTTCTTGCGCGACCTCGTCGGTCGGAGGAGGAAGCGCGCTGGCCCGGCGGGTGAGCGGTGGCTCGGAAACCGTGAGCGAGACGACCTCTTCCTGCACCTCCGCGTTCGCGAGAGCCTCGAGGTCTTCGTCGTCTTCTTCGAGGTCGCTGTCCTCGACCTCCGTGACGACGTCCGCGTCGTCGACTTCGGTGGCGCGTACTTCGACGTCGGGGGCCGCCTCGAGCTCCGCTTCGGCCTGGCGGATTGCCTCCGCTTCCACCTCGGCGACGAACGCCTCGTTGCCGACGAGCGTCACACGGTCGCCGTCGTCCGTCGTCGTAGGCTCCTCGTGCGTCGCCACGACTTCGGCGGCGGCGACGACTTCGTCGACCTTCGCGATGGCAGGTTCGTTCGATGCCGCGTCGCCTACGCTGGGCGGCATCGGAGGCGGAGAATCGGACAGCACGCTGAGGGCCGCACCCCAATCGTCGTCGATCGCGCTCGAGTTCGGTCGGACCGACTCCGCCGTTTTCGACCGCGGTGCAGCTTCGCTCGTCTCGGTCGAGGTCGCGGCGGCCTGTTCGACGGCGGGGGCGAGAAGTTCGGCGAGCGAAGGTGGGGGCGGTGCCACGAGGGCCGACACTGAGGGATCGGTGGCGGGCACCGATGCTCGCCCGCCAATGCCCGCTCGCGAAAACGCGAGAGCGACGTCGTCTCGCAGCTGTGCAAGTGTCGCGTCGAGAAGCGTCCGAGCGCTTTCGAGCGAGCGTACGCGCTCCTCGGACACACCCTTCGCAGCGATGGCCAACGTCAGCTCGCGTTCGATCCGATCGCGTTCGGAGCGACCCGCGAAGTTCTCCCGCTCGAGGCGAGATTCCGTCTCCTTCGCCAGCTCTAGCGCACGCTCGAGTCCGTCGATCTTGTCGCGCGCGATCGTGCGTTCGCGCTCGGCGTCACGCTTTGCCTTCGCGACGTCGGATGCGAGATCGCCAGCCTCGTCGCGCGCCTTCCTCAGATCTTCGGCGTGCTTGGTCGCCTCCGCGCGTAGCGTCGTCGCCTCGTCCTTCGCCTTGTTCCCGTCGTCGCGTGCCTTCGCGGCGTCCAAGCGCGCGCCCATGGCCTCGTCCTTGGCCTTGGCAACGTCCTCTTTGGCCTTTGTCGCGTCGTTGCACGCGGCCTTCGCTTCGTCCTTGGCCTTCGTCGCGTCTTCGTTGGCCTTGGCTGCCTCGTCCTTCGCTTTGGCTGCCTCGTCCTTCGCTTTGGCTGCCTCGTCCTTCGCTTTGGCTGCCTCGTCCTTCGCTTTGGCTGCTTCCTCGTTGGCCTTGCTCGCTTCGGCTTTGGCCTTGGTGGCTTCCTCGCGTGCCTTGCGCAGCTCCTCGCGATCTCGATTCGCGCTCTCCTTCGCCTTCTTCGCGTCGTCGGCGGTCGCCGCGAGCTCATCGCGTTCGGTGCGGAGCTTCTGGAGATCCTTGAGCGCCGACTCATGCATTCGGCGCAACGATTCCGCCTCGGACTCCACACCGGTGAGGCGGGCCTGCAGGTGGAGAGCGTGCTCCGTCGCGCGCTCGAGGCGTTCGATGGCTTCGGTTCGATCGCGTCGTTGATCGTCGAGCGACTTCTCGACCGCCGCCGCCTGATGCGTCAGGCGACTCAGCTCGCGCCTCAGCGCCACGACGGCGCTCGTGGCGACATCGCGAGGTCCGAGTTCCATTTTCACGACGTCGATACGCGCACTCGCGTCGCCGTCGTCGGGCTCGGCACGATCATCACGACGGCTGGCTGGGGCTTCGTGATCGTTTCGCTACGGCGGTCCCCGACCGTCGTCTCGACGCTCTCGATCCCTTTGGCCTTTCTGGTTCCCTGCATGGCGCTTCCCTGGATGCGGGCGTGTCCTCGCGATGGACCATGGAAGCACACCGGCGGCTCGCCAGCCTGCTTCGTTGCTTGCCTCCTCGTTCGAGTGGGCGCTTGGGCGAGAGGAGAGCCGACCTTCTCCTACCGTCATCCAGTCATCGCCGGGCCATCACCCGCCCATCGGCTTATCGAAGTGACCGCGTGTGCGCGCACGTACGGACCTTCCGGCAAGGGCGCTTGTCCGACGTCCTCGCGTGCGAGCAGCGTATGCTCTTCGCGCTGCGCCGACCGACTCGCGTGGGAGGAGAACACGTGTCGCAAGTGACCAAGAACAACCGCCAGGATCCGGTGACCAAGTTCTGTCTGACGATGGAGGAGTTCCGTCGTACCGATCCGGGCCGCGTGCGGAGTCCGCAAGAATTCGTCACTCACTTCTTCCCGCACGACCAGACGAACGCGACGGACCGCGTGTTTTTGCACATGCCGCGCGAGGTACGCGCGCCCATCGTCTCGGCCTGGGGCATTCGCGGCGCCAAGGCGGCCGTTCGTGACGATGACGCGAAGGTCCGTGTCGTCGTCCACGACGCGCTCCTCGCGGGCGACATCGACGCCGCGACGTTCGAGGAAGGGATCATCGCCGGCACCCTCATCGACTGGGCACCCCTCCAGGAGTGGTGGACCTTCTGGCGGACCGGCCGCGTTTCCGGCGCGCCCGTCCAGAAGGCGCTGCGCACAGCCCGCGAGCTCAACCTCTTCGACGATCGCTGGTTTTTGCAGAACCTCGAGGGGCGTGGAGGTCGGCTCAAGGGCACGGACACCATCTGCGATACGCTCAGCAAAGATCAGATCGTGGCCTGGGTCCGCGGGATCCACGCGAGCGGCGACGGCTCGCCGATGGGCATCGTGAACGCGCTCGGGTGGGACACCATCCTCGCCAAGGTCTCGGAAGAGGCCCTCCTCTTCGCGCTCGACGCCTTCGCCAAGAAGGTCGGCCTCGTCGCCCCGACCGTGACGGCGCCGGCCACCGTTTCGGCCACCGCCACGTCTGCGACGGCAGCCACGTCTGCAACGGCGCCGACAGCCACGAGCGCCACGAGCGCCACAAGCGCCACAAGCGCGACCGCAACGAGCATCGCAACGATGAGCGCCGAGGCCGCCCTGGAAGAGCTTGGCTCGATCGACATCGCCATCGTCGAGGATCGCAACATCAAGACCGACGTTCCTCCGCCCCCGGAGGAGAAGTGGAGCGACCCGGTCCCGCCGAGCTGACCGTCGCTCGGGCGCTCGCGAATCCTTAGGAGCGGGCGCCCACCAGCCCGAGGAGCTGCGTGCGAAGCGGCTCCTCGTACTGCCGTCCCAGGCTCTCGATGTGGTTGGCCGCTTCCGGCCCACCGAGAAGCGCGAACGAACGCGCGACGGCAAGAATCACGGGCGCCGTCGTCTTCGGGCCCGTCGAGCTTCGCTTCTCCGGCTTGGTGCCCAGTGCACGCCGCAGAATGCCGATGGCGAGAGGTCGCGCGGCTTCGTTCGCGTCGGCCAAGGCCTCGGCCACGGCCACGCGAAGCAACGTGCTCGGAGGCTCTCCAGCGAAGATCTGCTCGCCCCTCCGTACGATGTGTTCGTCGATCGCGCGAAGCTCTCGAAGCGCGATCAGCGCCGCGATGCGAACGTCTTCCTCCGGATCTTTGAGGAAGAGGCCGAAGAGCAACGCGCGCGAGCGATCGCCCCAGAGGCGTACCAGCGGTCCGATGGCGGCACGGCGCACGGCCGGATCGCCCCATCGAATGCACGCGGCGACCACCGTGCCGAGCCCCTCGGCCGAAGGTGCGTTGTGGCCGACGTCTTGATCGGGAAGCACCATGCCCCTCAGCAGGTCTTCGGCGAGGCGCGGGTCGTGTTTGCGTGCCTCTCCAGGTGCGTTCCGCTCGAGCGCCAGAGACACGAGCGGCCATGCTGGAGCACCGATGGCTCGGAGCGTCGCCACGAAACGAGTTCGCAGGGTGGGCGTGGGATGCGAACGAATGCGCACCGCGTAGAGCGCGTGCGCTGCCGCGAGTCCCAGCATCGACAGGAAGCGTGGTGCCGCGTCACCCTCGCTCGAGAGCACGTGCTCGGCAGCCGGGCCGAGGAGCGCCGGATCCTCGAGCGTGCGAACGACGCGCGAGGAGAGCTCGGCGCGCGGATCCGCGGTCGTCTCGGCGACATGACGGAAGATGGCGACCACCCTCGCGAGGGCTTCGTATTCCGCCCGGCTCAACATCACGCGCATCGCCGCGGCCACGGCCCTTGCTTCGTTGGCGAAGTGGGCAGGTGTGGCCAGGCGCTCGCGCAGTGCCGCGGCCGGATCCGTCGTGAGCAGCGCGGCCAGAGCCGGAATGTCGACGGGCGCCATGCCGAGCGTGCTCGACGTGCTCGACGTACGCGACGGAACTGGCGACGAAAGCGCCTGGGGCGGAGAGCTTCCTCGCTCCCTGGCAGATGCCCCTGCTCCGACCGAGTGCAGCTCGAGTCGTGAACCGGCCTCGATGTGTCGAAGCGCTGCGCGCACCTCACGCATGCTGCCCGGACGCTCGGACGGCCACTTCCGCAGCATTCGCAAGATGAGCTCTTCGAGGCGCGGGTCGACCGGACGGATTAGGGCGGGAGGGGGAGGTGGCTTGTGGAGATGGAGTTGGGCGACGTCCGCCGGCGTCGGGCCGGTGAACGGCAGCTGACCGGTGGCGAGCTCGTAGAGGATGATGCCGAGCGCATAGATGTCCGACCGGCCATCGACCTCGCGCCCTTCGCACTGCTCTGGCGACATGTACGCGGGCGTGCCGACGAGCCCTCGCGTGCCGGTGTGGGCGGCAATGCCGAAGTCGCAGACTTTGACGAGCTCGACGGCGCGTCCCTCGTCGTCGTCGGTCTTCACCAAGATGATGTTCGACGGTTTGACGTCGCGATGAACGATGCCGCGGCCGTGCGCGTGGCCGAGACCCGCCGAAACCTGCATCGCGATGTCGATGATGCGTTCGAGTGGAAGCGCGCCTTCGCGGACGACGACCTCCTCGAGCTCGACACCGCGAAGGAAGTCCATCGCGAGATAGAGGAGGCCGTCGGGCTCCTGTCCGTAGTCGAAGATGCGGACGACGTTGGCGTGATCGAGTTGGCTGACGGCGAGCGCCTCGGCTTGGAAGCGCGCGCAGAACGCGAGGTCGCGGCGAAAGCGCTCGTGGAGCACCTTCACGGCGAGCGGAGTGCCGAGCTGCTTGTGACGCGCGCGGTAGACGACGCCCATGCCGCCCGTTCCGACCTGCTCTTCGACCACGAACTTACCGCCGGCGAGCTCTCGACCCGTCAGATCCTCGGCAAGGAGCTCGTCATCGGCCTCTTGCGGCGGACGGACCAAGTCGCGCGTGTGATGTGCCGTGAGGGTGGCCGGGCGAGCGCGAGTCGCGCGCAGCGAAGGCATGCCGCGAACGGACGACGGAGGTGCCGACGAGGGCGACGGTGGAAAGGACGCGCTCGGTCTCGGCGCGTTGATCGGCGGCGGCGGCTTGGACGATGGGGGGCCCGCACGGAGCGGGTCGTACGCGCGCAAGCGCAATGGAAAGCCGCGTTCCGTCGGTGCGCCCACGGGCTGCGCCATCACGAGGAGGGGCTCGGGGTTGCCCGGCGTCGTCACTTCCAGGACGTGAAGCGACGCGTCGCCTGGCGGGTCGACGAGCGGAACGAGAACGGTCCGTCGAGCTCGAGCGAACTCCTCCACCATTCTCCGTGCGTCTTCGTCCGCGAGCTCGGCGACCAGGACGGGCAGGAGGACGTCGGCGTCGTCGGACACGCCGTCATTCTAAACAGACCTTCGGTCGCAGGTGCTTACATCTTCCGCGTCGGCGACGTGACATCGCAAAAGTGAAATCGCGCATTGCAGATTCACGATGTGGCGCCTCTCGACGCGAGGTCCGCAAAATCAGGCAGGCGCAGGCGCAGGCGCAGCGAGCCAGCCAGCCAGCCAGCCAACCAAGCCAGCCAGCCAGCGGGTCAATGTGGCCCACTCGTGCCCGCTCAGTCGGTCGGACGTGAACGATGGAGCGGAGCGTACCTGGACAGTCGCTCGGGGTGAGCGTACGTCGCATCCCTCGTCCACGTCGGGGCGGATATGTGTCCATTCCCTTCCCGCGAGCGCGACCTTTCAGAAGCGTAACGATTCGCTCCGTTGACCACGAAAAGCGAGGATGAGATCCTAAAGACAGTCTCTTCGCATGGCCTCCTTGCCTCCTGAGGATCTGCTCCCCGTTCTCGTCGCCGATCTGGCTGACGACGCGTCGCGCGACATTCTCTATTCGGCAGCGCTCTCGGGAACGCGCGTCTTCGTGCCGCTCGAGACGGCGCCGGTGAACGCGTCGCAGCACGTTCTCGAGGTCCACATCCCGAGCATGTCCGAGCCTCTCTTCTTTCTCGCGCAGCCTCTTGGCCCGCCGACAGAAGACGGTTTTCCGCTTCGTGTCGCGACGATGCCGAATCAGCAACCCGGCGAGCCGAACCGCGAATCGCCGGTCCCATCCACGGGCGTCGTGCGAGGACGGCGCGGGAAGAGCATCGCCCCGCTGACCGCAAGTCATACAGCCGATCTTTCGGTGGTCGGTCCGCTGCCCAGTCCACCGGCGGATGCCCTCGTCGGCCGTGCGCTCGCGGGCGGCAAACTGATGATCGAGCACCTCATCGGCCGCGGTGGTGTGGGCGCTGTCTACAAGGCGCGCCATCGCGAGCTCCGCATGCCGGTCGCCGTGAAGGTGCTCCACGAGTCCTTCCAGCGCGACATCGACTTCTGTCGGCGCTTCTACGCGGAAGCCCTCGCAGCGAGCCGGCTCGACCATCCGAACATCACGCGCGTGATCGACTTCGGGCAGGAGCCCGACGGTCTTCTCTATCTGGCGATGGAGTTCCTCGATGGCGTGGAGCTCCGCGACGTGCTCGCCAAAGAAGGGCCGCTCGATCCGGTTCGCATCGCCACCGTGATGATGCAGGTCTGCGCGGGCCTCTCGCACGCCCATGCGCGCGGCATCGTCCACCGCGACATCAAGCCCGAAAACCTCGTCATCGTCCAAGGACAAGACGACGACGGACGCGCCGTCGAGATCGTCAAGGTCTGCGACTTCGGTATCGCGCAGCATCGCGCGGCGACGGCCAACGAGCTGGGCGTCATCTCGGGCACGCCCGAATACATGTCGCCCGAGCAGTGCCGCGGCGACGAGCTCGATGCCCGAAGCGACGTCTACGCGTGTGGCGTCGTTCTCTACGAGCTCGCGACCGGACAGGTTCCTTTCCAGTCCGAGCGCCCGCAGTCGATCCTCAACCGGCATCAGTTCACGCCGCCGGTTCCGCCGTCGACGCTTCGTCCCGGCACCGATCCGACGCTCGAGAAGGTCATCCTCCACGCGCTCGAGAAGGAAGCGGAGGATCGGCCGCAGAGCATGCGGGATCTGCGTGTCGAGCTTCGCCAGGTCCAGAGTCCTGCGCCGATCGAGGCGGCGCCGAACTCGTCGGTCGTGGCGGAGAGGGCTCTCGGCGCCGCGATGCCGACGACCGACGAAATCCGTCCGATAACGGCGGCGCAAGCGGCGACGCTTCTCGCGCAGCAAGCCGACGAGCCGCCGCCGAGCCGTGTGGTCCCGAGCCCGCCGCAGCAGCAGCCGGAGTGGCTCGAACGCAACCCTGTCTACGCGTCGTCGGTCGCGCAACAAGCGGCCGCGAACCAAGGAAAGCCGCCTTCGACGGGCAAGCTTCTCGCCGCCGCGCCTGCCGGTTACCCGCCGGACGAGCTCGCGGATGCACTCCAGCAGAACGCCGCCGGCTGGCTCCGCCGCGTGGCGAAGACGACGGACGTGCGCGCGTTCTCGCAGTTCGCGTTGCGCCTCGATCCGGCGCTGCGTGCGCTCGCAGCGCGCGGCGACACGAAGACGTTGTGGGCCGTGTCGAGCACGCTCCAAGGCATCGCGATGGAGGGCCCGCAAGCAGCGGGGTCACGCGCGCAAATCGCCTCACGGGTGTCACGCGTGTTCGAAGACCCGGCGATCCTCGCGACGGTTGCCGAGCAGCTGCTTTCGGGAACGGAAGAAGCCCGCGACTACGCGCGCCGCTTGCTCGTGCACGGCGGTATCTCAGGTGCGTACGGGCTCTACGGGGCGCGTGTGAAGTTGGCGAGCGACCCGCACATTCGCGGACCGTTCATCGCGGCGGTCAAAGATTGCGGGCGCAAAGCATGGCCCGTGGTCCGTGCTGCGCTCGAGAAGATTCTCGATAGTGACTACAACCCCCGCACGTTGGAGCTCGCCGAGGACCTCCTCTTGTGCGTTCCGACCGTGGGTGACGAGTCCGCGGGAAATCTCGTCGTGAAGTATCTGCGGATCAACGTGTCGGGCGTGTGTCGCGCCGCGACCGCGGCGATCGTCACGCTGTGGGGAGAGCGCGCCAAGCCTCTTCTCGTCGGCATGGTGCAGAGCAAAGACGACGTGGTTCGCATCGCCGGCATCGCAGGGCTAAGGCAGCAGGGCAGCATCGACGAGCACGTCGTGCCGCGCCTCTCGGCGATCTTGCTGCGTCGAATGCCGGCGGGTGACGACGTTCGCGCCGCCGCGGCCATCGCCCTCGCGAACGTCACGGCGAGCGCTCAGAAGCCGGCGATTTCGGTGCTCACGCAGCTGCTCACGCCCTCTCGCGACGCGCGCGAGCTGCCGCCCCGTCCGCCTCAGGTGCCGGGTACGCTCTCTCGCGAGGACGCCGTCATTCTGGCCAGCGCGCACTCGCTCCTCGCGCTCAGCGGGCGCAACTACCGTGGTCTCGTCGCCGAGCGTGCAGAACGCAGCGCCGAACCTCTGAAGAGCCAGCTCAAGCGCCTGCTCGGCTCCTTGACTCCCGTCTAGCTAGCCGCGGGCTGTCGTCCGACATCGCCTACAGGAAACGCCTTGGGTACATCCGCTCCTGCAAGGAAGTTCGTACCACGCAAAAAGTACGGATGGGGGAAGGGCGAAGGTTCGCGATCCGCCGTAGCAGCCGGGCTCGCGACGGACGTCACGGAGCTTGCATGGTGAGGCCGACTTCCGGTTTGCTCCCGAGGCGAGGATGAAGAAGAGCGTCTGTGTGAGGTGGGTGACCGGCCTTGCCATGGCGTTGGCGACTTGGGCATGCAGCCAAAGCAAGCCCGAGGCCGGCGACCCTGGTGGGACGAACCCGTCGGGCCCCGTCGATGCCTGTTCGACCCCGAACGAGGGCTGCCCTTGCGATGAACCGGGCAAGGTCGTGGATTGCGGGCACGTCGAGCTCCGATCGGGGGACTACGTTTCGTGCACGATGGGCCGCCGGACCTGCACCGGCGCCACGTGGGGCGCGTGCATCGGCGACCAAGTCACGACGAAGCGCTTCGCCGGCGGTGGCGATGGTCTCCACTTCAACGACCTCGCCGTGGGCGCCACGGCTTGCACCGATCCGTGTGACCCGTACTGCCAGAACTACGTCGACACGACCGACGCGATGACGGCCCCGCCGGGCTTCACCATCGACGGTGGTCTCGCGGTGACCGGCACCGGGCCCACCGGCACCGTTCCCGCGTCGATCCAGACCACGACCAACGGCGACTCCACGTGTGGCGCCGCCCAGAACCTCCACTCGAATCCGTGCAACGCCAACCCGCTCACGGCCTGCCAGCAGGACTACCGGTGCGATACCGCGACGAACAGCTGCGTTTGGAACGGCGGCGAGGGCTACTTCGACCCGACGGCCGGCGGCGCCGACCTGACCATCGGCGCGGCGTGTGACATCGGCTGGGGCAACATCGTCCCGGTCTGCAACCGTGGTTCGGTAAGCATCGCCGCCGGGGCGAAGATCAACGTCTACCTCCAGGGCATCGGTCAGACGCCGAACGGCTGTACGGCCAACACCGCGCCTCCGGACTGCACGATGCCGGTGCCGACGAGCGGCCTCGCTCCTGGCAGCTGTCTCAACGTCGTTTGCACGGTCCCCGGCGACAAGTTCGCCATCGTCAACCCGCCGGGCAGCCCGGGCGGCGTGACCGAGGCCGCCGGCCGATGCGCGAACAACGCGGCCTTCGCCAGCACGTCGGGAGCGCCCGGCTGTGCGACCTGCCAGTCGTGCAACACCACCATCAAGGGGCGCGTCATGGACCCCGGCATGACGGTCGGCCTCAACGGCATCACCGTCTTCCAGCCGAACCGCGCGCTCGCAGCTATCCCGGACAACGTTGGCGGCGCTACGCGCCCGCCGTGTGACACGTGCGATTCACTCCTCGACCCGACGAGCTTCTCGACGGGCGTGAACTCGGGCATCGACGGCGCCTTCACGCTCACGCGCGTCGCGCCCGGTCCGAACCAGAAGATCGTCGCGCAGACGGGGCGCTGGCGCCGCGTCACCACGATGGACATTCCGGCGTGTCAGACGACGAACCTCGCGGACGACGCCATCCGCATGCCGAAGAACCGGCGCGAAGGCGACATCCCCAAGATGGCGCTCGTCGAGGCTTCGCGTGAGGCGCTCGAGTGTTGGCTCCTCAAGGTCGGCATGGATCCCAACGAGATCTGGCCGCGCGGCGGAACGGCACCGGGCGACACGCAGCCGAACCAGGCCCGCATCCAGCTCTACCAGAACAACGGCATGGGCCAGCGCTCGACGTGTGGCGGCCAGCCGGGCGAGCAATGTACGTCGGGTAGCTCGTGTGCCTCCGGCAGCACGTGCAACGTCGGCGTGAATACGTGTTCGAGCACGTGCGGTGGCAACGCCCAGGCGTGCTGCGAGAGCGGCACGCCTTGCTCTGGGACGCGCGTTTGCGATCCTGCGACCAACACCTGCAAGACGGGCGGCGGCTTGAATCAGCCTTGTTTGGCTGGCCGAACGTGCAGCGCGAGCACCCGCGTGTGCGATGGCACGAACAAGTGCGTGACGTGCGGTGGCAACGGCGCGCAGTGCTGTTCGAGCGGAACCGCTTGCAGCACTTCCTCGTACGGATGCGAGCTCGCCACGAACACGTGTCAACCGGCTGGCGCCAATGGCCAGCCCTGCAAGGGGGGGACGACCTGCAATGCCGGCCTCACCTGCACGAACACCACGGTGAACGGCATCGCCGGCAAGGTCTGCGCGAGCGCGAGCCCTTGCGGCGGCGTCGGGCAGGCGTGCTGCGCGAGCAACACGTGTGCAGCAGGCCTGACGTGCGGCGGTGGCGGGACTGCCGGTAAGTGTGGCAAGTGCGGTGGCACCGGCGAAGTCTGCTGTCCGGGTGATACCTGCACGACGGGAACGTGCGGTGGCGGTGGCGTCGCGGGCCGATGCGGATCGGGCTGTGGCGGCAACGGCGATCCTTGTTGTGGAGGCAACAGCTGCAACGCCGGCCTGACATGCGGCGGCGGCGGAACCGCCGGCGTGTGTGGAACCAACTCGTGTGGCGGTAGCGGCCAGGCGTGCTGTCCGGGCAACAGTTGTCTCTCGCCGCTAAGCTGCAACGGTGGCACGTGCTCCCTCGGCGGAACCGGGTGCGCCTCGCGCCCGACGCCTCCCTACGGTCCTCAGCTCTGGGGCTCGAACGAGATCAACGAGTTCAGCGCCGTCATCCTGCCGTGCGACGGTCACGAGAACACGTATTTCTCGAACAGTACGTTTGCACCGAGCGCCGCCGAGGCCGCGAACATGCTCGCGTACGCCAACGCGGGCGGCCGTATCTTCATGAACCACCTGACGGCCTCCGCGTCGTGGCTCAACAGCTCGAACGCGCCGACGGCGTGGAAGGCCAACAACGTCACCACGTGGGGGACGAACAGCACGCCGACCAATCCGGCGGCGGGCTTCGTCTGGGGTATCGGAGGCACGGGCACGGCCGCGCAGCAGAGCTTCAACAAATGGATCTCGACGTGGGCGCCGTGGGCCGGACCCACGCCTCCTGCCGGCGGTGCGTGGCTCCGTGTCGACGCTCCTCGTACGGACGCGGCCGTCGTCGGCGCCAACGCTCAGGAGTTCGTCCGTGGCAGGTCGAACAACAGCTGGCCGGCGCCGCCGTACAGCCAGGCGACGGGCGCGACTACGACCGGCACCTACTCGCTGACGTTCTCGTTCGAGACCGGTCCCTCCGGGATCCCGGCAGCGCAGAGCAGCGCGAACACGTGCGGTCGTGTCATCTACAACGGCATGCACACGAGCGAGTCTCGTACGGCCAACTATCCGCCGAGCACCGCGGACCAGTTCCCCGTCGCGTGCGATCTCAGCTTCGGCCTCACGCCGGAAGAGAAGGCGCTCGAGTACCAGTTCTTCCAGCTGACGGCGTGTGCGCTCGGCGGCGCTCCTCCGCCTCCTCCGCCTCCTCCGCCTCCGAGCCTCGCGGAGACGGCCGTGTTCACGCGCGACTACCAGGCGATCTGCACGGCGGGCTACCGGCCGCGTTGGAACTACTTCTCCTGGCAGGCGACGATCCCGACGGGCACCTCGATGGGGTTCAAGGCGCAGACGGCGGCCGCGCAGGCGGATCTCGCCGCGGCTCCCCAAGTCGGCGCCGGCAACGCCACCACCTCGACGACCACGTGGACCAGCGATCCGAACACGATCGAGTGGCACCTCAACAACGACATCCCTGGCAATCGCCTGACCAGCAATAGCTGGCTCCGCATCGAGATGACGTTCCACACGAACGGTTACGTCTCGCCGGTGCTCCAGAACTGGCGCCAAACCTTCGACTGCATCCCGGCGGAGTGATCGATGAAGCTTCTCGTTCCCACCGGCGTGCTCGGCTTCGCGTTCGCGTTCGCGCTCGCGGCGGGCTGCTCGAACTCGGATCGACCGGCTCCGGCAGAGATCGGCTCGGGTAACAATACGCCCGGAAAAACGACGGGCACTACGGGCGAGACCCTGGCCGACAGCGGCTCGAGCGGCTCGAGCGGCACGGTGACCGATCCCGACGCGCCGTTCGATCCGGCCGCCTGCACCGACCCGCCGGAGCTCGGCAATCCTCTCCAAGAGCTCGGCGAAAAGGGCGCGGCGCCGACTCCGAGCGGCGGCGAGATCACCGCGGGCACCTACATTCTCGACGAGATGTACAAGAGTGTCGGCGGCGACACGTCGGGCGGCCCCGGCGAACAGAATCCCACGCCTGGAACCGGCCCCACGGGGCATTTCGCTCAGAAGACGATCGTGCTCAAGGGAGGCAACTTCTCCTTCCTCGAGGCGGAAGGCGAGGGGAGCGCGAACAACATCGGCGCTCCGGTCTACTCCGCGGGCACTTACGTCGCGCAGGGCACGAACATCGTGCTGACCAAGCGCTGTGAAGGCCAAAGCGGTGCCGTGACGTACGGCTACTTCGCCTCCGGCCTCGCGCTCACGCTGTTCCGCGACGCCTCGCGGCGCGAGGTTTATCACCGCAAGCCTTGAGATCGAACGGGAAGCACGTCCTTTGCTAGAGTGCGGGCGTGCCTTCAGACGAGGATGTAGAGGGGCCGCCGCTCAGCCGCCCGTCCGCGACCGTGACTCCGACCCAAAAGCGGGCTCTCGTCTGGGTCGTTCTCCTCTCGTTCGCACTCGCGGCGTGGGTCGCTTCGCCTCTTTGGGTTTCGATTCTGCTCGGCGTCATCCTCGCCGTCTCGACCCATCGGACCTACGACAGGCTCCGCCGTCGCGTCGAGAAGAAGCGCGCGCCTTTGATTGCCGCGCTCCTCACGCTGGGAAGCGGCATTCTCGTGGCCGCCCTCAGCGCCGGGATCGTTTTCCTCGCGGCGAACGAGCTCGCGACACTCGTGGCCCACTTCAGCAGCGCCGGCGCGGGATCCCTCGCCGGCATCGTGGGGGAGCGCGCCGAGCACGTCATTCGTGAGTTGGGGATCGATACGCAGCGTCTCTACGAGTGGGGACGGAGCCAGCTCGCTGCCGCCGCGCAGTATGCGGCTGCAACGGCTGCCGTGATTCTCCGCAAGACGAGCTTCGCAGTGCTCGGCCTCGTCGTGACGCTCGTCACGATGTACTACATGCTGATCGAGGGCCAGGACCTCACGCGTCGGATCGAGCTCATCTCTCCGCTCGAGCCTCGTCATACGCGCGCGCTTCTCGACGAGGCGCGCGAAGTCGGACGAACGGCCTTCATCGGAACGCTCGGCACCGCAGCCGTCCAAGGAGTCATCGCCGGCGTCGGCTATGCGATTCTCGGCGTGCCGCATCCAGTCACGTGGGCGGTGGCCACGGCGCTCGCGTCGTTCTTGCCCGTCATCGGAACCGTGCTCGTCTGGGGGCCTCTCGCGGGCTACCTCCTGCTCGAGGGGCATCCCGTTCGCGCCGTGCTGCTCGTCATCTACGGCATCATCGCCATCACGTCGCTCGCCGATTACGTGATCCGCCCGCGCCTCGTCGGCAAGGGCCACGGCCATCCGCTGCTCACGCTGATCGCTCTTCTCGGCGGCATCGAGGTCTTCGGCCTCGCCGGCCTCGTGGTCGCACCGATCGTCATGAGCGTGTTTCTCGCCGCCGTTCGACTCTACGAGCGCGAGGTGCGCGCCGGGGCGCTCCCCGAGTCGAACTGACATCATCCCTTCAAGGCGAGACACGCGGCGTCGGAGTCGACTTCGGCGGCGTGTGTCGCGAGCGCATCGTCCGTCGGATGAGCAGCTCGACGTCATCGGCGTTCACGGGCTTGACGAGGAACGCGTCGGCTCCGATGGCCGAGAGGCGCTGCCAATCGCGAGGACCGCCTTCGGCCGTCAGCACGATGATCGGCGTGCGCTCCGCACCTTCCAGCCGGCGCAAGAGAAGCGTGAGTCGCGCCCCGTCCATCTCGGGCATGCGCAGATCGACGAGGACCACGGAGTAGGGGTTCTTCTCGAAGGCCTCGAGCGCAGCTTCGCCGTCGCCCACCTCGTCGATGACGGCCTCGGGGAAACGCGTCGCGAGGGACGTGCCGATGATGGATCGCCAGTCGGGATCGTCGTCGGCAATCAAGATGCGTTCAGGCTCGCGGCTGCCCGTATGCTCGGCGAGGAGCGCCCGACGAAACGCTTCGGGCGTGGGCCATCGCTTCAGTGGATCTTTCGCGAGGGCCTTCAGAACGACCTCGTCGTATCCCTGCGAGAGGCCGGGGCGCACGCGGCTCGGCGGTACGGGCTCGGAGAGAACGTGCTGGGACAGAATGTTCATGTCGTTCTGGCCGACGAACGGAGGCTTGCCCGTGAAGAGCTCGTACGCGATGCATCCGAGCGCGTAGATGTCCCGCCGATTGGCGAGCTCCGGTGCCTCGTCTTCGCCGAGGGCCGCTTCGGGGGCCATGCAGTTCGCACTGCCGACGATGAAGTTTCCGCCGGTCGCGCTGTCGAGTACGCGCGCAACCCCCAGATCTCCGACGGCGACGCGGAACCCGCTGTCCGGTGAGCGCTCGCTCGTGGGACTGGCCAGCGAGATGGGGCCGCTCGAATCCGGCCGGCTCCTCGGACCACTTCCCCAGTCGATGAGGAGGTTCGTCGGTTTGAGATCGCGATGCACCGTGCTCGTCGCGTGGATGGCATCGACGCCCAGGCACGCCTGGTCGAGGATTCGAACGGCCTCGTCGAGATCGGGAAACGTGTCGCTGGGACGACCGCGCAGCCATTGATCGGCGGTGTTGCCGTCGACGTACTCCATCACGAAGTACGGCGTGCCCTCGTGCTCGCCGAACGCGAACACCGACAGAACGTTCCGGTGGGAAACGCGGGCCATCGCCCGAGCTTCGTTGTGGAAGAACGTCCGCATCTCGGGGAAGGCAAAGAGCTCCGGCCGGATGAACTTGATCGCGACCTTGCGATCGAGTCGCTCGTCCACGGCGAGCGCGACGACACCCATGCCGCCGACGCCGAGGGCACGCTCGACGCGATAGGTGCGGTCAACGAGGGCACCTTCGTAAAGCCCAACGGAGCGAAGCGGATCGTTCGATCGACGCCGCTCGTCGTCCGTCACGGTCGGCCTTCGCCTGCTCTCGACCGGCTCCGGCGCAGGCGCTGCGCTGGCGGGCCCTGCCAGAGGCATGCGATGTGCGATCGTCGGGGCCAGCGCCTCGCGGCGAGCGTCGTGGCGCTCCTCGCGTGCATGGGTCGCGGAGGCTCGCCTCGAGCCGAGGCGTTCCGAGCGCGGACGCGCTTGGTCGCGTTCCTTGCGTTTCACGAAGCCTCCGTTCCCCGTGGTCCGATGCCAGCGCCATGCGAGCGACCGGGAGCCAAGGATCTCGATGACTTCGTCAGCACGCGGCGTACCAAGTGGCCCGAATCGCCGTCGTGCAGTGCCCTCCTGCAGGCCTTTTCGCTCGAGGTGTCCGAAAACCGACGAGCGCTCAGGAGATTGTGGCGTCGCCGCACGACCCCGCTTGGACGATCCGCACCTCGACGAGGACGGAAGCGAGGACGGAAACTGGGACATGCGGGGGCACCCGATTCTCGAGTACCCCCGCGCGTCCGGTTCTGTCCCGCTCAGCGACCTGCGAGCGGTACGAGCGGTAGGGGTTCGCTCAGAGGTTGAACCAACCGCCGAGGCCCGCCGAAATTCCGAAGTGCCACTGCGTCAGATCGTTCGAAACGGTCGTCGTCGTCGCGCCGCGCACGGAGGTCCGATCGACGTTGCCGGTCAGCGGAATGTTGATGAGCGGGCCGACCGTGAAGAAGAAGTGCTCCATCGGAACGATGGTCAGCTGCGGATCGAGGTCGATCGAGAAGAGCGTCGCGCTGTTCTTGTCGCTGTCGTTGTTGTTGTTGTTGTTGTTGACCGGCGTCTTCTCGCTGACCGAGTAGAACGAGAAGCCGCCACGGAGCCAGAGCGCGAGGACGTCACCGACCGGCAGGATGTAGCCAACGCGCGGCGCCACGCCTACGACGGTCGTGCTGGGCGAGTCACCCGACCGCTCCACGCTCGTTCCGCGACCGGAGACCGTCGTTTTCGTCGAGCCGCCGAGGCCGAAGGCGACGGCAACCGAGCCACCCAACGTGAGGCGGTCGATGATCGTGTAATCGACGCCGACGCGCGGCACGGTGTGCACCTTGAACGAGACGTTCGACTCGTCGCCCCAGAGGAGGGCAATCGACGAGCCGTTCTGCGTCACCTTCGTCGTGGTGTCGCCGTCCTTGTTCTCGATCGAGGTCGACGTGTAGCTGAAGAGCGGCATCAGCCGGTCAGCGCTGATAATCAGTTGACCCTTGTCTCCGAAACCTTTGGCTTCCTGTGCGGAGGCGGTCGCCGACCACACGGAGACGAACGCCGTTCCAATACCTGCGAGCAACCATCGTCGGTTCATGCGACGTTTCTACGCGCCTTCGCGTGTCGCACTCAACTCCGCTTTGTCGGTCGCGTCTGCAGATGTCGCATGGTCATTCCACCGACCATCGCGAGGACAAATGCGATTGCTGCGAGATTTCCAGAGGCCGCCGTCGTGAGAGCGGGGCCGGGACAGAATCCACCCAGTCCCCAGCCGACGCCAAAAAGTGCAGCGCCCGCGAGCAGTGGCATGTCGATGCGTGTGCGCGTAGGCCACGAGAACGCAGGAGCGAGCAGCGGCGCGCTTCGCCGCCGAGCGACGGCGACGGCGATCATGTGAACGCCAATCGCTCCGATCATCACGAAGGCGAGACTCGGATCCCACGCGCCCGCCACGTCGAGAAAGGCGAGGACCTTGGAGGGGCGCGTCATCCCCGCGACCCCAAGGCCAACGCCGAAGATCACCCCTGCGATCGACGCCATCACGAGACGAGCATTCTTCGACGAGCTCATGGCGTCACCTCGAACACGTGGCGGACGACCCAAACGGTGAGCGCGCCGGTGGCCATGAAGGTCACGGTCGCCGCGAGCGATCGGATCGACAGCCGGCTGAGGCCGCAAACCCCGTGGCCACTCGTGCAACCACCCCCGAGCCTCGTGCCGTAGCCGACGAGGAGTCCCGCCGCGACGACCCACGGCAGAGTCATGCCCGGCCCGGTCGAAAAGACGGAAGGCGCCACGAGGCGCAGCGCGATGCCAGCGGCCAACAGACCGGCGAGGAAGGCCACCTTCTCGCCTCTGCCGTCGCCGGCGTCGTCGAGCTTCGTCGCGCTCGCGAGGATACCGCTGATGCCGGCGATTCGACCGAGCCCGAGGAGGTAGATGGACGCCGACAGGCCGATGAGGGCGCCGCCGACGAGAGCGGAGCCGGGGGTGAAATTCTGCACGGCCGGAGTGTATGCGGTGAACGTGCGAGTGCGTAGTAGGGCAGCGCGGCTGCGCTTTCCTCGCTCTTCGCCGCGCGTCGTCCTCGTCGAACGTCGTCGACGATTCTATCCAGCCGTGGCGGAGTCCGCTGAGGCGGTTTCGACGGGCGCGGTGGCTCGTGGCTCGGCCGAATGGCGAGCCGCGTCGAATGGCAAATAACGCTCATTCGAACTCGACATATTTCGATTCCGACTCAAATTGAATTCAAGGCAAATGGGGAAGGTTTTCGATTCCCACGAGTCGTGTTTGTCACGTTTGGCGCCACGTTTGGCGTCTTTGCTGAAGGCCGCTTGGGGGAGCGGTTGGGGGTCGCGTCGCAACACGAAGGCGGTAACGCCAGCGCGTCGGTCGGCCCCTTATTTCGGAGCGCATCTGGGCGCGCACCTTGGCGCGCATCTGGGGCCGGGCGGGCCGCGCGTCTCGTTGCTCGCGTCGGCCACGCTCCTCGGAATAGCCCTCTGGGGACCATCGAATTTCGCTGCGTCGGTTGCGCCTGCGTCGCTGCCGATGCAGGCGATGGGACCCGACGACTCGTGGCGTGCGGCCAACAACTCGTCTGCGCTCGGCGTGATGGCGGCAGGCGGGGAGCTCGCGTCGGTCCTAGCGCCGCCGTCACCTGCGATGGCGGAAGGAGTGCTCTCCGGCGGAGGTCCGCGTCACACGTGGCAACTCTTCCAGGGGCGCTATTGGCAAATCGCGGGGCCCGGCGGTGAAGATCCGTCGGTGACGGATGCTTCCGAAAAAAATCGCGGTTCCTGCTCGGTCGGAATGGTCGAGGTCCAGGGACGGATGAAGGTTGCCGCTCTCCTGGACGAGCTCCAGCTCCAGGCCTGCACCAAATGGATCGACAAGAAGTGGCCGGAGCGCTGCGCCGCGTACGACCGCGGGAAGTGGCTCGCTGCGTCGAAGGACCTCCCCACGCAGCCCATGCACTTCTGCATCGACCGCTTCGAGTACCCCAATCGCAAGGGCGAATACCCGATCGTCATGGCGAGCTGGTACGAGGCGCGCGACGTGTGCAAGGCGGAGGGCAAACGGCTCTGCACCGAAGACGAATGGACCTTCGCTTGTGAAGGCGAAGAGGCAACGCCCTATCCGAACGGCTACGACCGCGATCCGGAGGCGTGCTTGAACGATCGCCCTTGGCGGCAGTTCCGCGGCGAGTCGCTCATGCCTCGAAGCGGCAAGGCCGCCATGCTCGAGCTCGACCGTCTCTGGCAGGGACTCCCCAGTGGTTCGCGTCCGCTCTGTCGGAGCACGTTCGGTGTGTACGACCTGACCGGAAACATCGACGAGTGGACGCGGTCGTCGATCCCCGGCGAGCGACCCAGCGTGCTCAAAGGCGGCTATTGGGGGCCCGTGCGAACGCGCTGTCGTCCGGCTACGAAGGCCCACGACGAGACGCATACGTTCTACCAAGAGGGCTTCCGCTGCTGCGAAGACCGGCACTGACGCAGTCGCGTCAAACGCGGCGGGCACCGCGGTGAGGGAAGCTTGGCTGGATTCCTGCTTCACCTCGAGAGCGGTCTGGTGTCAGGATGAACTCCGCGATGCGGCATCTCTCGCTCTCGGGCAGTATTTTCGCCGGCGTTTTCCTCGCTGGCGTGGGCCTGGCCGGCGTCCTCGCCGGCGGCTGCGAGTCCAACGGGCAGGGATGCACGGTGGATCAAGATTGCGCAGTCGGGAACGTTTGTCGCTCCAACAAGTGCACCACCCTCGATCCGAACGACTCCGGAGTCGACGGGGCGACGCCCGTTCCTCCCACGCCCGCATGCTCGGCGACCGGTGGGGCGTGCAACGTCGACACGGACTGCTGCTCGAACCGTTGCAGCACCGGACGATGCGCCGACGTTGCTGGCTCGAGCGGACGGCCGGGCTCGAGCGGCAGCTCGGGGACGAGTGGTACGAGCGGAACCAGCGGCTCGAGCGGCGTCCAGCCCTGCTCGGATCTCTACGGCGCGTGCTTCTCCGACACGGATTGCTGTTCCGGATTCACCTGCCAGTCGAATTCCTGCCGCTGAGTCACCTCGCGCGGTGACGTCGCCCGTCGAGATTGCGCTCGTCCTCGGCGCCTTGGCCGCCGCCAGCGCGCTCGTCTGGCAGGCGACGCGCCAGGCTCCGCGTGCGCGTGCGCTCCTGATCATGGGACTGGGCCTCTCGACGTCGGCGGCGCTGCTCCCGGTGCGGCGAGCGCCGGCCGCCGCGCCTCCCGAGGGCACTCCCCGCGCGAGCTCGGCCGTGGGCTACGTCTCCTCGGCGGCCTGTCGTTCGTGCCATCCCTCCGAGCACGCGAGCTTCTCGCGCACCTTCCATCGGACGATGACGCAGAGGGCCGAGGCGAAGACCGTCCTCGCGTCCGAGACGACGTATCCCCTCGATGGTCGTGCGGTCCGGCTCGCGCGTCGCGGTGACGAAGTATGGGCGACGCTTCCCGATCCGGATGCTCCGCCGCCCGCGCCCGACGTCACGCGTCGGGTCGTTCTCACGACGGGCTCGCATCGCGAGCAGGCCTACTGGGTAGCCGGCAAGCGCGAGGGCGAGCTTCGGCTCTTTCCTCTCGTGTGGCTCGTGGCCGATCAGCGGTTCGTTCCGCGCCGCGATGCGTTCTTGACCCCGCCCGACGCAGACCTGCCCAACGTTCGTTGGAACTCGAACTGCATCGCTTGTCATGCCGTGGCCGGCGAGCCGAAACACGATCTGGCGACCGACGCGTTCGGTACGCGCGTCGGCGAGCTCGGAATCGCGTGCGAAGCCTGTCACGGCCCCGGCGCGGTGCACGTCGAAAAGCACCGTGACCCGGTCGCGCGATACGTGCAGCATGCAAGTGAAAAGGCGGACCTCACCATCGTCCAGCCCGCGCGATTGCCGCCCGAGCGGAGCGCAGCCGTGTGCGGTCAGTGCCATGCCTACAGCTTCCCGCGCGACGAGGATGCGTTCTGGACGAGCGGGTACGTGGGGGCCTTTCGGCCGGGAGAGCTGCTCGAGCCATCGCGCTTTCTGCTCTCGCCGGCAACGTTGCGTGAAACTCCAGGGCTTCCACGGATCGAGGCCGATCTCGATTCGCTCTTCTGGCCGGACGGCAGCATTCGCGTCGGAGGCCGCGAATACAACGGGCTCGTCGAGTCTCCATGCTTCCAGAAAGGGCAGGGCGAGCGGAAGCTCACGTGCCTCTCCTGTCATTCGATGCACCTGGGAGATCCCTCCAAGCAGATCGCGCCCGAGCATGCCGGCGACGGTGGATGCACGACGTGTCACGCCGACGCGCGCTCGCGTTCGCATGGCCATCACGCGGAAGGTTCGGCAGGTAGCGCGTGCGTGGCCTGTCACATGCCGCGCACGAGCTACGCGCTCTTCTCGGCGATTCGTTCCCACCGCATCGACAGCCCCTCGGCCTCGGCGTCGATCGAGACCGGCAAGCCGAACGCCTGCAACCTGTGTCATCTCGATCGGTCGCTGGCGTGGACGGCCACATGGCTTTCGACGTGGTACGGGCAAGCCATGCCGTCGATTCCTCCGGCGCGCACCACCACCGCCGAGGGCGCGGTTCTCGCCCTCTCGGGAGACGCCGCCATGCGTGTTCTGGTTGCCGATGCCCTCGGCTCACCCGAAGCGCGAGCTGCGGTTGGCGCGAAGGGCGAGCCGCTGCGCGCGGCGCTGTTGGCAGAGCTCCTGATCGATCCCTATGCAGCGGTCCGCTTCGTGGCGGGCAAGTCGCTCGCGAAGGTGGATGGTTTCGCGGACGTGCCCTACGACTTCCTCGACGCGTTCGCGCTACGGATGCGCGCGCATGACGAGGTTCGCCGTCGGGTGAACGAGGCCGACACCGGACTCGGTCACGAACGCATCCGGCAATTGCTCGACGCGCGCGATTCGCGGCCGCTCACCATCGCAGAGTGAGCACGACGCCAGCGCATGCGTTACTGTCGAGGGCGCGTGGAATCGAACATCGACAACGGCGAGGCTGACGTCACCCGCTCGCTCGCGCGAATCGAAACGCGTCATCTGCGGGCGGGCCTGTGGGGCCTCGCCATTTTCGTCGTCCTCGGCCTCGTGCTCGAAGGCCTGCACGCCATCAAGGCGCCGTTTTATCTCGACGCAGGGCAGGAGACCACGCGTCTGCTCCTTCGCCTCTCGCACGCGCATGGAACGCTCGTGTCGCTCGTCAACGTGGTCTACGCACTCGTGGTTCGTGCGCGCCCTGCCGCGGCCAGCCCGGTTGGATCGGCGTGCCTGTCCGCGTCGCTGGTCTTGCTCCCCGCGGGCTTCTTGCTCGGCGGCCTCTTCGCGCACGGCGGCGACCCGGGGCTCGGTGTGCTGCTCGTCCCGCCCGGTGCGCTCGCTCTCGCGGCCGGCATTGCCGTCACCGCGCGTCGCGTGTGAGCTAGTTGCAGTACCAGACGGAGATGCGCACGCCGTCGACGAGGGCGACCGGCGCGTCGACACCCGCGTCCGCGTCGCGCTTTGCCATGATGCGGACGCCGAAGTCGGTGGGCTCCACGTCCGCGGGGTACATATCCATGCCCCACGTGTCGAGCGCCTGGCCGTAGTGGTGCTCGCCGACGATGCTCGATGGCCACGCCGTGGCGATGAATTTGAAGCGCCCCGTCTTGTTGGGAACGATGAGGGCAACCTCGTCGTCGACGAGGCCCTTGTCTGGCGCCTGCCGCGAGAGCTCCACTTCGACGCCGAGGAAGAAGGCATCCGGCGGAAGAGCGAATCCGAAGTTCGTGATCTGGAGTTCCTGCGTGTTCGACTTGCCGCCGAGCTCGCTGCGCGCGAACGAGCTGTCCTTCGCGAGCGCGTTCAGCGGATCGAGCCACGGCGCGCCGTCTTGTCCGTCGCGCCGCGGGACGCTGCGCGCCGTCTTTCCGGAGAGCGGCCCGATCTTCTTCGCCGTGCAACCAGGCTTGCCGGTGTCGACACTCGGATCGAGCGTGGTGTTCGGAGGGAGGCCGTCGCCGGCGTCGCCGCTGGACGCCGACGAGTCGTTCTTGCCCGCCTCCGAAACCGTCTCGCTGTTCGTGCTCGCGTCGCTGATGCCCGCAGCGTTGTCGCTGCCGCTGCACGCCAGGAACGTGCACATACCGAGCGCGCTCGCTAAGCCAGTGACACTGCCGAAGAGACCTGCCCGATCGACGAGTGCTCGGCGCTTCACGCGCTCAGCTTAACATGCGCTCGATCAGAGCGCCTTTCCCATCGAGGCGAATCCCTTGTCGACGTAGATCATCGTTCCGGTGATGCCGCTCGCAAGCGGGCTGGAAAGAAACGCTGCGGTTGCACCGACCTCTTGCGAGGTGAGGGCTTCAGGCAGCGGCGAGTTGACTTTGCAGTAATCGATCATCTGGCCGATGAAGCCGATGGCGCTCGCCGCGCGCGAGGCGAGGGGACCTGCGCTGATGCAGTTGACGCGGTGGCCGTACTTGCGACCCGCTTCGAACGCGAGAACGCGCGTGTCGCTTTCCAGCGCGGCCTTCGCCGAGCTCATGCCGCCGCCATAGCCGGGGATCACGCGCTCGCTCGCCATGTACGAGAGCGAGAGGTACGAGCCGCCCTGGCGCATGATGGGCGAGAAGCGCTGGACCATCGAGACCATCGAGTACGCGCTGACGCCGACCGCGCCGAGGTAGCCCTTGCGGCTCGTCTCGAGGAGGACGTTCTTCACCTCGGGGCCGTTCGCGAGCGAGTGGACGACGATGTCGACCGGCTGCTCGCCGAAGTCCGCCTTCATGCGATCGACGACGCCCTGGATGCTGATGTCGCCGTGCTCCTTGTACCGCTTGTTCTCGCGAACCTCCTGCGGCACGTCTTCGAACGTGTCGAACTCGGCGTCGAGCGCGTAGATGCGCTCGAACTCCATCTTGGTGCCGTCCGACATGACGAGCGACTCGTCGAGCTTTCCGCGACGAAGAATCGTGGTGAAGATCCCGAGCGCGGGCGGCCACGTTCCGACGCACACCGACGCGCCGGCCTCGGCGAGGGCCTTCGCGATGGCGAAGCCAAAACCGCCGTCGTCGGCGACACCAGCCACGAACGCTCGTTTGCCCTTCAAGTCGATGTTCAGCATGGGGCGGGTCTTGCCCTGTCCACTGCCCTGTCTCAACGAGAAATTGCGTTCGCACTGCGTCAGAAAGTCGGAAACCGCTGAAAATAGCGACGAACGCTGCTGTTCGCGGTGTCGCGTTTGTCCTCGCTCGCGCTTGCCTTGCGTCGTGTCCTGCAACGTGTCGAGTGCCGTTCGAAAATCGATTGCGTAGTGCATGCATTCGACCGCCCGGATCGCTCGTGAAGACGCTGGTTTGGAGTACAGTGGCCCGCTCCGGGGGACAGGGACAACGAGGTATCGATGCAGATCAGTCGTCGAGAGAAGAAAGCGAAGTCGGCAAACCTTCTCTCCATTGCTTCCATCGTCGCCCTCCTGCTCGCGCCGCGTGCCGCACGTGCAGAGGAGTGGCCTACGCTCGAACGATCCATCCAGCTCGCTCGTGCGCACGCGATCGTCGTGGCCGACGCCGAGGCGGAGCTCGGGGTAGCGAACGCCCAAATGGCCGGGGCGCGTCAGAGCATTCTCGGCAACCCGTACACGGACTTCCAGATCGACCGCAGCACCGTCGACGGCCAGATCCAGGCGCTCTCCTATACGTACATTCCGCTCGACCTCGGCGGTCAGCGCGGGGCGCGCATGGATGAAGCGCGTCGCATGATCGAGTGGCGCAAGCTCGGGATCACCGACGCGCGTGCTCAGGCGATGGGCGAGGCCGTGGCGGCATACGGCGACGTGACCATCGGCGTCGCGCGAGTCACCGAGACGGTCAATGGCGAGCAGACGGCGCGCGAAGAGGCGAGGTACTTCGCCGGGCGCCTCGAGGCCAAGGACACCACCGTCTACGAGAAGGCGCTCGCGGACGCCGAAGTCGCGCGCTGGGTGCAGTCGCGTGTGGAGGCCGAACTCCGGCTGACCACGGCGCGCGCGCGTTTCGGGCAGCTCACCGGCGTCGCCAACGTATCCACCCCGGCGGCCGCGACGGCCTCCACGCCGCCCGGGCTCCGCGGGAGCTGGGACGACGCGTACATGACGCGGATGGTCGATCGATCGCCGATGATCGCGAGCCTCCAGGCCGAACGAAAGTTCTGGGAGGCATCGGCCGAGCGCTATCGTAGCGAGCGCTTCCCGCCCATCTCGTTCGAGATCATCGGCGGGCGAGGAGCCAATGGGGAAGGGCGATACGGCACCGGCCTCACCCTCACCTATCCGATCACGCGCCGCTATCAGGGCGAGATCGCGCGTGCGGAACAAGGCCGTAACCAGGTCGTCGCACGCACGGAGCTCTACCGGAAGCTGATCGAGACACGCTACCGTGCAGCTCGCGACGCAATTCTCAGTGTCGACAAGGCGATCACCGAGCTCGATCAGAACGGCATGCCCGCCCTCGAAAAGGCCGTGACGGCGTCCGTCGATGCGTACAAGCTCGGGAAGGTCGAATTGACCCGCGTTTTGCTCGCTCGCCGTGACTTGTCGATCGCACGCTCCCGCAGACTGGACTTGCTCGAAGCAGCCTGGCGCGCGTATGCCGATCTGACGATTCTCTCCGGAGACCTGCCTTGACGAACTCGTCCCGCCCGCCCCGTTGGCTTCGCACCTCCTCGAGTCCGAAACGTAACCGCGTCGTTTTCCCTCTCGCGCTCCTCGCCCTTGCTGGCGGCTCTGCCGGCTGCGAGCGATGCTCGAAAACGACGACGGGCCCGAGCACGGAAGGTCCCGTGCCGAGCGGTTCGGGAGGTGCGACGGCGACGGGACCCGTGGTCGTCTTGCCCGACGGCGGGACGAGTCATGCGCCTGCGGTCATCACCGAGGCCCTTGCCTCGAAGGTCGGAGGCCCCATCCCGCTCTCCGGCAAGATTCTCGCCGCCACGCCCATGAGCGTCGAGTGCAAGAGCGAGGGGCAGCCGGTCAGCCCGACGATCTTCGGCATCGCCTTCGCTGATGCCGACAAAGACCTCGGCGCCACCGCGTTCCGATGGGGCGGCAACACGACCACGCGTTACAACCACAAGCTCGGCGCCTGGAACACGGTCGACACCTGGTTCTTCCAGAACATCAAGATCGACTCGCACGACGTCTTCCTCGGCAAGGTGAAGGCGCTCGGCGGCCGCGCCTCGATCACCGTGCCGATCATGGGCTGGGTCGCCAAAGACACGGCGAGCGCGTCGTTCCCCGTCTCGGTCTTCGGCCCGCAGGAGAAGACCGACCCGTATCATCCCGACTTCGGCAACGGAAAGAAGCCGGACGGCAAGACGCTCATCCCGCCGGGTGATCCCACGCGCACCAGCGTGAAGATTACGTCGGAGCAGGTGGGTGAGTGGGTTGCCAAGATGCGCGAGGAAGATCAGAAGCGCGGCAAGCGCCTCATCTACGAGTACATCCTCGACAACGAGCCCGCGCTCTGGATGAACGCGCATCGAGACGTCCACCCCGAGCCGACGACCTACGACGAGCTCCTCGAGAAGACGATCGCGTTTGGCACCGCCGTTCGCAAGGCCGATCCCGACGCCATCATCGCCGGGCCCGCAGCGTGGGGTTGGTGGGAGTACTTCTACAGCGCGAAGGATCACGAGAAGGGCTTCACGCTCAAGCCCGACCGCCGATCGCATGACGATCAGCCGCTCCTCGCTTGGTATCTGAAGAAGCTCGCCGAACACGAGAAAAAGACCGGCGTGCGCATCCTCGACGTGCTCGACGTGCACCTCTACCCGCAGGCCGACGGCGTCCAAGGGCCGGACGGTCAAGGCGGTGATGGTGGCGGCGAGACCGATCGCAAGACCAACGACACGCGCTTCCGCACCACGCGTTCGCTCTGGGACCGCGGCTACGAGGACGAGTCCTGGATCAAGGACAAAGTCTACCTGATCCCGCGCATGAAGGAGATCATCGCGGAGAACTATCCGGGCCTTGGCTTCCAGATCGGCGAGTACAACTTCGGCGCCGAGCATCACATCGCCGGCGGCGTCGCGCTCGCCGAGGCCCTCGGCCGCTTCGCGCTCTTCGGCGTGAGCCACGCCTACTACTGGACGTTCCCGAAGAAGCCGAAGCCCGCGTACTGGGGCTTCCGCGCCTACCGAAACTACGACGGGCAGGGCGGTCACTTCCTCGAGCGCATCGTTCCTTCGACCGCGCCGAGCGGCACGTCGCTCTTCGCTTCGCGCGACGAGTCCGGCAAGAAGTGGGTGCTCGTCGCCCTCAACTTCAGCGCCGATCGTCCGTTCGATGCGAACATCCAGCTCCAGGGCTGCGTCGCGCCGGGCGCGCTCAAGTCGTATGTCTACACGGGCGGCGATGCCGGCTTCGTGCCGGGCGACGCCAAGATCGAAGGCCAGAGCCTCACGTCGAAGCTCCCGCCGTACTCGATCACAGTCATGGAGCTCGCGACGCAGTAGCGGCGCTGTCAGCGCGTCAGCGCGTCAATCGGGCCATCGGAGTAGCGATGGCCCCTATGACCTGCTCCGCCTCGACCGCGGACCCGCGCGAGAGCAGCGCGCTGCGCTCGACGACGTTCTTGAGCTCGCGCACGTTGCCCGGCCACGCGTGCATCGCGAGGAGTCGCTCGACCTCGTGCGGGATGTGCAAGGCAGGCTTTCCGTTGCGTAGGCCCAGCTGATCGAGGACGAGGCGGGCGAGGGGAAGCACGTCGGCGGGACGCTCGCGCAGCGACGGGACGAACGCCGATGCTGTGCGCAGCCGTGCGAAGAGCGCGGGGAGAACCTTGCCTGCCTTGGTCCGTTCGTCGAGGTTCGCGCCGGCGGTCGTCACGAGGCGCACGTCGACGCTTTTCGGATCGCTTCCGTCGATGCGCGCGAGCCGCGAGGTCGTCATCACGTCGAGCACGCGTGCCTGCAGCGAGAGCGGGAGCTCGTCGATGCCTTCGAGAAGCAACGTTCCGCCGTGTGCGCGCTCGAGCACGCCCGGATAGGCTGCAGTGCCCATCAGCTCGCGCGCGCCGTCTTCGCTGGCGAGCGCCATGCAGCTCACCCGAGAGAGGCGTGTGTGGCCGCGTGGTGAGCTCCGATGGAGGCGCTCGGCGAGGGTGGTCTTGCCGACGCCAGTCTCGCCGTAGAGGAGGACATGCTCGGAACCACGCGCGAGCTCGTCGACGCGCGCCGACGTGGTCTTCGTGGCGGGATCGACGGCGATGAACTTGGAGGCCGCCTCCGTCTGCGCGGCCGACTCGTGCACGATGACGACGACGTTGCCGAGATAGACGGCGTCACCCGAGCGAATCGTCGCGCTCGCTCCTGCCGCGAGCTTCTCGCCTGCGACGTGCGTGCCGTTCATGCCCCCGAGGTCTTCGATACGATGGGGAGGCCCGACGTGAAGCCGGGCGTGCTTACGCGAAAGCGAGCGATACGGAACGACGAGGTCGCATTCCTCTCCGCGACCGATGAGCAGGCTCCCGGTCTCGGGCAGGTCGCGTTCGACCGACCCACCGTTCCACGTGGCGGAGACGCTCGGACGATCGCGTCGTCGCAAGACTACGGCGGTGGCTGTCCGCTCCTCGTCGTCGCTCATGGATTTCTCCGCGTCTCGAGCCTCGCGGAGAAAAGGCGACGTGTCCAGATGTCGATGGGAAGAGGGGCCGCTGCGACCCCACGCATCACCCAGCGCTCAGGCTCTTCCCGCGACGTCCGCCGTTGGCGCTGACCCTTCGTTTGCGATTACGCGGCCTTGTCGACTTCGGAGAGCTCTTCGAGGAGACGTGCAATGATCTCCGCGGCCTCGGTCGCGACCCCCTTCGGGACTGCCTTCGTCTCCTCGAGAAGCTCACGAAGCTTGGTCGCGGCGTTCTTGAGATCTTTGCGCTCCTTGTCCGCTTTCTCGGCTTCGGAGACGGGGAAGAGCGTGTCCTTGTAGAGGCGCGCGACGGTCGCGACGGGGACGCCGTCTTCGAGCACGCGCTTGCGGATGTCGACGATCGTCTCGTCGGTCACGCCGCTGTCTTCCTCGGCGGCGCGCTCCTCTGCACGGCGGAGGAAGTCGACGGCCTGGTAGCTCGGCAGCGGAGCGTCGAGCGGATCGCGCTTGAGGATCTCGGGTGCGCTCTTGTGCAGGAACATGAACGAGCCGGTGAGCTTGTCGACCGTCTCCTGGCGCAGCTTCAGCTCGCTCTTGAAGTACGTCTCGAACGAGTCGTAGCTCCAGCGCTCCCAGCTCTTGTTTCGCCTCACCTCGGCGAGCGCCTCCGCGAGCTCCAGCCAGCTGGCCTTGAAGCGTCGCGTCCGACGAAGACACTCCACGCGTTCGGGATCGTCCGCGTACTGCTCTTCGAGGGCGGCGAGGGCGCGATCGACGTTGGTGGGCTGCATGGCCCCGTGGACTTATGCGGCTCGCTCGCAGCATGCAACCCTGCGCTTGTGGATCGCCTGTGGAGAACGACCGCGCGAGGATGTGAACGAGGGTGTGGATAAACGGTGGGGCACCGCGATTCGTCGGGCACTTGCCCTGTGGAAACGAAAAAGTGACGCGATCGTAAGGGGCTGCGAAGAAATGTGCGTGGCGTCGCGCCTTGCGCCGTCGGTATGACGAACGTCTCGTCATGCGCACGATCGTCTGGTTTCGAGGCAAGGACCTGCGGCTGGCCGATCACGAGCCGCTTGCGGATGCGCTTGCCCGTCGGGGAGACGTCGTTCCCATCTTCGTGGTCGACCCCTACTTCTTCGCCCCCGAGCGGGCGAGGGAGCTTCCGCATCGGATGCAGTTCCTCGTCGACTCCCTGGCAGAGCTCGCCGAGAACGTGGCCGAGCGCGGATCTCGCCTGACGTTCTTCGGCGGCAAGAGCGTCGACGTCGTACCGAAGCTCGCGCACGCCTACCGTGCCGATCGCGTCGTGGCCTACCGCTGGAGCGAGCCCATCGGGGTCGACCGCGATCGGCGCATCACCGCAGCGCTCGCGCGTGAGGGGATCCCGTTCGACCTCTTCGAAGGCGAGACGCTCGCCAAGCCGGGCGAGGTCCTGACGGGCGCCGGTGAGCCGTTCTCCGTGTTCACACCGTTCGCGCGCGCGTTTGCCAAGGTCGTCGAAATCGGAAAGCCGCTGCGGGCGCCAGCGGCGTTGCCGAAGGCGCCTCCGGTGCCGGCCGGCGTGAGGCCGCTCCTCACGAAGGCGCCGACGCTCGAATCCATCGGCGTCGAACGCAACGAGCACCTCGTCGCCGGTGGCGAGAAGGCCTCGCGCGATCGGCTGCGGAGGTTTCTGAAAGGCCCTGCGGCGAAGTACGAGACGGGGCGCAACGAGATGGGGATCGAAGGAACGAGCCGCATCTCGCAAGATCTCAAGTTCGGCACGCTGAGCGCTCGCTACGTCTGGACCACGGCCAAGGATGCTCTCGACGAGCACCCCAAGGCCTGGCGCGTCTGGTCGAACGAGCTCGTGTGGCGCGAGTTCGCGTACGACGTGTTGCGCGTTCGACCTTCGGTTCTGACGAAGCCATTTCGCTCGGCGTGGAAGGGGTTCCCGTGGCGCCGTGACGAGAAGGCATGGCGTGCGTGGTGCGAAGGCACCACCGGTTATCCGATCGTCGACGCCTCCGCGCGACAGCTCCTCGCCGAGGGCTTCGTGCACAACCGCGCGCGGATGATCTCCGCGAGCTTCCTCGCCAAGCACCTGCTCGTCGACTTCCGTAAGGGCGAGGCCCACTACATGAAGTTCCTGACGGACGGCGACTGGGCCAACAACGACCTCGGTTGGCAGTGGAGCGCCGGCTGTGGAGTCGACGCCCAGCCCTGGTTCCGCGTGTTCAATCCGGTCGGGCAGGGGAAGCGCTTCGATGTCGACGGCGCCTACGTGCGGCGCTGGGTGCCCGAGCTCGCGAGGCTCTCGAATCGGCACATCCATGCACCGTGGGAAGCACCGGAAGCGGAGCTCGCTCGCGCTGGGGTGGAGCTCGGCAAGACGTATCCGCGTCCGATCGTCGATCTCGCGCTGGCACGCGGGCGGTTTCTGGCCGCGGCCGAGGGCCATCTGGCGCACCCTGGATCGCGTGCCTAGGATGGCCTCATGCTTCCCGAGCAGAAAGCGACGAGCTACGCGCACGATCCGGCGATGGGAACGGTCGTCGTCGTTTGCGAGACAGGGCCGAGGTCACCGCTCCACGGCGAGATGGATGGTCGGTTGCTGCTCGACAAGACCGAGCACCTCGTGGGGATCGACGTTGCGCCGGAAACCCCCGACCGCCTCGTGATGATGCTCGGGCCACACGAAGCCGTGGACCATGTCGAGGCGGCGCGCGTTCACGTCGAGAGTGGCGGGCGCACCGTGACCTTGCATGGCCCGTTCGCCAAGCTCGTGGCGCCTGGTGCAAGTCCGTACGTCCCCTGACTGGAGAGGCGTTTCGTCTCTGATTCCGGACGCTTGAGAGCGCGCTCGGAAGCCCATGTTCCAAGGTGGGAATAATTCGTTTCCGCCCTCCCATTTTTTTTGCGACCGCCACAGCAGGTGGGCGTCACCCACCCGGAAACAGCGGTACCGAGCCGCCTCTAACGGGGCTGCTCGCGGCGCGCGTCGCAAAGAAAGTCGAGTTGTCTCATGGGCTTCCAGATGGGTTCGGCGTCGGTCAGCAAGCTCCTCGACCGCTTGGAGCTCGAACATGAGCTCGACGAGGCGGAGGAGACCGTCCACTTGGTCCGCTCGTTCAGCGGCGGCGCCGTCCACCTCTTCATCTCCTTCCATGACGTGGCTGGAGCGCCGGGCGTTCGCACGCTCCGGCTGATGGCGATGACCAAGGAGCCGCTTCCGGAAAAGGTTCGTCGCAACGCCCCGGACATCCTCGACGCCTGGGCCTCGGAGCGCGAGGAGTGCCTGAGCGACGGCGCCGCGCGCATCGTCGACGCGTACGCCCGCGTCGAGGGCGACGCGCTTTGCTGGGACTGGGACTGGCCGTTCCCCGCCGGCATGGAGGTCAGCGAGGCCTTCTTCAAGGCGGTCTTCGACGGCTTCCTAAAGAGCGTCCGCGAAGACGTGAACGTCGTGGCGGTCACGCTCGACGGCGGCTGGAAGCTCACGGGCAAGGAGCTCGAAGTGAACGCGGCGGGCGAGCACCTCGGCAGCCTGCGCTACAAGCACAACCGCACGGGCGCGGTGCTCGAGGCCGCCGTCACCGCGGAGGTCTACGACGGGTTCGGCGTGCATCTCCGTGGGCTCGAGCAGCTGACCGACGTCCCAGGTGTGAAGATCGTCCGCGACACCTCCCGCGTGAGCCGCGCTCACTGACGTCTCGCGTGGATCGTTGGCCCTCGCCCGCGATTGGGCGATGCTAGACGGCCAGCGATGGCGATCACGGCACCTCTCGTTTGGCTCGACGGCGCGCTCGTCCCCGCGGCGGACGCGACCCTTCCTCTCATGGGGCACGCCCCCCAGCGGGGCAGTCTCGTGTTCGACGTCGGCTCGTTCCACCCCACCACGAAAGGGCCGGCGCTCTTCCGCGCCCGCGAGCACGTCGCGCGGTTCGTGAATTCGGCGCGCATCGTGGGCCTTTCGCTCGCCTATGACGAAGAGGCGCTCGTGCGGGCCGCGGTGTCGGTTGTCCGCGAGTGCAGGCGCGACGAGGGCCTCGTGCGGTGGTCCGTGTTCTTCGCCGCCGCCGAGCCGGACTTGCTCCCGCGCGACGGGGCGACCCGCGTGGCCGTCGCCGCGCAGCTCTTGCAGGACACCGGTCGGCCCAAGCCGCTCCGCATCGCGGTCTTCGACGACGCGCGCAAGGCGAGCCCCGACGTTCTCTCGCCCGAAGCCAAGGCCGCTGCCTCGTATCTCGGTCCGATGATCGCGCGCCGGCGAGCGGTTGCCTCCGGGGCCGACGACGTGGTGCTGCTCGATCGTGACGGCGACGTGGCCGAAGCGCCGATCGCGAACGTGTTCGTCGTTCGAGGTGGCACGCTCGTGACCCCGTCGCTCGGCTACGTTCTGCCCGGCATCACGCGGGACGCGGTGCTGGCCATCGCGCGCGACGAAGGGCTCTCCGTGCAAGAAGCGAAGCTGTCGCCCGAAGCGCTTGCGACGGCGGACGAGGCGTTTCTTACGGCCACGTCGTTGCCGATTGCGCCGGTCGCGTCGGTGAACGGTCGCGCACTTGCATCGGCGCCCGGTCCGATCACGGCGCGCTTGGTGGAGCGCTTCGAAGCCGCGCAGCGAGGAGCGCACCCGTCGTTCGCGCATTGGCTCACCCATCTCGGGTGAGTGGGCGCTGGCGAGGGCGCTCTACTTCTTGTCGAGCTCGGCCGAGGCCTTGTCGCCGTTCAGGCGCGTGCGCTTGCCGAGCTCTCGATACGCACCCGCGGCGAGCACCATGATCGCGATGATGAGCAGCGCGTACTCGACCATCGTTGCGCCGCGCTGCTTCGCGCGCGCCAGCCGCACGCCGTGACTCGCGTGACGGAAGCCATCCTGCCGGCGGATCGAGGGAGGAGAACGACGAAGCATCACGGATGCTTCACGATAGCTCGGAATCGGAACGGATCTAGTTTTTCCGAGGTCTGGTGCAGTGTCGATCCACCCATGAAACGAATGTGCCAACGCACGCGAAGGCGACGTCAGGTCGCGTGATGGTCTCCTCGGCGATGCGCTGAGCGCCGCTTTCCGCGGCGGATCTCATGCTCGAGGTCGAGCAGGTAGTCATCGAAGTCGACCTCCATCGTGTGTCGCTTCGACTTCACGTATCGCGCGAACATGCGCTCTCGCTCCTCGTCCATCGTGCGTCGCATCTCGGCGGGAGGCGGGAGCTCGTACTCGTGGCGCAGGTACTTCGCGATCCACTTTCCCTGCGCTTCGGCGAGGGGCATGACCGCACCGATCGGCTGCAGTAGCCCGAGGAACATGAGCCCGGGGAGCGATGGATGGAACACGCGCTTGAAGAGCGGGAGGTCGTTGTTCGGAGCCGAGACGAGCGTGGGGTCGAAGAACGGGAATGTGACTTTGTATCCAGTGCACCAGATGATGACGTCGACGTCTTCGACGGAGCCGTCGGCGAAGCGGACCTGCTTGCCGAGCAGCTCGGCGACGTTGGGCTTCGGCGTGATCGCGCCATGCACGAGGCGATCGAGGATGCGGCTCGAGACCGTGGGATGCGCATCGCCGAAGCGATGATCCGGCTTGGGTAGGCCGTAGCGCTCCATGTCTCCGACGACGAGGTGGTGGATCACCTCCATGGCGCGCCGACGGACGGACCAAGGGATCCGCGCCGTGGTCACGTGCTGGTCGAGCGGCTTTCCGAAGATGTACTTCGGAATCACATAGGCGCCGCGACGCGCGGCGAGGAAAGACTTCGCGCCGACCTCGCTCGCCTCGACGGCGATATCCATCGCGCTGTTGCCCATGCCGACGACGAGGACGCGTTTGCCTCGTAAGGTGTCCTTCGAGCGGTAGTGGTGCGCGTGCAGCTGCGTGCCGTCGAAGGTGCCGGGATAGGCAGGTTCGGGCCAGAGTGGATCCCAGTGGTGTCCGTTCGCGACGAGAATGCCGTCGTAGACGCGCTCCCACGCGCCGCCCTTGTCGCGCACGCGCACTCGCCACTTGCCGCGATTTTCGCCTTCGTGAACGAGGTCGGCGTGGAGGACTTCGGTCTCGAACGAGATGCGACGCCGCAAGCCGAAGTGATCGACGTAGTCGTTGAAGTATGCGGCGATCTGCGTGTGATGCGGGAAGTCGGGATACGACTTCGGCATCGGGTAGTCCGCGTACTGCATGCGGTCACGCGAGGTGTTGATGTAGAGCCCCTCGTAGGCGGAGCTCATTCCGTTCTTGTTGCCGAACACCCAGTTGCCGCCGACCCGGTCGCTCGCCTCGAAGCAGTCGAACGCGACGTTGGCGTCGGCGAGAGCCTTCACTGCAGCAATGCCGGACGAACCAGCACCGATGATGCAGACCCGCGGTTCCACAGCCGAAGCTTACTGCGGCGATCGCCGCGTGGCATACTCTAGGGCATGCCCGTGTGGCGGAAGATGCTGAGCGCCGCTGCAGCGACGGTGGACGAGGCCATGCTCGCGGCCATGAACGCGCGTGGCGCACGCGAACGACGACACACCTCGAGCTTGTCGCACGAGCAGCGTCTGGCCGTGCTCTCCGAGGTTCACGATCTCTACGGTGGAGCGCTAGCCGAGGGGCCTGCAGAGTTCTTCCCGGCGCCAACCGAAGTCGAGCCCCAGCTTCGGGAGATCCGCTCCGGCACGTGGGAAGCCTCGTTCGCCAGCCCGTTCGTTCCTTATCTGGCGGCGACGGCGACGAAGTATCTGGCGAACGTCGAGAATCGCACGGCGCGTGCACGATTGTGTTTTGCACCGTTTCGGCACCCCCGGCCCGTGATCATCGCAGTGCACGGCTACATGGGCGGGCATTGGCTGCTCGAGGAAGCCCAATGGCCGCTCGCGTGGCTGCAGCGCATCGGGCTCGACGTGGCACTGCCGCTCCTGCCGTTCCACGGTTCGCGCGCCGGAGCACGGAGTGGGCCTCCGCAGTTTCCGAGCTCGGACCCGCGATTCACCAACGAAGGCTTTCGGCAGGCCGTCACCGACATCGTCGCGCTCGCGAATTGGCTTCGTCGTCGAGGTGCGCCGAGCGTCGGCATCATGGGGATGAGCCTCGGTGGCTATACCTCCGCGCTCGTCGCCACCGTGTCCGATGCCATCGACTTCGTGATGCCGATGATTCCGCTCGCCTCCATCGCCGACTTCGCGCGGGAGCAGGGGTCGTTGGGCGAGGGCGACTCGGCGAGCCTGCAACACCAGGCGCTCGAACGCGCGAACTGGGTCGTGAGCCCGCTTGCGCGCCCGTTGCGGCTACCGGTCTCTCGTGCGCTCGTCGTGGCCGCCGAACACGATCGCATCACGCCGTCTTCGCACGCGGCACGCATTGCCACGCACTTCGATTGTGACCTCCTCACCATCGCCGGCGGGCACCTTTTGCAGCTCGGTCGAGGCGACGCTTTCCGCGGACTTCGCACGATGCTCGAACGGGAGGACATCCTTCCGCGTCGAGCGTCGAAATGACGCGCTCGTCCTAGAAGCACGCTCCTTCCCTACTCGTGTAGCATCGCGGCGGGGGGGCGATGACGACACCGAAGCCGCCGGCGGAAACCGGCTCCACGCGCGAAGCCGCGCCCGAAGGCACGGCGACTCGACGAACGATCGGCCTCGCGGTCATCGGCGGAGCATGCGTCTTCGCCGCGACGGCCGCCGTTCCTGCCCTCGTGTTCGTCGCCGCGCCTCTCGCGAAGAAGGGCGGCGAGAGTCGGTGGGTGCGCACCGTTCGGCTCGAGCAGCTCGCCGAGGGCGAACCCAAGCGCGTTGCCGTCATCGATGATCGGACGGACGCGTGGACACGCGAGAGAGGCGTCGACCTTGGTAGCGTGTGGCTCGTTCGGCAGGGAGCGAACGTCCTCGCGCTCTCTGCGGTGTGCCCGCATCTGGGCTGCTCGGTGAATACGGCGCCCGTCATCAAGGACGGATTCGCTTGCCCGTGTCACACCTCGGCGTTCGATCTGGAGGGAAGACGAACGAGCGGTCCTTCTCCGCGCAACATGGACACGCTTGCCACACGCATCGACGACGGCGTCGTGGTCGTCGACTTCCAGCGCTTTCGCATCGGCGTCCCCGAGAAGGTGCGCCTGTGAGCCGCCTGCGTCGCCTCGGCGACTTCTTCGACGAGCGGACCGGCTACCGGAAGCTCCTTTCGCACGCACTCGAGGAGCCCGTGCGCGGCGGGGCTCGCTGGGCCTATGTCTTCGGGAGCACGCTGGTCACCACGTTCCTGGTCCAGGCGGTGACCGGCATGGCCCTGATGACCAGCTACGCGCCGAGCGACAAGACGGCGTGGGCCAGCGTCCACTTCATCACCTTCGTTCAGGCCGGCGGTTGGCTCGTGCGCGGGATGCACAGCTTCGGCGCGCAGGCGATGGTGATCCTGATCGGCCTGCATTTGTTGCAGGTTGCATTTTTTGGCGCGTATCGCAAACCGCGCGAGGTCAACTGGTGGTTCGGCCTCGTCTTGCTGGCGCTGACGCTCGGCTTCGCGCTGACCGGCTATCTCTTGCCGTGGGATCAGAAGGGGTACTGGGCCACGCGCGTGGCCACCAACATCGCAGGCACCGTTCCGATCGTGGGGGACGCGACGCAACGCTTGCTGCTCGGCGGGCCCGAGTACGGCAGTCTCACGCTGACGCGTTTTTATGCACTCCACGTGGTGGTGCTGCCCGCGCTGCTCGTCGGGGCGCTGGTCGCTCACGTGGCCCTCTTTCGGAAGCACGGGGTAACGGCGCTCGCGGGGGCCGATCTTCGCCGCGTGGACACGTTCTTTCCGAAACAGCTCGCCAAGGATCTGCTCGCGTCGCTCCTCGTGCTGGGCATCGTGATCGTGCTCGCGTTGGTCGAGCATGGCGCGCCGCTCGATGCTCCCGCCGATCCCGCGAGCGACTATCCGGCGCGCCCCGAGTGGTACTTCCTCTCCCTGTTCCAGCTGCTCAAGTACTTCCATGGGCCGCTCGAGATTGTCGGCACGGTGGTGCTGCCGACGCTCGTAGCCATCTACTTCGTCGTCCTGCCGCTCTTGGACCGTCGGCCGACGAACGCCATCCGGGGGCGCGTAGGGCCGCTCGCGCCCGTGGTCGTCGTCGCCGTGTCGGTGGTGGTGCTCACGTTCGCGGCTCGCTATGCCGACGCGCACGACGCGGCGTTCCAGAAGGACCGAGCGAAAGCCGATGCGCGTTCGCGTGCCGCCAACCGTATCGCCCTGCAGGGGATCCCACCGGAAGGTCCGCTCGCGATGATGAAGCTCGATCCGGAGCTGCGTGGGCCCGAGCTCTTCGAGTCACGCTGCGCGAGCTGCCATCGACTCGGAACGCGCGGTCCGAAGGACGAGGCCGAGCGAAAGGCCCCCGTGCTCGACGGTTGGGGAACGGAGTCGTGGGTGCTCACGATGATTCACGACCCCGACGCGGATGCGAAGTTCGGTCGAACACCCTACAAAGGCGAGATGCCGTCGGTCGACCGCCCACCACCGGGAGAGGAGGGCACCACGTTCAAACCGATGCCCGAGGCAGAGAAGCTGGCGGTAGCGGCGTTTCTCGCGAGCCAGGGCGACGAGCCCGGCGACGAAATTCCGAAGGATGCGCTGCGTCGCGATCCGGCACGCGTCGCCATGGGCAGGGAGATCGTGAAGGGGCGCTGCACGACGTGCCATCTCTTCGAAGGCCGTGGAGACGACTCCGATCAAGGGCTCGCTCCCGAGCTTTCGCACTGGGGGTCGTATGCGTGGGTGCGCGCGCAGATCGAGAATCCGTCGACCAAGGTGACGTATCGCGAGAAGGCGCTCGACGCCGATCGCAAGGGACACATGCCTCGCTTCGACGGCGAGCTCCGGCCCGAGGAGATCACGCTGCTCGCCAAATGGGTCCACGACGAGGCGCGGCGAACTCCTTGACCTGACGCGCAATACTGTCGCGCTGTCCAGCATCGCGCGACATGGCGGAGCTCGTGCGTTGCGCGATCCGGCCGCCGTGCCTAAGGTTACGAGGTCATGAGCAAGACGCGTACGGAAGTGCTGGCGGAGTCGCGCACGAAGGGGGTCGTCGCCGGGGCAACCACGGCTGGCGCGGTCGCGGCGGGGGTGCTGGTCGCTCCGGTCGCCGGGGTCGTCGTAGCGGTGCCTGCCGCCTACCTCGCCTACAAGTGGTGGAAGCACCGGGCCGAAAACGGCATCCGTTTCTGAGCGCAACCACAGTTGACGGGGGCCTCAAAACCGCTTTGATGAGCGGGTGGTTCGCCGTTCGGCAGCGCTGTCACCAAAGTTGACGCTCGTGTCCGCTCACGAGAGTGGGCACAAGAGTGGGCGCTCGTTCTCGGGGGCGAGCGGGAGCACGTTCGCGTGGCAGGTGCTCGAGCGTATCGGCGAAGGCGCGAGCGCCATCGTCTACAAGGCGCGCCGTGACGACGACGGCACGCTCGCGGCGCTCAAGGTCGCCAAGCGCGGGCTCGACGACGAGGACGGTTGGGTTGGTCGCGAAGCGGCGCTGGTTGCTTCGCTCGAGCGCCGATGGGGACCGCGACTGCTCGATGCCGGTCGCGTTCCGTCGAGCGTCGCCGCGCTGCCGACCAACACGAGCTTCGTGGCCACCACGTGGATCGAAGGCGAATCGCTCGACGGCGTCGTCGCTCGCACGACATCGGAGCGGAGTGCGCTCGCCGCGCGCGTCGCGCATGGCGTCGGTCGCGCGCTCGACGAGCTCCATGGCATGGGGGTTCGTCACGGTGACGTGAAGCTGTCCAACGTCGTCGTGGCACCCGGAACACCGGAGTCGCGCGATGCCTGCGATGCACGCGCCGTCACGCTCATCGACATGGGGCTCGCCGCGTCGCTCGACAACGAGCATGCGCTCGGCAGCACGCCTCGTTATCTCGCACCCGAGATTGCCGCCGGCGATGCGGCAACGCCTGCCGCCGACCTCTATGCGCTCGGCATCGTCCTCGCCGAGATCTTGATGCCGACGATCGCCACCGCGGGTGATCCTCGGCCGCTGCTTGCGCCCACGTTCGGTGAGGGCGAGATCGGGCGCTGGATCGAAGCGCTCGTGGCGCGCTCCCCCGGTGCTCGGCCGGCAGCCTCGTGGGTTGCCGATCGCGCCGCTCGCTTTCTCGGGCTAGCGTCCGACGAGCGCGAGATCATCGAAGCGCGCAAGGCACGCGTGCGACGAACGTACCTGGCCGTGCGAGCCGAGGGCATTCGCTCGGGCGGAACGATCGACGAAGCGATCGCGTCGCCGACACGCGATTGGCTCGAGGAAGCGCTGGCTCTCGCGGCGCGCGTCTCCGAGCCCGATCGAAGCGAAGCGCTCCGGCTCGAGCCGCTCGACACGCTCGGAAAAGCACGCTGGCTTCTCGGTCTGGTGGGGCCGCAGGCGGCGTCGTGGCCGAGCCCCGCGCAGAGCGAAGGCGAGCTCGCGTCCCAGCTTCTTTCGCTCTGCGAGGTCGCTGCGCCCGAGGCGTGGACGTTGGCCGACGTGGTCGAAGGCGCGAGCGGATCTGCACGCGCGGCGGCCTCTTGGTCGTCCGGCGAAGAGCTGGATCTCGCGCTGACGCGTGCGCTTCTCCGTCCTCGTCCGGACGCTGCGGCCGTGGCGCGTGCCGAGAGCGAAGTCGCCGACGGACGCGCGCCGACGTCACTCGCGGTCGATCTCGCGATGGCGCTGCTTCGCCGTGGCGAGATCGGTCGTGCCTTCGCCGCGATCAGCGCGGCCAAAGGGCAGACGCCCGAGGTGCTCGCGGTCTTCTCGGAGATTGCGCGGCGTCGAGGTGACGTCGTCGCGGCCGAAGGGGCGGCACGGCGAGCGGCGGCGGACGCGTCGGCACCTTCGCGTGACGGTGCGCGAGCGATCCTCGCGCGTCTGGCGTGGGACCGTGGCGCATTCGACGTCGCCGACGAAGAGCTCGGCGACGCGCGTGGAGCTTCGGCGGCCGAGGTTCGTGGGCTCGTCGCCTATGCGAGAGGGGATCTCGACCGAGGTCTTCGCATCGTCGACGACGCATCCCGCGAGCCCAACGACGCGCTCGGTCAGGCACGCCTCGCCGCCACGCGCGGCATGCTCGAGCACGCACGCGGTCATGCGGCCGCCAGCGTCGAAGCGTTCGCCTCCGCCGCGGACCTCGCGGCGCGCGAAGGTGCCGTCGTCGAAGAGGCCACGTACCTCACGGGCCTCGCAGCAGCGGCCACGGACGCCGGGGCGGCCTCTCAGGCGCTCGGCGCAGCGACTCGCGCGGCGCTTCTGTGGGAGCGCTTGGGGCGTCCAGCGTTGGCGGCGCGTGCGTTTCTGTCGCGAGCCGCAGCGTTCGCGATCATCGGTGCGTCGCACGATGCCGACGTCGCGGCGGCCCTCGCTTCGTCACGCGCGAAGCTCTCGGGCGATCGCCGGGCGGTGGCCTTCGCCCGATGGTCGATCGTCGAGACGCGACTGCCAAGGGACGCACGCGCGCGCCGCGAAGTCCTGCTCGCCGACGAAGAGCTCGCTCGCCTCGATTCCGACCCGCTCGGCGAAGATCGCGTTCGCTCCGCGGCCCGTCTTCTCGTCTGGGCCGACGGCGTGATGTTCGACGGATCGCCGGTTCGACTCGGGGCCATCGACGAGCGCGTCGGCACCCTGTCCGGTCCGGCGCGTTGGGATTGGTGGGGCGCGCGCGCCACGGCCCTCGTGGCACGTCGCAAGACCGACGGCGCCTTCTCGGTCGCCGACGCGAAGTTCGTGATCGGCCAGCTCCTCGGGTTGCTCGACCAGCCGGCGCCCGTCGGCGCGCGTGGTCCTGCGCTCGATGCCGGTGTTCGTCTCGCAGCCGAGATTCCCGATGGCGACGTCGTACGCCGTCTCGAGACGGCCCGCCGCGCCGCGGCCGATGCTCTTCGCGCCGGAACGCCTGTGGAGCACCGCGCGGCACTTGCCACCGTGGCCTGGGCTCATGCGTCGAGCTCGGAGAGCGCAGCCTCGCTGGCATCCGCGCCGCTCGGAGCTGCGCAAGTCGAACAGCTCGATGCCATCGTTCGCTCGCTCTCCTCGCGTGACCGCCTGAAGCCGCTGCTCGAACAGGTCCTCGACGCGATGGTGCTCTGGACGGGCGTCGAACGAGGGCTTCTTCTGCTGACGGCGCCCGACGGGAAACTCGTTCCTCGGGCCGCGCGAAACCTCGCGCGACGCGATCTCGGAACCGAGCAGCTCACCCTCTCGATGGGCATCGCCAAACGCGCGATGGACGAGCGTCAGGCCGTCGTCGCCACCGACGCGTATTCGCAGATCGGTGATCTCCACGCTTCCGTCCACGCGCTGCGCCTTCGCAGTGTGCTGGCCGTGCCACTCGTCGCGCGCGGTGACGTGCTCGGCGTCGTCTATCTCGACGACCGCGTGAGGCGTGGCGCATTCGGGCCTGCGGAGCTCGCGTGGGTGCGTCTCGTCGCGAGTCAGGCAGCGCTCGCCATCGCCGATGCCCGCGATCAAGCCCTCCTGCGCCGGGCCATCCGTCGTGCCGAGCGCGCGAACGCAAGTCTCGCTCGCGAGCTCGGAGCACGTGAGGCCGAGCTCGTGGCCATCCGCGCGGAGCTCGCGCAAGGCGAGGACACGCGCTTCCGCTACGACGAGATCGCCGGACGAAGCGAGCCGATGCGCGCCATGCTCCGTCTCGTCGACCGCGTGACGGCGAGCGACGTTCCCGTGCTCCTCATCGGCGAGTCCGGCACCGGCAAAGAGCTCGTTGCTCGGGCGATTCATACGAACGGCCCGCGCGCGTCACGACCGTTCGTGACGGAGAACTGCGGGTCGGTGCCCGAGGCGCTCCTCGAGTCGACGCTGTTCGGTCACGTGCGCGGTGCGTTCACCGGCGCTTCGTCCACGCGTGCAGGCCTCTTCGACGTGGCCGACGGCGGCACCCTCTTCCTCGACGAGATCGGGGAGATGCCGCTTGCGATGCAGACCAAGCTCCTCCGTGTGCTCCAGAACGGTGAAGTTCGCCCGGTCGGAAGCGAGCGAGTTCACAAGGTCGACGTTCGTATCATCGGCGCCACCCATCGCGACCTCGAGGCCATGGTCGCCGCCGGTACCTTCCGCGAGGACCTCTTCTACCGCCTCAACGTCGTGTCGATCCGCGTGCCCGCCCTGCGCGAGCGGCAGGCGGACATCCCGCTGCTCGTCGCCCACTTCATCGAGAAGCACGCCAAAGGGCGCCGGCTGAAGGTCACCAAGGCGGCCATCGAGCGCCTGACCGCGTTCGCCTGGCCCGGCAACGTTCGACAGCTCGAAAATGAGATCCGTCGCGCCCTCGTCCTCGCCGACGAGCGCATCGACGAGGGAGACCTCTCCGAAGAGGTCGCTCGTGGCGGTCCCGCGGCGGCCCGCGAGGCCGGTTCGGGCCTCAAAGCAAGGGTCGACGCCCTCGAAACCCAGCTCGTTCGCGAGGCCCTGGTCCGCACCAAGGGCAACCAAACCCGCGCGGCCGAAGCCCTCGGGATCTCCCGCTTCGGCCTACAGAAGATGATGCGTCGACTAGGAATTCGTTAGGTTCCGATGATCTGGGCTTTACAGACCAAACAACACCGGGTAAAGACAGCGCCTCTCTCGCAGACACGAGAGTTTGAAAACCGATTGTGACGGGGCCGTAGCTCAGCTGGGAGAGCGCATCCATGGCATGGATGAGGTCAGGGGTTCGATCCCCCTCGGCTCCACTGTATTGTTTTCGCGCGCTTACGCGCGCTTTAGTTCTCCGGAAGGTCCTGAGGGCCCGGAGAGAGTGAGTGACGCAGCGGGAAGGCGAATGTCCCCCGCTGCGCTCTTGCGTGCTCCTGGAGGTCCTGAGGGCCCGGAGTGAGCGATGCAGCGGGAAGGCGAATGTCTTCCGCTGCGCGCCTGCGTGCTCCGGCGGGGCCTGAGGGCCCGGAGTGAGCGATGCAGCGGGAAGGCGAATGTCTTCCGCTGCGCCCTTGCGTGCTCCGGCGGGGCCTGAGGGCCCGGAGTGAGTGCGGGAAGGCGAACGTCTTCGGCTGCGCCCTCGCGCGGCGCGCCGTTAGGGGCGGCTACGCAGGAGGGCGATGGCTGAGACCTGGCCTTTGGGGCTCGGGGCGGGGCCGACGAGGAAGGCGCCCTTCGAGACGACGAGGGCGCTCTCGAGGGACTGGGCGACTGGGACACCCCGATCGGTCCACGTGCGGCCCGCGTCGGTCGACGTGAGGGCATGGAGCTTCTTCGACCCGGGCTCGTGCGCGCCCGCGACGATCGTTTCGTGATCGCACGCCAGCACATCGAGCTCGAGCGTTGTTGAACGAACCGGCTCCCACGTTTGGCGATCGGCCGTCTGCCAGAGAGTGTCCGACGTGGCGGCGATCAGCGCGCCGGAGTCGAGCGCACACAGACCGAGCAGCCGGACGTCTTCGCGGCTGCTTCCCGGCACCGGCAGTCGCGACCACGTCGCCCCGCAGTCGTGCGATTGCAGGAGGATCGCTCTCGAGCCGCCGGCCTGTTCGACGCCGAAAACCAGGACGTCGTGCGCATGCGACGTGCTCTCGGCGCGCACGACCACGCCGCCAAAGCGACCTCGCTCGATGCCGGTGGCCACGGGGGTCCACGTGGCACCGCGATCCCGCGAATGCGCAAGCAGCGGCGCTCCACCGAGCTCGAACCCGGCTACGTAGAAATCGGACTCTTCGGCGGCCGCTGCCTTGACGATGGCATCGGTCGAGAACGGCTCCGACACCTGAAAATGGATGCCGTCGTCCGTGTGCGCGAGCGACCGTCCACCGAAAAGGTAGAGGTCGGTCGACGACGTGCCGAGAACCGCCGACGGCGCGATGGGCGCTGCGCCGGACTCGAAGGTGGCCCCTCCGTCACGCGAACGGAGCAATCCCGGCTGCCCGCAACGACGATGTCCGAACCCGCGCGCGCGAGCGTGAGAGGGGGCTCGCTTCCCGTGTCGAGCTCGGCCGACCAGGCCTCCGTGAGCTCTGGCATGACGATCGTATGGTCCGGCGGCCTCACCTCGAGCACACGAGCGTCGGAGGGCGCCACGTAGCGCGAAGGCGCGAATCGCTCGGACGCGCACAATCCGGCCGCCGTCGTCCCCTCGGTTTGCGTCGGCTTCGTGGCAGGCACCTCGATCGTCGCGACGTCCGAGGCCCCCTTTCGAGCGCCATGTCCGCACCCGAGGGCGAGCGAGACGCTACCGACGAGAAGCGCTCGCGTGCCGCGGTGGAGAGCCACGTTCGATCTCATGGCGGATTGGCCTTTGGGCGTCAAACGGCGCGACCACGTCGTGCTAAACTCAGCCCACGATGGTGCGTAGCACTCTGCGTTTGACTCGGATCGGGGCGCTCGCTTTGGTGTCGATCACGAGCGTCATCGCGGGTACCGGCTGTACGCACGTCAAACCTTACGAGCGGAGCAAGCTCGCGCACCCGACCATGGCCACGGACGACCTCGCCGGTCCCGCCGAGCAGCACATGCGAAGCGTTCAGGAAGGGGCTGCCGGTGGAAGTGGTGGCGGCGAGAGCGGCTGCGGCTGCAACTGAAGCAGGCTTGGTCATGCAGACTCCTCGGACTCCTCGGATCTCATCCCGCATGTCGTCGCGTACGTTCGTCTCGACTCTGACGCTCGCTCTCGTCGCGACGGCGAGCATGGCGTGCAAGTCGACGCCCCAACCCACGTCCCAGGATCCGAGCGCGCAGCCGAGCGCTCCGCCGGCTCCTGCGGCGCCCGACGCGTCGAACTCCGGAGCCAAAGGCGTCACGTGCGGACCGACGACCTGCAAGCCGGGCGAGACGTGTTGCAACGAGAGTTGCGGCATCTGTACGCCGGAAGGAGGGTTCTGCACGCAGCAAGCCTGCCTGCACGATGCAGGCAACGACGCCGCGTCTCTGAACGGGCCGGGACAGTGCAATGTCGACGCGGATTGCCGAGTGCGTTCGGTCTATTGCAAAGAAACGCCGTGCGCCTGCCTCGCTCTCGGAAAGGGAGATCCGAACCCGACGTGCGCGGGGGGCAGTGTTCAGTGTCTCGTCGATCCGTGCCTGAAAAAGGTCGCGCAATGCGTTTCGGGCCGTTGTGTGACGCAGGCCGTGACGCAGGGCGCGCCGACCAAGTAGGTTCCGGGTAGGGGGCAGTTGCCCTCGGATTCGGCGGAAATCCTGGGTGTGAGAGCGGAACGTGCTCTACACTTCGATCCGTGTTCAAGCACGGACGCTTCAAGCACGGACGCAGGTTCGCATCATCAGGCGGCGGCGCGGTCTCGGGCGTCAGGGCTTCGGCCGTCGTCACCTCTGGCGTCGTGACGATGATGGCCCTCGCGGCCGTCATGTCGGCGTGCGGACTCGACATCGTCGGCAGCGCGCCCTCCAGCGCAACGGACAGCCTCGACGCGAGCACGGAGCCGCCTTCGCCCGGCCCCGACGGCCGCGATGGATCGTCACCGTCGAAGCCGGATGCCACCAGTGGACCGGGTGGACCGGGCCCCTGCTCCAGCACCTCTACCGCATGCATCTCTGGGCTCGAGGCCGGCTGGACGCCGGTGGCGTTTGCGACGTCGAGGACGGCGTCGTGCCCGACCGACTACGCAACCGCCGACGTGGTGACGAACGCCAACGTGGCGGACGGTGCGTGCTCCTGCACGTGCGAGACTTCGAAGACCGATCCCCCTTCGTGTGCGCACGGCACGATGGCGAGCGCCACGGGAACCAACGGCACCTGCAGTGTCTCTGGCCCTGTCCCCGTCAGCGACACGAGCTGCACGTCACTTCCCCTGCCGCTGTCCGTGAATGCCAACGTCAACGCGAAGCTGACCGCGGTGCCGTTCTATCCCGGCACGTGCACGGCGGGCATCAATAAGGACGAGACGAAGGTCACCAGCAGCGCCGCGCGCGTGTGCACACCGCCACCGGCCTGCAACGAAGACGTCTGCGCAGGTGATGTTCCGAGCGGCTTCTCCGCGTGCATTGCGCACGAGGGAGACGTCGCCTGTCCCACGACCGGTCCCTTCGTGAAAAGGACACTCGCGGGAGCAAGCGCCGACCTCACTTGCGGCGGGTGCTCGACGTGTAAGAACAGCGCGAGTTGCGGAGTCGCGACGGTGCGTCTGTACGGCGACGCCACCTGCAATCAACAGATCGCCGAGCGCGCCGCCGACGACGTCTGCGGGCCGCTCAAGTTCCCCATGGCTGGCGGCGGCGGCCCTGGCCAAGGGGCCCGCGACGTGGTGAGCGTGAGGTACGACGTGGCGATGGTCGCGGGCGCGTGCTCGTCGACCTCGTCGCCGACGAGCGACGTGTCGCTCGCGCAGCCGCGAACGATCTGCTGCCGCTGAGAATCGCCGGCTACTCGGCGTGAGCGCTCACGCCGTTCGTGTGGACGTCGTCCACGGGGGGCGGTCGTGATCCGTCCAGGCCGAGCTCGGAGATGTACGTCTTCTCGAGCGTCGACTTGCTTCGCGCGAACTGGCTTCGCACGAAGAGCGCGAGTCCGTAACCCATGGCCAAGGCGCGCTTCGGCGTCGAGGGCGCTCTCTGCGGGACGATCCCGAGCTCCTTGCTCTGACGATACACGCGCGAGCGGACGTGCTCGAGAAAGCCCGGGAGGTGCTTGAGCACCGGATGCGTTCCCGCCTGCTTCTCGAAGGCGCGCACCATGAAGGGCAGCACGGCCATCTGCAGCTCGACGAGGCCGTAGTACGGCGTGCGCAGCCAAGGCTGTTCGGCGAGCAGTCGCCGCGTTTCCTTCTCGCCCCACGCGACGTGTTCTTCTTCTTCACGACACACGACGCGCAGCTTCTTCTTGATGAGCGGAACGCGCGGGTCGGAGTCGGGGAGCGTCTGGAGCAGGAGGTCCTTGAAGATGTCGAGGACCATCCCTTCGCCGATGGCGTGCTCCATGAGCACCTTCAGCGGGTAGTAGTTGTTGTGCGACGAGAGAAGCCGGATGACCCAGTGGGCGGGCAGCGGCTTCATGTCGAGCTGGCGGAAGATGTCCGCGAAGAGCGAGAGGTGCGCGAGCTCCTGTTTCGCCTGGCGAAGGTAGAAGCGCGCGGCCTCGAGCGAACCCGCCGAATAGAGGGACTTGCCACAGTAGACGCCGGTGGCCTCGCCGTAGAGCGCCTGGGAGAGGATGAAGCGAAGGATCTCGCGATCCGTTTCGCTGTTCAGATCCCACTGCGCGCCGCCGAAGTCGTACAGCTCTTCGTCGCTGCCGGTCTTGTCCGCCTCGTCCGCCATGAAGCTTTTCTAGCGCACGGACGGGGCTCCGACGAGGACGATGACGCGCGGATACCCCTCGGGACCGGCAGAAATCCCGAGCGATGTTCTTCTCGTGCTCGGAGACGCTCGGAGACGACGAGACCGCCCTCGATCTGGCTCGACCAGGCGTGTGCACGGGACATGCACGGCAAGAGGGGCTACCCAACATGCGTCACCAACTCTACGAGAGTATCGAGAGCTACGGCGTCATCGGCAACATGCGTACCGCCGCGCTCGTGAGCCAGCGCGGTTCCATCGACTGGCTCTCTTTTCCGCATTTCGACTCCCCCAGCGTCTTCGCGGCGTTGCTCGACCATGCGCGCGGCGGACACTTCTCGGTGAGCCCGAGCGAAGACGAGGTGCAGAGCAAACAGCTCTACTGGCCCGAGACGAACGTCCTCATCACGCGCTTTTTGTCCGAGGCAGGCGTTGCCGAGCTCGAGGACTTCATGCCGGTCACCTCGGAGGCCCAGTGGCACGACAAGATCGTACGTCGGCTGGCCGTGGTTCGCGGCGAGGTCGCCCTCCATCTCGTCTGCGAGCCGGCATTCGATTACGGACGCGTGCGTCCCAACGTGACGATCACGGACCAGGGGGCGGTCTTCGAAGGCGCGGGGCTGACCCTCGGCCTCTCGAGCGAGATACCGCTCGTTCGAACCGAGCGCGGCGTCGAAGCGCGCTTCACCATGCGTCAGGGCGAAAAGACCGCGTTCGTTCTGCGGCGCATCGATCCGTGCATCGGCTGTCAGCGCGCTCCGTCGGTCGAGCAAGCGAGCACCGCCTTCGAAGAGACGGTCCACTACTGGCGACGCTGGCTCTCCAGATGCACCTACAAGGGGCGGTGGCGAGAGACGGTCCAACGTTCGGCGCTCGTCCTCAAGCTGCTGACGTTCGATCCGACGGGCGCCATCGTCGCAGCGCCGACATGCAGCCTTCCGGAGCGACTCGGAGGCGTTCGCAATTGGGACTACCGATATGCCTGGATTCGTGACGCTGCCTTCACCGTTTATGCGCTCTTGCGGATCGGATTCACCGAAGAGGCCGGGCGATTCATGGGATGGCTCGAATCGCGTTGTCGTGAGGCCGAGGGTGATTCACCGCTGCAGATCGTCTACGGCATCGATGGCCGAAAAGATCTGACTGAGACAGCCCTCGATCACTTGCACGGCTATCGGGGCTCGAAGCCCGTGCGTATCGGCAATGGCGCGTACGACCAGCTCCAGCTCGACATCTACGGCGAGCTCATGGACTCGGTCTATCTGTTCAACAAGTACGGTACGCCGATCTCGTACGACCTCTGGATGCTCCTTCGAAAGATGATCGACTGGGTTTGCGACAACTGGGAGCGCGAAGACGAAGGCATCTGGGAGACGAGGGGAGGGCGCCGGCATTTCGTCTATTCGAAGTTGATGTGTTGGGTCGCGATCGATCGCGGGATCCGCCTGGCCGACAAGCGATCGTTCCCGGCAAACCGGGAAAAGTGGCTCGCCGCGCGCGATGCCATCTTCGAAGCGATCATGACGCGCGGGTGGTGCAACGAACGAAAGACCTTCGTACAGGCGTTCGGAGCCACGGATCTCGATGCCTCGAATCTCCTCATGCCGCTCGTGTTCTTCGTGTCCCCCGTCGACCCGAAGATGCTGCAGATGATCGAGACCGTGCGCCGCTCGCCCCTCGAGGGCGGCCTCCTGAGCGACGGCCTCGTATATCGCTACGATACAGGGCGCTTCTCCGACGGTCTCGTCGGCGAGGAAGGCACGTTCAACATGTGCACCTTCTGGCTCGTCGAAGCCATGACTCGTGCGGGGCGCTCCGATCGTCGCATGCTCGAAGATGCACGGCTCCTCTTCGAGCGCATGCTCGGCTACTCGAATCACCTCGGCCTCTACGCGGAGCAAACCAGCGCCACCGGCGGGGCGCTTGGTAATTACCCCCAGGCGCTAACGCACCTTGCGCTGATCAGCGCCGCGTACAATCTCGACCGGACGCTGAACGAGATGCGCTGACCCGACCACTACTCGGAGTCGTACAGCGCGAGACTCTCGGGATCCTCCGGGGCCTGCAGCTTTCGGCACTCGACGACGCGACCGGCATCGATGATCTGCATCGGCGCATACCCGTGCATCTCACTCCACTTGCCACTCAGGAATCGCCTCAGATAGACGATCTTGAGGCCCTCGTTCGTCTCGCTCACGAAGAAGGCCACCGAGTAGCCGACCCCTCGTCTCGCCTTCATGTGGTAGCTGCAACAGAGCTCGTAGACTCGGTCGCCGGTCGTCACTCGCCTCAGCGCGTCGCCGTACGTGGGATTCTGGCGCTCTTTGACGAGAAAGACCTGACGCTTGACGGCGTTCGCCCGATTCATCTCCGAGAACTCGGCCATGTCGGCATCGAACTCGGCGCCCGATCGCTCGTGCTGGTACTTGACCGAGGAATGAAGAAACGACTTCGTTCGGTCCGTCAGCATCCGACACTCGTCGTCCGATACGTCCTTCGAGAAGATTCCCGCCGTCGAACGGTATTCGGATTCCAGAAATTCGTCGAAGAACCTGAGCGTCGATTCCATACTCGGTCTTTCTTACTCCGTTTCGACGCGCGCAGCGACGACGGCGCATCGGAGCACGTGAATCGCGTCGGCCTCGGGTGGAGCGACCAGCGGCGTCAGCGTTCGAGGAGCATCAGGCAGAGTCGCTTCAAGTGCGCCCAGTCGTCGGGCGTACCCTCGACTTGACTGAGGACGTGGATCATCGCGTTGGCGGCGGCGAGGATCATGAGGGATCGGTTCGGGCTCTCGGTGCGTTCCTTCGTCGTACGGCTCTTCGTGATGCCGTCGAGGATTTCGAGCCGTGCGTGAAAAGCGTCCGACGTCTTCCGTAGGCGCCCCAGGTTTCCGTAGAGGACGGCGCGCAGTTGATGCTCGGTCTCGTGCTTCGCGATGAGCCAGTCCACGGCCTCTTCGTGAGCTCGCGCACCGCTCGAGGCCACGAGTCTCGCGCGAAGCTCACGCACGTCCGACGTGATGAACGCGTCGATGAGATCGCTCACGATCGCGTCCTTGTGCGGGTAGTGCTTGTACAGCGTGCCGACGCTGATTCCGGTGGTCTTCGCGATGAGGTTCGTCGTGACCTCGTCCTCGGGGAGCTTGTTCAAAAGGCGAGCCGTGGCTTCGAGGATCTCACGGCGCGTTCTCTTGGACCTGTCTTGTTTGGGCGTATTTCGCGGGGCCAGTGATCGTCGACTCATCCGTCATCCGCTCCCAGAAAAGCGAGCTGTGAAAAGCGAGCGTTTGCTCGCTATCGAGCGTAACTTCGTATCATGAAGATTCAAGCCCATGACGGGGGGCTCGATGTTCTCGTTCAAGGAGCCGGTATCGGTGGGCTCACGCTCGCCGTTGCGGCCGTAAAGAAAGGACTCTCCGTGAAGGTCGTCGAGCGGTCGCCCGGCCTCTCGGAGATCGGTGCGGGGATATGGATGGCTCCGAATCCCATGCAGGTCTTTCGTCACCTCGGCCTGGACGAAAAGATCCGAGCGGTGAGCTGGCCGATACGGCGACTCTCGTTGCGTGACCACACGGGGAGCGCGCTCCAGGACGTTGCGCTCGACGAGGTCGCGAGGGACTTCGGCTTCGAGCTGCAGGCAACCCATCGCGCGAGGCTCCAGCGTGTGCTCTTCGACGCGCTTCCCGCCGGGACGGTCGAGTTCGGGAGCGAGATCGTCGAGTGCCGGCAAGACGCGCACTCCGTGGTCTCGACGTCGAGCGGCGGAGCCTCGGTCCGGAGTCGCTTGCTCGTCGGCGCGGACGGCTTGAACTCGCGCGTCCGTGAATGGGTCTTTCGTAGCGCCGAGAAACGATATTCCGGCACGAGCTCGTATCGCGCCATCACGGTACTCGAGGAAGACCTTCTCGGGGACGACCACGCGAGCATCGAGGTTTGGGCGCCGGGTTGTCGCTTGGGGTGCTCGCGGATCTCCGCGCGCGAGTACTACTGGTATCTGACGTTCGACGCTCCTCAGGCCGAGAGGACTTCGCCCGAGCAGAACTGGGCGCACGCGAAAGAGCTATGTGAACGGTTCTTCCCGCGCTTGGTGATGCTCGTCGACCGCTGCGAGCCGGCGGACGTCATCCGGACCGACATCAGCGACTTGCGCACGATCCCCGTCTGGCACGAAGCTCGGATCGGATTGCTCGGGGATGCTGCTCACGCCACGACGCCCAATCTGGGCCAAGGTGGTGCGCAGGCGGTGGAGGATGCGTGGGTCCTCGCCGAGGAGCTGAGCACGCACGGGCTCTTCCCCGAGGCTCTGGACGCCTACCAGCGCCGGCGTGCCGCAAAGACGCAATGGGTTGCGAGTACTTCGTGGCAGATCGGAAAGCTGTGCCACATCGAGAATCCGGTCTTGCGGTGGCTGAGGAATACCTCGCTTCGTGGAGCACCAAAATCCTATCAAACGAAGCAGTGGCAGAGGCTCTACACGCTGAGCTGAGCTCCAGGGATGCTTCGCTCGCTAGCCTGCGAACGCGCGCGCCGCGCCGATGCGCATCGGCGAAATCTCGTAGGTGTTGAGCTTCGCGAGGACTGTCGGGTCTTCCTCCATGATGGCACGCGCCTCCGCCTCATTGGCCACGTCGAGAACGGCCATTCCGAAGGCGCCACTCGCCGCCATGACTGGGCCGTAGACGACGACCTGCCCTGCGTCGAACAGCTTTTTCATGCAGCTCGCGTGCTCGCCCATGAGCCGCCGCTCCTCGTCGTTCATGTCCATGGGGAACGTGGGCCGCGGCGGGACGAGACGCACGAAGAATTGCTGTTTGCTCATGCCTGGCATTCTACGCCAGCTTCGCGGGGGCCAACGAGTCCGCGGATTCGAGCGCTTCGGAGATCGTGCGTCACATCGCTCGGAGCGTGCGCTGGAACGCGCTCGAGACCGGGAACGTCTCCGAACGACCTTTGAGCGTGCACGTGTATTTTCCCGCTTCGTCGCGACGAATGCAGTCGATCGCCATGCCTCGCACGAGCACGCTGCGATGCACGTGCCAGAAGATCTCCGGGTCGAGCATTCGAACGAGCTCGCGCAGCGAGGTGCGGATGATCGCCTCTCCGGACGCGGTCAGCACACGTGTGTACTTGTCCTGCGCCTGGAAGAGCAGCACATCTTCGATCGGATACAGGCGAACGGTGTCGCCCACGCTGGCGGTGATCCAACGCAGAGATTGACGAGACTCGCCGCGGGCGCGAGACGCAGCTTCGAAGACGGCGGGAGAGAGTCCCCCGAGGCCAGCTGTCGTGTCGCCGGTGAGGGCGCTCGGCGTGAGACGCGATTCGAGACGCGTCACCGCGAGGGCCAGACGCTCACGACGAACGGGTTTGAGCAGATAATCCACGGCGCCTTCTTCGAAGGCTCGCACGGCTGCGTCGTCGTACGCGGTGACGAAGACGATCATCGCGTCGGTCATCGCGCGCGCGAGCTCGAGACCTCCGGCGCCCGGCATCCGAAGGTCGAGGAAGGCGACATCCGGTCGTTCGGCCTCGTACGCTTCGAGCGCCTCGAGGCCATCCGCGCAGGAAGCGATGACCTCGGCGCGCGGCCAGACGTCTTGGAGGAGGCGTTCGAGCTCTGCCCGTTGAGGCGTTTCGTCCTCGGCAATCAGAACCTTCGGATTCCTATTCATGGCTAGGTCGTGCGACTCGAATCCAATCCACTCGTGCGCAGAGCCGGAATTCTCACGATGGCCACGGCTCCGCGCCCTGGCGCGCCCGAGAGCGAGAAGCGGGCGCGATCCCCGTGGCGAGCGGCGAGCGACTCGACGATGTTCCCGAGGCCGACGCCCGTGCCGAAACCTTCTCGTAGTCCCATTCCATCGTCCGTGACTCGAACTTCGAGCCAATCGTCGTTCGACGCGTCGGTGTCGAGCGCGGCGTCCACCACGATGCTGGCCGGACCCACCTTCGGCTCGACACCATGGCGAATCGCGTTCTCCACGAGCGTGACGAGGACGAGCGGCGGGAAGGACAGCGAGCGAAGACGAGGCTCCACCTGGATGCGCGACGACAGGCGTTCTCCCATCCGCACCCGCATCAGCGCGAGGTAGCTCTCGCAGACGTCGAGCTGTTGTCCGAGGCTGCTGTCGAGACTCGTCGCGTCTCGTCGCAAACGCGGGATCGTGGCACGCAGATAGTCGGCGAGGGCATCGATCGTGGCTCGCGCGCGCTCCGGCTCCGTGGTGACGAGCGAGCGTACCGACGAGAGTGTGTTGAAGAGGAAGTGCGGTTCGACCTGCGCTTGAAGGAGCGCGAGCCGTGTATCGAGCGCCGCCTGTCGCGCGTCACGGTCGGCACGTTCACGCTCGATGGCAATCTCCTGGGCCCGGCGAATCTCACGGAAGTAGCGGCCGACGGCGAGCCATCCGCCTGCGAGGCCATAGACCAGCAACCCGAACGCTGCACTCGCGGCGGACGTCATGAGGTCGTCGCCGCCATCCTTCTCGGGTGCCGGCATCGGTGCGCTGCTGGTGGCGCTCACGCGCGCAGTGATGGAGGGCGATAGGCCGAGGTGCCGCTCGATTCCCGCCGATGCCCAGCGATCGACGAGAAAGCTCGAGAACGTGCCGATGGCGAGCGCCACGAGAAGGGCCGCCGGTTCGCGATCGGCGCCGAGACGACGATGACGCACGATCGTCGCGAGGAGCGGCCCGAGCGACGAGACGAGGAGGCCGCCCACGACGAAATGCAACGCGACCATGACCGCTCGGACGGTCTCGCCGTCGGTGACGCGAACGGCGACGCCGACGAGCACACCAATGGCCGAAAGCGCGATACCGAACGTCATCGAGCGTCTTCGGAGCCACGGAGCGCTGAAGACCGGATAGCTCGCATAGCCCGCGGGGCCCCAATTGACGCGCTGGAACGTCTCCGATGGCAATGGCCGGTCGAGGTGGACTTCGCCGAAGCGGTCCACCTCCGTTCGCGCTTTCGGCTCGGCGGTCACGAGTGAACGCCCACGATGCGTACTCGAACGAACGTCATCGCTTCCTCGTCGCCGTGATCGCTTGGCCGTCTTGCGTCCACGTGAACGTCTGGGTGCCGTCGGCTTGTTTCACGGGCGTCAGGAGTCCAGCCGCTCCGATGGGATAGAAGTCACCGCGGCTATCGTAGCCAAGTTCGAGCACGCTCGCTCCTCCGAGGGTGGCACGAAGCGCTCCGTCCTTGGTGGTGAGGGTCACGTCGACGCCTTGCAGGCGATAGTCGCCGCTCAGCGCTTGGAGTAGCTCGCTCGGCGGAGCCGTAACGAGTCGCGGCGGAGGAAGCGGTTGCGCAGTGTCGAGCACGTGTCCGATGAGCTCGCCGACGATCCCCGTGTCGGCCACCGAGGTGTCGAAGAGCAAAACGACGGCACGGCTGCGCTCCACGTCGACGGCCACGATTGACGAGAAGCCTCCCGTCTCACCGTCGTGAAGCACCACGACGCGCCCCAGGCCGTGCGTTCGAAGCCATGCCATGCCGACCTCCGGCTGCTCGGGATTCGGAGGAACGCCGATGTCCACGCGCTCGTGGGTCTTGGCGATCACGCCGGCGAGCACTTGGTCGTCGAGGTCGCCGATCTGGGCGCGCGCGTAGAGGATCATGTCGTCGAGCGTCGACCGCGCACCACCGACTCCGCCGAGATTCGGTCCGAAGTCCCACGGGCTCGTCGTCGCGCCGCCAGGGAGATGTCCGCTCGCGGTCGTCACGTTCGACGGCTTTCGCGAAACGAACGACCGAGTCATTCCCAATTTGGTGAAGAGTCGCTCGTGAAGGGCGGATTCGAAGTCACGACCGTCGGTATGGGCAATGACCCAAGACAGGAGCATGAATCCGAAGTTCGAATAGGCCCAATCGGTTCCTGGCGCCGAGGTCAACGTGACATTTCCCAACGCATCGAAGAGCTGCACGTCGGTCACGGCGGCGTACGGATTGCTCGGATCGGGTGGATCGAAGCCCGGTGGCAGGGGAGGAAGGCCCGACGTGTGCGTGACCAGATGACGAAGCTCAATCGGTTTGCCCTGGAAGCTCGGCACCTTCGTGCCGTCGGGCAGGTGCTTCGCCAACGAATCGTCGAGCGACAGCTTTCCTTCGCGAACGAGATCCGCGAGCAAGGTGGCGGTCATGGTCTTGGTCACCGAGCCGATCTCGAGCGCGACGTCTCCGTCGAGCGCGCGCGCACGCGCAGGATCCGCACAAACCACGGCGCGGTCGCCGGCTTTCCCGCGTCCTTCGACGACGGCGGCGGCTACGCAAACGCCTGTTCGATCGCCACGAACGCGCTTATCGAGCGTGCTGGCGAGCTCCGATGGGGCCGCGGGTGACGTCGGCACGGACGATGACGGGGCCGGGGATGGCGCAGCGTCGTCTCCCTTCGAGGAGCAGGCCCCCGGAAGCGCGCCGGACGCGACGAACGCAGCGAGAAGGACACCGCGAGCAACGACAGAAGCATTCATTCAAGTCTCCTGGGCTGAGTTCCTGGAAGCCTAGGAACCTCGGCCAGGAGACGCGGGACGGATGCGATGAACGACGTGCGCTGCGCGACGAAGACCCGATTTCGGGCGATGGACTCGGTCAGTCGCGGCCGAAACCGGCGTCGCTCGAGTCCCGCGCGGCGACGGCCAGCGAGGTGCTGGGCGCAGCGTCGAACTGGGCCGATGCGAGCTCGACCTCGCTTGGCCGTGGGCTCGGTCCCCCGCGCAGGAGGAGCATGACGAGCATGCCCGAGGCGGAGGCCACGAATGCGCACCGCTTGAGCAGACGCGATTGCCTGGCGCGCGCCTCTCGACGCTGGAGCGTATGGGCGAAGACCTGCTGGGAGCGCGCGGCGGTCCAGGAGGATGCCGCCCACGACGACGACTCCTCGCGTACCGAGGCGAGGCGTGCTTCGAGACTCATCATCGGGCCGTGATGCGTGCTCATGGCGTCTTCACCGAAGGCGATGCGCCGAGGCGCCGTTCGATGCGCTCTTCGGCTTCCTTGATGCGCCGCTTTGCGGTGGCCAGCGAAACTTCGCAAGCCGACGCCGTCTCCGGCAGGCTCAGTTGTTCGATCCGATGCAGGACCCACGGAATGCGCAGATCCGGTGCGAGGCGGGAGAGAACGTCGTAGAGCTCGTCGACCGCCTGACGATCGCGCGGATCGGAGGCGCGCGGGGCGAAGTCGGACGCCCAGAAGGCAAAGAGCATCCGGCGCCGCCGGCGACCCAGGATTCGTCGTGTGCGACGCACGGCCACCGTCACCAGCCAGGCCCTGAGCGCCGAGGGATCTTGGAGGTTCGCGAGGCCTTCGAGGGCGTCGATGAAGGTCTCCTGGACGATGTCGTCGAGCTCGCCGTCGTCGCCGAGGAGCCGGTGCACGACGCCGGCGACGTAACGCGCGTGGGCCGCATAAATGGCCTCGAACGAGGGAAGGGAGCGCTCTCCCTCGACCTCTCGAACGTACAGGTTCGCGCGCGTGAATGCGGTCACACCCCTCCAGTAGCTCCGAGCCTACCAAACCGGCTCAAAAAAGATTCGTGAGCCGACTTCGCCAGTCTGGCGTGCCACAAGGGGCATGACCACTCGAATCGGGGAGCCAAGGCCCGTGGGCGAAGGGCCCCCGTCGCTGGCGCTGGCGTGGGGTAAGTGGGCGTTTTTCGGTCTCGTGCTCGTGCAGGCCCTGCTCCTCGAGCTTCGAACGCCATGCCTTGCCACGCCGTTCGAATCCGACCTCGGCGACAGCGCGGTGCTCGGGCGTCTGCCCGCAGCGGCGTGGGCGATCGTCGGACTGCTCGCGACCGGCTTGTTCGTGGGACGGACGGTCGGGCGCCGCCCCGGCATCTATTCTGCCGTCGTCCTCGCCTCGATGCCTGCATGGTTTCTATCGGGGCGGCTCGCGAGCCACGAAATGGCTTCGCTCGCAGCGTTCGCCATCGTGCTCGCGGGCATTGGGCTCGCCGTGCTCGACGACACGCTGCCTCGGTTGGCCAGAATCGGAGCTGTTCTCGCGGCGAGCGCGGCATCCATCGTCGCCAGTCCTGCGCGGGGGCTCGTGCCGATCGCGCTCGTGCCGGCCGTTGCCGTCGTGGCCGCGGCGTTGCTGCTCGACGGTACGGCGTCATGGACCTCACGGCTGACGGCCTTCGTTCCCGCTGCGGCGGGGTTCATTCACGTCGGGGCCCTCCCGCTCACGCGCCTTCTTCTCGGGCCTACGGCGAGCGACAACGCTCACGCCGCCCCGTTCGATTCCCTCGTCCCGCTGATTTCGTATTCGCTCGTGCCGTGGACGCCGCTCTTGCCGCTGGCCTTCGCCTCACGGCCTCGGTCTCGAGGTCACCTTGCGGTGATGCTGGCAGCCGGACTCACGCTTCTCGTTCAATCGGCGCTCGCCTCGCGCTCAGGTCCTTCGTCGCTCCTCGGCGTCTCCGCGCTCGCAGGCACCATCGGAGTCGTGCTTGCCGATCTCGACGGCATTCGGCGTCCCTCGGCCGTTGCGTGTCTCGTCGTCGTCGCCATCGCCCTTCTCGTCACCCACGACGTGAACGATCTTCCGCGACGCGTCTTGGTCGGGCTCGACCTCCACGGCGTCACGAACGAGGGAACGCACCTCGTCGAACCCGCGCGTTCGCTGGGATTGGCAATCGCCGTGTTCGGGGTCGTCGTGGTCGGACTTCTCTCCGCGCCACGCCCTTGGCTGCCGTTCGGTCGAGGTGTCGCCGTGCTGTTTGCGGGCGCCATGGTCGGCTGCCTCGAGCGCTTCGTCGCGTATCCGAACATTCTCACGCGGCTCTCCCCGGGCGCGGCCGTCGAGGCGTGGATGAACGCTCGCCACGCCGACGAGAGCCTCGGATTGCTGGACGTCGACTCGCGCGTCATCCCCTCGCGAATTGCGGACGCGACCACACGCTTCGAGAGCGCGGAACGCGCTGCGGCGTGGCTGACCGAGGCGCCGGAGGTGGCCGATTCGGCGCCCTATCCCGATGCCATGGTCGCCGAACGTCGTTGGCTCGCGGTGGGGGCTTCGCAGTTGCCGCGTTTGAATGCAGCCTTCCGCGCGCTCCGCGGCATCAACGTTCCCATTGCCGCGGGCGCCGACGACACGACGCTTCTTGCCTCGAGCGCCACGACGAACGGGCCGAGTCGCAATCCACTCGACCAAGTCGTTTTATCGGACGTCCCGCGGTTCGCGCATGGTGTCGGCGCGACGTTGGGCGATCGCATCGATCTCGTCGGTTGGCGCCTCGAGGACGCGCACGGGCGTGAGATCGACCACGCACGGGCGGGGCAGAACGTGCATGTTCGACTGATTCTGCGCGTGCATTCGGCCGAAGCCTCGACCGGCGCGGCGCGTGCTCTGGCGGGGCATTGCACGTTCCTCCACGTGGAGCGCACGCCGTCACGGGTTGCACTCGAACATACGGAGTTCGCCTATCCCATCGATCTCTGGCGTGACGGCGACGTGATCGTCGACGACTTCGAGCTGAAAGTGCCGAGTACCGCGTCGGGCGATGGGCACACGGTCTATTGGGGAATGGGTGTTCTGCCGTGCCACGACGACCGCCGAATGCCCATTACGGCGGGCGAGAACGACGGTCATCACCGTGTTCCGATCGGGCGAATCGAGGTGCGATGATGGTGGGGAATTCCTCGGAGCAAGCGTTGGTGGTGCGGCCTCGGCCGATCGCGGTGGTCGTTCTCGCGGCTGCTGCATTCGTCGCCGCGCTTCGTTTGGCCGTGGCCGCGGTCGTTCCGAACTGGGCTGCGTCGCTCCTCGTGACGCTCTCGTTTTTCGGCACTCTAGCGGCGGTCGCGTCGATCTCCCGCGAGCCAATAGCCTTCTATCGTCGCCCGGGGTTCTGGATCTGCGCTCTCGCAACGTGCCTCTACCTTCCTTGCCTGGGAACGTTCGGCCTCGTCGATCCGTGGGAGACCCATTACGCCGAAGTGGCGCGAGAGATGCTCGAGCGTCGTGACTTCATATCCCCTTGGTGGGCCAACGAAGGTTGGTTCATGACCAAGCCGATTCTGATCTTCTGGCTCGAGGCGGCGTCGATGGCGCTGCTCGGCGTGCACACCGGGCCGAGCGAGATGCTCGTGGGGCCGCGGGGGCGCTGGCGAGACCCGAATGGGCGGTTCGATTGCCGTCGTTCCTGTGTGCGGTCGCGGGTGTGTACGCACTCTATCGCGGAGTGTCTCGAGCCGCAGGCAAACGGGCGGGCGTGCTCTCGGCAGTGGTTCTGCTCACCATGCCCGGGTTCGCGATTCTCGCGCATCAAGCGATCACCGACATGCCGCTCGTCGCGGGCGTTGCGGGATCGGTGGGAATGCTCGTCGGGGCCTCGGCGATCTCCGATTCGCGCGAATCGCGAGGCTTCATCATTCGTGTGATGGGACGAGACTTCGTTTTGCACGGCGGTCATCTTGTGGCAGCGCTCTATGCGGCGCTCGTGGTGCCCCAGCTCCTCGTGCTTCTCGGAGCCCACGTTCACGTCGGCTCGGGGGCGCTGGTTTGGGGGCGCGATCGCCTTCTCGCTGGCTCGCCCCACGCGTGCACGCTTCCGGGCCAGCCGACCTGCCGTGAGATTGCCCTCGCCCATCCGCGGCTCGCTCCGCTCGCGCAGGCCGCATTCTGGTTGCCCGTGATGGCCTACACGACCCTCCGCATCGCCGACACCCGCCGAGCGAGGAATCAGTGGGTGATCGTCGCGTGGCTCTTTGCGGCATTGGCCACGATGTCGAAGGGACCTGCGGGGCTCGTGATTCCAGTGTCGGCAGCGGCGATGCTGCTGGCCATTCGCCGATCACTGCGTCCGTTGTCGTGGATGGAACTCGCTACCGGTGCGCTCGTCACGCTCTCGCTCGTCGGGCCTTGGTATGTCGCGGCGTACGCTCGGCACGGGCGGTCGTTTATCGACGAGCTCGTCATGCGCAACATGCTTGGGCGCACGCTCGATCATTTGCACGACACGAATGGCGGCGACGACGTGGGGATCACCTATTTCGTGAAGCAGTTGGGGTATGCCACGCTTCCCTGGTTTGGATTCGCGCTTGCCGCGCTCTTTTCTCTGTCCACCGGTACGCGATTCGGACGCAAGGCAACGGCGAAGGCGATGATGGCCGGCGCCTTCTTGGTTGCGTTCACGCTGGTCTCGATGATGAAGACCAAGTTTCATCACTATGTCCTGGTGGCCTTGCCTCCCTGTGCTGCTCTCGTAGGCCTTTGGCTCGACGAGCTCTGGGAGGAAGCGCGCACGACGACGACCCGACACGACGCCGCGCGCACGCTCGTCATACTGGTTCTCGTCGCCGCGACCACCGTACTCGTGGGCTTCGACGTCGTCTCCGTTCCGAATCACTTCGCCAAGCTGATGACGTATCGCTATTCCCGCGCATGGCCGTCCGAAGCGTGGACGGCAACCGTGATGGGCTGTTTCGTCGGGGCGCTTTCGCTCGCGATGGTCGGCGTAGCTGTGCGTCGGTTCCGGCGCAGAGCATTGATCGGCTGTGCGGTGCTCTCGGCTGCCTTCGCAATGTTCGTGCTCGACGTCTACTGGCTGCGTACCGGCCCACTCGGCGGGCAACGGGCTGTCTTCGATGCGTATTACCGCGCTCGTGCGGACGATTCCAATCGAGCCGAGCTCGTGGCCTACCAATTGAATTGGAAGGGCGAGAACTTCTATTCTGGCAATGACCTGGCCATCTTCATCCAGAGCGGCGCGCCTTTTCGGAAGTATCTCGAAGAACGCAAACGGCACGATGCGCACGTTCTCTACGCCGTGACCGAAACGGGGCGCCTTTCGTCGCTACGTTCGGAGCTCGGCGCGCTTCGGTCGTTCGACGTTCTCACGGACGCGACGGCATCACCCGAGTTCTCGCTCGTACGCGCCGTGCTGGCTCCGTGAGTTCAGAACACCACGCCTCCGAGCAGGCCGATCGTGGCAACTGCGCCGAGATCTCGGCTGGCACCCTTGAACGGCTCCTTGAGCAGCGTTCCGAAGCCGAGGCCGATGGGTAGCTGGATTTCGAAATGACCGTATTGGACGAAGCCGCCCACGGCCGCACCCATGTAGAGCATGGCGGCCGAACCACCTGCCCAGATCTGAGGTTGTGCGAGAACGAGAAGGCCGGCCTGGAGATCGTTGCCGTGCGCGAAGTTGCCCCGATATCCGAGGTCGGGGCCGATGGCGAAGAAGTCCGGGCCATCTGCAAATCCGACGGCGGCACGCGCGCCGGCAACGAACGCGTGGTCGCCTCGCGTCTTGTAGCGGAAGTCGAACGCGAGCCCCGGTGTACTCGCGTTGGCGATGAAGACCACGGGGCCGGTGTGCATTCCGAACGCGCCGTCGACCGCCTTGGCTGGCTCGCTGCCATCGTCGGCGTCCGTCGCGGCGTCTTGACCGGTGCTCAGCGCGCTTCGCGACGACGAACGTATCTCCGTGGGAGCGGCGCCGCTGCGTGAGCTGCTGCGATTACGTGCTCGGCATTCGTGAGCCTCGCAGATCTCCCCGTCGGCGCATGGCGGATTGCATTCGCTGACGCAACGACCGTCCGGCGTGCAGACGAATCCCGAGCGACACGCCGGAAAACACGTGCTGCTCGACCCATCGGCAAAGGCCGGAGCGACGAAGAGACCGAGCGCGAGAGCCACGAACGACGAAAGAGCGACCTTCATGGCGCGCCCTCAGCACGGCGCATGCCGGCCTCGAATGGGCCGAATTCGTGGCGAGTTTGGCGCTCCGAGCGGCCGCTCGCGCCAACGTGGCGCAAGCTGCTCCTCGGGTTGGCGCAAGACGCGACCTTCCTCGAGCGCTCAGCGAAACACGTAGCGCGCGAAGACGTCGTGTCCGCCGGAGACCTTGCCGTTGCCGAAGTCGGGGCGTCCCTTGAAGCTCGTCGAGAGCCAGAAGCCATCTGGGCCAGCGAGCGTTTCGGTGTTCGAGAGCTCCGGACCCAGCTGCATCATGTAGAGTCGATCGCCGCTGTTCGCGTCGAATGCGCCGATGCATGTGGCGTAGCCGTTGCTCGCATCGGACGGCAGGACGACGGTGCCATCGTTATGGCTGTAGCAATGCGACATGCTGATCATCACGCGGCCTTCGTCGACTCCGCCCACGAGGATGGCGCTGTCGCTGACAGTCGAGGGCGAGACGCTCCACAGATGCGCACCGGTGGTCGCGTCGAAGCTGGACAGGAAGGCGCTGCCCGTTCCGTTGCGGCGCTCGCCATCACCGAAGTCCAAATCACTCGTCGACTGCCCGCTGAGGTACAGCTTCGTTCCCTCGGGATTCCACGAGAGCGAGGAGATGGTTTCGCCGGACGAGTTGCCTGCAACGCGCGTGAAGCGGGGCATGCCGCCAGGCTCGAGAACGGTGACGAACATGTCGTCGCCGCCGGCGCTGTTGAAGGCTTGATCTCCGACCTTCATGCTCGGCCCGAACACTCCCGCGAGTGCGAGCGAGCCGTCGGGGCCGAACTTCATCCGTCGGATGAAAACGTCGGTGTGTTTTGGGTCGACGCTCTGCGCAAGACCGAACGGGGCCCAAATGCCGACACAACGCCCGTCACGATAGCGCGCGAGGACGAGGCCGCGCGCGTTCGACGTGCAGCCGATGGTCGTGGGCGTGTCCGCACTGGCGGCGATGACCACGTCACCGTCGTGCACTGCAATGGCGGACAAGGCCACTGAGTCCGGCAGCGGGACCGACCATCCCGTGCCTGAGACGGACTCGAGAAAGTTGATGCCGTGGCCACTGACGAACGCCACCGTGCCCGCGACTGGATCCGCGGTGAGCGCGTGAAGGTTGTCGACCGGGCGCGTCTCGATGTCATTGCCGTTCTGGTCGACCACAGCGATGAGGTTGCCGTCCGCAGTCCGCGCGTTTGCAATCACGTTGTCCCCGAAACGCGACAGCTCGGTGTACGACGCATCGGTCGTGATGATGTATTTCAGGTGAGCGCTCTCGGAAGCTGCGCTCCCCGACCCGTTCGAACCATTTAACGTCGCGTGGGTTCCCCCGCTTTCGCAGGCAGCCAGACCGAGGAACGACAGAAGAGCAAGTGCGCGTCGGATTCGCATGGCTCCCCGTTCGGCCGGGCACGTGCCAGGTTGCGAGAATTCGACGAGAGCCTCGTTTCCCGGGAAATCCGAGGTCAGGCGAGGAAGCGGGCGCGGAGCTCCGGCGTCGGTACGCGACAGCTCTCGCTCTTGCCGAACCACCGGTAACGGTTCTTGGCGATCCACCGATAGACGAGATCGCGCAGTGGCCTCGGGACGAGCAGCATGAGCGTGCCAAAGCGCCACGGCGCTCGTAGATAGCGAGCGGTGCGAAGCGCGCCCGTCGATTGAAGATAGGCGTGCCCGCGCTCGAGCAGAATCATCGATCCCGGATCGCGATCCGGGGCGGCGAGCTCACGCGTCCGCGCTTCCCCCACGGCGTCCCGTAGAAGAGAGCGAGCGACGTCGGACTGGAGAGGCGCGAAGCGCAGTTCGGGACCGCGCTCGTGATCGAGAATGAACTGGACCGAGCCGTTGCAGAGATTGCACGTGCCGTCGAACAAAAGGACGGGGGACGTGGCGTCTCTGCTCATGACTCAGGCCTCGTGACGGACGTATTCGAAGTCGACCGGACGCCCCTTGATGCCCTGCTTGGGCGCGGAGATCCAGTTTGCCATCTGCTTGGGGTCGTAGATCGGCTTCTGCATCAGGCTCTTCACGTAGGACTTGTCGGCCTCGGAGGGAAGCCACGCGTCCCTCTTGGCCTCGAACTGATCCTTCGAGATCAGGTTGCCCTCGGGGTCGGCGTGGAGGCCCGAGTAGATGCCGATGTGGCGGTGGAAGCGGCGGTTCGGCAGCGTGAGCTTGAAGTCGATGCCGTGGGCGGCGATGGCACGGTTCCACTTGTCGACACCGCGCTGGCAGTCTTCGACGTACGCGTCGCGCAGGACTTCATTCATCGCATTGCGGAGCGGAACGTCCTCGTTGACGAGGCGGCCCTCTTTGACGACCTGCATCGCGTAGGAGGTATCGAGCGCCTTGTGGTCTTCGAACTGATCTTCTTTCGCGCGGCCCTTGAGGCCCGTCGCGAAATAGCTCGCGGCGTTCGAGCTGATCTCGCCGCCGAAGAGGTCGAGGCTCAGCGTGTACCAGAGGTTCAGGTACTTCTGCATGGTCGGCAGGTCGATGAGTCCGAGCTTGCGGACCTGATCGGGGTGCTCGATCTTGTGCTCGGCCATCTGCTGCGCCGTGCGCTCGACGATGCGGAGCACGCCCGTCTCGCCGACGAACATGTGGTGCGCCTCTTCGGTCAGCATGAAGCGCGTGGTGCGCGAGAGCGGATCGAAGGCGCTCTCCGCGAGGGCGAGCAGCTGGAACTTGCCGTCACGATCGGTGAAGAACGTGAACATGAAGAAGCTGAGCCAGTCGGTGCAGGGCTCGTTGAACGCGCCGAGGATGCGGGGCTTGTCCGGATCGCCCGAGCGGCGCTCGAGCAAGGCCTCGGCCTCCTCGCGACCGTCGCGTCCGAAATAGGTGTGGAGCAAGTAGACCATCGCCCAGAGGTGACGGCCTTCCTCCACGTTTACCTGGAAGAGATTGCGGAGATCATACACGGAAGGGCAGGAGTGCCCGAGCATGCGCTGCTGCTCGACGCTCGCCGGCTCCGTGTCGCCCTGGGTGACGATGATGCGACGGAGGGCGTTGCGATGCTCGCCCGGAACCTGCTGCCAGACGGGCTCGCCCATCTGATCGCCGAAGCCGATGGTGCGGTCCTTCACGGGGTCGGCGAGGAAGATGCCCCAGCGGTAGTCGGGCATCTTCACGTAGTCGAAGTTCGCCCAACCTTCGCTCGTGACACTGATGGCCGTGCGGAGGAAGACGTCGTCCTGCTGGAAGCCGAACGGCCCCATGTCGTTCCACCAGGAGAGGAAGTTCGGCTGCCACGCCTCGAGCGCGCGCTGCAGGCGCTTGTCGCTCGAGAGGTCGACGTTGTTCGGAATCTTCGTGTCGTTGACGACGTTCGACATTGGCTCGATGCCTTTCCTCAAGTCCTTGCCCACTTGAATTCGGGGCGCTCGGGCTTGCCGTACAACGTGAGAGCGCCCTTCTCGCCGACGGCGTTGGGGCGCTGGAAGATCCAGTTCTGCCATGCCGAGAGGCGCCCGAAGATCTTCGTCTCGAGCGTCTCGGGTCCGGCGAAGCGAAGCGAGGCTTCCATGCCGGTCATGGCGTCGGGTGACATGGCCGCACGCTCTTCGAAGGCGATGCGGATCTCGTCGTCCCAGTCGATGTCGTCGGGCGCGAAGGTCACGAGGCCAGCCTTGTTCGCGTCTTGCGTGTTCATCTTCTCGGCGGTCTCGAGGACACGCGAGACGCGCTCCGGCTCCTTGAGGAAGCGCGTTTGCAGCCGCGAGAGGCCATTGGCCATCGGGAAGAAGCCGGCGTTGAGCGGCGAGCTCTGGAGGAAGGTCTCGCCGTCGTCGTCTTCCTTCATGTAGATGCGGTCGGCGGCGAGCCCGAGCTCGAGGAGGCTGCCCACGAAGCAGGAGCTCGGCTCGACGAGCGCGAAGAAGCTCTTGGCCGTGAGATCGAGACGCTTGAGAACGCGCTTCATCTGGAGCAGCACTTCGCGAACGAGGCCGTCGTCCTTGTGCTTGGCGAGCATCGCGTCGACGGCGAGCACGTCTTCCGCGTTGCCCGACGTCTTGATGGCGACGACGCCGATCGTGGGCTGGTTGAAGCGCAGATCGAGCAGCGCGTCGTCGAGCTCGCGGAAGGCCTGGATGGCCCACGCGCTGGCGCCCGCCTTGGCGAGCTCGTCGGGCGTGGTGGGCTCCTTGCCGCTCGGGCCGCGGACCGTCAGCGTGGCGGTGCGTGCCTTGGCATCTAGGGCGAGCGACACGTATTTGTATTCCGCACCCTTGTCCGAGCGCTTGGCTTCCAGGGGCCCAAGCGTGACCGGCGGGAAGGACTTGCGCGCCGAGCGAGCCAAGAGACCCTCGACGTGCTTCTTCACCACCTCTTCGAACTTCGCCTTGGGCGGCGCGGCGTCGACGAGGCCCCATTCGACGGCGCGCTTGCCACGGACGCCTTCGGCGATGGTCGAGAAGGCGTCGGCGAGGTCGCGACGGATCTTGCGCTTGTCGACGAGGCGCGTGAGGCCGCCCGTACCGGGAAGAACGGCGAGGAGCGGCGCTTCGGGAAAGCTCACCGCGCTCGAGCCGTCGTCGGCGAGGACGATGTCGTCGCACGCGATCGCGAGCTCATAGCCGCCGCCCGAGGCGGTGCCGTTGACCGCGCACAGGCTCGGGATGCCGCTCTCCGCGCTCATCTGTTCGAGGTAGAGGCGGGTCTCGTTCGTGAACTTGCAGAAGTTCACCTTGAAGCCGTGCGTGGAGCTGCCGAGCATGTAGATGTTCGCGCCGGAGCAGAAGATGCGGTCTTTGCCGCTCGTCACGACGACGGCCTGCACCTCGGGGTGCTCGAAGCGAATGCGCTGGAGCGCGTCAGCGAGCTCGATGTCGACGCCGAGGTCGTACGAATTCAGCTTCAGCGGGTAGCCAGGACGGAGCCCGCGCTCCTCTTGGATGTCCATCACGATGCGCGCGACCTTCCCCGCGTGCTCCGAAGGGAACTCGAGCCGCCAATGGACGTAGCGCTCGGGGTGCGTTTCGAAGCGGATGGGCTCGTGCGCGGTTGTCGTTTCGGCCATGGCGTCCCGAAGTTTTAGGCCAGGACAGGGGGCCGAGCAAGTAGTATAGTTCCTACTAACTGATCTGATATGCAATATAGTGCATCAAAGAAGAGCTCCGATTCGCGCGCCCGTTTGCTGCGTGATTTGGGGGGCGTCGTTCGGACGCGCCGCATGGAGCTCGGTCTCACCATCCGTGCGCTCGCGAAGGGCGCCGGTGTCAGCGAACGGTTTCTCGCGCAGCTCGAAGCGGGCGAAGGAAACATCTCCGTCGCGCGCCTCGAAGACGTGGGCGAGGCGCTCGGCACGAACGGCGCGGAGCTCCTGGCGAGCGCGTCGCGTCCCAAGGCGGCATCGTCGTGTCCTCCCGTGCTGGCGTTCGTCGGCCTGCGAGGGGCCGGGAAGAGTTCGGTTGGGAGCGCTGTTGCTTCGATTCTCGGAGTTCCATTCGTGGAGCTCGACGAGCTCATCGTCCGCGAAGCCCAGATGACACTTTCCACCCTCTTCGAGATCCACGGCGAGAGCTATTATCGGAGCGTCGAACGCGAAGTTCTTCGCCGCTTTCTCGCGCGCGAAGAGCCTGCGGTGCTCGCCACGGGAGGCTCGCTCGTGACCGATCCCGAGACGTGGGGGCTTCTCCGCAGTCGCGCGCACACGGTTTGGTTGAAGGCCACGCCGGACGAACACTGGTCCCGCGTCGTCACCCAGGGCGACGCACGCCCCATGCGCGATCGCCCGCGTGCGATGAACGAGCTCAAGGCACTCCTCACGTCGCGTGAGCCCCTCTATCGTCAGGCCGACACCGTCGTCGACACGTCCGCGCGCAATCCGGACGACGTGGTCGCCGAGCTCGTCGGGCAGCTGAAGGCGTGACGATGCGCCGCAAAGGATTTCACCGTCGGGCTCGCCGGTCTTCAGGACCGTATGCCCTGCACGAACCGCGTTTGGTAAATCGGGCGGGCAGTGATATCTGGCCCGCATTGCGCAGGAGACTCCCGTCATGATCGAGCTAGGCAGCTACGTCTCGGGCACGTGGATCAAGGGCAAGGGGAAGGCTGCCGAGCTGGTCAATCCGGCAACGGAGGAAGTCCTCGCCGTCACGTCCACCGAGGGGCTCGATTTCGGCGCTGCCATCGCGTTCGCGCGTGACAAGGGCGGGCCTGCGCTTCGCGCCATGACCTTCACGCAGCGCGGCGAGATGCTCCGCGCAATGTCGCGGGCGATTCACGCCAAGCGCGATGAGCTCTTGAACCTTGCTCAGGCGAACGGAGGCAACACGCGCGGCGATGCGAAGTTCGACGTCGACGGCGCGATCGGAACGCTCGCCGCGTATGCCGACCTCGCGCAGGAGCTCGGCGACACGCACGTCCTTGTCGACGGCGACGGCATTCAGCTCGGTCGGAGTGCGCGCCTCTTCGGCCAGCACGTCTCCCTACCGCGCGAGGGCGTTGCCGTTCACGTCAATGCCTTCAACTTCCCCGCGTGGGGGCTCGCCGAAAAGGCTGCCACGGCGCTTCTCGCGGGCATGCCGGTCATCTCCAAGCCTGCCACCAGCACGGCGCTCGTCACGCATCGCATCGTCGAGATCCTCGTCGCGGAAAAGCTGATGCCCGAAGGCGTCCTCTCGCTCGTGTGCGGCGGTGCGGGCGACATGCTCGATCGTCTGGGCGGGCAGGACGTCATCGCCTTCACGGGCTCGAGCATCACGGCGGCGAAGCTCCGCGAGGGCAAGAGCGTCCTTCTCCGCGGCACCAAGATCAACGTCGAGGCCGACAGCCTCAACTCCGCGGTCCTCGGCGCCGACGTGGAGGAAGGCTCGGACGTCATGAACCTCTTCGTGGGCGACGTCGTCCGCGAGATGACGCAGAAGACCGGCCAGAAGTGCACCGCCACGCGACGCATCTACGTCCCGAAGGACAAGGTGGGCGCGGTGATCGAGCTGCTGCGCGAGCGTCTGTCGGCCATCAAAGTGGGCGACCCCACGCGCGACGACGTCACCATGGGCCCCGTCGCGACTGCCTCGCAGATTCGCGACCTGCGCGAGGGCGTGAAGAAGCTCGAGTCGTGCGCGAAGATCGTCTTTGGCGGGGCGACCGACGTGAACCCGATTGGTGTTCCCGCGGGCAAGGGCTACTTCACGACGCCTGTACTTCTCCACGGGGAGAACCCGAAGGCGGGCGACGCGGTGCACGAGCACGAAGTCTTCGGACCGGTGGCCACGGTCATGCCGTACGAGAGCGCAGCGAGTGCGGCTTCGCTCGTCGCGGCAGGCGGAGGTGGCCTCGTCTCGAGCGTGTACTCGGACGACAAGGATTTCATCCGCACCATGATCGTCGCGGTGGCCCCGCATCACGGCCGACTCACGATCGGCTCGTCGAAGATCGCCGGCCAGGCGCTTCCGCCGGGCATGGCCCTCCCGCAGTTGCTTCACGGCGGCCCCGGTCGTGCAGGCGGCGGCGAGGAGCTCGGCGGGCGACGCGGCATGGCGCTCTACATGCAGCGCACGGCTCTCCAGGGCGATCGCGCCATCATTGAAGGACTCTCAGGTAAGAAGTGAACAATCGCGCCTTCCTCCGTCTCACGTGGACGTCTCTGGTTCTGCTTGCAGGTTCCGGCTGCGCAACGAGCGGCTCGAGCTCCGGTAACTCGGTGTCGGTGCCGTTGCCCTATGGCTTCTCCGCGACGGTCACGGGGGAGAGCGCGCCGGCTCAGCCGTTCATGGTCGTGACTCCGGAGGACGCACGCCTCGTCATGGCCTCGAGCGCGATCGCGTCGCGCGTGGGGCACGACATCACCTACGACATCGATCAGGTCATCCTCAAGGATACGACCAACCTCCACGACCTCGTCTCGACTGCGCTCGAGACCGTCGCGCGCGGAATCGACGAGGCGCGTGCCTATGCTCCCGAAGCCACCGGGCGGACGTGCCTGATGTGGACCGCACTCAAGATCGAGCTCGACGAAAAGACACGTGAGGCGTACGCGTTCTTCGACGAACGAACGGGCACTCTCGTCTTGCGCGTCCCGACGAGGGCGACGTCGTTCGCGACCGAACGCGGCGTGGCTCTCGCGCTCGCACCTCCCACGTGAGGGCCACGTGAGGGCCACGTGAGGGGCGCGTGAGGACGAGGTGCTAGCCGCCTGATCGCGACCTGGGGGGCACGTGAATTGCTACCCATTCTCGGGCGATTTTGCCTCGAGAGGTGGCCATGGCCGTAGCATCCGAGCTCGCGTCCCTCCGTATCGCTGCCGTTCCGCTCGCGGGGACGTCGGCCGACCTCGATCCGCTCCTCGAACGGATCCATGGGGCTCGCTTCGTCCTTCTCGGCGAGGCGAGCCATGGCACGCACGAGTTCTATCGAATCCGTGCGGCCATCACGAAGCGGCTCATCGCCGATCACGGCTTCCGCGGCGTCGCCGTCGAGGCCGACTGGCCCGACAGCTTCCGCGTCCACCGCTTCGTGACCGGCCTCGGCGACGATCCCGACTCGGTCGACGCACTCGAAGGTTTTCGTCGCTTCCCGACGTGGATGTGGCGCAACGCGGACGTCCTCGATTTCGTCGGCTGGCTACGCGCCTGGAACGATACGCGCCCCGCCTACGATCGCGCAGGTTTCTACGGCCTCGATCTCTACAGTCTCTACGCGTCGATGCAGGCCGTCATCGCGTTCCTCGACAAGGTCGATCCCGACGGCGCGGCGCGTGCTCGGAAGCGCTACGGGTGCTTCGATCAATTCGGCACCGATACCGAGCAGTACGCGCTCTCCACGGGGCTCACGCTCGAGAACTCGTGCGAGCATCAGGCGGCCGAGCAGCTCGTCGAGATGCACTCGAGCTTCTTCCGGCGCATGGCCAACGAAGGGCCGGAGACCAGCGAGAACATCTTCTCGGCCGAGCAGAACGCGCGCGTCGTGAAGAACGCCGAAGAGTACTACCGCAACATGTTCCGCGGTGACGTGAAGACCTGGAACCTGCGCGACAAGCACATGACCGGCACGCTGGAAGACGTGAGCGATCGACTCTCGCGTGGCCACGAGCGCGCCAAGATGGTCGTCTGGGCGCACAACTCGCATCTCGGCGACGCGCGGGCGACCGAGATGCGCAAGGCGGGTGAATGGAACGTGGGACAGCTCGTGCGCGAGCGTCACGGTACGGACGTCGTGATCGTGGGGTTCTCGACCTACGACGGCACCGTGACCGCTGCGCGCGATTGGGATGCACCGGCCGAGCGACGCACCGTTCGCCCTGCGCTTCCTCTGAGCTGGGAGGCGCTCTTCCACGAGGTTGGCATTCCGTCGTTCATGCTCGCGTGCGACGACGAAAACGTGAGCACGTTGCTTCGCGCGCAGCGGTTGGCGCGCGCGATCGGCGTCGTGTACCGGCCCGAGTCCGAACGTCGGAGCCACTACTTCGACACGCGCCTCGGGGAGCAGTTCGACTTCGTGTTCCACATCGATCACACGCGCGCTGTCGAGCCGCTCGAGCGCACGTCGAACTGGCAGAGCGGCGAGATGCCGGAGACGTATCCGTTCACCGTGTGAGCGCACTGTGTAAGAGCGCGCGTACGGTCGAGGTTGTTTCGGCTGCAGGAGGCAACGGTTGGTCGGCAACGAGGCCAGCTCCGTCGCAAGTCGTCGGGCGCCCGGGGCGAGTTCGCTATCGTCGCTCCGCCATGGCGAGCCGACCGCCGCAACGTTCGAGCATCGTGTCCGTCGTGTCGCTCGCGCGCGGCGGCCTGGCTTGGGGCCTTGGCGTCGCGGCTTTCGTCGGCGTGGTGTCGGGCTGCAGCAAACCACAACGGCACTACACGACGACCGTCGAGGTCGGTGAGGTTCAGCACTATGGCCAAGCGGCCAAGGGCGGCTCGATCACGGACCTCGAGCTGAAGTTCGTCGACTGCCCTGGTGACGCTCGGAAGTACGTCCGCGCCGACAAGGGGTTCGGTCAGTGCAATCCGAACATCAAAGAGGGCGAGCACCTCGAGGCCGAAGTGGTCGCCAAGTACAACTCGGAGAGCAACTCGTATCGAAGCGAGCTGGTGCGCCTCGGTGGTTGCCCGATGAGGTTCGACCCGACGGACGAAGCCAACTACGAGATCGTCCAGACCTGCACGGACCTCGAAGCCTCGGGGGTCGTCGTGGGCGTGCGTTGCGATCGCTCGCGCAGCAAAGAGCTCGTCGCGAAGTGCCCTTGGTTCCGCCGCTGAAGCGTTTCGCTCACGGCGGGTAGCAGGTTCGAGCTCGAACCGTGCGGCGCTCCTCCGTCACGAACCGGAGGAACGCCGTGAAGCCGCAGGCTGGGGCTGGTCACTCGTGGTCGATCGGTTGGCCGGTGAGCGGGTCGCGGTCCATGCGGAAGAGCAGATCTTCCGTCGAGCCGTTCGCGTAGTGGAACTGGCCTCGCCATTCACCCTTCTCACAACGCATGCCGTTCATCGTGATCGGCACGCTCGTGCGGGCCGTGTTCGGGAACGAGCGAGTGCCGCCTTCGATCTCGCCGCTCGAGGCGGCCATCACGACGTTGACCTTGCTCTTGTCGTTGGGATCCGTCTTGTAAGCGAGATTGAACTCGAGGCTCCACTCGCCGGGGCCGACGAGCTGCGGATTGCGCGACGCTGTCAGCGTTCCCTTGTACTTGTAACAGTCGTCGACGAACGGGGGCTTGTTGGCGCCGGCCGTGTTGCACGCGACCTTCGAGTGATAGAGGCGGAAGAGCTGACCGGCCTTCATCAGGTTGAAGTTCACGCAGGGCGTGTTGGTGTCACCGAACGTCTCGGGGCTACCGTCGTCGATGTCGGCTGGCACGATGAACGGATAGCGCTCCTCCCTCTGCGCCCTGCCGTTCGCGTCGAGCACGGTGACCGTCACGAAGTGCTGACCGGGGCCGAGGTCCGCGAGCGCAACGCGATTTAGGTTCGGGCTGATGGTGGCTGCTTGGCCGTCGAAGGAGACGGCGAGCTTCGTACCGCCGGCGGCGCGGATGTCGACGGCGACGCTGCGTCCGAGGACGCTCACGTCGGCGGTGATCGTGGCCGACGTGCTCGAGGAGAGACGTTCTTCCTCCTGCACCGAGCGCTGCGCGGTTGCGTCGTGCGCGCGGAGCGACACGAACTTGAAGCCCTGCGCCCGGAGATCCTTGATGAGTGACCGGTTGCCGTTCGCGCCCGTCAGCATGTCGACGGTGCGCGAATGCACGTCGTGCGTGAGGATGAGGCCGCGCTTGCGTGTTTGGGCTTCGCGGATGTAGCCGTCGGCGCAAGCGTTCGGCGAGATCTTTCCCCAGCACGCCCAGTCGGCCGAGAACCCGTTCTTGAGCTCGCCGCCGATGTCCCAGAAGACCGGGCCCTGGTACTTGTCGGCGCCTGCCGCGTTGATCGTGGCGATGTTGGCAGGGCCGATGCGGACGAGATCGCCGTACGGCGGTCGGAAGAAGGAAACCGCCGACGGAAGCTTGCTCTGCGACGCGGCGATCGCGCTTTTGAGGATCGCGTCGGCATCCATGATCTCGTCGATGATCACGTCGGTGCCGAGCGAGGGCAGGGGCCTCGCCTGATGGTTCATCGAGTGGTTGGCGACGATGAAGAGCCCGTTGTTCGCGTTCGACAGGTCGACGATGCGCTGGACGGCAGCGGGATTCGCCTTCGCATTCTTGCCGACCATGAAGAACGTGGCGGGCACCTTCTCGCGTGCGAGCCACTCGGCGAGCTCGATGGTGCGCGGACCCGGCCCGTCGTCGAGCGTGAGGGCGAGCTCCTTGTCAACGAGGCCGAAGGCACTCGCCGCGAGGTTGCGTGAGCCGACGGCGTCCTCGCCGCTCGCGGCCTCCTCTTCGGCGGGGGCTCCGCACGCGAAGGCCAGGGCGGAGACGGACAGGGCAATCAAGCTCGCAACGATGGATCGGCGCATGGTTCTCTCCCCCGCGAGTGGGTGCGTGTAGGCTCATGCATGCGCCGTACCGCTCGCTCGAGAGACTCCAAGTATTTGGAATTGTGTATTTTCGTTGCCGCGCCATGGGTAAACGAAGAGGGATCTGCCGGATCCTCCGCGTTCCATGATCACTTGAATCATCCCGCGTAACCGTTGCGAAATGCTGCGGGTTTCGTGCCGTCTGATCCCCCCGATCCGCAGCGGCCAATCCTGACAAAAGGCTGTCATCGCGGCCGAGTACGGTGCTCTTCGTCCTCGCCGCTCGCCGACCTCCAAGCGTGAGTCGCTGCTTCGGAAAGGACGTGCAGTTCCCACGACACGCAAGGAGTCGAACGATGGGCCTCGTTTTCTACTACGCACCCTGGTGTTCCGCCGTCACCTGTCACTGGGCGCTGGAGGAGCTCGGCGTGCCTTACGAGAAGGTGAAGTTGAACCTCGCCGAGAAGGACACTCACAAACCGGCCTTCCTCGCGCTCAACCCCAACGCCAAGGTGCCGCTTCTCGTTCACGACGGCGTGCCGATCTTCGAGTCGATCGCCATCCTGGCGCACCTTGGAGAGACGTTCGGTGTCGAGCGGAACCTGTTTCCGGCTCCGGGCCTCCTCCGCGCCCAGGCTCTGCAGTGGCTTGCCTGGGCGAACGTCTCGCTCGGCTCTGCGGTGCGCCGCTACTTGGACAACACCAGCGAGCAGATCCCCGCGGAGCTTCGCAATCCAAAAGCGGCTGCCGTGCACGAGAAGGACGTTCTCGCCTTGCTCGGGATCCTCGATCATCACCTCGCCGGGAGGAAATGGATGGTCGGCGACGAGTTCGGCCTTGCCGACGTCCATCTCGCCGGCGCCATCGGCTGGATTCGGCGTCTCGGTTTCGACGTCGAACGCTTCGCCAACATCACGGCCTGGCTGGCGAAGGCCTGCGCGCGCCCCGCTTTCGCGACCGTGATGGCGTCCTGAATGGGATAAGCTGGGCGTCGGCCCCTTGAGCATTCGCGATCTACGCCTCGACGAGGAGACCTGGCAGCGAGCAACCGACCTGCGCCGCGCCGAGTGGCGTTCGGCCATCGAAGATCTGCTCCACGAGAGTGTCTTCGCCGAAGGGCTGCGTGGCTTGCATCTGCTCGTGACGTTTCGCCAGGATCACGTGCTCGTCGAAGGCCTCGACGACGAAGGCTACGTGCGGGTGTCCGCCGTGATCACCCTCGCCAGCCTCGACGAGTTCGTGAAGGAGTATCTCCAGATCATCGAGCGACTCGACGAAGGGGCCGGGCATCGCGATGCGACCTGGCTCCTCGCCGTCGATATGGCCAAGAAGGTCGTCCACGACAAGGCGGCCAAGACGCTCGCGGCGACGGTGCCCGTCCTCTCCGAAGATCATGCGACGCTGCGGAAGATGTTCACGCTGGTCTTCTCCCTCGCCGTGGACACGACCAAGATGACGAGCGCGCGCATTCATCGTCGCTGAGCCGTTGGATCGAGCGCGCGCGGTTCGAATCAGCAAGCTGCTTGGGCTCGGCCTGCGGCACGACCCGGCACGCCTTCGTCTGGTGCTCGACCGCGCGGGCTGGGCCGACGTCGATGCTGTCCTCCGCGGTCTCGCATCGCTCGGCGAGCCGCTCGACCTCGACGAGCTCGAGGCCATCGTCGTCGGTATGGAAAAGAGGCGCTATGCGTTCTCCGCCGACGGCACGCGCATCCGCGCGAGTCAGGGCCATTCGGTCGACGTCGAGCTCGGCCTCGCACCGACCGAGCCGCCCGACCTTCTCTTCCACGGCACCGTCGAGCGCTTTCTCGAGAGCATTCTGAGCGCGGGGATCCTCCGCGGTGCACGAACGCACGTGCATCTGTCGGTCGACGTGCAGACCGCGCGCATCGTGGCTTCCCGTCGGCGCGGCGCGCACGTGATTCTCTCGGTGCGGGCTCGGGCCATGCATGCCGCCGGCTCTTCGTTCTTCCTGAGCGAGAACGGCGTTTGGCTCACCGAGCACGTTCCGCCGTCGTTCGTCGACGTCTACGGACGCGCGCGCTGAGCGTGGTGCCCGGCAGGGGCCAGCGGAACGCCGCGATCGACCTCGTCGAGGATGGCCTCGATGGCGGCTTCGGTCGCTCGCCACGTGGGCACCGGCGTGACGGTCGGATCCGACGACGCGTGGACGCCGAAGAGGAAGCGGTGCTCGACGACGCCTGCCATGGGCAAGAGCACGTCGAGCCGGTCGTCGACGAACATCGTGACACCGAGCTTCAGGCAGATGCCTGCCTTCTCGCGGCGCTCGCGACAGAAGCGAAGCTGGGCGGGCGAGATGCCGGTCCTCTCGAAGAACCCGTGGTGGGCAAGCCAGCGCCGCGAGAGGCCTTCGATGCGAGGGCCGCACTTCGAGACGAGCCAGACGGCGCCGTCGAAGCGAAGCGTCAGGCGCGCGAGCGCGTCGATGGCTCCGTCGACCGCGGGGGCGCGCATCGCCGTTTCGTCGTCGCGCGCTTGGATGAAGGATGTGTCGGGGCCATCGCCATGGATGATGACGCGGCCGATGTCCACGCCGAGGCGCGGAATGCGATTCGTTGGCTTCATGATGCCGAGAGCATGCGTCGCTCACGGTTCCAGAACCATTCGTACAATTTTATGATCTATAACTTTGGGTGATGATCGATTCGGACCGCCTCCACGCGTTCGCGGTCTTCGCCGAAGATGCGAATCTCTCGCGCGCAGCCGCGCGACTTCACCTGTCGCAGCCGGCCGTTCACGCCCAGATCCGCAAGCTGTCCGAAGAGCTCGGCGTGCCGCTGTATCGACGCGTGGGGCGCGGGCTCTCGCTCACCAAGGAAGGTGCCGAGCTTGCCGCCTACGCGCGAGAGACGGAGGAGCGGGCTTCGGAATTCGTCGCGCGGCTCAAAGGGGAGGGCGCCGAGCGCAGAGTGGTCCTTGCGGCAGGAGCCGGGGCGTTGCTGCACGTCCTCGGGCCGGCGTTGCGATCATTCACGCGCGCCTTCTCCGGGCGGCTCGACGTCGTGACCGCCGACGGACCAACGGCGGTGGGGCTCGTTGCGCGTGGCGAGGCTCACGTCGGCGTGGCGGCGCTCGACGCAACCCCCCTTCCGTCGCTTCAGGACGAAAGCCTCGAGCTTCGATCCATCACCGACGTGAAGCAGCTTCTCGTCGTGCCGACCTCGCATCCGCTCGCCAAGAAACGCCATGCGCTACTCGCCGATCTCGAAGGCGAGCGACTCGTCTTGCCGCCTCGTGGAAGACCGCAGCGCGTCGCCCTCGAAGCCGCGTTCGCGGCACGGGGAGTAACGATTCGCGAGGGCGCGCTCGCCACCGGTTGGGACCTCGTCGTGCACCTGGTGTCGCTCGGCATCGGCCTTGCGATCGTGAACGGCTCGGTTCGTCTCCCGGCGGGACTCGTGGGCCTCACGTTGCGCGAGCTGCCCCCGATTCGCTACGTTGCGTTCGCCCGGCGTCGCCCCCGGCCCGATCCCGCGGCGCTTCTCGAGGCGATGACCAAGCAGGTGATGACCAAGCAGGCGCCCGGCAAACGGGGCTGAACGCTCCGATCGCCAGCGCGGCGCGTCTTGCTATTCTCTCTCCTCGAAGCGTGACGGTGTCGAGCAACCACTCCAGTGCGCAGGCGGGCCCCGAGGAAGGTGTCGTTCGTTCGACCGTGCGTGGGCTTCTCGCTCCACGGCGTGCGCTGCCCATTGCGCTCGTCGTCGTGCCGCTGACCATCATCCAAGACGCCTACAGTCGCGACGCGTTCGCGGTTCCGCTCGCGCTCTTGCTGTGTGGAAGCTTCCTGCTCGTCGGGCCCTCGCTGTGGCGTGCGCTCTTTCCGATGGAGCGAGGCCCGCGCAAGCGAAGCCTCGAAGCGGCGCCGCGTCCCGCGCGTCCGAACCCGCTTGCGCGCGTTCTCGTCTATGGCTTCGTCGGAGCGGCGCTCGTTCTCGGCATCGGCGAGTTCTTGCCCAAGCTCATCGGTGCCGGTCGAACGTTCCTCACGTCCGGGCCGAGCCTGGTCGTCTGCGTGGCTCTGTTCTGGGTCGGAGGGTGGGGCCTCGCGCGCGACATCGATCTCGAAGAACACCTGCGGCGCGAGCGAGCGCGGAGTGAAGCGCTCGAGCGAGAGGCCGAGCACGCCCAGTTGCTGGCCCTGAAGACCCACCTCGATCCGCACTTCCTCTTCAACACGCTCAACGCCATCGCCGAGTGGTGCCGCGAGGACGGCGCCGTCGCCGAGAAGGCCATCGTGCAGCTCTCGTCGATGCTCCGCACGATGATGACGGGCATCACCGAGACTTCGTGGGCCCTCGAAAAGGAGCTCGAGCTCGCCTTCGCATTGTTCGAGCTCCACGCCGTGCGCGACCCATCGTTCTTCACCGTCGTCCGCGACGTTCCGTCACCGCTTCCGCACGTACTCGTGCCGCCGATGCTGCTCTTGCCCTTGGCGGAGAATGCGATGAAGCACGGTCCCCTCGCGCGGCGCAGAGGCGAGGTCGTGGTCCGCGTCGAGGTCGTGCGTGGGCTCGTGCGTATCGAGATCGGCAACCCGGGCAAATTCATGGGGGACCGCCCGGGAGGAAGTGGCCTTCCCATCGTCCGCAAGCGGCTCGGCCTGGCGTACGGGCATGATGCTTCGTTCTCGATCGAGGCGGATGGGGAGCGTACCCGCGCGCTCGTCGTTGTCCCGATCAGCCCTTTCGTGCCGGAAAGTCTCGCTCGCGCCTCCACGATCGTTGTGGCGGACGGCGCCACAAAACCTCTGTAACGTGGGAGGGATGTCCTCGCTGCCTCTTCGCGTCCTCGTCTGTGACGACGAGCTCATGGCGCGAAAGCGGGTTCTTCGAATCCTGGGCGATTTGACCGGGATCGAGACGACGATCGAGTGCGAAAGCGGCGAGGAGGTGCTCGCCAAGCTTGGGACCGACGACGTCGATGTCGCCCTGCTCGACGTCAACATGCCGGGAATCAGCGGGATCGAAACGGTCATGCGGATGCCCGAAGACCGTCCCTACGTGATTTTCCTAACAGCTCACCCCGAGCACGCCGTGTCGGCCTTCGATGTCGGCGCGGTCGACTACTTGCTCAAGCCGGTCGACGAGGCTCGGTTGGGGAAGGCGCTCGGGCGAGCGCGGCAGTTCCTGGACTTCGGCGCGCTCATGGCCTCGGGGGGCCAACCGCGGACAAGGATGTCGCAGCTGCCCGGCCACTCAACAAGCTCGCCGTTCCCACGCGAGACGGCGTTTCGCTGCTGAATCCTGCGGACATCACGCACGCGACGTTCGACGGCTCGCTCGTCACGGTCCACACCGCGGCGCGGACGATCCTGACGGACGACACGCTCCAAGACCTGGAAGGGAAGCTTCCTCCGGGCCCATTCGAGCGCGTCCACCGCCGGGCTGTGGTGAATCTCGACCACGTGGAGCGGCTCCAGGCCGTCGACTCAGGGGGGTACGTTGCATGCCTTTCGACCGGCAAACGTGTGGATGTTTCGCGACAAAGCGCTCGAAGACTGCGGCGGCGTCTAGGATTGCGGTAGGATTTGCCGGTCCTCAAGACCGCGAAGAATGGTGGGCGGTGAACGTCCTCGGACGAGCTCGGAAGCGACGAACGTGAACGGCGACAACAAAGACGAGGCCGGCTTCGATCCCAACGGAGCGGATCTCGAAGAGGACGACAACCCGTGGGGTGATGGCGAGGGCGGCGAACGCACGGTTGCCACCACGGCGCCGGCGTTCGACTCGAACGTTCCGCTGCCGATCACCGCGCCGCCTCCTGGAGCTCGTCCCGCATCCGCGAAGCCCGCGGCGCTTGCGCGTCCGGCGACCGCCATTGGTCTCGGCGCGGTTCCGCCGCGAGTTGGCGGCGCGCCCGGAACGTCGGGCGCCGGTGTGGCGCGCCCCGCCACTCTGGCGTTCGAATCCAAGCCCGCTGCGCCCACCTTCGCGGCAGAGCGCGCGGCAGGGTCTCAAGCCAAAGCCGCGGGGCTCGGTGCCACGCGCATGGGCACGGGCGGAGCGCCCTCCACGCTCGGACCGAAGCCCGGCGCAATACCGGCCCCATCGAAGGCCTCGCCGCTCGCGAGCACGACCGGCATTGGCGGCGTGGGAGTCGCTGGCGCCGTGAAGCCCGCGAACGCGCCGAACTCGCCCGGCGCTCTCCCGCTTCCGTCGAAGAAGGCGACGATGATGATGGGAGCGCCCGTTCCCGCGCCCGAGTCTGCTGCACCCGCCGCGCCGATCTCGGGGCCGAAGGCGGTTGCGGCGCCGAGCTCGCGAACGCCGTCAGCGGTGTCCAAGGTTTCCCGTTTCGACCGCGTTCCTTCGCTCGTCAGCGAGGAAGAGGCCGACGACGAGAACCCCACGATGGCGATTCCATCCGCCGTTGCGATGCTCGCCGTGGAGGCCGCGGCACAGGACACGCGCGCGGCGATCACGGCCATTCCTGCTCCGCCGCCCCTGTCGCTGGCGAGTACGGCCTTTGCCGATTCGCCGTACGCCGCCGTCCATTCGCCAGCCGGCCACCCGCCCGTCCTTGGGCAGAGCGAGCCGGAAGAGACCACCCGCGCCGTCTCGCGCGAAGAGCTTCTTCGACATCAAGACGCCCATGTCGTCGTCGGCGGAGGCGCCGAAGGTGACGAATCCACGCTTGCCGTCCCGTCGACGGCGAACAGCGCCGCCCGGGCCGTTCCGCTCGGGTTCGCCGAGACGCTCGGTCCGTCGATGGCAAACGCCGAATCGCCGACGGTTCGTCCGCTTCCGGGGCAAGACGCGAGCGCGTCCGCCTCCGCCCCCGCCCAGGCCCGTGCGCCCGGTGTTTTTGCCTGGGGTCGCGAGCCCGATCCCCGCGCCGAGATCGATCCGCTGGTGGCGTCCGAGATCTACGATCCGCTCGTCAGTCAGCCGCCGGCGAGCTTCGCGTCGAGTCCGTCCGCCTCCGGCCCGCTTTCGGGCCAGCCTGGACCCCATGGCATGCATGGCATGCCGCCCCCGCCGATGCCCTATGGAACTGGGCCGACCGGCGCGACCGGCCTCCACGGTGCGGCACCGTCGCCGAGCCTCATGCAGGGCGGGATGGGCGCGATGAACCAAGCCGCTCCGATGCAGCCCAACATGCAGCCGGGCATGCAGCAGCCCATGCCGTCGATTCACGGCATCGCCAACGTCTCCGGTCATGGCTGGCCGAGCGGCAACATGCCCGCGCACGCGCCTCCGCCGGGCCCCGGCTGGATGCAGGGACCCCCACACGGCGCTCCTCAGGGCCAGCTTCCGCACGGTGCGTACGATCCGCGTGCCCAGGCCGCGATGCAGGCGCGTGGGCCGGCTCCCGTCGGGCCTGGCGTGGGTGGTGGCGCGGGGGGAAAGGTCAGTCCTCAGCTGATTGCCCTCGTGGCCGTCGGCGTCGTGTGCGTCGCCATCTTCATCGTCGGCCTCGTTCTCTTCTTCACGACGAAGTTTTGACGGTGCCTCGGGGCGAGTGGCTTTGATAGCCTGGTAAGTCGCCAGGATGGATCCGCTTGGCCGCAACGACGATCCCTCGGAGCGCGGTAAGTCGCGATGGATCGGCCGCATCATCCGCGAGAAGTGGCGGATCGACAGCCGCATCTCGCGCGGAGGCGTGGGCACGGTCTACGCCGCCACGCATCGCAAGAACGGTAGCCGCGTCGCCATCAAGATCCTCCACCCTCAGTTCTCGAGGGACAACGACACGCGCAGCCGCTTCATGCAGGAAGGCTACGCGGCCAACCAGGTGAACCATGCGGGCGTCGTTCGCATTCTCGACGACGACGTCACCGAAGAGGGCTACGCGTATCTCGTGATGGAGCTCCTCGAAGGGGAGCTTCTCGAAGCGCGACGCATTCGCAAAGGAGGCACCCTCCCGCTGCGTGAGGTCTACGAGGTCGCCGATCAATTGCTCGACGTCCTCGCTGCCGCGCACGACAAGGGCATCGTCCATCGCGACATCAAACCCGACAACCTCTTCGTCACGAACGAAGGGCGTCTCAAGGTTCTCGACTTCGGCTTCGCGCAGATGAAGCGAGGCGTTCGAACCGAGCAGACCGCCACGGGCTATCTGCTTGGCACGCCGGGCTTCATGTCGCCGGAGCAGGCCGTCGGCAACAACGCACGCGTCGATGCGCAGACCGACATCTGGGCCGTCGGCGCAACGCTCTTCAATTTGATCTCGGGTTGTCCGGTGCACGACGGCGAGAGCGCTGCGGAGATGCTGGTCGCGGCGGCCAACTACCAGCCTCGCTCACTCGCCAACGTCACCTCGGGATTGCCGCTCAAGCTCATTCAGATCGTGGACCGAGCGATTGCCTTCGACAAGGCCGACCGCTGGCCCAACGCGCGCGCGATGCACGCGGCGCTCAAGAAGGTCTCGGGGCTCACCACCGGCAACATGTTCGAGTCGGGGCGCCGAAGCATTCCTGATCACGTGCCGGAGTCCATCGAGCTGCTCGACGAGAACGACGTCGAAGAGGCTCAGCCGTCGTGGATCCGACCCGTCTACGAAGGCTACGACGACGGCCCGACGATCTCCGTTTCGACCGCGCTCTCGCGTCACGCGCGCTTCAGCGAGAGCCCGGATCCGCTCGGAGACACCGTGCGCGTGGATGACCTCGTTGCTCCACCTGCCGCTGCACGTCCCAAACCTCTTCCGACGCCCGCGCCGTTCACGCCGCTCGGGGCTCCAGCGCCGCTCGCGAGTGGATCGCCGCTCTCCTTCGCACCGTCCGCGGCAGAGCTCCAAACGATGTCGACGGGGCCGATGGCGGCTCAGCCGGCGGATTCGGGAAACACACGAGCGTGGCTTCTCCTCATCGTCGGAGCGCTGTCGATGATCGTGGTGATTCTCGTCGGTCTGTTTCTCTTCGGCCTCGACTGACACCTACATCGCGCGCTCCGTAGATCTTCTTCCGTCGCGATACGTACGAGCGAAATCCGTACACGCGCGCCCCGAACGTCGACCGATTGCCTCACTTCGCCTGTAGGGTGGGCGCCATTCGCGCGTTGATCGCGATGGAGACGTCTTATCTGCATGAAACGAAGCGCACTTGTTCTTGCCTTGCTCACGGCGTTCCTGGCCCTCGGTTGTCCTGGGAAGCCGCCTCAAGCACCTGCCCCGGCGAAGTCTGCCGGAGATAACGGTCCTCTCGTGGTTCGCTTGTCGAAGTCGGGTTTGGGGTTCCGGATCAGCAACGCCGACGAAGAAGCCGACAACGCCCAAGAGCGAAAGCTCGCGCCGGCGACGCCGCTCGGTGCGGACGATGCAAAACGCCTCGTCGCGCGACTGCCTCAGCTTCCGCGCGACGCCGAAGACGAGAAGGCGTTCTCGATGCGCGACAAGTCGATTCCTGCGCCGCGCGCGGGAAAGACGGTGTCCGAAGCCTTTCCGCCGCCGGCCGGGCCTCCTCCCACGAACGTGCCGCCGAAAGGTCCACTGACGGTCGAGCGCCACGAGCCCGAAGGCAAGGTCGAGATCGCACCACACGTGACGGTGACGTTCTCGCAGCCGATGGTGCCCATCACCTCGGTCGACGAGCTCGCGAAGGACAAGGCGCCGATCACGCTCACGCCGCAGCCCGAAGGCAAGTGGCGTTGGCTCGGCACGCGCACGCTGCTCTTCCAACCGGAAAAGCGCATGCCGATGGCCACCGAGTACACGGTGGAGGTTCCTTCCGGCACGAAGGCGGCCAACGGTGAAACGCTGAACGCCGCGACGCGGTGGACGTTCACCACGCCTCCGCCGACCGTGAAGCGCACCTGGCCCACGGACAACTCCGTCGCGCTCGAGCCGATCGTGTTCGTCGAGTTCGATCAGGCGATCGACGCAGGGGCCATGCTCGCGAGTATCGAGCTCCGCAGCGCGCGCGGGAGCGTGCCCGTGAAGCTCGCCGAGCCGGACGAGATCGAGGGTGACGATACGGTCCGAAGGCTGTCGCAGCAGGCCGAGAAAGGCCGCTGGGTCGCCTTCAAGCCGACGACCAAGCTCTCGACGTCGACGGGCTATACGGTCGTCGTCAAGAAGGGGGCGAAGAGTGCCGAAGGCCCGCGCACGACGGCGTCGGATCAGACTTCGTCGTTCGTCACGTTCGGCCCCTTGAAGGTGGTGAAGTCCCAGTGCGGTTGGGGCAAGGACTGCGCTCCGCTCCAGCCGTTCACGGTCACTTTTTCGAACCCGATCGACCTCGGCAAGTTCGATACGTCGATGGTGAAGGCATCGCCCGAGATCCCCGCCATGAAGGTGGAGGTCCACCAGACGTACATGACGATCTCCGGCCGTACGAAGGGCCGCACGAAGTACGCGGTCGACATCGCGAAGAGCATCACGGACGTCCACCAGCAGACGATGGACGAGCCGGCGCATCTCACGTTCGACGTCGGGCCTGCCGAGCCGACGATGTTCGGCGCCGAAAACCCCATGGTCGTTCTCGACCCGGCCGCGCCCAAGCAGTACGTCGTCTACTCGATCAACGAGCCCGCACTGCACGCGCGCGTCTACGCCGTGACGCCGGAGGACTACAAGAAGTACATCGAGTTCTCGAACGAGTGGGAACGGCCGCGGAAGATCACGCCGCCCGGCAAGCTCGTGTTCGACAAGACGATCACCCCGAAGAAATCACCCGACGAGGTGGTCGGCACGCCGATCGATCTCGGCGCTGCATTGAACGGTGGCTTCGGTCAGGTGCTCGTCGTGGTCGAGCCGACGCGAACCCTCCCCAAGGGCTGGCAACGGCCCGAGCTCCACGTGTGGATTCAGGCTACCGAGCTCGGCCTCGCGGCGTATGCCGAAAGCGATCGCGTGACGGGGTGGGTGACGAAGCTCACCGACGGATCTCCCATCGATGACGTCGAGGTTTCGCTCCTCGGCGAGGCGCCGGTGAAGACCCAGGGCGGCATCGCGCGCCTTCCGCTGACCAAGACCACGATGAGCCTCGTCGTTGCGCGCAAAGGCAAAGACGTCGCGATCGTCGGCGATGGCTATGCGGGCAACCCGCTCCCGCAACGTCAAGACCAGCTTCGCTGGCTCGTCTTCGACGATCGCGGCATGTACAAGCCGGGCGAAGAGCTCCGCGTGAAGGGCTGGCTGCGTCGCGTGGGGACGGGGCGCGGTGGCGACATCGATGCCGTTCCTTCGATCGAAGGGCAGACCGTGCGCTACCGCGTGCGTGATCCGCGCTGGGCGGAGATCGGCACCGGTGAGGCGAAGGTCGACTCTGCCGGAGCCTTCGACTTCGCCTACAAGCTTCCCGCGAACGCGAACCTCGGCTCGGCCCACATCGAGCTCGTGCTCGAGGGCTCTCGGCTCGAGGCGAACAACTACCACCATCGGTTCGAGGTGCAGGAGTTCCGGCGCCCCGAGTTCGAAGTGAATGCGAAGGCGAGCGAAGGGCCGCACTACGTCGGCGGTCACGCGGTCGCGACCGTGACGGCGTCGTACTACGCGGGCGGCGGCTTGCCGAACGCGCCGGTCGAATGGCACGTGACGCGCAGCACGGGGTCGTTCGCGCCGCCGAATCGTACGGACTTCCACTTCGGTCCCGAGCCGCGTCTGTTCTGGGATTTCCGTGGGCCCTCGAAGGCCGAGGAGACGAAGACGGAGACGTGGTCCTCGCGCACGAACCCGCAGGGCGTTCACCGCATTCGTCTCGATTTCGACGCGCTCGAGCCGTCGTATCCGATGAGCCTCCAGCTCACCGGGCAGGTCGAAGACGTCAATCGCCAGCAGTGGGCAGGCCGCACCACGATGCTCGTTCATCCGTCGGACACCTACGTCGGCGTCCGTCTCGGCAAGAACTTCGTGCGCGCGGGCGAGAACATCGACGTCGATCTCCTCGCGGCGAACATCGAGGGCAAGCTCGTCGGCGGACGGCCCATCGTGGTCAAGGCGGCGCGCCTCGACTGGCAACAGAAGGGCACCGAGTACGTCGAGAAGGAAGTCGACGTCCAGACGTGCGAGACCACGAGCAACGGCGGCGAGAACGACAAGCCTGCACGCTGTTCGCTCAAGACCACCGAAGGTGGCCGCTATCGCGTGTGGGCCGTCGTCACCGACGAGCACGGACGCAAGAACCAGAGCGCCACGACGCTCTACGTGACGGGCAAAGACGTCCCGAAGGATCGCGGCGTCACGGGTGATCGCATCACGGTCATCCCGGACAAGAAGGAGTACAAGCCGGGTGAAACGGCCGAAGTGCTCGTCGTCGCCCCGTTCCTGCCGGCCGAAGGCATCCTCACCGTGCGCCGCCAGGGCATCGTTCAGCTCGAGCGATTCACGATGAAGGATCCGTCGCAGGTCCTGAAGGTGAAGCTCGACGAGCCGATGGTGCCGAACGTGGAGATCCACGTCGACCTCGTCGGGGCGGCGGCTCGTGCGGACAGCTCGATCAAACGCCCGGCCTTCGGTACAGGCTCGGTGACGGTGAACGTGCTTCCCGTTTCGCGCACGCTCGCGGTGAAGGCCGAGGCCAAGAAGCCGACGCTCGAACCGGGAGGCGCGACCTCCATCGAGGTCGACGTGAAGGACGCGCAGGCTCGTCCCGTTCGAGACGCCGAAGTCGCCGTCATCGTGGTCGACGAAGCGGTGCTTGCGCTATCGGGCAAGAAGACGCCCGATCCGGTGAGCGTCTTCTATTCGGAGCGCTATTCGGACGTCTCCGACGTTGGCCTGCGCGATCGCATCGTGCTCGCCGATCCCGATCTCCTGCAGCGTGGCAATCTCGCGGCGGAGGGCACCGCCTCCGGCGGCGGCATCGCCAGGCCCCAGGCACGGATGGCTGCAGGCGCGCCCATGGCTCCCCCCGCGCCCGCGCCCATGGCTTCGGCGGCCGAGTTGTCCAAGAGCGACGCCGCGTTCGACAAGAAGGTGGCTTCGCGAGACGAAGCTGTCTCGGCGAACAACACGCCCATCCAGGTGCGCACGGACTTCGGCGCGCTCGCGCTCTTCTCGCCGCGCGTGCGAACCGACGGCTCGGGCAAGGCCACCGTGCCGGTGAAGCTCCCCGACAACCTCACGCGCTATCGCGTGATGGCCGTTGCCTCCGCGGGTGACAAGCAGTTCGGCGCGAACGAGTCGACGATTACGGCGCGCCTCCCGCTCATGGTTCGTCCGAGCGCGCCGCGCTTCTTGAACTTCGGCGATCGCTTCGAGCTGCCCGTCATCGTTCAGAACCAGACGGACTCGCCGGTCGACGTCGGCGTCGTCGCGCGTGCAGTCAACGCGACGGTCGAAGAGCCTTCGGCGAAACGCGTGACCATCCCGCCGAACGACCGCGTCGAAGTGCGCTTCAACGCGGCGGCCGAGAAGGCGGGCACAGCGCGATTCCAGATCGGCATCGCGGCGAAGGACTTCGCCGATGCGAGTCAGATCACGCTCCCGGTCTACACGCCGGCCACCACAGAAGCGTTTGCCACGTACGGCGAGATCGACGACGGCGCCATCGCGCAGCCGGTGAAGATGCCGCCGAACGTCTTCCCGCAGTTCGGCGGGCTCGAGATCACGACGAGCTCCACGCAGCTGCAAGCGCTCACCGACGCGGTGCTCTACCTGGTGAAGTACCCCTTCGAATGCAACGAGCAGATCGCCTCGCGTGTTCTCGCCGTCGCTTCGCTGAAGGACGTCCTCTCGGCGTTCAAGGCCGAGGGGTTGCCGTCGCCGGAGGTTCTCACGAAGTCGATGACCACGGACTTCGAGAAGCTCCAGCGCCACCAGAACGGCAACGGCGGTTGGGGCTTCTGGCAAGAGCAGCCTTGGCCGTACCTCTCCGTCCACGTGACGCACGCCCTCGTGCGCGCGAAGGAGAAGGGATTCCAGCCGAATGCCGTGATGCTGTCGCGCGCGCAGAGCTATCTACGCAGCATCGAGAGCCAGATTCCGTCCTGGTACCCCGACGATGCTCGCCGGGCGATCATCGCCTACGCGCTGTTCGTCAGGAAGAAGATGGGGGATGCGGATCCGGCACGTGCCAAGCGCCTCATCACGGAGGCCGGAGGGCTCGAGAAGCTGCCGATCGAAGCCGTCGGTTGGATCTGGCCCATCCTCTCGCAAGACAAGGCGTCGGCCGCGGACAACGAGGCGATTCGGCGTCACGTCCAGAATCGCGTCACCGAGACCGCAGGCGCTGCGCACTTCGTGAGCGGCTACAAGGACGCCGACTGGCTCTTGCTCCACTCCGACCGTCGCGCCGACGGCGTGCTGCTCGAATCGATGATTGGAGATCAGCCGCAATCGAGCGTGATTCCGAAGCTCGTGAAGGGCTTGCTTGGCCACCGCAAGGCGGGGCACTGGACCAACACGCAGGAGAACGCGTTCGTACTGCTCGCGCTCGACCGCTACTTCGCGACCTACGAGAAGGTGACGCCCGACTTCGTGGCTCGGGTGTGGCTCGGCGATCGCTTCGCCGGCCAGCACGCCTTCAAGGGCCGCACGACCGAGTCCAGTGAGACGAAGGTCCCGATGCAGTGGCTCGCGAGCGAGCTCAAGTCACCGCAGTCGCTCGTGCTCGGCAAAGACGGCCCGGGCCGCCTTTACTACCGCATCGGCATGCAGTACGCGCCGACCGATTTGAAGCTGCCGCCGACGGATCAGGGCTTCGTGGTCTCGCGAACGTACGAAGGCGCTGACAAGCCCGAGGACGTGCGCCGTGATGCGGACGGAACCTGGCGCGTGAAGGCCGGGACGAAGGTGCGCGTGCGTGTTTCGATGGTCGCGCAGTCGCGTCGCTACCACGTCGCGCTCGTCGATCCGATTCCCGCCGGGCTCGAACCGCTCAATCCGGCACTCGCCGTCACCGGCGAGATTCCGAAGGACCCGAAGGTTGCCGAGGATGCCGCCAAACGCGGAGGACGCTACTGGTACTGGGACCGAACCTGGTACGAGCACCAGAACATGCGAGACGAGCGCGTCGAGGCGTTCGCGTCGCTCCTCTGGGACGGCGTCTGGGACTACACCTACGTCGCGAAGGCCACGACGCCGGGCGTCTACGTGGTTCCTCCGCCGAAGGCCGAAGAGATGTACTCGCCGGAGACGTTCGGTCGCGGCCGGGGAGACCGTTTCATCGTCGAGTGATGTTCACGACCTAGTGTTGGATCGGCCCGTGCCGCAGACCTGTGCTGCGCGCGGGCCTTCCGTCTCGTCGCAAGTTCCTCCTTCCGGCGGAGCGTGCGCGGTGACGAGAATCTCGTGGCGATGGAGATGGGTGAGCAGGGCGTCGTCGAACTCGATGCCCTGCTCGTCGGCCAGCTGCTTGCGTGTGGCGGCGACCGTGGTAGTCGGCTGGAACTTGCCGAGGATCTCGTACAGCTCGGGCTCGAGATTGAACGAGTCGTAGGCGTTGTACGGCGTCGTGACGAGCACGCCTCCCTGGATGACCGGAAGCGAGCGCAGCGACTTGTGGAGCACGAGGCGCTCGGGGAGTTTCGTCTGCACGTCGAGCGCATCACGTGCGCTCTTCAGTCGACCGAGGAGGGCACGGCCTTCTTTGGTCTCTTCGACGATCCTTGCGTAGCCTGCGCGATCGAGCGACCGCACGCGTTCGTAGCACGCGATGTAGAACTCTTCTTCGCGAGTCGCCCACGAGCCCCAGGTGGCGCGATACATCTCGTCCGGCGGTCGGCGATCTTCGAGCTCGTGGAGGTGTAGCTTGCCTTCGCGCACCTTCGGCTGGTTCACCTCGCTGCCGGCGACCTGCGATGCGGACCAGCGCATCAGTTCGCGCTCGACGTGCGTGAGGTAGTCTTTGAGAGCGACCCAGAATCGCTTGCCTGGCGCGCCCCCGTCGACCTTGCAGTAGTACGTCGAACACACCACCTCTCGGTGGTGCCAGATCGAGCAGCGTCCGCCGTCGAGGTATGGGCACACCAACGCACTCGTGCGCCCGAACGACTCGTGGGACGACGCGGTGTAGAGCAGGGTCCACTTCCGAGAGGGCCCGAGGTGGTGCGGCGTGACGCCGATGCCCTGCCGGATCTGTTCGCGGACGCGCGCCTGTCCTTCACGGAGCTCTTCGCGCGTGTCTGCGAGGATCGCCCCAACGTGGTAGTTCGGCAGGTGGGGCTGGAAGGTGCAGCACTTCGTCTCCGGTCTGAAGAACGTTGCGCGCACCCCTTCGGGGACCTGCCCGTGGTCGCACATCTGACAGTCGTCGCAGGTTGCTCGGGTCTCGACGACAGCCGGCCGATCCAAGAGGGGCGACACGAGCGCTCGGAGAAAGGGAGGTACGGAAGCTCGAAGCGTGTCGCCCATTGGTGCGGACGATAGCAGCTGCTCACCGACACGCCTCATTGCCGACCCGTGGTCGTTGCGCTTGGGCGCGACCTCGGTCTGTCACTCATCGCTTTCGTGCGCGACACGCCGGCGTTCCGCACCGTCGACGCTCGGTCGACAGGGGTTGCCCGGCCGTAAACGAGAAGGCTCTCGGAACGACGTCCTCCGAGCGGTCTTTCTGTCTGCGGCGGGCTTTTGCAGGGGTTGTGAGGCTTCCTGCCGTCGCTGGCTAACGTTGTGGAAATAGTGGAAAATTCGACAATCGTGCGCGTTTGTACGGAAGAACTGCATGGACCTTCGGGAAAGATCCGTCTATCCCACGGCTTGAACCGAAGTGGACGAGGCGGCAGCAGGCTTCGTCCATGGAGGGGAACGCGCGGACCGCTCGCAATCGACTCCGCTTATGTCGGGGTAAACCCCTCGCGTGCGGCCCTTTCCCTTCACGTCCCAAAGAGGTTCTGATGCTTTCCCACCGCTTCCTGCCGCACGCCGTCGCTGCGTCGATGCTACTCGCGCTCGTCGGCTGTGGTGGCACCACGCAATTCGCTGGTGCGCAGGCGTTCGCCATCGCTGGCACGCCCCCGCCCCCGCCGCCGCCGCCCCCGCCGCCTCCCCCGAAGGAGGAGCCCAAGCCGCCGCCGCGCGTCGAGCTGCGCGACAACAAGATCGAGTTCAAAGAGAAGATCCAGTTCGAGGTCAACAAGGCCGTCATCAAGCCTGAGAGCTTCTCGCTGCTTCACGACATCGCGGAAGTCATCAAGAACAACCCGCAGGTCAAGAAGCTCTCGATCGAGGGTCACGCGAGCGCCGAGGGCGATGCCAAGCGCAACAAGACCCTCTCGGACGCGCGCGCGAAGTCGGTCATGGACTACCTCGTGAAGAAGGAGGGCGTCGAAGCTGCCCGCCTCACCGCGAAGGGCTGGGGCGTCGAGAAGCCCATCGCCCCGAACGACACCGAGGAGAACCGCGAGAAGAACCGCCGCGTCGAGTTCCTCGTCGTCGAGCAGGACATCACCAAGAAGAAGGTCGAAATCGACCCGACGACCGGCAAAGAGAAGGTCGTCGAGACGAAGACCGAGTCGGTGAAGGCTCCGGACGCCGCCCCCGCCGCCGGAACGGAAACCTCGACCAAGCCGGGCACCACGCCCGCGAAGCCGGGCACCAAGCCCGCCACCACCACGTCGAAGCCCGCGGCTCCGGCGACCAGCGCCTCGGCGAAGCCGGCAACCCCGCCGCCCGCCACGTCCGCGAAGAAGCCGGAGGGTAAGAAGTGATGAAGACCACGCTCCTGATCGCCGCTTCTCTCGTCGTCGCCACGGGTTGCTCGTTCGCGAAGCGCAGCCCCGAGATGTACCGCGACGACACCAAGGCCGCCCTCGAGTCGAAGAACAACGACATCCATGCTTGCTACGACGGCGTGCTCAAGGGCACCCCGGGCGTCAGCGGCAAGGTCACCGTCAAGTTCGACGTCATCGCCGATGGCGAGGAAAACGCGGGCAAGGTTGCCAACGTGACGGTCGACAAGGCCAACACGACGGCGCCCGACGCGGTTGCCGATTGCGTCGTGAAGTCGATCGCCGGCGCTGGCCCGCTCCAGCCGGCGGACAAGTACAAGGGCGAAGGCACGTTCTCGTACGAGTTCACCGCTCCTCCGGCGCCGGTGGTCCCCGCGACCCCCGCGCACGCGCCGAAGAGCTGATCTCGCTCGACGCCTGAAACTGCAGAAACGCGAGGGCATCCCCCTCGCGTTTTTGCTTTTGTCGCGGCTCTTCGAGTTCGGGGTGCCGCGCCTCTCGTCGTTTCGGGCGCGGATGAACGAAGGCCTGAAACGGCGAAGAGCCGCTCCAGGTCTCGACGTTCGGTCGCGAGGGAGATCAGCGGCACAGGCAGATGCTGCCGTTCCTTACTCCGCGTGGATGAACTTGTACTTCGGCTGTGCAGATTGCGCTCCGCGAAGTGCGACGTTCACCTCGTTGCCTCGTGCAGTTGTTCGACGAAACCGACCTCTTACGCTGCATCGCTGGCGTTGCCGTGGCGATAGGCAGCTCATCGAGCCGGAACGAATCGTTTCGCTTCTCGGCGCGCGAAGAGTGACGCAAAGCGGCGGCGGCCTCTCACTCGATTGGCGACGATGAATTCGAAATTGCGCAATCGGGTTTGGTACTGCGCGCCGATTCGGAAGCGAGCGCTTCCCTGGCGTACCCCCCGGGTTCGCGCCCCCCTCGAGGGACGGGCCCTCTCAGCGCGAACCGGTCGAATTCAAGCCTCGAAGCGGTGTGGCGAGGGGAAGCTCAGGGGAGCTTCAGACCCTTGCTGTCGACCGTCGTCTTGAAGAGTGCGGGGTTGGGGGTTCCGGCCTGGAGGCCGAACGTGCGCAAGAAGGCGCTGTTCGCGATGTAGAGCGTGTCGCGATCGTTGCCTTTGCGGCCGAAGACGACGCTCGAGACGCTGTCGAGCGGATCGCCGCTGAAGAGCACGTCGATGCGCCCGCGCGGCGAGATGCGAACGAGCTTGTTCTGCCCGTTCACTGCCACGAAGAGATCGCCGTCCTCGTCGAACGCGATGCCGTCGGAGCCCTGGATGCGTGCATCGCTCACCCAAACCGTAGGCTGCCCGGCGGAGCCGTTGTGCCGGATCGGAACACGGATGATGCGACCGTAGTCGAGATTACCGAGGTAGAGGTTTTCCTTGTCCTCGTCGAAGGCGATGCCGTTCACGCCCTGCGAGTGGAAGAGCAGGTACGGCGAAGCCGTGTTGCCGTCGAGGAGCGGGTCGTCGAGCCACACGCTGGGCGTACCCTGCGGCGTGACCTTCCAGACTTTGCCGAGGAACGGGTCGGTGACGAAGGCGTTGCCGTCGTCGTCGAATGCGAGATCGTTCGGTCCGCCGCTCTGGTCGAGCGTTGCGAATACCTGGGCGATGGTGCCCGCGGTGCACGTCTTCCAGACGTACGCACCGGGGATCGTCGGGTCGAGGCTGACGGACGTGTTGTAGACGCATCCGTCTTTGCCGACCTTCACGCCGAGCGCGAAAACGGGGATCGGAAGCGTGGCGAACACGCTGTCCTGACCGTTCGTCGAGCGCTTGTAGATGGCGTTTCCGTTCGAGTAGTAGAGGTTTCCGTGCTTGTCGGCGGTCACCGATTCGGGGACGGCGCCGACGGCGAGGCTCTCGACGGTCTGCAGTGACGAGCACTCGTGCCCGTGTGCAGAAATCGAAACGAGCATGCAACCTGCAGACAGGATCGCGGCGGAGATCGTCTTCTTCATTTGCTCTCCAGTTGTTCCCTTCACGGCCTCGCGCGTGAACGAGGTCGCATGAGGGCACTGCCGCGCAGTGTCGCTCGAAATCGTTCTCTTCGAAAATGACAAAGAGGTGAGCTCGCGATGGCTCGCATTCACGCCTACGCTGCGTGAGTGCGCACACGTGGGAGCGGGGGAGGCGAACCTGCGCTCGCCTGCGCTCAGCCCGATCGTGAAGATTCGTTACGACGCGAAGTGCTCCTTCTCGACGATGAATTCAGCGTTCTAAGATGCTGTTCCCACATGACCGAACTGGCAGTACGCAGCGAACAGAACGTCGAAACTCTCCGCGCACTGATCAACAGCCCCCAGAACCTCGTCATCTTCGCGCTCGACCGCGAGTACCGCTACATCGCGTTCAACGAAGCGCACAAGCAGGTGATGAAGCAGATCTGGAACGTCGATATCTACGTCGGCCAGAACATGCTCATGGACGTCGTCGGGAGGGACGACGACCGCGTCAAGGCGAAGGTCCAGTTCGATCGCGCCCTCGGGGGAGAACACTTCGTCATCATCGACGACTACGGCGACGACAAGTTCTCGCGTCGTAGCTACGAGAATGGCTACGGGCCGCTGAAAGACGCGGACGGCAACATCATTGGCTTCTCCTGCTTCCTCGCGGACATCACCGCGCAGCGGCAGACGCAAGAGCAGCTCGAACAGTATCGGCGCGATCTCGCTGCACGCGCCGACGAGAATGCGCTTCTCGTCGACCGGCTCCGCCAGGCGGTTCAGGAGCTCTCGACGCCGGTGCTCGAAGTCTGGAACGACGTGCTCGCTCTGCCGGTCATCGGCATCGTCGACACGGAACGCGGCGCGCAGATGGAAGAGCGTCTGCTCTCCGAGATCGTGAAGCACCGGAGCAAGTACGTCATCGTCGACCTGACCGGCGTGAACGCGCTCGACAGCGGTACGGCGGATCGCTTCGTGAAGCTCGCGAAGTCGGTATCGCTGCTCGGGTCGACCTGCATCCTCACCGGCATTCAGCCTGCGGTCGCGCAAACGCTCGTCGCGATCGGGGTGGAGTTCGGCGGGATGATGACGCAGCGAAACCTGAAGAGCGCGCTCCAGTTCTGCATCGTGTCCAACCGATGACGCACGTGCTGCGTGCCACGTGCACGCACTCGACAGACCATGTCGTGGCGGCGCACATGACGCGAAAGTTCGCGATCGAAGTCGGCTTCGACGAACGTTCGGCGGACGAGGTCGCGATCTCGGCGGCCGAGCTCGTCGGCAACGCCGTGCGCCATGCCGGTGCCGGGGTCCTCGAGCTCCGTGCGATCGAAGGGCCCCGTGCCGGAATCGAGATCGTGGTTCGCGATCGCGGACCCGGCATTGCGTCTCCCGAACTGGCCCTCGTCGATGGTTGGTCGCGCGGCGGAATGCTCACGCCCGACTCGATGCCGACCAAAGGCCTCGGGCGAGGACTCGGCGCCGTCCAGCGTCTCACCGACGCCGCCGAGATTCGCACGACAGGGCGTGAAACCGTGGTGACCGCTCGACGCTACGTCGGCCCGCCATCCCCGACTCGGTCGGCAATGGTGACGTTCGTACGCGACGGTTAGCATACGCGCATGCGCATCGAGCTCCCGTTCCTCGCCGCCGTTCCGTTGGGCCACGAAGTGGTCGTGCAGTATCTGGAGCGCCCCGGGTTCCTGAGCGGTTGGGTAGACGCCGACGCGATGGTGCTCGATCGCGTGACCGGCATCGTCTGGACGCCGTGGATCGACACGATGGCGCTCACGGCCGAGAACTTCCACGTGCAGCACCTCGGCAGCAATCTTCGGCGCAAGCAGGGAGGTCCCGCGCTGTCGGGGCGCGTCGTGGGGTGCCACGTGTCGACGAAAGGCATTGGCGAGCACAATCACATCGCGACCGCGCTCACCCTCGCTCCGCTCGAGGCCAGCGCCTATCGCTGACCGTGGCTTCGCCACACGACCCGGTGCGCTCCGCCTAGCGACAGCAGATGGTCTTCGGGTCGGTCACGCTGAGGGTGCTCTCGGGCACGGAGGTCGAGCTGCACGTTGGGCCGGTCGTGGTGACGTCGTAGCGCAGGCGCGAAATGGCCTTGTTTGGGTTGCTCGTCGCGGGCGCGCACGTGCCGTTTGCCGGTCGACTAGCGATCTCCGTGTTGCACATCGCGTCGTTGTAGTAGCGCAGCGTCACGTCGGAGCACGTTGCGCTGTTCTCGCACGTCGCGCATCCCGAGCAGGTGAGTGAGGTACCGCTCCCCGCGAGCGTCTTCTTCGTGAAGGACGAATTGGCCGGGCACGCCACGTCACCATCGTGAATGATGCACGCGTCGAAGCCGGTCGGTGCGTCTCCCTCGCAGAGCGTCTCCTCACAGGCGGCGGAGGGCTTGCAGGCTCGCACCGCCTTCTCGACGACCTTCGACTCGTCCTGCTGCGCGATCGAGGTGCACTTCCCGCGATAGAGCGGGAGGGGAGCGTAGTTGCCGAAAGGCGAGATGGTGGCGGAAGAGAGCGCGGTGCAACCCGTTCCGTCGATGTCCGTGCCTGACGTTACCGTGTCGCAAGCGTTCTGGTTGGAGCCGACCTTTCCCGAGAGCTTGCCCTTCGCGCACGATGGCGGGTCACTGGGATCGATCTGACATCCGCACGTGCATGCGCCGTCGCCGGCCGTTGCGCCGTAGTGTTCGAGCGTCGTGATCTCGTAGTTCATGGGACACGTCGCCTGGTCCGTGGTTGCGACGGCAAGCGTCGTCCAGCCCGACTCGAGCGACTGCGTGCAGGTCTTTGCCGTGTTCGCGCACGGCTGTGGCTCTTGCGGCGCCGCGTCTTGCGAGCTCGTGCCGCTATCGCGAGGTGGGGGAGACGATGGTCCTCCATCGGGCGTCGCGCCGTTCTCGAACGTTGCGCTGCCAACGGCGTCGAGACCACACGCTGCAACGAGAGCCGCAATCGCGAAGAGGGGGCAAGAACGGATCACGCCCCTAAATGTATCGCACAGTCGCGTTCGACGCGTAGGCCCACCCGTCCGTGTGCAGGACGCGTGGGCCTGGGGTCGTGAATTGTGCGTGGGGAACGCGGAAATCCGTTCGCGGCCCGGTTGGCCCCGGGTTGGCGCCGGGTTGGCGCGAAGTTGTCGCTTCGCCGTCGATCAGCCGCCCGGCGGGCGGCCTCCGTCGGGGGAGCGCCACCGCCGCCGGGAGGCTGACCGCCGCCACCGCCACCGCCACCGGCGATCGAGCAAAGGGACGAGGAGGTGGACGAGCGAACCACGAGCGCCTTCCACGCCAGCATTGCACCATCGGTCATGCGCGCCGTCTGGAACGTGTACTTCGACATGTCCGACTCGCCGCCGACGACGTTGTCGGTGGTGTTCTTCGTGTCACGGGCGCCGCGCGTGCTGTAGAGCGGCTGCGTGGCGACGATCTCGTCATCGAGGGCGTCGTCGAAGACGATCTGCGAGGTGACGAACTCGTTGCCGTTGATGCGAACGGTGAAGTGAATGTGAATCGTGCGGCTCGAGTACCAGCCGGGGAAGCAGGTATCGAACTCGACACGGCCGTTCGCGTCCGCCGTTTGGAGTCCGCGATACCACCGCGCGGCGCGGGCGCGCGCGTCACCGGACGTACAGAAATCCGAGGCATCGCTGCCCGAGTAGAGCCCGTCCGGGCCGCAGTGCCAGATGTCGACCGTTGCGCCGGGAATCGGCTTGCACGATGCGTCGACGACGAGGAACACCAGGCGGACGGGAAGACCAGGTTCGCCCTCGGTGATGTCCTTGCGTTCGACGGTCTCCGCATAGCAAGGACCGAGCGTGGCCTGACAATAGAGCTCGCATGTGGAGCCGAGTCCACTCGCGAACGGGTCGGGGTAGCTCGCCGCGTCGGTCATGGACGCCGTTCCGCCCGTTGCCCAGGGAACGTCGGCCGAGGCCACCGCGTCCGTTGCGGTGGAACCATCCGTCGCGCCCGTTCCTGTTCCGGTCCCTGTTCCCGTGCCACCGTCGGTGCCGTCGCCTGTCGCCGATCCCGTTTCGCTCGCGCATGCGAGCAGGTGTCGCAACGGGACGGTGGCTGCCAGCAAGCCGGCCACTCGGAGGATCTTTCGCCGAGAGAGCTCCTTCGAGCCGTTGCCGCTGTCCTTGCTATCCATCGAGCCTCCTGAATGTGCGACCACATGCGTGGGACCCGGTGTGGGTCGTGCAACACGTGGACCTTCGAAGGCTGTGTAGAGAGCGAAGTCTGAAGATCGTCTTAAGCGGCTCGATTTTCTCGTCCGGCAAGCGCCAGCATTCGGTGGGCTCCTCCGGAACCTACGGCAGCCCGCGCTCGAGGATGAAAACCCTGGTTCAACGCATACCGAGCGCCTCGAACGCCGCCTGCGTGCGCTTCTGACGAACCATCTCGGCGACGTCGAGGAGCGGCCGATCGCGCTGCCAGCGATCCCGCTCCTCGTCGTGCGTTTTCGCCCAGAACGGCTCGACCCGTTCGACGAGGTGTCTGGCCTGCGAGAACGTTCCTGCGAGCAGCACGTGCGTGAGCGGGTTCGATGGATCGCGCGCGCCGAGATCGACGAGCGAGAGCGCCAGGCTCGCGAGCTCGGTGGCGACCGCGCGATCCCATCCGTGCGCGCGGCTGACGCCGAGGAGGTAGCCCACCGCCGCCGCCAGCACGTGGACGTCTTCGATAGTACGGAACGGCTTGAGCCAGTGCGCGTAGCCGTCGCCCGGCAGAACGGCATCGGGCTCGACCACGACGTTCTCGAAGGTCACGCGCGCATGCGGAATCTCGGGCGCGAAGGGCGTCTCCTTGCGCGGCTCGATGCGGAGGCCGCGGGCCGACGTACTCACGCGCACGAGGCGTAAACGATTCGTGCCGTCTGCCGCGGGACCACGGCTCGCCACGACGAGCATTGCGTCCGCCACGGGGGCGAGCGTCACGAAGGTTTTCTCCCCGCGAAGCACCAGCGCGCCGCCCTCCTTGTCGAGGCGTGTGGTGATGGCCCGCGGATGAGCGCCGCCTGCCTCGGTGGCTCCGAGCGCGAGCCTCCGGCGGCCACCAGGATGGGCCACGAGCGGAGCGGTGCCCTCCGGCTGCTGAGCACTCGCATGTTCGAACAACCGTCCGAGCGCCGCCTCGTAGCCTGCGACGAACGCGTAGCCCAGGCGATCGGCGTGGAAGCCTCCCCACAATGCTCGCTCCACGTGGCCGTTGAACGGGCAGCCCTCGAGCGTGTCGAGCCAGCGGGGAAGTCCGCTCGAGCCCTCCCTCGAGATGGGGGCCGTGAGCATGTAGACGAGAATGTTCGGCACACGGCGAGCGTACCGCGAGGCTCGCCGTGTGGTGCTATGACGATGGCATGGAGCCCATCGAGCCGAGTCGTCGTCTGCCCGCCCGTTCGCTCGACTTCTGGTTCGATTACACCTGTCCCTTCGCGTATCTCGCGTCGACGCGCGTGCGCGAGCTCGGCGCCGAAATGGGGGTGACGCCGAGCTATCGCCCGATGCTCCTCGGCGGCGTGTTCCGGGCGAGCGGCACGCCGCAGAACCTGGCCGGCACGCTCTCGCCGTCGAAGGCGTCGCACAACTTCGCGGACATGAAGCGGTGGGCTGCACGCTTCGGTGTGCCGCTCACGATGCCGCAGGCGCATCCGATGAGGTCGGTCGAGGCGCTCCGTGCGACCCTCGCCACGGGGGTCGATCCGGCGGTCGTGGACGGTTTCTACGAAGCGTATTGGGTCCACAACCGCGACATCGCGAATGCCGAAGTGATTGGCGAGGTCGTCGAGCGAGCCGGTCACGATCGGGTCGCCGTCCTCGCGAAGATGGCGTCTACCGAGATCAAAGACGATCTCCGGCGTCGTACGGAAGAGGCGGTTTCACTCGGAATTTTCGGGGCGCCGACGTTCATCGTCGACGGCGAGCATCTCTACTGGGGCCAAGACCGCATGACCTTCGTGCGCGGCGCGCGCCCCGAGCACGAGACCGAGGGCGTACCCACTCCTCGCGTCGCGCCGGAGCCCGTGCACGAACGAATCATCGAAGTCTATTGGGATTTCTCCTCGCCGTTCGCGTACCTCGGCCAGAGTCAGATCGAGCGGCTTGCGGCGCAGGCCTCGGCGCGCGTCGTGTGGCGCCCCGTGCTTCTCGGAGGCCTCTTCCGCGCCGTCGGCTCACCGACGGTACCGATCGCGACCTTCTCGGAGTCCAAGCGTCGCCACGTGATGCTCGATCTCGGTCGCTGGGCCGCGTACTGGGGTGTTCCTTTCCGGTTCCCGGCGAAGTTCCCGATCCGCTCCGTGCGCGCGCTCCGCGTCTGGCTCGCCCTTCCTGAAGAGCACCGCGATGCGTTCCGCACCGCGGTCTTCCGATCCTACTGGGAAGAGGGGCGCGACATCGAGGTCGACGCGGTCCTTGCAGAATGCATCGGTGACGAATCCGTCGCGAAGGCCGCCTTCGCTGCTGCCGACTCCGACGCCGTGAAGGAGGGCCTGCGTGCGGAGACCGAGGCCGCCGCGGCACGAGGTGTCTTCGGCGTGCCCACGTTCGTCGTCGGCGACGAGCTCTATTGGGGACAGGATCGTCTCGAGCTTGCGCTCGAAGCGCTCACTGGAGCGTGATCTCTTTCGTCACCGGCGCGCTCTCGGCGCCGCGTGAATCGATCACGTTCAGCGTGTACTGATAGGTCTGTTTCGGCGCACTGCCGTCGATGGCGATGCCCACCGTTGCGCCATTCGCCGTGGCCGATGCGTTCGGAATGTCCTGGGTGATGTCGAGCCCGGCGCTCGCGACTCGGAAGCGAACCTTCGTCACCGGAAAGCCATCGGGATCGTGGTAGCGCAGGCTCACCGTGATCAAGAACTGCCCGTTCTGCTCGGTGACGGTATCCGGCGCGTCGATCGAATCGAGCACGGGCGGATTACCGACCACGCCCGCGCCGACGACCTCGTCGCTCGAACAGGCCGAAGCCGAAAGGCACAGCAGCGCAGCGGCGACGAGGTAACCGGCAAGACGAACGTTCATCAAACCTGGCTACGCACCCGTTTACGGACGGTCAATGCGGCAGTCGGTCCGTAACGGGCGCGCGCTCGTTCATTCGGCCAGGCGCGCGCATTCGAGCTCGAAGATGCGTTTCACGATGGCGATGGCGCACGCATAGGTGCTGTCGACACCGAAGAAGCTGAGGCTCTTCGAGAGCAGTGACTGGCGCCGCGAGTAGGGCGTATCCGAAGCGTAGTGGACGATGCCCACGTCGAACGCCGTGTGCGCCGAGAGGTGGACGACCTCGTCGGAGGGAACGCGGCGCGGGTTCGCGAGCTCGTAGACCGCGCTCAAGAACGGCCCGGCCTCCATCTCGAGCACGGTGTAGCCGCTTCGGTAGAAGGCATCCATGTACTCCTTGTTCTGGAGGAACGCGGAGCGCACGGTCACGGCCTTCTGGTTGTCGAAGACGCTTCCATGACGAAGCCACGGGGCCACGTCGCGCGCGGTGAAGGCGTTGCGGAAGAGGAACGTGTTCTTGGAATGCTCGTCGTAGACATTGCCGCTCAGCATGACGTCGCCGACGCGACCGTTCAGCGTGGCCGCCTTGCCCATGACGTAGACGCCGCGCATCTCGCCCACGCCCTGACCGAGGCGCGAGAGGAGGTGATAGGCCGCCATACCGAGCGGGTAGTCGATGTTCACGAGCACCGCGTCGCTCTTGCGGAGGCGCTCGATCCCGGGGATTTTCAGGCGCGGATCGATGAGCTCGTGGTCGAGCTCGGAGAGGCGTGCGATCTGCGCGTCGACGTCGATGTGACCCGGTTCGGAGAGGTGCACGAGGCCGCGCGACGTTTCGAACGCGCGCACCTCTTTCATCTTCGAGGTTCCGGGATCCGAATGGATGTACCCGCGGAGCAAATAATAAAGAAGGGGAGCGAGCTCGGCGGGATCGTTCGACGCGGCCGCGCGCGCGACTTCGTCACCGAGGTTCTCCGGATCGCGAAGGCGTGCCCACGCGACGATCTCGTCGGCGTGGGAGCGCGCGTATCCTCCGATGAGGTTTGCGATGGCGTGCGTGTTCGACGACACGAAGTAGACGGGAGGCCGCCGCGGCTCCTCTTTCTTCACGTACGCCGGCTCGATGCCGCTCCACCATCGCTGCGCCGCACGCTGGTACTGCGAATACGAGGGCGCGAGCATGCGGACGCGCAGATCGATCGGCCGCTCGTAGAGGGCTTTGCCGCTCCGAACGAGGTGCGCGGGACCGAACGCGTCGATGAGCTTCTGCGCGTTGTCGGTGGTGACGCCGAGTGCCGTGGCGAGTGCCACCGGGTTCTTGAGTGCTTCGGTGAGCTGCGCTTCCGACTCGATGCCGCGCCGCAGGCGGGCGTGCATCTTGTTCCACTCGACCTGGTAGGCGGTGACGATCGGAACGAGGTCGTCGATGTCACTCGCGCTGGCGATGAAGACGGCGAGCTGGTCGCGACCGTTGTAACGAAGCGGGCGCCGGCGTCCGCGCGTCTTGCTCATCCGCCACTGGCGAACGTCGTAGCCCGAGGCCTCGAACAGTTCGTGTGACTGGCCGAGGATGAGCAACTGGACGTCGACCATCTCGTCGGGCAAGCGGGCTGCCGCGTAGGCGAAGGCGGAGAGGTCCGGGACGTCGTCGAGCGCACCGAGGTGCAGGCTCGAACCGCTGTACGCGTGCGCCTCTTCGAACGCACGCACCCTGACCTCGCCCGTGGAGCGCAGTAGTGAGTAGTACGTCGAAACGTAGAGGGCGATCTCCTCGGACTCGGGCTCGGGAGGGCTTCGATCCATCGTGCGTGGGGAGCATACCCCGGATCAGGAAGGATCGGCGGCTTCGAAGGCCTCGAGGGCTCGCTGGCGATCGACGGCCTCCTCTTCGTCCCGCTTGCCCAGCTTTTCGAGGCCCGCCCGGAGCTTCTCGTCGACCGTGGTTTCCGCGATCGCCCGGAGGCGGGCGCGCCTCGCCTCGTCGAGCCAGGGGGCGCAAGCGACGGCCGCCGCAAGCCTCAGCTCGCCGATGACCGTCGGGTTCTCGACGATGGCCCAGAGCCTCTCCTCGTCGAGCGGTCCTCGGTAGCCCCGGCTTCGGTCGCCGAGCGACTTCAGGCCCTCGGCCCAGTCCTGGGCGCTCCGGCCTCCGCGGGCCAACAGATCTCGTTCGTGCTCCTCGAGCCGCCCGCCGGGGCCCGCCGCGAGGGCCTGCCACAATCGCGAGAGCACGACGTGAGGCTTCTCTCCACCGAGAATCGAGCGGTGGATGCGCACGCTATCGCCGTCCGACAGCTCGAGAACGACGTCATGCTCGCCGACCGGCGCGGCGCGGACGATCTCCTCGTAGCGAACGAGGCGTGGCGGCAGGAGCCAGCCGATTCGGAGCCCTTCCGCGCCGACCTCGATTCGCCGTGGAACCGCGGCAAGGACGACCAGGGCGACGCAGAACCACCATGCCGCGCCGAAGGGCGTGAGCAGCGAGCGTGCCCGCACGTCCACGTCGAACAGGTCGAAGAACGCGACGCGAACCGCGATGAGCAGGGTGGCCACCATGAGGGCCGCCCATGCCGGAACGCGCGAGCTCGCCGTGAGGAGAGGGTTGTCGATGCGTGACGGCGTCGCGGACATCCGAGCGACGCCGCGCCACCACGTACGCCGCGTGCGTGGTCGGCGCGGGCTCCTTCGCCCTACGACTCCTGCAAAGCTTCTTCCACGAGTGCTTTCGCTTCGGCGCGGCGGCGGAGCTCTTCCTCGCTGCGCGGCTTGATTCGCACGGTGACCTGCTCGGGCATCGCGTCGTCGTCTTTGCTGCGGCCGAAGAGCTTCGACAGGAGGCCCTTCTTTCCCTCGGGCTCGAAGATTCCGTCGGTCAGGCGCTCGGGGTTGCTCGCGAGCGTCTGCACGAGCTTGGGCTGCCCATCGACCCACGCGAGCGCCTCGTCGAACGCCTCTCTCTGCGTGACCGGCAGGTGGCGTCGCACCGAGCCCGGCTTCTTGTCTGCCACGCGGACGAAGAGTGCCACAGCCAGGGCGAGCTCCTCGATACCGAGGAAGGTGCCTTGGTGACGGCGCATTCCTCCGCAGCCCTTTTTGTAGACGCATGCGCCATTGAGGAGGAGCACGCCGAGTCCGCTGGCGACGGCCGTGAGCTCCGCGAGCGCACCTTCGTCGCGCGGATCCACGTCTTCGCCGGCCTCGAACAAGACGACGCGCCCGAGACCCCGCGCGAGTGCGCTCGTGAGGAGCGTGGGCTCGGAGACCTCCGCCACGTTGAGGACGAGCGCGTAGCCCGTCTCCGTCTCCACCGCGCCGGGGTTGTTCACGGTCAGCTTGGCTCCGGCCCCGGGGGAGCACGATCCCGAGCCGCATCCTCCGCCACCCTCTTCACCCTCGGCATCGACGAAGGCGATCTCGAGGTCGAGTTCGCTCGAGAGCGGAGCGTACGTCGCCATGCGCTCCAGCAACCGCGCGATGCCCGCGGGGTCGACGGCGAAGTCGTCGGGGAAATAGGTCCCGTTCGGTTCGACGAGATCGGGATCGGACAGCGCGTCCCCGTACTCCGCCCGGAGATGGGCGAGATGGGCGACCAGCGACTGAAGCGAATCCCTGCTGAGGTTCATACCGTTCAATGTAGATGACGTCCCCGCTCTCGGCCACCGGCGCTCGCCCTGGCCAGGCGTTATCGCGTCGAAACGCGAAGGCAGACGGAGGTAGGATGCGCCCCATGCCCATCCGCATCGCGACCTTCAACCTCAAGGATTTCTTCCTCCCGCGTGTGGAGAGAGAACGCGCGGTCGTCGAGGCCAAGGTCGCGAACGTCGCGGTTGAGCTCCGGAGGGCACAGGCCGACGTCGTCGCGCTCCAGGAAGTGGGCTCGGCCGAGCTGCTCGACCGTCTCGTGACGAAGGAGCTCGCGGACCTCGGTTATGGCGCGCCGGTGCTCGGCACCGAGGATGGGCGCGGGATCCGGTGTGCCATCCTCTCGCGCGTCCCGATCCTCTGGTCGCAGGTCCACGCCCCGAAGACCCTGCCGTTCCCGATCTTCGTCGAAGGGGATCCCGAGCCGTTCCCCGGACGCATTCCTCTCCGTCGCGGCATCGTGCACGTGCGCGTCGAAGCGCCCGATCTCTTCGAGATCGACATCCTCACGGCGCACTTCAAGTCGAACCTCGGCACGCCGCTCAAGACGTCGGACGGCCGCGAGCTCGTCGATCCGTCACCGCGCGGGCGTGGAGAGGCCTCGATGCGAAGCCTCGTTCGTCGCTCGGCGGAGGCCCTCTATCTGCGCGGGCTCGTCGACGACGTCTTCCGCCAGCTGCCCGATCACGCGGTCTGTGTCCTCGGTGATCTCAACGACACGGTCGACTCGATGCCCGTGCGCATCGTGCGCGGCGAGGGAACGCTCGAGTCCGGTCATCTCCGGCCCTGCGCCGACCTACTTCCGGCGGAGAATCGCTTCTCCTGTTACCACGGCGGCGGGCCGCTCTTGATCGACCACGTGCTCGTGTCCGAGCGCCTCTTCCGTCGGTCGCGCTCGTACGCGATTCAGAACGAGAAGCTTCGCTACCACGGCCCGCACGTCGACGATCTTCCGCTGACGGAAGACAGCGATCACGCATTGTGCGTCGCCGAGTTCGGCTGAGCGCGACGCTCTCGACGTTTACCAGTCGAAGAGCACTTCGAGCGGATTGTCGACGTCGTGCGCCCGCAGCCGGCGGTTGCGATCGACGTCGACCGTGGCCGCGCGCATGAACTTGTTCGCGCCGGTGTTCACGAAGAAGCTCACCCTGTTGATCTGCGCGAGGCCGTAGGCGCGGGCATCGGACTTCTTGCTGAAGTGCAAGACGCCGAAGCCGAGCGCGCTCTGACTGTTGTACGTCTGGTTCGCCAGATCCGCGTTCGAGACGAGGCGCAAGACGACCAGCTCTCGACCGAGGCCCGTCGACGCGTCGAGCGTGCGCTGGCCCTTGGCGAGGGCAGGGGTGAGCAACTCGGAGAACCGCGCGTTGCGCGCCGCGAGAAGGCCCATACCCAGTTCGTGGATGTCGTAGTCGGCGTTGCCGCGCGCCATTCGTGCGACACCCTGCATGCCGCGCTGCTCACCGAGCACGGAGAAGCCGCGAATCGGGTTCTGGACCTCGAGCATCGCGAACTCCGCCGCGGCCGCAGCGGTCGACACCGGGCTCTCGTTGGGCAGCAAGTGATCGCCCGTCTGGAGCACTTCGAGTTGGTTGTAGTGCGTGTGGCCGAGGACCACCGTGCGCAGCTGCGGGTTCGACGCGATGCGGTTCACGAGCTCGACGCCGCTGAAGTAGAGCGTGTGGGTTCCACCGCTCTTCGGATCGAAAAGAGCCTTGTCGCAGGTCCCGTTCTTGCGCTCGTCCCAGGCGCAGTCGAACTCCTCGTCGGCGCGCATCCATTCCTGCAAGCCGTCGTGGATGCAGCTCTCCTGTTGCGAACGAGGGAGGACCCAGTCCGGTAGCTGGCAGGCGGCCGTGTTGAACACGCCCTGGGCGATGTAGTTGATGGCGCTCTGGTAGATGCTGCCGTACTCGAGCTGATCGAAGTAGTAGCCCTGGTCGAGGTTCTGGTGACCGCCGCGCGGGTCGTGGTGGGCGAGGAGGACGACGTCGTCGCCGGTGACCTTCGCGCGCAAGAGCTCGCGATCGAGCCATTCGAGCTGCACGTCGCTCATGCCGCCGCCGTAGTTCACCGTGTACATGCCCCAGCCCGAGCGGCGGTGCTGGCGAAGCTCGAAGCTGTTGAGTGACACGTAGAAGTTCTTGCCGAACTTCCAGGAGTAGTTGAGCGGGCCGTAGGTCTTCTGCCACTGGTAGAAGCCGTCGTAGAGGATGTAGTTGCGGTCCTCGCGCGGAACTTCCTTCCAGTCGTTGGCGAACGTCGAGGCGCCGCTCTTCGCGGGCTGGCGCATGAAGGTGCCGCCGAAGAGGTCGCGGTGGTTGCCGCCCAAGAAGCCCGCCGCCGCGGTTTGATCGAGGTACGTCTTGAACGCGGGGTAGCCGAAGCCCGGCCACGCTTTCGGGGACGCCTCGTTCACCACCTTCTCGAGGCTGTCGAACACCGCGCTGTCGATCGTGGAGACGGCCGACGGCACCTGACCCGTCGAGACGTAGCCGTCGTGATTGCCGACGGTGAGGAAGATCGGCAGGGGCAGATACTTCAGCGAGTCGACGATGACCTTCGCTTCGTCGTTGTAGGTCCACGCGACCGGGCGCTGGCGCAGGGTGCCCGGCGAGCCTCCGTTGTGGAGGTCACCGTTGAAGGTGATGAACGATGCGTTGCGGACCGCGGGCTCGTTCGTCGTATTGAGGAACTGAACGACCTCTTCGAGCTGGGTCTTCGTCTTGGCGTCGTACGAGCTGCCGACGGAGACCTGCGTGTCGGTGATGTTGACGGCCGAGTACTCCTCGGGCTCGGTATCGAAGACGCGAACGGCGTTGTACTGGTACTCGAAGATCTTCGGGCCACCAGGCGTCGTGTGGAGCTGGTTGTCGCGACGCACCTCGAAGCGCACGTCGTAGAGGCCCGGAGGAACGTTCGCCATCGCCTCCTGCTTGAACACGAAGCGGATCGTCTTTCGCTGCTTGAACACCTCCGGCATGTCCGCCGGAATGGGGTTCACGTAGATCTGTTGCGGGTAGACGCGATAGACGCCGGTGCCCGCGCCACTCGAGACGACGCGATCGGCTTCCGTGGCCACCGGTCGCGCATCACGCGAGACGAGGAGGAAGGCGAAGCCGTTCGCGGGATCGTTGTTGTTCACGATCATCCGCGAGAGCGCCGAGTTCGCGACCGGCTCGACGGTTGCGCCTGCAGGTTCGAACGCGGCGTCTTCGATGCGCAGAACGACCATGAACTGATCGGTCGCGTCGCTCTTCGTATAGAGATTCGGGTTGCCGATCGTGGGGTAGATCAGCCGATCGATCTGCGCGTGACCGTCGAGGGTCCACGGCATGATCTGTTCGTTCTGGGAGGCGTCGGCATAGAAGACGTTGGGAAGGTACGTCTCGCCCTTGTTGCTGATGATCTCCCAGGGCTTCTCGACGAGCTGATCGGCTACGGACGGATCCGTCGAGCCGGGCGGAGCGTCGTTCGGATCGATGGGGGATGGCCGCGTGGCGACGTCGTTCTCGTTCGTCGATGACGAGGACACGCCGGATCCGCAGGCCGCCGTCGCGTGCGCCGAAACGGCGACGCTGAGGATGCCAATCCAGCGAACGAGCGAGCGGGAAACGTGTCGACTCGGTGTCACGAGGGTGACGTGTAAGCACGCGCCGGGCCAGCTTCGGGGGCGTGAAGGTGACGAAGAGCGGACGGGGTTTTCCGTGATCGGAGCAATATTGCGCTCCTCGCGTACATCACGACGCGACGCGCTATGTGTCCATCGTGATCCACCCCTTCGTACCAGCCTAGACAGGCTGGGAGACCAGCTACCCTACCGCTCCATGTCGGAGTCTGAGCAGTTCGGCGAAGCCAACGAGACGGTCACCGAAGAGAGCGTTCCGGGAGTCGTTGCGACTCCGTCGCTCATGCCTCCTCCCGAGCCCCTCCCGAGCATTCCGGTGCTGCGCGAGAGCTCGCTGCGTCCGCCGTCGTCGAGTGCGCGCATTCCTCCCGCGCCCACGTCGCGATCGCTGCCGCCGATGCCGGCGGTGGAACCGATCCTCGAGCTCGCCGCCGATGCGCGCGAGCGAAAGGAGTGGGACGCCGCCCTCGAGCTGTACAAGAAGGCGCTGTTTCTCATCGACGTGACCGACGGCTCCGCGCAGGCGTCGCTCTACGCGTACGTTGCCGAGGTGAAGCTCGCGCAGGACAAGAAGCGCGAAGCCGAGACGAACTTCGAGAAGGCGCTCGCCGTCAATCCCGCGCACCTCCGTTCGCTCGACGGGCTCGTCTCGCTCGCCGTCGAGGCACGCGAGTGGCCGCGTGTCGTGCAGTACCGGACGAAGCGCATCGCGGCGCTCGAACATCCCGACGATCGCGCTTCGGAGCTCTGTCGCCTCGCGGACGTCTTCGAGATCCAGCTCGACGATCGCGACAAGGCCGTCGCCACGCTCGAGACGGCCGATCGCGAGAGGCCCGAGGACGTCGGCATTCTCCTCAAGCTCCGGCAGCTGTACGAGAGCGAGCGCAAGTGGCCGCGCGTCCTCGACGTGCTCGACCAGCTTTGCCGTATCTCGAGCAAGCCGCGCGAGCGTGGCGCCTATCGCTTCGCGCAGGCCGACATCGTTCTCGGCCGCCTCCGTGAAGAGCCTCGCGGGCTCGCCTTCCTGGAGCTCGCGCTCGACGAAGATCCTCAGCACGACCGCGCGCTCTCCGCGCTCTTTTCGGTTCGCACGCGTCGTGAAGAGTGGGCCGAGCTCGCCGTCGTGCACGAGCGGCTCATCGACCGGCTTGCGGGCATCGGCGATCGGGCGCGGGCTTGGGAGGTGTGCAAGAAGCTCGGAACGTTGAGGCGCGACAAGCTCCTCGACGGGCCCGGCGCGATGGAGGCGTTCCGCGGGGCCGTGGAGCTCTATCCGGACGACGTCGAGTCGCGCGCCTCGCTCGCCGAGCTCTATGCCGCGAAGGGCGATCGCTCGCTCGCGGTGCACGAGCTCGAGGTCGTGGCGATGCACGCGCCCTTCCGCAGTCACACGTTCCGTCGCCTCTTCGACCTCCACACCCGGGCGCAACGACCCGACCGCGCATGGCTCGTCGCGACGTGTCTCGAAGAGCTGTCGGCCGCCGACGTTTCACATGAGCTCCTCATCGAGCAGTTCCGTCCGGAGGGGCCGATTCGCCCGACCACCGCGCTCGACGAAGCATGGTGGGACGAATACCTGCGCGCGCCGGGGGCCGATCCGCTCGTCGCGGAGATCTTGCGCGCGGTGTCGAATGCGGCGATTGCCATTCGCCTCGAAGAGCTCGGTGCCAAGAAGAAGCTTCCGGTCCTCGAGGCTTCGGCCAAGCAGGACAAGGCGGGCACGGCGTCGGTCGTGCGCACGTTCGTGTGGGCGGCGCGTGCTCTCGGCATCACCGCTCCCGACCTCTATTTGCTCGAAGACGTTCCGAGCGGCATCGCCGCCGTTCCTGCCGTGCAGCCCGCGACCGCGCTCGGCCCGCAGGTGCGGTCCGGCATGACCGTGCAGAAGCTCGCCTTCCTCGCCGGAAGGCATCTCACGTACTACCGGCCCGAACACTACGCGCTCGTCTTCTTCCCCACGCTCGCCGATCTTTCGTCGCTCGTGCTCTCGTCGATGCGACTCGTGATTCCGCAGCTCTCGGTTCCGCCGCCGGCCGATGTCGATTCACGCGTGGGGAGCGAGCTCGGTGCGCGCCTCACGGACGAAGAGAAGGCGCGCCTCGAGGAGGCCGTTCGGCGTCTCGAGGAGCGCGGTGGTCAGCTCGATCTTCTCGCGTGGATCCGCCACGTCGAGCTCACCGCGGCGCGTGCAGGATTGCTCCTCGCCGGTGACCTGCGCGTGGCGATGCGCATGATCAAGGAAGAGGCGCGGGCCATCGGCGAGCTTTCGCTCGAGACCAAACGCGGCGACCTGCTCTCGTTCACGGCGTCGCCCGACTACGGCAAGCTCCGCGAGCGAATGGGCGTGGCCATTCTCTCGACCGCCCCCCCGCCGCCGCACGAAGACTGAACGAAGCCTGAACCAAGCCTGAACGAAGGCGGAAACGATGGCCCGAGGACCGGTCAGATGACGGTTCCGTAACAATCCACCGAGGCGCTGCGAATTCGACCAAGCATCCGGATGGTTCGCCGCGCAGACGAGGCTAGACCAGGCGAGACCGGCTCGAAGGACTGTCGCCTGCACGGATGACACCGCGGAGTCTGCCTTGACCGGTTGCCGCCGGGGTTGTCAGCATTGTGATCCATGCGGCGATCCATTCCTGCGTTCGTTCTCGGCGCGTTCTTGTTGGCAGCATGCTCGGGGTCGTCGGAGGAGGAGGGCGGCTCGTCGGGAACGACCGGCGCCGATGGCTCCAGTGGCTCGTCGGGGTCGAGCGGCTCGTCGGGCTCGTCAGGCAACGAGCCGACGCAGTGCACCTCACCGCCGTGCAACGAAGGCGACGCCTGCACCGGCGACGCGATGTGCAAGAGCAGTCACTGTGACCAAGGTCGATGCGTGTCTGCCGCGTGCGTCGACAAGGTGAAGAACGGCACCGAGACGGACGTCGACTGCGGCGGCTCCTGCGCGCCGTGTGGAACCAACAAGACCTGCGCGGCAGCTTCCGACTGCCTCGACAAGGTTTGCGGCGCCGATCACAAGTGCGCCGCGCCCACGAGCTCGGACAACGTCAAGAACGGCAACGAGACGGACGTCGACTGCGGCTCGGGAACGGCCGGCGGCGTCGACACGAAGGCAAAGCTCTGCGTCGATGGCAAGGCGTGCGTCGCCGGCACCGACTGCGATAGCGGCAGCTGCGTGAACAAGGTTTGCGCTGCCCCGACGTGCACGGACAACGTCAAGAACGCCGATGAGACCGACACCGACTGCGGTGGCTCGTGCCCGACGAAGTGCTTGCCGACCAAGGCTTGCAAGGTGGCTGCGGACTGCAAGGAAGGCGTCTGCGACGACGCCACCAAGAAGTGCCTCGATCCCAAGCCCAACGACGGCGTCAAGAATGGCAACGAGACCGACGTGGACTGCGGATCGTCCACGGCCGGCGGCACGGACACCAAGGCCGGCAAGTGCAAGAGCACCAAGAGTTGCCTCGCCGACGTCGACTGTCTCAGCGGCGGCTGCAACTACAACAAGGTCTGCGCCGCGGCCCGTAGCTGCGTGAACCAGCACGGCGGCAGCACCTGCGGAACCGGCGACGCGACGTCGCCGACGAACGCGAACGAAGACTGCTGCCTGAGCGCAGAGACCGCGGCGTACACGGAGAACGGCTACTCGAGCACGCGCGTCGTCCGCCTCGACAAGTACCAGGTCACCACGGGGCGCGTGCGCAAGTTTCTCGACGCAGTGAACGGCAACGTCCAGGGCTGGGTCGTGGCGAACCGCGCCAACATCATGGCGCCCGAGCAACTACCCGTCGCGCTCGATAAGTATCTGCCGACGGGCTGGACGCAGCCCGACAGCACCGACCAGTGCAACCCGAACAACAACGGCAACGTTCCGTGCAACTACGGCGCGCTGAGCCACGTCAGCGGCTACCGCTACAACGATGGACCGGGCGGCCCCAACGGCTACGCCTGCAACATGAACGCCGGCGCGTACGGCGCGCGCACCTTCTACCTGACGGACGCCGAGCGGACGCAGCTCATCGTGAAGGAAACGCAGCACCTCGTCCCGCCGGATCGACTCGCCGAGAAGGCGATGAATTGCGGGACCTATTACATCTACGCGGCCTTCTGCGCGTGGGACGGCGGCCGGCTCGAGACGCTCGACGACTACTTCGCGGCGTACGGAAACAATGGCGGCAACACCGGCCGTCCTTACCCGTGGGGCTCGGACGTTGCGACGCGAGCGATCGGCTTCAGCGTCTTCGGCGGCAACGTGCTCTCGCCGCCGACGGGCTTCACGCCTGCACCTTCGAGCTACAGCACCTACAACGCATACTTCCAATCCGATCCGCAAAAGACGCTCGCCCTTCAGCGCCTCCGCCGCGCGAACCTGTCGTGGAACTACGCAGGCATCACCATCTACGATTTGATCGCGCCGATCGAAGGACGCGCGACCGTGCCCATCACGGCCGAGTCGAACGTCGACGCCGCCAACGACCAGAGCGTTGCTGTGGCGCCGCCTGGCCGTTACCCGGACGGCGCCGGCCGTTTTGGTCACCGCGATCTCCTCGGCAACGTCATGGAGGTGATGGCGGTCAACGGCGCGATCACCGCGAGTACCAATCACCCATGGGGCCGTAACGGCAGCTACGAGACCGCGCACTTCGATGCCACCACCATGCGTGGAGGCAACTTCGACGGAGGATTCGTGCCGCTCACGAAGTACGGGCGTGCTGGCTTCCGCTGCGCGCGTCCTTCGGACCCCGAGGCCGAGAACAAGCTTACGGCCGGCGTCCCTTGAGGCTCAGCCGACGTCGGTAAGTGGCACGCGTGATGTTCCGGGACCTCGTCGCTCGACCTTCGTGAGCGTGGACGATGTCCCGGGACCTCCCATTTGCGGCGCATCGCCACGTCGGCGACGTCCGGGAACCGGTTTTTCGGCCGTTTGCGTCGAAAATGAAGGTCCGCGGACCTTCCCGTTCGATGTGTGGGTCGCCGGGGAAGGTCCGCGGACGTCGGCGATCGACGTTCCGGTCGGGTCACGATGTCCCGGGACGTCTTTCCGTCGTCTTTCCGTTATGCGTCCAGCTCGACGGGGAGGGTCATGAGCTCGAGGAGGATCGCGTCGGCCTTGCGGCCTTCGACGACGCCCGAGGCGAGCGCGCGGAAGATGGGGGCGCGAACGCCTCGGGCTTCGGCCCAATGCGAGACGCGCGGAATGAGCTCGACGGCCTCGACGCGAAGGCCGCTCGCCTTGACGGCCTCCGCGCGGGGGAGCCCTTTGGCGAGTGCGGCGCCGACCAGGATCTCCGGGCGCTCGGCCTGCGCGATGGACGCGAGGAGGTCGCCGTAACCGGCGAGGCCGAGCAGCGTCTTCTCTTCACCGCCCGCCGCCGCCGCGATGCGCGAAGCTTCACCGATCGCGCGTGAAATGAGCGCGGCCACGAGGCCAGGGCTCATCTTCAAGGCCTGCGCATAGCCGACGGCGAGCGTGAGGCAACCGACGAGAGCGCTTGCCCACTCGAGGCCGAGGAGGTCACGGGTAGGATACACGCGAAGGGTGGGGGACCCGAAGGCGCCGACCACCGCTTCGTTGACTTCGGGGAACCGCGAACCGGTGACGAGCACCGAAGGTCGGCCGGCCGCGAGGTCCTGCGCGAGCGCCGGGCCCCCGAGGGCGCCGGTGCGGTGCGAGGGCGTCTCGTCGCGGACGATCTCGGAGACGGTCGCGAGGTCCTCGCCTTCGAGGCCACGCACGCCGTGCACGACGTAGTGACTTCCGTCGATGTGATCGCCGAGTGCGCGCGCCACCGTGCGGCAGGCGGCCGTCGGCACGGCCAGGACGATCAGGCGTGCGTGTCGTGCAGCCTCCGCGAGATCGTGCACCACCCGGACGCCGCGTGGCGTGTCCGATGCGTGGTCGCGTCGCGAGAAAAGAACGACCTCCCCTTCGCCGCACGCCGCCGCTGCAGCCGTTGCTAGCGCCAGTCCCCATGCCCCGCCCCCGATGATCGCGACTCGCCGCGCGCTTCCCATGAGACGGAAATACCACGCTCTCGGACGACGACGCACGGCCTCGTCGAAGGACGCCCCAAGCGAGGCGGGTCAGGGCGTGGCCGTCCTGCCCGTTCGGGGGCTGGGAACTGGGGCCCGGATGCCTTTCCCGAACAGTCTCCGGAACGCCCTCGTCCGGCCTCGGAGTTGCTGAATCCCCCGCCGTCACCGGAGGAATCCATCATGGAACGTCTCATTAACGAGCTCACGCAGCGTGCTGGTCTTGATCGTCCGACGGCGGAGAAGGTCGTTGCCTATCTCAAGGACAACGTCACCCGTATCCCCGAGATGTTGCGTGGCGACGGCAAGGACAAGTCGCACGGCGACTTCCGCCGCCGCTGAATCGTTCTGATCGCGTAATTAGGCACCGAAGACGCCGCGCGCACGGCACGAGCTACCCGGAATCGGACCTGTCTCCGCTTCCGCTCGCTCCGGCCGTGCGTGCGGCTCCTATTTTGTGCGCAAAAGCCGCTGAAGGATTGGCGGCCGCGGCGGTTCTGCGGCATATCCTGCCGTCCTATGCAGTCCGTCGTGCAGCTCGGCAGGAACCCTCGCCACAGCAGCCGTTTCCTCCCGACAACCCGCGAGGAAATGCATGCTCGAGGTTGGCGCGAGCTCGACATTCTCATCGTCTCGGGCGACGCCTACGTCGACCATCCCGCCTTCGGTCCGGTGCTCATCGCGCGGTTCCTGGAAGGACGCGGTTACAAGGTCGGCGTCATCGCGCAGCCGAAGTGGGACTCGCCGGAAGACATCGCACGCATGGGGCGCCCGCGCCTCTTCGTGGGCGTTGCCGCCGGCAACCTGGACTCGATGCTCAACAAGCTCACCGCCCAGAAGAAGGTGAGGAGCGAAGACCAGTACTCGCCGGGCGGTCGCGCGAACATGCGCCCGAACCGAGCGACCATCGTGTACTCGAACCTCTGTCGCCAGGCGTTCCCGGGGCTACCCGTGGTGCTCGGCGGCATCGAGGCCTCGCTCCGGCGCATCGCACACTACGACTACTGGTCGGACCAGGTTCGTCGTTCGATCCTGCTCGATGCCAAGGCAGATCTCCTCGTGTTCGGCATGGGCGAGCGTCCCGCGTGGGAGATCGCCAAGCGCCTCGATGCGGGCGAGCCGGTGTCTGCGCTCACGAACATCCGCGGCACCGCGCACGTGAAGAAGAACCGTCGCGAGTGGGAGCCGCTGCTCGCCGATCAGAGTCGCTTCGTGCTCGACAAGAAGCTCCTCGTCCTGCCCTCGTACGACGAGGTCGTGAAGGACAAGGAGCAGTTCGCGAAGATGTCGCGTGCGCTCCAGTACGAGACGAACCCGCACAACGGGCGTCCGCTGCTGCAGGTCCACGGCGAAGAGGCCGTCTACTTCAACTCGCCGGCCGAGCCGCTCGACGAATCGGAGATGGACGGGCTCTACGACCTCCCGTTCGCGCGCGCGCCGCATCCTTCGTACAAGGAGCCCATCCCCGCCTTCAACACCGTGAAGGACTCCATCGTCACGATGCGTGGATGCTTCGGCGGCTGCACCTTCTGCAGCATCACCGAGCACGAAGGGCGCATCATCCAGAGCCGTAGCGAGGCGAGCGTGCTTCGCGAGGTTCGCCAGCTCTCGCGCATGGAAGGCTTCAGCGGCGTCCTCACCGACCTCGGTGGGCCCACCGCGAACATGTACAAGATGACGTGCAAAGACGAGCGCACCGAGAACGCGTGTCGCCGTCTCTCCTGCGTGCATCCTGGCATCTGCGAGAACCTCGTCACCGATCACGCGCCGCTCATCTCGTTGATGCGGAAGGTGCGGAGCGAAAAGGGCATCAAGCGCGTCTTCATCGCGTCGGGCGTTCGCTACGACCTCGCCGAGCGCAGCCCCGAGTTCATTCGCGAGCTCGCGCAGCACCACACGGGCGGCCAGCTCTCCGTCGCGCCCGAGCACTCGAACGACGACGTGCTCGACAAGATGAAGAAGCCGAGCATCAAGAGCTACGAGCGCTTCGCTCAACAGTTCTGTCAGGCGAGCGAAGAGGCGGGCAAGGAGCAGTTCCTCGTTCCGTACTTCATCACCGGTCATCCGGGCTCGACGCTGAAAGACACCATCGAGCTCGCCATCTACCTGAAGAACAACGGCATGCGCCCGCGCCAGGTGCAGGACTTCATCCCCACGCCCATGGCCGTGGCCACCACGATGTTCTACACCGGGCTCGACCCGCTCTCCGGCGATCAGGTGTATACCGCACGTGATCTGCGCGAGAAGCGGATGATGAAGGCGCTCATCTTCTACTGGGATGCGCAGCACTGGCCCCTGGCCCGCGAGGCGCTCGTGAAGGCCGGCCGGCGCGATCTCATCGGGCGCGGTCCCGAGCACCTCGTCCCGCCGGAGGGCGCCGCCGATCGTTTGGCTCGCGTTCCTCAGACGCGCGGCCCGGCGCGAAGCGGCCCACCGAACCGCGGTCCAGCTCGTGGTCCTGCCTCGAACGCGGGGCCTTCGAGGGGCGGGCCTTCGAACGGAAGGCCGTTCCAAGAGGCCGCTCCGCGGGCGCGCGATGGACGTCCTCGTGACGCCCAACCGCACGATTCACGCGGTCCGCGCCCCTTCGGTCGCGGCAAGCCGCCGAAGCGGTGACGTTTCGCCGAGAAGGACTACAAGCAGAGCTCCGCGGAGGCGTTTGCGGTGGAGAGCAGCTCCTCGTAGCTCTGGATGCGTCGCCCGCCCTGCGCGTCGGTGTCGATCAAGATGCGGCGGTCGGGGGGGACGTTGGCGTTCGCGTAGGCGCTCGCGTCGTTGCTCGAGCCCCCGAAGGCCCATTCGACGGTCAAGCCGTGGGCACGGAGCAGCGCGATCTCGTCGGTCAGCTGACGCGTCGGATCGCCGTCGCGCATGCTCGGCAGCGTGTGGACGATCCCGATGGGAAAGCCGCTCTGCGCCAGGAACTCGCGGGTTCGACCGGTCAGCGGACCCGACCGGGGCGTTACGTAGATGGCGCGTGATCCTTTCTGGGCGAGCTTGGCAAATACGGCGGCCGCATCTTCGCGTGCGCCAGGAAGTTTGCTTTCCAAGAGCATGTCGTCGTCCGAGCGACCGTTGCCGGAGTCGTCGGTCAGCGTTCCGTCGATGGTGCTGACGAGCAGCGGCGTTTCCTTCGCGACGATGTCGACGATCAGCTCGGTGAAGCTCAGATCTCCCGCGACGACGAGCCGGACCCGGTGTCGTCCTTCCGCGAGTGCCTGGGCTTGCGGAACGGCGAAGTAGATGTGGCCACCGTCGTCGGGAACGTTCTCGATCGTCGGGAGCGTGCCTGACGTGGTGACCGCCGTGCCGAGTTTCTCCCACGGTCGGCTGGGATCACAGTCGCGCTCGACGTAAACGTCGACGTCTTCGTCGACGAGCGGAACGTCCGCGGCGCCGTAGGCAATCTTGCCGAGGATCCATTGCGTGTCTCCCGTTGCGTAGATCCCGTCGCGCCCGCGGTGTCGCGGCTCGCCCAGCCGCACGAGGGCCTCCGAAAGCAGGTTGGTGAAGGGGCGTGCGCGTTCGGGCACAGGGGCGCTCGGGTCGTCGCACGAGGGCTGGGGGACGCACGCCGGGACGAACGGGTAGGTCGGTTGCGGATCCGCCGTCGGTCCCGTCTCGGCTTCGCGGCCTGCGTCGCGCACCTTCGGCGAAGAGGGCCTGTCCTCGGGGACGGCATCGGGGATCGGCGCCGCTTCGGTGCCGCACGCCACGACGAGGAGGACCGGGACCGCGGCGAAGACGCCGAACCAGCACGTGCACCTCATGCCTCGGTGCCAAGCAGGACGCGGACCACGGCCGGGCCTGCTACTGCGGCGACCACTTGCACGGACCGTGAAGGCGTGCGGCGAGCCGTGTATTCTCGGAGTGTGCAGAGCGCGAAAGTCGACGAGGTTCTCGAGCGCATCGAACGTCATGCGGAGCGCGAGCCCGGCGGTGCGATCGCCTTCGATGGCGACGGCACCCTCTGGTCGGGGGACATCGGGGAAGACTTCTTCCACGCCTTTCTCGAAGGCAATCACACGGGCGCTGGAGCTCGCGACGCACTCGCCGATGAAGCCAAGGCGCACGGTGTCGATCCGAACGGCACACCTACCGACGTCGCGCGCCGCCTCCACGCCGCCTACCTGGCCGGCTCGTTTCCGGAAGAACGCATCTGCGAGATCATGACGTGGGTGTGTGCGGGCTGGACGGGCGCCGAGCTCGATGCCTTCGCCTCGCGCGTGGTCACGAGCATCGCGCTCGCCAGTCGCTTCCACGAGGAGGCTCATCGCGTCGTTGCCTGGGCGCGCGCGCGTGCGCTCTCCGTCTATCTCGTCAGCGCGTCTCCGAGGGCCATCGTCGAGCAGGCGGCGAAGCTCGTCGGCATCGAGCTGGCGCACGTCGTGTCGGCGACCGAGCACCGTGACGAGCGGGGAGTCGTCCAGTCGTCGGTGCATCGCCCGATTCCGTACGGGCCCGGCAAGGTCACGCGCCTTCGCGAGAAGCTCGGAACTCGGACGCTTTACGCGGCCTTCGGCGACAACGCCTTCGACGTGCCCATGCTTCGCGAGGCGAGGGTGCCCGTTGCAATCCGCCCCAAGGCGCGTCTCGTCGAACGGGCCGCCGAAGTGCCTGGCATCGTCATGCTCGAGCGCGTGTCTTCGAGTATGGTGGTGGGGTGACGGATCGGAGCGAGCTCGAAGCGTTGCGCACGCGGGTGGCCAACCAGGCTGCATCGCTTGCCGAATCGGTGACCGACGGATTCGACGGCTTCCACATCGGTGCCGGCGATTACGTCGTCGAGCTCTCGACACCCGAAGGGCCTTCGACCGGTGGCGGCAAGCAAGCACGCCAGAATCTGTGTCTCGTGCCTCGCCGCAAAGGCTATCCGGTCCTCGTCGCTGGCACCGTCGATCCGGTGATCAGCACCGCGGAGCTCCGCACGTTCGAGCACGTCGCCGTGTTGCACGAAGTGCGTTTCCGGCGGCCCCTCGAGATCACGGGGGACGAGTACGCGGACTTCCTCTCCAAGGCGAAGATCGTCCTCAACCTCGCGCGCATTCGTGCGACGCAGATCGAGACGCCGCCGGAGCTCCTCGCGCAGCGCAAAGCAGCGGGGAAAATTTCGATGACGGCGGTCGTGATCTTCGTCGTCGTGCTGCTGCTCGCGGCGGCCGTCGCCTTCCGCGTGGCGTCGACCCTTCGCGGCTCCTGATCGTGCTCGTTGGCGCCGCGTCGCTGCGCGGCGTGTGAGCTATCCGTGTTAGGCTAGTTCGATGGTGGCTGGGCCGGCTGGTGATCCGCGCGAGCTCGACGCGCTCAAGACGCGGATGACGCGAAAGTTCACGACGCTCGCGGACGACGTCAACGCGCAGCTCAAAGACGTGCGCGTCGGCAAGCTCGCCTACCAGCCCGAGCTCCTCGCGCCGGAGGGCCCCTCGACGGGGGGCGGCAAGCGCGCACTCCAGCACCTGCGACTGCGCTCGCTGACCAAGGGCGCGGGAGAGGTCGTCGCCGGATCGGTCAACGGTGTCGAGCAGTGGGCCGAGCTTCGCGATTGGAACCATGTCGCGCTCGTCTACCGGTTGCGCTTCAAGCGGACGATCGGCCTGACGCCCGACGAGTGGCAGGCCTTCCTCGAGCGCGCGGAGAGCGTCCTACATGGTGCCGAAATCACCACGCGGCGCATGCCACCGCCGGCCGAGTTGCTCGAAGAGGCGCGCCAGGACCGGCTTCGCAAAACGGTTTCCTGGGCCGCGCTTACCGTCGCCGCGGTGGGGCTTTTCGTGGTGGCCGTGCTCGTCGCTCGCTAGCTCCGACGAGCGCCCTCGAGCCATCCTGGAACTATCCTCGTCGGTTGGAAGAGCCGTCGGAAGACTCGCTGGAAGAAGCGTGCCAGTCCGCTGTTGAAACCAGCGTCCGCCCCACCTAAAGAGAGGGGCAATGGATTTCGATCTCACCGAAGAGCAGCGTCTTGTCCGTGACACCGCCCGTGATTTCGCCGCCCGCGAGATCGCGCCGAAGGCCGCCGAGATCGACAAGTCCGGTCGCTGGCCGAGCGAGATCGTCGCGAAGATGGCCGAACTCGGCTTCCTCGGCATGGCGATCCCCGAGGAGTACGGCGGCGCCGGCCTCGACAACGTCTCCTACTCCCTCGTCATGGAGGAGATCAGTGCGGCGTGCGCTTCGTGTGGCGTCATCATGAGCGTCAACAACTCGCTCTTCTGCGACCCGATCTACAAGTTCGGCACGCCCGAGCAGAAGAAAGAGGTCCTCACGGCGTGCGCGAAGGGCGAGAAGCTCGGTTGCTTCGGCCTCACCGAGCCGATGAGCGGTTCCGACGCGCAGACGATGGCCACGAGCGCCGAGAAGGTCGACGGCGGCTGGGTCATCAACGGCGCGAAGAACTGGATCACGAACGGTCCTCACGCCGACTACATCCTCGTCTTCGCCATCACGGACCGCAGCGGTTCGAAGGTGAAGCACACGGCCTTCCTCGTGCCGAAGGGCACGCCGGGCTACACGCAGGCCTCGCCGGACCACAAGCTCGGCATCCACGGCGCGCACTCCTGCACCGTGTTCTTCGAGAACTGCAAGGTGCCGGACAGCGCGGTCGTCGGCAACGTCGGTGAAGGCTTCAAGGTCGCGATGGCCACGCTCGACGGCGGCCGTATCGGCATCGCCTCGCAGGCGCTCGGCATCGCGAAGGCCTCGCTCGAGACGAGCGTTGCGTACGCCAAGGAGCGAAAGAGCTTCGGCGTTCCTATCTCGCAGCACCAGGCCATCCAGTTCATGCTCGCCGACATGGCCGTGGAGCTCGACGCAGCCCGTCTCCTCACCTGGCGCGCGGCCAGCATGAAGGACGCCGGAACGCGTCACTCGATGCAGAGCGCGGAAGCGAAGCTCTACGCGAGCGAGATGGCGACGCGCGTGGCCCACAAGGCCATCCAGATCCACGGCGGCTACGGCTATTCGACGGAGTTCCCGGTCGAGCGCCACTACCGCGACGCGCGCATCACCGAGATCTACGAAGGCACGAGCGAGATTCAGCGCATCGTCATCGCGGCGAGCTTGCTCAAGGCATGAAGGCGCTCCTTCCGTTCACGGGTCTGCTCCTTCTCTCGGCCGTTGGTTGTGGCGGCAGCACGCCTCCACCGAAGGTCGAGGAACCCGCGCACGAAGAAACGGCGACCACGCGCCCTGCCTCCACCCCGCAGGTCGCGCAGGAGCTCGGTTCGATCGACCAGCGTGCGGTCGAGCAGACGTTCAATCGCCTGCAAGACCGCATCGAGACCTGCCACAAGGAAGGTCGCGATCGGGTCGAGTACCTCACCGGCGACGTGAAGGTCTTTCTTCGCGTCGATGGCAACGGTCGCGTCCGCTACGGCTATTTCGAGGAGACCACGGTCGGCGATCGCGCAAGCGAGAAGTGCATCCTCGACGTCTTCCGTAGCGCGCAGTGGCCGAAGCCCGAAGGTGGCGAAGCCGAAGTGCGCTACGGCTTCGGCTGGGGCCCGGGCGGTGAGCGTGAGCCCACCTCGTGGGGACCCGAGAAGGTCGTCGTGCCGCTCGACGCGTCGAAGTCGATCAAGAAGGACGTCGACAAGTGCCGCGCCGGCGGCAAGGGCGACTATCGACTGACCGCCTACGTCGTGGAAGACGGCGTGGCAACGAACGACGGCTCCGAAGACCGCAACGCGAAGCCGAACGGCAAGGGCGGCAAGCCCACGCCGAAGCAGTCGAACAAACAGCACAAGGCCGATGGCGGCGGGAAGTTCCAGGCGCTCGGCATCGCCACGTCGACCAAGGAAGCCGCGGCTCAGGCCGATTGCGTGGTCGACGCCATCAAGGACCTGAAGCTCCCGAGTCCGGGCAGCTACGCGGCGAAGGTCTCGTTCACACTCTGACACTCCTTCCGAGCCCGACGATTTTCGATCGGGCTCGGTCGTTTTCGACGTCCGATTTCTGGGGGCCGCTTTCGAGGCTTTGCGATGGATTTCTCGCTGAACGAAACGCAGACGATGGTGCAGAAGGCGGCGCGTGACTACGCGACGCGCGTGATCATGCCGGAGGCTTCGGCCATCGACAAAGAGGAGCGCTTCCCTCGCGAAATCCTCAAAGGCCTGGCCGACCTCGGCCTCATGGCCGTCAACGTGCCCGAGGAGTTCGGCGGCGCGCAGGCCGGTCCCGTCGCGTACGCGCTCGCGATGCAAGAGGTCGCGCGTGCGTGCGCCTCGACGGCTGTGACGATGGCGGTCACCAACATGGTCGGCGAAGTCATCGCCACGTTCGGCACGCCGGAGCAGAAGGCGAACTACTGCCCCAAGCTCGCGAGCGGTGAGTACGTCGCGGGCTCGTTCGGTCTCTCGGAGCCCGAAGCGGGAAGTGATCCCGGCTCGATGCGCACGACGGCCCGCAAAGAGGGCGATTCGTGGGTCATCGACGGCCAGAAGCAGTGGATCACGAGCGGCGCGCACGCCGGCGTCATCGTCGTGTGGGCACGCACGGGTGAGCGCGAGAAGCTCCCCGGCACGCGCGGCGTCTCGTGCTTCCTCGTCGAAGGCGGCACGCCGGGTCTCAAGATCGGCAAGGCCGAAGACAAAATGGGCATCCGCGGTTCGAACACCGTGAGCCTCTCGTTCGAGAACTGCCGCGTGCCCGAGTCGGCATTGCTCGGTGAGCTGAACGGCGGCTTCAAGATCGCCATGATGGCGCTCGACGGTGGCCGCATCGGCATCTCCTCGCAGGCCATCGGCATCGCGCGCGCGGCGCTCGAAGAGGCCGTGCAGTACGCGAAGGATCGCAAGCAGTTCGGCAAGTCGATCGGCGAGTTCCAGGCCATCCAGTGGAAGCTCGCTGACATGAAGCTCGCCCTCGATTCGGCGGACCTGCTCGCGATGCGCGCCGCGTGGCTCAAGGAGCAGCGCCGCCCGTTCTCGCGCGAGGCCTCGATGGCCAAGCTGTTCGCCACCGAAGCGGCGAACCGCATCGCCAACGAGAACGTGCAGATCCACGGCGGCTACGGCTACACGCGTGAGTTCGCCGCGGAGCGCCACGTGCGCGACGCCCGCGTCACCACGATCTACGAAGGTACGAGCGAAGTTCAGCGCATCGTCATCGCGCGCAGCACGCTCGCCTGAATCAGGCGGCGACTTCGCTCGCGGCATGCACGGCCGCGATGCCGACGGCGGGATCGTGACTCACGTCCCCGACGTCGGCGTCGCTGCTCGCTGACTACTTCTTCACGAAGCGATAGATGGCGAGTGACTTGCCGTAGGGCTGCAGGAGCTCGAGGACCTGCTTGTTGAGCCTCGTCTCGGAATTGTAGGGCAGGGGCGCAGCGGCCGAGACGGGGCACGTTCCGGTGTTGGACGCCGGTGACGTTCCACCCGCACCGGGAGCGAGCGTGAACGTTCGATGGTGCGTGCCGGTATTGGCGATCCGCGCGACGGTCTGGACCGTGCCGACGCCCGCGCCGTCGACCGTGAGAGCGAGCGTCTCGCGGAAGCCGGTCGGCAGGAACTGATTCTGGCAGAAGTTCGGCGCCCCGAGGGCCACGACGGACTCGAGGAGATAGGTGCCGCCGACGAGCGCTCCGCCGTGCGTGGGCGGCCTGACGGAAGCACACGTCGAGGTCACCGCTTGTCCCTCGTTCGCTAGCGTGTTGCAGGGCCCACCGTCGGTGCCCGCATCGTCGGATGGGTCACCGGCATCGGGATCGATGTTCGACCCACCGTCAGTGACGGCTTCGCCGCCGTCGTCCGACGATGCGTCACCGCTCGTGGGTGAACCGTCTTCATCACCCCCGTCGTTGCTCGCGTTGTTCGTGGATGCGGGCGTCACGCTCGCCTCGCTTCCTCCGCACCCTTGCGCGATGGCCGCGCAGCCGAGGAGAAACACTCCGACAAAAGCCAAGTCTCTACGAAGCATGCACACCTCCCGTCGGCCTCGTGTGCAAGGGAACGGCCACGCTGGCGTCGTTGTATCCTCCGAGCTTCTTGCGGCGAGCGTGTCTTGCCGGCGTGGGCTCACCCGAACGTCGTTGCGTTCACCCCCCGCACCTCGTTCGGTTCAGGACGAGCGGGCGTTACGCGGTGAGACGGCCCGGGTTGCGGCGACCTCGACGGTGAGGGGACCGCACGCGGCCGTTTCTCCACTGCAGCACTCGGCCTGGTTCACTCCGAACATCGGACAGCCGTTACGCACGCAGGCAGCGTGACCGTGGACGTAGGCCATGGGTTCGCGGCAGAGCGCACAATGCATTTCATCAGCATACCCAAACTGGCCTAGCCAGGGCTGAAATGGCCTGATTCTGCGGGAAAATGCCCCCAGAAATCGTCCGGGCGGGCTGTCACGGAGCTGTTCTTCCGCGCCTATTCAAGGTGCAGGAGGAAACGCTTCAATGATCAACCTCATCCGTACCCATTGGCGGAAGATCTCGACCGGGCTCATGGTGTTCACGGTTCTCGGAACCGGCGCCTTCGCGGCCAACTCGTACTTTGCCGGCGATTGCTGCGCGCCGGGAGCGGCCTGCTGCAAGCCGGGCGCTCCGTGCTGCAAGGGCGGCGCTCACGGCAAACACGTCGCCAACGCGGGTGAGAACGCCGCGGAAGGCGCCGACAACCACGTCGCGGAGCGCTGAACGCTCGAGCGTGTCGGGTAAGGCTGGGCTTTTGGGTTCGGCCCTCCGCTGGTATGCGCATGCGAAGACGCGATGGATGAACGCTCCTCGATCCGAACGCTCGACGCCGACATGGCGCGTCTCGCGGATGGCGATCGAGATGCGTGCGCCCGCGTCTTCGCGGCGCTCTGGCCCGTGATGGTCGCGTTCGCCGAGAAGACGCTCGGCGCGTCCGCCGATGCCGACGACGTCGCGCAGAAGGCGATGGCGAAGTTGTTCGCACAGGCGTCGGACTTCGATCGTGACAGGCCCGCACTTGCCTGGGCGCTGTCGATCACCGGTTGGGAGTGCCGGACGGTGCTTCGTCAGCGGCAGCGACGCCGTGAAGACGTGCTGACGCAAGACGTTCACGACGGCGTTGCTTCACGCGACCGGGATCCCGAAGAGCATGCGGTGCTGAGAGGCCTTTCGGAGGCCGTTCGAACCTCGCTCGGTGAGCTCTCGGTTCTGGATCAGGAGACGCTTCGCGCGGCGTTCTTCGAAGAGATGGGCGTCGGCGCCGAGGGCTCGACGTTCCGCAAGCGCAAGGAGCGCGCACTCGACCGACTGCGCGCAACGTGGAGAAGGCTCTATGGCGATTGATCAAGCTGCCGCTCTGAAGATGGCACTCCGCTCGTACGAGCGAGGTCGTGCCGCGCGCGCTGCGATGTTCGCCGCCCCGCTCGCGGCCACCGCGCTTCTCGCCGTCTGCCTGGGAACCACGCCGTCTCTCGCGCTAGGTCTCGGCGTGGCGCTTCTCGCGTCGTCGTGGTTCTTCTTGTGGCGCGGACAGTCGTTCGGACGCGCTGTGTTCCCCGGCGTGCTCGCGGGCCTCATGCCGCTCGGTCTCGCGCTCGCGGCGCGTTCGTACGGTCACGTCTGCACGGGCAGCGAGTGCGTTTCGCTCTGCGTCCCTGCGTGTACGGGTGGAGGTCTGCTCGCTGGGCTGCTCATCGCACGCGCCGGCAGGCACGTGACGTCGAAGCTCACGTTCTTCGGGAGCGCGTCGCTCGTCGCGGGGCTCATCGGAGCGCTCGGCTGTTCGTGCGTCGGTGCGGGCGGCGTCGTCGGTCTCGCCGTGGGCTTGGCATTCACGCTCGTGCCTGCGTCCATCCTGCGTCCGCAGATGAGTCGATGAGCCGGTAAGCGGTCTGACCGTTTCACGCGTAACGGATTCCAGCAAACTCGGCTCTGCGGCACGACCGCGCGATGGGTTGTGTCCGGCCGAAAATGCTGCCGACCTTTGCACGGTCTGAGATAGTCCTCCGTCGAACGATTGGGCTTCGTCGGGCGAGACGGAGAGAAGTCCGTTCCCTCACGCTCGGCATTCAGCCCCCCAAATCGAGGGGAGACTTCATGCGTAAGATCGTGACGTTTGCTTTGGCCTTCGGCAGCCTTCTTTTTGCCAGCAGTGCGTTCGCTCAAGGTGCGCCGCCTGCAGGCGCGGCACCTGGTGTGGCCGCGAATCCGACCAGCGCCGATGCGCCTGCGAAGACCGACGATGGTGACGACGGCAAGAAGATCGGACTCGGTGGTGATCTTCTGTTCCTCATCCCAACGGGTGACTTGGCAGACGCCACGGGCCCGCAGATCGGACCGCTCTTCCGCGCGGGTTATCGGGTCATCCCCGCGCTCGAAGTGACCGGTCGTATCGGCTACCTCTTCGCCTTCTCCAAATCGGTAGGCCAAGTCGACAGTAGTGTGACCACCGTTCCAATCTGGGCGGGCGCTCGCTACTTCTTCATGGAGCCCAAGGCCGGTCTCTACGCGGGAGCCGAGGTCGGTCTCAATATCATCACGGGCCACGTGAGCGGCGGGGGAGTGAGCGTTTCGTCCGACAGCCAGACGCGCTTCGGCGCCAATATCGGCGCAGGCTACGTCATCAGCAAGGAGCTCCCGATCGACATCCGTGCCCAGCTCACGATGTACAATCTGCTCGGCAAGGAAGACGGCGAGAAGACGTACCTCGGCGTCGGACTAGGTGCAGGGTACACGTTCCAGCTCTGAGCCCCGAATCGTGAGACCCGCGCCGGCGGCTATTCTCCCGCGAGAAGGGCCGCCGGCGTTGTCGTTCGTCGCGTGCCGGAGACACAGTTGTGACCGGCGCGGGCGCAAGATTCTCGGGGAAGAGCCCAAGGCTCGTGCCGTAGGATCACATGATGGATCGCAACCTGAAGCTGGCCGTGATCTCCGTGTTGATGGAAAAGGGGCTCTACACCTTCGACGATGCGCCGTTCGCGAAGATCGGCGATCTGACGAAGCGCATGACGAAGGTGCTCGACTACTTCGACAAGCTCGAACTCTCCGAGGAGCAGCTCGCGGCGGTCGACGAGATCAACCCCGACGGCGGTGACCTCGTCTACCAGAGCGTGTTCGGCGGTGGCGAAGGCAACAACATCTTCCGCGACAACCTCAAGAAGCTCAAGATTCGCTCGCTGGAAGGGATCGGCGCCTGCAAGAACCTGAAGACGCTGAAGCTCGATGATGAGTTCTCACGGAAGAATCTCAAGATCGCGCCGCTCGGTGAGCTTGCCGAGCTCGAGGTGGTCGATATCGACGTCGCGTTCACCGAGCTCGAGGCGCTCCTGTCTTGCCGCAAGTTGAAGAAGGCCAGCATGGGTGGCGGCCTCACGGACGAAGAACAAGCCGTGGTCGACGAGCTGCTCAAACGCGGCGTCGAAGTCTGGGTCGACAGCAGGCGCCAGCCCAATCCGTCCTGAGAGGGTCAGAGGCCGTCGAACGGGTTGAGCGGCTCCCGCTTCTTCGCGCATGCGACCCAGCGCGCGACGAACTCGGAGAACGACTTCGTCTTTCGGCCTACCGGGCGCCCATTTTCGTGATCGCGTTCGACGATGACGACGCGGTCGTCGTTCTTCGTTTGAAGCGTGAGCATCACCCAGAAGGCCTCGTCCTCGTCGTCCTCTCCGTCCGCCATGAACGGGAGCATCTTCGACAGGTCGAGGCGTTTCTTCTTCGCCGCCACCGCCTTGTCTTCGTCGGAGAAACAGGCCATCGCGGCCTTCCGAGCTTTCTTGACCGCCGCGGGACGGAGAATTCGAAACGGCGCGGGCTCGTCGTCGCTTGCCGCGAGGAGGGTCCCTGCGCCGACCGTCGTCAGGAGCTCTCGATACGCCGAAGGTAGAAATCCCGCACTCGGCTCGAGCTTGGCGATCGCCGCGGCCTCGAGCGCGCGGAGCCCGCGTAGGGGGTGATCCCAGCGGTTGGCTCGGAGCTCCTTCATACCCTCCACGGGATCGTCCTCGATGAGCGTGGGAACGTACTTCTTCACGTACCAGTCTGCGTAGGCGTCGAAGACCTGTTTGATGGACGAAGTCACTTTCATCTGTCTCCTCGAGTCCGATGCAACGGTGCGTCGAATCCGTCGAGCCCCAGGCTACGCGACTTCGAAGTCGTACCGGGCGAGGAGAATGTCCTTCCGGGACGAGTCGCATTCCTCGGCGAACCCTCGAGGGCCACGCTGTCGAGCGGCGGTCTACTCAGCAAGGCATCGTCGTTGGCGAGAGGTCGGTAGCTCTGGCGTGGCGACGCGAGGACGCGAGGACGCGAGGATATCCGGGGTACTCGCATAAGGCGTTTCGATCCTCGGTATTGTCAGTCGTTGGTTGACAGTCATAGCCAAGTATCGGGTCTTCGATTTGGCATCACGTACGCAGTCACCTGACGACACTGTGGGCCGCAGCTCATGCTGAGGCGGCTCGAATCGATCGCTCGAGCGTCATGATGGTGCCACGCAGCGCCGTTACGGTGCGCCCCCTCTCGCGTACTTCGTAATTGCTATTGCTCAGGTGGAGACTCCAAGGTGACGTATTTCAAAGGCCGAATCGGCCCGGTGACGTTCTTGCCTTTCGTGGTGATGACCGCGTCGATCCTGCCCGGGTGTAGCGACGACAGCCACGGTGAGGTCAAAACGGTTTACCGGGACCGTACCGTGAACCTGCCCGGCCGCACCGAGAACGTGTCGTACGTGGACGACCTCTCGGGCGACGAGGAGCTCAGCGCGCACATCATCCCGCCGCCGGACAACGCCGATGCCTTGTTCGCGCCGGTGCCGGCGCCGGTCGTGGAGGGCACCACCGCGCGTGAGACCGAGCCGACGGTGATCAGCGACTTCTCCAAGTTCGCCGTGAACGACGACCTCACCATCACGCGCGGGAAGCTCAATCACACGCGCAACGAGGCCATCATCAGCGCCGACTTCAAGCTCGGTCAGAGCCTGTCGATGGTGCCGCTGAACCGCTCCCAAGGACAGTTCACCTTCGAGCGCACCACGACCACCGCCGACTACGCCATCGACCAGCACCACCAGAACATCATCCTCGCGGTCAACGCCGATCCATACGACGTGACGCAAGGCTGGAACATGGGGCTGATCAAGGCCGGCGGCCTCACCTACACGGGCTTCTCCGACGCCAACGAGCAGGCGGTGGTCGTCTACAAAGACGGGCGCGTCGACATCCTCGAGCAGGTGCCTCGCTTCACGCTGAAGCTCTATTCGAATGGCCAGTCGGCCGGCGCCCTCGGGGCGGTGCACTACTTCGACAACGCCTCCCAGACAAACAAGGTCTTCAGCCGCGGCACGTCCACGAAAGAGCTCTACTCCGCCGAGAGCTATCGCGGCACGGTGGACATGCGTGGCCGCAAGGGCGTGTTGATCCGCGCGGAGGCGAACGCGATCAGCGTCGTCGAACGCGGCAATGGCCAGCCCAGCGTCCAGCTGCCTCCGCTCTCGGGCGAGGTGGTGGCCCGCGTCGACGACGTCGCCAACTACGTCATTCCTGCCGGTCGCGCACTGCTCGTGGACGACGGTGCGTTTGCCGTCGGGGCTCGCATCGACATCCGCTACGAGACGGACGATCCGACCTGGAACGACGTGGACAGCGCCATCGGCGCCGGCTTCGGCCGTGGCCTGCTCGTAAAGGACGGCGCGCTCGGAAGCAACCAGGGCGAAGTCGCTGCGAGCAGCCGCACCGCCTTCGGCATTCGCGCGGACGGCAGCTTCTTCTTCCTCACGGTGGACAAGCCCGTCGGCTCGCAGACCGATGGCATCACCGAGACCAAGCTCGCGCAGCTGATGATCGGCTACGGCGCTGTGCGCGCGGTCAACTTCGACGGCGGCGGATCCACCACGCTGGTCGGCCGTTTGCCTGGCGAACGCTACACGCACCTGCTCAATGTGCCCTCCGACGGGCCCGAACGCGTTACCGCCACGAAGTGGGGCCTGGTGCTCGACGCGACGAAGGCGAGCTACGAGACCACGAACGTGGCCGTCTACCCGCGCGACATCACACTGCTCGCCGGCTCGACGTACCGTCGCTTCCGCGGCGTGGGCTATGACAGCCGTTCCTGGGAGGGCGGTGGTGAGGTCCCCGATTACGGCATCAGCGACGCCTCACTCGGTCTGATCGACCCGCATACCGGAACCTTCCGCGCTGGCGACCAGAATGCCCAGGGCTACGTCGTCGTGCAGGTGGGCCAGAGCAAGGGCGTGGCTCGCGTGCGCGTCACGAACGAGATCGACGAGATCCGGTTCGACACGCAGGAGAAGGCCGTCGACAGCGGCGCCACCGTCACCTTGTCTCCGAAGCTGCTCAGCGGCGGCGCGGAGGTCGTCTATTCCGGTGGCGTCATCCAGTACAGCGTCGACAACAGCGCCGACTGCGCCCTCGACGCGCAGACCGCCACCGTTACCGCCGCGCACGTGCAGGGACGGAGCTGCACCATCACCGCCACCGCCGCGGGCAAGAGCACGCAGCTGAAGCTCAACATCGGCGTGGCGCCGATGATCGTCGCCGACTTCGAAGGCGACACGAGCATGTTCGTGGCCGCTGGCGCCCGCCAAAAGACGGTGAAACTCGAGAAGGTCACCGATCAGGTCTTCGCGGGCACTACCTCGATGAAACTGAGCTGGACGGCCGATCCCGGCCAGCCCGGCACGTTCGGCGCGTACCTGACCGATCCCAAGAAGGTCACCAAGCTCGTTGGCTATCCGAAGTACCTCGGCGTCAACGTCTACATTCCCGACGAGCTCGCCGGGAAGGTGTGGTGGGTGCGCGGCCTCATCAACGACGCCGACGGTAAGAGCGTCACCATCAACTACAACAACGATGGCGACGCGCTGCCCGAGCGCGGCTGGCACTTCATGAAGGCGGAGATCCCCGGCGGTTATCGCGAGCCGTTCGTCTTCAACCAGCCGTTCCGCTTCCTGGTCCTCAAGACCGCCGAGCGCATCGACTCGAGCATCATCCTCGACAACTTCACCGCCATCTACAGCGACAACACCGACCTGACGGGGCCGGGCGTGACCACGAGCCCCGCCGCGGACGCGGAGATCACCAGCGCGTCGCCGGTGATCTCGCTGCAGGTCAACGACACGTCCGGCGTGAAGTTCGACAGCGCCTACGTCGCGATCGACGGCGTCGACGTCTCCGGTCAGCTCACGAACAACGGCAAGGACCGCGTGGAATACGCGGCCAAGAGCCTCCGTGACGGCTGGCATCGCGTCGACTACCGCATCAGCGACGTCAACGGCAACGTCACCGCCGATGACTACCTCTTCTCCGTGAAGACCGGCGCGCCGCGTCTGTTCGTCGACAGCGAAGGCGTCACGTTCTACCCGGGCGGCACCTTCCAGCTGCCGATCCGTGTCGAAGGCGGCGCCGCGGCCTTCACCGACCTGGGGCTGTCGCTCGACTACGACGCCACCAAGGCCGACATGACGGTGGTCGACGCCGACCTCCACGCCGCCAACGTCACGAGCCGCGTCGGTCACTGGGACGGCCACTTCACCGGCTTCGGCCCCGGCACGAGCGTCGTTGCCTACCTGAAGCTGCACGTACGCGACTACGTCCAGAACACGGCCGTCTCGGTCGTGGTCAACGGAACGCTCGACGGCGCCACGTTCTATCATCCGGTGATCCGCAAGGAGGTCGGCAGCCGCTACCGCCTCATGACCCAGTGGGGCATCAGTGGCTCGGCGCTGCAGATGCTGGTGGTCGACCCGGTCGGCAAGCCCGCGCCTGGCGTGACGGTCGAGACCTTTACGTACAACAGCGCGAACGACACGATCGCGAACATCACGGTCCTCGGCACCACGGACAGCGAGGGCAAGCTCACGGTGCCGCTGCCGAGCGTCACCAATTCGTCGACCGCGCTCTATCGCGCCTACGACGCCCAGGGCTCGTCGCTCATGACCCAGGTGCAAACCCTCGTCGAGCGGCTGACCCCGAGCCCGCGCTATCTCTACCTGACGCCGGGCCAGGACACGCGGAGCGTCAACGTCACCTGGTACACGTCTACCGACGTGACGGGCTCGCAGGTTCGCTTCGGCACCGGCTCGCTCGACCAGACGCGCGAAGGCACCTCGACCATCCTCCCGTTCTTCTACGGTACGGAGGCCGGCGTCGTGCGCGTCCACCACGTCACGCTCGACAACCTCGCGCCGGGGACGCAGTACCGCTACCAGGTGGGGGACGGCGCCGCCAACGTTGCCACCGAGCGACGCTTCACCACCGACGACGGCGACGACCAGGTGAATATCCATCTGTTCGGCGACACCCAGACGCTCTCGGACACCAACGTCTTCAACGGCAACGGCTTGGTCACCGAGCTTTACCGGAAGATGCAGGCGCAGCTCCCGAAGGGCGACCTCATCATGCACGCGGGTGACGTCACCGACGACCTCACCGACTACCGCCTCGTGCGTCTCTTCCTCGAGGCGATGGAGGGCGAGGACATGATGGACTCGCGGCTCTTCGTGACGGCCGAGGGCAACCACGAAGTCCTCAACGAGGGCGCGGACAAGTTCGCCGCGATGTTCCCCTATCCGCAGCGCAACAGCGGAGTTGCCTCGCCGCTCGACAAAGCGGTCTACAGCTTCGATTACGGTAATGCGCATGTCGCGGTCATCAGCAGCGAGCTCGCCGACGAAGGCGACTGGACGAAGATGATGACGTGGCTGCTGGCCGACATGACGGCATCCACCAAGACGTGGAAGCTCGTCATGCTCCATCGCCCGCCGTACAACGGGAATCCCGAGTCGGGTAACGGCCGCGTGATGAAGTACCTCCCGCAGGTCGTCGACGAGGCGGGCATCGACCTCGTCATCTCCGGCCACGATCATATGTATTCGCGCAGCCTCCCGCTGCTGTCGGGACAACCGAACCCCGCAGGCGCCACGTACCTGATCGCCGGCTCGGACTCGGCGAAGTACTACGACAACAACGGCACCGGCATCGCGCGCTTCGCCGACGTGCTCTTCGACGACAACGTCAACACCTACACCACGCTTCAGATCCGTGGCGGCCAGCTCAATGTGCTGACCCGCACGTTGAACGGCACCGTGGTCGACGACACCGTGCTCTCGCCCCGCTCGGCACGCTGAGGAGAACGAACGTGAAGTTGCTCAACTATGGAATGCCTCTCGCCGCCTGCATGGCGCTGCTCGTCGGTTGTGGCGGCAGCGATGATCCGCAGGACGAGATCCACTACGAAGACCGTGTGGTCGAGGTGCCGGGCGAAGTGGTGACGAACCGAGTCGAATACATGCCGATCGACGGCTTCGTACTCGGGTTCTGGACCATGGATACCGACGCGAACTGCACGGGCCCATGCCTGAACGATCACTCGGCGTACGGCAATTCGCTCTACCTGGGCGACATGGCCTTCGCGCCGGTCACGCAGGCGCCTACGCAAGCCGGCGACGGCGCCGTCGACGAGATGCTGCACCTCGACGGTAACGTCCAGGCCAGCACGATCGACGGTTCGGTGTTGAACGACACGCTCGTCGGCGAGCGCTTCAGTGTGCTCCTCCGCGCGCGCACCCAGGCCGACGAGCTCCACACGTTGTTCTCGCTCGGCACGGCGTCATCGACGGCGCTGAACGTGCAGCTCTCGCGTCACTCGCTGCTCGTGGAGCTCCCGCGGCAGCAGAAGAGGCTGCTCGTCCCGCTGAGCGACGCCTCCACGTGGCAGGAGATCCAGCTCGCCTCCGACGGCGAGCGGGTGACCCTCCAGGTCGGCTGCACCCAGGTCGCCTCGTTCGACCGCGCGCCTGGTCAGCCAATCCTGAGCAACGCTGCGACGGGTGTCATGGTCGGCGCCCGCTGGGGCGAGCCCGCGAGCGACGCCTTCACCGGCGACGTGGACCTGGTGCGCGTGAGCCGCCAGTCCGAAGCCAACCTGTTCTGCTCGAAGTAGCCAAATGAGAACGCGGGCGACGGGAGTTCTCCTGTCGCCCGCGTCGTCGCTAAGAAGCGCGATTACCGCGCGTGATACGTCGTCGAGCGCCGGTCACCCTTCTTCGAGAGCTGTCCGGATTCCAAAGCTGCGTCCACGACGCGCTTGAGCTCGCTCTTCTCCCACCCGAGCTCCGTGCGGATATCTTCTGCGCGAAGCCCTTCTTTGCGTCCGCGCACGACCTCGAGGAGCTCCTCGAGCATCGGATCGGTCTCCTCTTCCTCCGCCTCCTCGGTCTCCTCTTCCTCGGTTGCCTCAGGCTCCTTGCGCGACGCCTTCTTTGACGGCTTCGGAGCGCGCTCGGCTTCGGCGGGCTTCGCGACGGGGGCGGCTTCCGCCAGTTCCATCTCGCTTTCGGTGCTCTTTTCGGCCGTCGCCGACTTCTCGGCGGGGCTGACCTTGGGCCCCAGCGCGGCCACCCTCTGCCAGTAGTCGTTCTTCTTCTTGGCGAGCTCTTGCTCGAGCCGCTCGATGTCTGCGTTGAGGAGTGCGAGTGCCTTGCGTTCTTTGCTCAGACGGCTGTCTTCGAGATACATGCGTGGCTTCGTGCTAGTCGGGCTGGCGTCCCTTCGCAACGGATTGACGCGGCGTCACTGAGAACAGGCCATTGGGGACGAAGCGCGCCTTCGCGTCTCCTGCCTCCCCGACGTTCCTCCGTCGATTGGGGCGAGCGCGGCCCCATGCTATCCATGGCGCGTGTCCAACCTCAGTGCTGCCGTCACGAGGGTAAAGCGCTCGATCGCCGAAGCGTGCCGCGGTCTCGTCGACCGTCAGTCCATCGTCGAACTCGTCGTGCTGTGTGCGGTCGCGAAGGAGCACCTGCTCGTCGTCGGTCCCCCAGGAACGGCAAAGAGCGAAGCGGTTCGCAGGATCGCCCGTCGTCTCGACGGCGTGTACTTCGAATACCTCCTGGGCCGCTTCACCGAGCCGTCGGAGCTCTTTGGCCCCGTCGACCTGCGAAAACTGAAGGAAGGCATCGTCGAGACCTCGACGGCAGGCATGCTGCCGGAAGCCGAAGTCGCTTTCCTGGACGAGGTCTTTCTCGGCTCCACGGCGATTCTCAACACGCTGCTCGGGATCCTGAACGAGCGTATGTTCCGTCGCGGACACACGACGTTGTCGTGTCCCATGCGGGTCTGCGTCGGGGCCGCGAACCGCCTGCCGGACGACGAACAGCTCTCCGCATTTGCGGATCGATTTCTCGCCCGCGTGTTCGTGGCGCCGGTGGAAGATGCGGTGCTCGAGGACCTGCTCGAGGCCGGGTGGAGCGGAGAAGCTGTCGCTCCACGCGACGACGGTGAAACGAACGTGGGCGGCGAGCCAACGTCGATGGCGGACGTCGACGCGCTCTCCCGCGCAGCATTCGCGATGAACCTCACGAACGTGCGCCCGGCTCTCGCCCGCGCCGTGCGGACACTTCGCGCGGCTGGCATCGAGTGGAGCGATCGTAGAGTCGTGAGAGTCCAGCGTCTGGTCGCGGCTGCAGCGGTGCTTGCGGGGCGATCGGAAGCCACGGACGCAGACTTGTGGCCGCTCGTCTTCGCTCTGCCGACGGAGGAGGCCCAGCGCGTCGGTCGCGATGCGCTCCGCGACTTGCTCGTGCGTTCCGAGAACGTGAGCCTTCTCGCCGCCGCCGCCGAAGGGTCGCTTTCTCCGCCTGCACGCTCTGCCTTGCTGCTGAAAGACGCCGCCGCGACGTTCGCCGCGCGCCCGACGGCAACCGAAGGCGAGGGGGCATGGCGTCTCCAAGTCGAAGCCATCGCGCGCGAAATCGACGCCACGTTCACGACGGCGACGATGCCCGAAGAGATTTCCCACCTTCGTTCGCGAGTCGTCGCTGTCCTCGGGGAGCGACCTTTACTCGGGTGAGCTGCCCATGGTGGCGTTCGTGCCCCGCGATGTACCCCTCGAACCTCGAGCGGTGTTTGGATTCGGCGACGTCGCTCGTTCGCTCGCCGAGCGTCTGCTTGCACGCGACGACGCAGCGCTCGCGACGCTCCGTGGCCTGAGCTGGGCCGACGGATTGCTGGTTCTCGGGCCGACGGTGGATCTGCCTTGGGCCGACGGCGTGTCGTATTTGGGCCAAGACCCCCAAGCTCCGCGGCTTCTTCTTCCGACGCAAGTTCGTCCAGACGTGCCGCTCGACGCGTTCGAACGCGCTCTCGTGCGTCAGGCCGGGAACATCGAGCCGCCGCTTGCCGTCCTATCGAACCCACCCCGCCTCGTGTCCGTCGTGTCCGCGCGCAGCATCGCACGCTCTCGACTCGTCGCCTGGCTCGCCGAGTGGGCGTCATGAGCCCGGCATCCGTAGCTTTGCCGAAGTCGCTCGCTCGCTGGCAAAAGCAGCTCGAGCTCTTCCCCGAAGCCGTCGCGCGGGACCTCGGTCTGTTGGCGGATCGCCTAGCGTTCGTTCTCGGACCCGCCGGAACCCGGGCGGCGACGCAGGGGGAATTCGATGGCTTTTCGGGACTGTCGCGACGCGGTTCGTACGAGCGACTGTTGCCTTCGGAGTGGCTTCTTCAGGAAGCGCTGCCGGAGGAATTCGTTCGTCGCGCCATGGCGGGAGAGCATTCTTTCTTCGAGCTCGCGCGACGGTCCGACACCGAAGCAAGTCACTCGGTCGTGCTCTTCGATGCTGGCTGCGACCAGCTCGGTGCACCACGCGTCGTGCAGCTGGCGCTTCTGATCGTGCTTGCACGCCGGGCCGAGACCTCCGGTCGTCGGCTGGCATGGGGCCTTCTCCAAGACCCCAATACCATCGTTCACGAGAGTGTCACGAAAGCGGGGGTGCGGACATTTCTCGCTTCGCGCTCGGACGCTCGGCCGTCGGGCATCGATGCAGAACGTTGGAAGACGCGTCTGAAAGGCCGACCTTGGGCGGAGCGCTGGGTCATCGGCTCCGATCGTTTGGAGACGAGCTCGTCGTCCCTCGGAGCGGAACGAATTGCGGTCGTGGAGTCGTTGGAGCTCGGCGTCGCGCCGCGCGTCGAGGTCCGCGTCCATCGTCGGGAATCGATGCGGGGCCGGACGTGTGTTCTGGAGCTGCCGCCCACGGGCGCCCTCAGCCGTATCCTTCGGGATCCGTTCCAGGACGGCCCGCCGCGTCGCCGAACGACGACCCGACTCGCTGCCGCGAGCCCATTGGTGTTCTCCTTCGATGGGCGACGTCTCTGGGCGAGAGGCATGGCCGGCGAACTCGTGACGATTCCTATTCCGAATTCGGCACGAGCGAATCCTGGAGCCGTCGGGGTCGTGAGCTTTCGGGCCAACGCGGAGGTCGTCGCGGTCGGTCTGTGCGAGAAACGAACGAAGGTCGTGGTCCGCGATGACGATGGATACGTTCTCCACGTACTCTCCAAGCGTGGAAACACGATTAATCGAAGCACGCGCATCACGGCGACGCATGGGACCATGCCGTCCGCGCCGCCACGGATGCGGGCGCTGGGAACGGTCGGATCGACCCGTACTTTTTGGGTCGACGGAGACGGGAGACTCGTCGAAGCGACGGACGTTGGCTTCTCCCATACCGACGTTTGCGGTGTGATGGCCTGGCGACCGACGTGGAGGGGGTTCGCGGTGCTCGTGGGAAAGCCTTCTCCTCCGCACGTCGTGACCACGCAAGTTTCGCCCACGGGCCGGACCGAGTACGTCCCCAACGGTGTTCGGCTCTCGTCTCCATCGTTGACGACAGAGGCCTTCTTCGGCGACGAAGCGATGTCCCGGACCGTGGTTCATCGGCGATCCGAGACGACGTGGACGCTCGTGCGACAAGACGAAGTGACGCACGTTCGACTGTCTGCGGGGAGCACGTGCATCGGCTGCGTCGAGATCCTCGGGCCACCGCTGACGACCTACCTCGTCGTCCTCGACGCTGATCGCATGGGCGTCTGGATCAAGACGTCGAGCGCGGAGAAGCTGCTTTTTCGCTCTTCATCGCGGATCGCCTCGATCACCGTGAGCGATGTGTCGCGCGAGATTGCCTATCTCACGGAGACGGGGGAGCTGGTCGTCTTCTCGACCGCGGCGAACCAGGAACTTCTCCGCCTGGCCGCCGGCGAGGTCGTGGGCTGATGGCTCCCTTACGTCCTCGTCGGCCGACCCATCGAGGGGCCGTCCTCGCCGCAGGCATCGTCGTCGATGCTCGCACGTCGGCCGAGGAGCAAGCACGCTCGCGGGTCCTTCGCGAGCTGGTCCGCGAAGGCGGAACTGTCGACCGCCTCGAAGATTCGTACGTCATTCGTTTTCGTCGAGATGCGCTTCGACGCTGCAATGTTGCGAGCGGCACGCTCCTCGTGCGGAACGAGCGATGGCTCGCGGGACTGCCCCTCGACCCGGACGAGCGGCATCGATTGCTCGCGGAACATCCGTCGTTGGCGCTCGGCGGCGCGAGTGGCGAACATGTTGTGCTAGCAGCCGGCGGTATCGCTACGGTCCACGTGCTCGACGGCGAGCCCGTCGACGTGGCAACTTGGATCGACGTTTCGTCCTTCCTCCCCGTTACGGAAGTATCGGCGTTGGGTGACGACGTCGCTCCCTCCGTCGAACGGACGTTGCCGGCTTCGAAGGATGTACGGTCCGTATTCGGAGCTCCGCCGAAGACGGGCGAAGCCGACGGCCTGCTGGCGGCTCTCTCGACGATGGCAACTGCCCCCGCGCCCGCGAAGTCGATGACCGTTTCGTCGACTTCGGGGCCACGGTCGTGGAGTGGGCTGCCTGTCCCAGGCCTGGTCGCTCGCCTCTTGTCCGTGCTCGCGGCGGTGCTCGATGGTTGGGCGCGGTCCACGTCGAAGCGGGCAACGTCGTCGCTCTCGCTAACCCATGGCCCGACACTCGGCCATCTGCTTTCGAGCTGGTTCCGTCGCGTTGCTGCTCGCCTGCTCGTGTGGGGGCGCATCGGACCATGGCTCGGGCGCAAGCATGCGGCCTACGTTTCCGAGCTATTCGACGCCTTCGAACGCGGCGACTTCGACGAAGTCTTGCGGCGTGGTATTCCGACGCACGGCGACGAGGCCGCGGTCTCCGAATCGGAGATGGCGTTGTCGTTTGCCGAACGTCAATCGTTCGAGATTCGGATTGCGAAAACCACGCTGGACGCCTCGGTGGCCCTCGGCCCTAGGCTCTTCGGTCTCCTGAAAGAGAAGTATCGCGCGCTCGCGACCGTCCTTGCGAACCGCGGCGAGATCGACAAGGCGGCGTTCGTCCTCGCCGAGCTTCTCCAAGCGACCGAAGAAGCCGTCGCTTTTCTGCAGAAGCACCGACGCTACGTGCTCGCGGCGCAGCTCGCGGAAGCCCGCGAGTTGCCGCCCGGCATCGTGGTCCGAGCCTGGTTTCTCGCGGGAGACAAGCAGCGCGCGATTTCGATCGCGCGTCGAACCGGTTCGTTCGCCGAAGCCGTTCACCTGTTGGAGCGGTCGGACGCTGCTGCCGGTCGGGCGCTGCGCATGCTTTGGGCGGAGGTCCTCGCCGACCAGGGCGCGTTCGCGGCGGCCGTGGACGTCGTCTGGTCGATCGACGAAGCGCGCTCCCTCGCGAAGGTATGGCTCGAACATGCCGTGGCGGCGGGCGGCATCACGGGCATGCGCGCGCTCGTGAAGAAGCTCGTCTTGTCCCCCGAGACGTTTTCGGTCGCGCACGAGACGTTTCGTCGGATGGCCCTGAACGACGATGACGATGCTGGACTCGTTGCGATGGCGCGCGAGCTCGCGGCTCATGTGCCCAATGAAGCCACGCGATTGCTCGCCAAAGTCGTGGTTCGCGAGTCGTTGTCGCGCGCGAACGGTGTCCGCGACAAGGATCACGAGCGACGTATTCAGAAGCTGCTGGAGATCGCGGCAGACGATGCCTTGCGCGTCGACGTCAAGAAGACGCCGACGCGATCGGCCGCGCGCGAGGACTGCCCGCATGTCGGGGTGCGGGCGGTGGTGAGCTCGGCGCCGGGAGCCGCAAAACAAGCCGCCGAGAACGCCGCGTTCGTAAGCCTTCTCGACGGGTCCGCTCCGTGGAGGGCGACGCTCGCGGGTGATGTCTCGGAGCGGGGCGTCTTGTTCGCGGTGCTCGATGGCGTGGGAGGGTTGGCGGGGACCGAGGGATCGGCCGCGACGTTCGTCGCTCGGCATGTCTGGGAAAGGCTTCGCGGCGCACACCTTGCGCTCCAAGGCGCCATCCCCTCCCGCGACCACGCGTCGGCGACGCTCGGCGAGGCATGCCGCTTCGCCAATCGCGAGCTTCTACGCGCGAAGCAACGACAACCGCAACTCACTGCACTGACGAGCGGGACGTTTGCCACGGTCGTGGGGACGGCCTTGATCGTCGCTCACGTCGGTAGCGCCCGCGCATATGTCCTGCGTGGCCGAAAGCTCACGCAGATCGTCACCGAACATTCGTTGAAAGAGTACCGTCGGCGTTGCGGCGAGAGTCTCGACGTGACCTTGGAGCAACACGACAACGTGCTCGTGTCCTCCTTCGGTGGGGGCGTCAGGCTGTCCTATGACCTCGTCAGTTTCGAACTGCGTCGCGGCGATGTAATCTTCTTGTGTTCCGAGGGGCTCTGGCGCGTGCTCGACGAGGAACGTATGCGTCACTCGCTCGTCCTTGCCACGTGTGAGCTCGCGTGCGCGGACTTGCTCGCAAAGGCCCAGGCTTCTTCGGCTGTCGATGACGTCGCGATCGTCGTGGCCTCGTTCGACGGTGAGGGGCTCGAGCCGGCGCTTTCCGACGACGTCGAGCTGACGGCGCAACTCACGACGTTCGGGCACGCCGAAGGTCCAGTGGAGGGCGAATCCCCATCGATGTGGCACGAGTCGACGGGGAGTCTTTCGATGAAGGCCCCAACGATTCACCATCGTGCCCGGACGGACGTCGGCGCGGTCTCGATTCTCGACGCGGTCGAGCTGCCGGGCGGTGGATGGCTTCTCGCGCTCGGGGAAATGGGGCTACGGCTTCTTTCTCCCGATGGAACGCTGCTCGTGCAGTTCAAAGAGCCGGCGCATCGCATCGTTCTTTCCGACCACGGCACGCGCGCCATCGTCGTGACGAGGCGCGGGGAGACCACCCAACTCGCGCGCTTGGACTTGGTCACGCGTCGTCTTCGATCCTGGTGTGATGCGCGGATCGATGCCCATGCAACGGATTTCGACGGCGGAATTTGGTACGTGTCCTACCGAGACACGCTGTTTGCGATCGACGCCCTCGACGACGAGTGGACGCACCTATGGAGTGTGTCGGCAATGGCGGACGGGCGCGGACGCGTTTCGTCGATCGAGCGGACGTCCAGGGAAGGGAAGCCGGAGCACGATTCATCGGTTGTCCTCGCCGTTCTCGTCGTGTCCGACGATGGGGTACCCGTCCGATGGACGTTCGAGACGAAGCGGCACGTCCTTCGTTCCCGAGCGGACGTGACACTCGAACCGTCGCCACATCCGCGGGCGGAAACGCTGGTTGTCTCGGCGGGGGGCGCGGTTCTCGACTTCCAGCACGCGGTGGCATCCGACGACGCGCCCGTGCTGGTCGCGCGATGTTGGAACGAAGGATGGCAGACGCGCATCATTCCGGAGGTCGCGTCCCCCCTCGCTCCAATCGGGAACCACGCGTGGCACGTGTTCCCTTCGCGAAGCGAGCACGGTCTCGTCCTTTGCGTCGTCGAGGCCGGCACGTGGCGGCCGATGTGCGAGATTCGCTTGGATGCCCCACCGGATCGCGCGAATTCCGGTCGCTTGCTCTCGTTACAGCGACGCCTCTACGCCAGGCTCCGCGGTCATCGGCTCGTCGCGTTCGACGACTACGGGCGTCTCGTCGTGGTGACACTCGACACAGGACGCGTTCTCCGCGAGCTGCGCGTTGTCTGAACTGTCGCTCGTGGTCTATCGAGACTACTTGTTGACGCTTCGATCGAGCTGGCGGCTGCCATCCTTCGATTTGAACCACGAAGAGCGTATTTGGC